>JAVBNH010000044.1:0-14370 GCA_031551635.1 Oscillospiraceae bacterium | reverse complement strand
TGGGTTGACGCTCAGAAGCCCGCAGGTTATCAGGTAGAATCCACTCAGTACTGCACAATTACTACAGTTGTCGAAAACAATGTAGTAAAGGTTCTCTACACTCAGATTAAGTATCCTTACACAGTTGAATACTATAAAGACGGCGAAATGGAAGAAAACCTCCTCGGAACAGCGGACGGTACAACAAACTTCATTCCCGGTTATGTCCTTGATTTTGATGATGTCGCGGCAGATCTCGGCGAGGACTGGATTGACGCTTTCAAGCCCGGCAACTACATGGTAGACAGTGTTACCTATGTCACAATCTCCATAGACCCTGAAACAAATATCGTAAAAGTTATCTATATCACCATTCCTCCGATGTTGTATCCTTATACTGTTGAGTATTATAAGGACAGCGAAACAGAGGGTAATCTCCTCGGCACAGCAAACGGCACAACAAACTTTGCCGCAGGCTACGAGCTCAGCTACAACGATGTAGCTGCTGACCTCGGCAATGACTGGATTGACGCATTCATACCCGGCACATACATGGTAGACAGCGTAACATATGTCACAATCTCCGTGTATTCCGAAACAAATATTGTTAAGGTTATTTATGTGACTGTTCCTCCCGTTCTCTATCCTTATACTGTTGAATACTACAAGGACAGCGAAGCTCAGGGTAATCTCCTTGGCTCTTCTGACGGCACAACAAGCTTTGCGGCAGGTCATGAGCTTAATTATGATGATGTAGCGGCAGACCTCGGCGTGCTCTGGATTGAAGCCTTCTTACCGGCAAACTACACAACCGACTCAGTGAACTATGTCATAATTTCCGCAGATCCTGAGACAAATATTGTAAAAGTCATTTATGTAACAATTATCCCCAACGGCATGAACCTTGGCTGGATGCGCAGCAGCGAGCTTGAAATCGCAAAATTTATTAAAAAGGTTAATTTAAGCTCAGACGCGTGGACATATGAGGAAGCATACCAGAACACTCCTCTTAAGTATTTCGAAAACGAGCAGGTCAGAAGCGTTGCTAACGCGAAAGCAGCAGCAGGCACTGAAATCACAACCCCTGTAGGCGAGCAGCTTGTCGGCATTCAGCACATCTGGGACGGCGGCGTCTACTTCGACAAGTACAAGAACGAAAACGGCAATGTCTCTTATAGCTGGGCTTCATGGAAGCACTTCGGAATCTCCGGTACTGTTGAGAACAGAGGCGAATACTCAATCAGAAGATTCACAGCCTATGTCAGCTTCACACAGGAGCAGCTCGGTGCGATGAGTGAATGCTACCTTGCTCCCGAGGACGAACTCGGCAACAGAAGCTATGTCATGCCTGTCAACGACAATATGTTTGTCTTCATCAACGGCGAGCTTGTATACTGGGGCGGCACTGACGTTATCGCGGGCAACAACCAGTACGGCGCTCTCAACAGGAGCACCTTCATGGGTCAGGACGGCATATGCGTACGAAACGGCGTAAACGGTGTATTCAAGAGTGTATTTCCGCACACAGACGGCTGGGTTATCGACCTTGACGAAAACGCTCCGGCTATGGACATCAAGGCTCTCCTTCAGCCAGGCTTCAACCGCATTGATGTCATCACCGACGAATACTGGGAAGGCGGCGGTATGAACATGCTGAAGCTCTACACAAATCCCTGATTCCTAATTAATATATTTTAAGCGCACCCACATCAATCCCCCTGCCGCATAATACGGCAGGGGGATTGATGTTTGGATTTTGCTAATTTACTATTTACTAAATTATATCTTAGTACCTTAGTGGGCTGAAAGCTCAATAAAAAACAGGACTTGGGTTGTGGGCTTGGCAAGCCATGCCCACGTTAGTAAAGTAAAAAAGTCAATCATAAAAAATTTTGATTGAAAAGTTCAAGAATTAAAGCTATAATATGGAAAAAAATATAAAAGGTATGAAAAAACATATGAGCTTTTTAAAAATCAAATCATCTCTGCGCAGCGATGAGATATGGATTCCCGGACGGCGGCTCGGCGGCATGTCGCTCATACTCGGCTCTGTTTTAT
The DNA here is from genome assembly GCA_031551635.1 of Oscillospiraceae bacterium. Classification (GTDB taxonomy): domain Bacteria; phylum Bacillota; class Clostridia; order Oscillospirales; family Acutalibacteraceae; genus JAVBNH01. The sequence goes on along the minus strand of JAVBNH010000044.1, from coordinate 12,333 downwards.
GGGCGCTGGGGATGTTCCTGCGGTTTTTGCCGCTTCATAACGGTACATTTACTGCGCAGCAGCTTGCTGATTTCAATGCGCAGCCCTTCGCCGCGCCAGGTCAACTCGCCGCATTTCAAGCCGACCCCACACTTGTGATTACAGCTTATGGCATTTACCTCGCCGGTGTTTTTCTTCTCTGTCCCGCTGTGCTTGCCCTCGCGAGAACAATAGCCTCGCGCTGTCCCGGTCTCGCCTTATTTGGCGGAACCTTCGCGCTTCTCAGTCTGGTTTCCCGTGTCTATCATGCGGGAGTTGACCATACCGCCTTTGCGCTTGTGAAGGAGCAGGGTGTTGAGTTTGCGACGAATTTCGTCATGGGCAGGTATGCCGATATTTCCTATGGACCGCTCAATATTCCTGTAACCTTTTCCGCTCTGGCTCTCGCCGGCTGGCCTCTGCTCGCGGTCGGCGCCTATCTTTCGTGCGTTTTCGGTCCGCGAAAGCCGGGCAAAACCGTAAAAGAAACAACCCTTTTTATATTAAATCTTGCGCAGTGTGCCGTTCTCGCGATAACCGGCTTCGAGTGGCTGGGAGTGCTGAAGGAAAGCGACGGCTGGTATGTCGAGTTATTGCTCGCGTGCGTGCTTGTCCCGCTCGGGGTGAAGATGCTGCGCGGTCGGCTACCTGCTCAACAAATAAAAAATATTTGATTAATTTAAAGAACGCCGGAAATCGGCTATCTCGTTTTTAAGCTTGCTTTTTTTAACTATTTTACTGTTATATGAGATAAAAACAGACATATTTTTTGAGCGGAAAATTTCCCCCGCGGTCTCTTTGAGTATTTCAACATCAATCCTCTCATACTCCGCTATTATATCCTCAATCAGATAAGTATCATTTAAGCTCATATAGTGCCATCCGATTTCTGTCTGGAGCGCTCTGGGGTCGTCATAAAGCCATCGCTGATTTTTAGCATAAAAAAGAAGATTCTCAAGAAGCTGTTCGTTTGTAATTTCGCTCTTGATAGCTTGAAGGCTTTCAAAAATTATTTTCAGGCAATTTACAATATTATACATATCCGCTGCAAAACTAATTTCAATAATACTAAATCCCTTGTATTTAATTGAGCGGGCATAAACCTCGTCTGTATATGCATATTTTTCACGAAGCTCCATGCTGAGAAGCGAACCGTCACCCTGAGAGAGAACCGAGGTCAGTATATCGGCGGCACAGCTGTTGACTTTATTTGGATCAATATCAAAAATAATTGAGATATTCGAAATATCGTCCTCTTTATCTGTTAAATGATAATATAAATCCGACTTTTCATCCCGTTCGCAAAATGACTTCGGCAGGTTCGAAATCGCCTCAATTTTACTGTTTTCGCAAACCGGAATGCCTTTAAGTTTTCCGGCTGCATTCGCAAAGTCTTTTTCTGAGAAATTGCCGCTGATTATACAGCAGATATTATCCGCGCTGACGAGCCTTTTTCTCGCGGCATTTATATCAGGCATACTCATTGCCCTGAGCGTATCGATATTGCCCATTATAAACCATGAGTATCTTGTATTCATCAGATATAAATGAAGGTAATACTCAGAAAAACCCAGACCCGGCTTATGCTCAATCTGTTTTATAACAACGGCTTTTTCATCATCAATGCTCTCTTGAGATAGAACACATGACTGCAATGAATTAAACATTATTTCGAATGCCTCATTAAAATATTCTGCAGATGCAGTTATATCAAGTCTGATATAATCAGGATACGTTGAACCCCTGAGGTATCCCCCAATATTATTATACGCACGGAAGATTTCAGCCTGCGTTTTTCCGCTCATTTCCCTGAAAAAAAGATGCTCCAAAAGGTGCCCCAGCCCATTGGTTTTGATGTCCTCAAAAAGAGGTCCTCCATGAAAATAGAGGCCAATACAAAACCTGTTTAGCGAAGTATTAGCGCAGGAAATTAATTTCATACCATTGCTCAAGGTCATTTCTTTTATGTCCATATGAGTGCCCTGCTTAATATTTTTTTAAAAGACGAAAAATGTATTCTTATGAACCTCTGACAATTTATCACGGCTTAAAAACTGTTCCGCGCATAAGGAATCTGGAGGCATAGCCCGCCTTAAAATTCTCATTCGGATGGATAAATATAGAACTGTCAGGGAAATCATCAGACCTGAGCAAGGTTCCGTAAGCATTAAAAGCAAAATGTATATCTGTTACAGGCTTCTTCAGCTTTTCCGCTCTTGTTTTTTCTTCCGAGGTCATACCATGCGGAAATTCGAAGTCATCAAGGCGAATCCCGAAACAATTTCTGCCGTCGGAGGACAGAATCTCTTTTAGATTAACCTGAGCTATCAGCTTGTTGCGGGGGAGATATCCCTCGTATATTTCCAGTTTATCATAAATTACACTTTTATTCTCAACATTACCGCCCGCGATATAAACAGTTATCCCCCTGCAGCTTCTGCCGGTATTTACAAAGTTGCTCTCGACCGAAAAAACATCTCCGACGCGTAAAACATGCTTCGGAAGCCCTTTTTTAACAGACATTGTCTCCAGCTCCCGGTTAACCGGTATCGCATAACCGCCGCTTTGCCAGAGAAAAACGGGCGCTTCCGGCACGGCAGGCTTTTCTCCCGCCTCACGGAAATATAGATAGCTTATTTCACTGTTTTCAATCTCTTTTAAAAATGTATACTGCATAATCGCGAAATCCTGAGGAAAACCTAGAATCTCGGAAAGTTCAAACATTTTATCAGTAGCACCGCCATCACCTGTGAATAGTTCTTTTAAAGCAGCGGTTTTATCTGTAACCGCCGTCCACTTTTCGGTGTTACCGCAGTTATTTTTACTGCGCCGCCGCTCAATGCAGAGCGGATGAGAAATGTAAAGGTCTTCGCGCTTACCGTTTTTCCAAAGTGCCGTCTCAAGACAGTCGCCGTCCTGAAGGTCAATGGAGACGCAGGGCATATCAAAGCTTGCGGAAAACGGTTTATTTAATGAATCAGCATAATATTCCGAATCATAAACGCCTATCCAGTCCCCGAGAGAGACAACAGCTATGGCGCGGTCACTTTCTTCATTGCTGCAGAGTGTGAAGCCGCTCTGCCTGAGAATTGACGGCAAAACCTCCAAAACCTGCGATTTTTTTGTTTTATAAGCATAAATCCCAAACGCGAATTCTCCCATAAATCTTTTCACCCGCCTTAATTTTTATTTATCCTTCAAAGAAAAGAATTGTGCTGTTTTCATTCAGATCAAGCTCCGGAGATAAATACGGAGCTTGATTATCCCATTTTTGGTGAAATCGAATTATCATTGATTCATTGACACAAATCGAGACATAAACATAAAATTGCTTTTGAGGATAATTCTTCTTCAAGCAAAACATCAGCAATGAACCCAGCTTTTTTGCCGAAGGTATCAACTTTTTTCTTTCTCTGCGGCTGATTTTATCAAACAAATGAACATGATTTTCAACAGCTTCAAATTGCGTTTTGTCCCCAATGTTGCTTATTTTATCTAGCGAACTGCTTTTGTAAACGATATATTCACAGCCGTTTTCATCAAAAATACTTTTAAACTCAAACAGGTCCGTGAACAAATCAAGATATTCAATTTTATTCAATTTCTTCGACAATTTCATTTGAAGCCTCCTGCTCCGGTGGTTTCGCTGCTATTCTTTGGCTTCTTATCGGGCGCGACAATACCGGACAAATCAATAAGGTCAGTCCGATTAATAAATCCGGTAAAATCACTAATACCGTTAATTTTATCGATTCCGGGCTTTGGTTCATGTATAAAGGGTCTGTTTGTCTGGAAATAAAATAAGTAATTGTTTTAAAAATAAAACTAAAAAGTGCAATAATTCCCGCAGTTTTTTCCGTTTTTTTTCTAAATATTATTCCAAGGAGTAATAATAATGCAAAAGACAGGATAAGTTCGCCTAAAATCTGAAAAGCGGCAAATTTCAAGCCCTGATTTTCCCAATAATTATTATAATAAACAGTAACAGTTCGGATACCGCCAAACAAGGTCAACGGATAATATATTCCCAAAGGAATTAAAACCAAGATTTTATAATTCGGATAGTTGCCAGAGTAATTTATTATAACAACAAAAGCAATCAGCATTAGATGGCAGATAAAGTCCACAGCAAAATTAGCGAAATCTCTATTTTCAATCAATATAAAAGACTCAACAAGAATTATAAACATTGACCACAGTAAAATAGGAGTGACAATATATTTTACTATATTTTCACCGAAAGGCATTTTACCTGAATGAACACTAGAAAAATTTATATTTTTACGCTTGTAGTAAACGTCAATTGCGGCAAAAAACAGCCTGAACACTAGATATAAACTAATCATATATTTGTATTTCGCATCCGTTAAAATCATGTTGAAAGAGAGACATAAAAAACAGCAATCAATCGTTGTGCGAATTACGGCTTTCTCCTTGATTAACCTGCGAACAAATACTATAGTGATTATCAGGTAGCTAAGGGAGCAGATATTTCTTGTTATATACTCGTAATCAGTGTTATATAATATTATGTAAGGTAATATACATGCCGCATACGCTAAAATACTGCTATTTTTCCGCACCGCCATCACACTCTCATTTACTCATTTGATTTCAGCAATTACAGGCATACTATCCCAATAACAGTATACTTCTTAATAGCAATTTTGTCAACAAGATTATATTTTCACCTGCTCGAAGAAAAAGCTTCCGCATAATCAGCAAATTCCGCGGAATTTTTGTCAATAACAGCACCGCTTCGCGCCGCAGGTAGAACAAATTCGTTATTAAAAGTCTCAAGAAGAATCAAATATGTCCCGCCGACTTCAACATCCGAATTAATGCGCAGACTTTCCCGCAGCAGTCTCTCATTTTCTTTCCCGAATAAAATCCGGTTTATTTCATATTTTACATCATAAATATTTTCAGCACTTTTCTCCTTGTGTTTTTCAAGGATTTTTACCTCAAGCGCAATGTCCACAGCCGAAATAAAATCCGGGGACAGTGAAGCTTTTTCCGCTACACGTTCTACCTCTTTAAAGTTTTTCGCCTTATTTACTGCGCCTTCTCTTAAAAATTCAATATCCTCTCTGCTTAACATATTCGCGGCTAAGTATTTGGGATATCCGGATAGAAAATAGGTATCCCAGAGAGCATTATATAAGTGATCGGGTAAAATATAATATTCGGTTCCAATTTCAAGTATATCTCCGAGCTGACAGCTCAGCACAATAAATTCAGGCAGCGCCCTGCTTGACAAATTGTCGGTAATCCGGAAAATATAATCAACTTCCCTTACTAAAATACATCCGAAAGAAAACATTGCAAAATACTCACTTGTTTTTATTACCTCAACAGGCTTGCCGACAATGATGTCGTTAGTCTCATTGAAGTTAGCTAAAAAGTATTGCAATTTTTCTTCTTTAGTAAAATAATCATCATTTCTGTATATAAATCTTTGCAGTCCCGCGCTGACATGCAATACATTTCGCGCGTCTTTTGCCGTCACAGCGCCGTCATAATCGACATCAGCCAGCACTCGATTCTCCGCTGAGAGCGTTATTAGCTGAGCCGAAGCTTTTAATAAAATACGCGCGTCAGCGGCGGTGGTTATACCATTATCATCCAGATCGCCTAAAAACTTATCAGCGGAAGCTTCATTTTTATAATGGAACCTAACCTTGATTTCATCGGGGTAATATTCATCAACAAAGTAGCTATAATAAATAAACGGTTTCTTTTCATTTACAAGGGAAACCTCAGCCGCTGCCGTGAGATTTCCGGCAAAAATCAATACTGACATCAAGAGGCTGAAAAACAGCATAAATTTCGCTTTTATACTCATCAAAACAACCACCTTTAATATTTTGTTGATATTTATAAGATAAAAAAAACATCATATCTGTTGCAGTTGTGAACAAAAAATAGAAAACACCGGAAGCTTCTGATTTTTATCAGAGCAGCCGGTGTTTTAATAGGAATAATAAACTATTCGGGTTTGACTCCGTAGAAATCATCAATGACACACCGCTCAAGAGGTGAGTAGGAATAAACATTGAATTATACTGTATCCCCTCCACGGCGCAAAAACTCCCGGTACAGCTCAGTTTTTCGTTCGTCGGTGTACTCGTAGCCCCAGAGTCGGTTTATCCGAGCGAAATCCTCAAAGGTCTCGTCCGCGAGCATGTTCACTGTGCCGTCATACGGCAGGGGAATTTCGGCGGTGCCGTTTGAGGAAATTATATATTTTTCACTCATTTCAACTGCTCTTCTATTCGCCTCAAAAACCTCGTATTCCTCGTCGAATTTAATCTCAGTAGTCGGGAACAGGGCTAGCCGGGCATTAACCGCCTCGTACAGCTCAGCGCTCAGCCCGAAATGACCGTGGTGCGCGACTTGAACTATATCGGCTGTGAGGTAATCGCCGTACCGCCGCAGCAGAATATCCCCCTCGATGCCCGAAGCGTCCCCCGGTAATAAAACCTTGGTGGAACCGACCTCCAGCATCAGAACCGTCGAGGAACAATTATACATCTCAAGCGATTCGGGGTGAACATCCTCGTGCGTGCAAAGCACTCGAAAACATAAATTTCTGACATAAAATTTTTGTAGAGTATGCAGCTTAACCTTGGGAATGTCCGGATACCTCGCGACAAGCCTGTGGAAATCCTTCATCAGATCCCTGTCCCTTTGTGACCATTGATGACTGTCTTTGTGTGATAAAGGAACAAAATTATAATAAAGCTTCTCAATTATGCAGTCATCTGCATTGTATTTAAGAAAATCCATAAATTTATTGATGTGGTCGTTATGCGCGTGGGAAAAATACCAGCCCGCGATGACGATTTTTTTATTTGGAGGCGTACGCTCGCTCAGGAATTTATGTATGCGGTCATTATCGTTATGAGAGAAAAAATGCGCCGAATCAATGATAAAAAAGCTGCCGTCACAGCACTTGAAAATATAGCACATGCCGCAATCAATCAGTGAATGGTCAGTTTCGAACTGATACATCAGCGTCCCGCAAGCCGCTTCGCCTACAGCCGCTTCATTCTCAAAAACTGCGGTAAACGGGTCATATATCACCCTCAGAGCCTTTTCGCTTTCGCAGTAATAAACATGAGCGAAACAGGAGCCGTCACTGAGAGTGGCACCGTAATTTTCGCCAATACTGTCACTTGAAAAAGGAGAAAAACCTTTCGCTGTCAGTCCTTTTACGCATTCGTCAAAAACCGCTCGACTGGAGTTGCCTGCAAGTTCCATGTAAGCTCCATCGCCGCAGTCATAAAGGCTCTCACAGGATACACCGTGAAAAAATTCTGTCTGTCCGCTCATTCTATATCATTCCTTCCATATTTGTACTTTAAAATGAGTCATTTTCTGATTTCTTATCAAGCGCGGAGAGTTTTCTCATCTCTATTACCGCCAGCGATATCGAAACAGCCGCCGAAAAAGCGTCGGAAATCGGTCCCGCATACAAAATACCGTCAATCCCGATGAAGCGCGGCAGTATGAGCAGGAGAGGTATAAGAAAAAGCCCCTGCCTTGATATTGTCAGGAATATCCCCTGTCTCGCCTTTCCTGTAGCCGTGAAAAAGTTTGAGGTCAAAGGATGCACCGAGTTCATGAACATCATCAGCATAAAAATCCGCATATACCTCTCGGCGAAGCGGAAATACTCCTCACTGCCGCCGCCGAATAGCGAGGCTATCTGACGCGGAAAAAACTGCAGCAGCAAAAATGAAACAACCGAAACGGCGGTTGATACAAGCAGAGCCTTATAATAGGTTTCTTTAACTCTTTTATAGTTTTTCGCGCCGTAATTAAAGCCGAAAATCGGCTGACATCCGAGGGCAATGCCGACAAGAAAGGCAAAAATAACACCGCTCAGCTTCGAGACAACTGCGACAACTGCAAAAGGAATATCCGCTCCGTAAACCGACTGCGAGCCGTAAAAATTAAGTGATTTATTCATCACAATCTGGACGCTCATCATAATAATCTGGAACATAAAACCGGAAAAACCCAAGCGGCATATCTGAGCGAGACAACGGGATTTTATTATAAATGACGATTTTGTCAGCTTTATATGCTTGAATCTAAAAATATAGGCGAAGGTGATTAAGCCCGAAACAATCTGCCCGATAACTGTTGCCCAAGCGGCTCCCGCTATGCCCCATTTGAAGCCGAACATAAAAAGCGCGTCAAGCACAACATTGATAACTGCACCGATAACCGTAGAAAACATTGCGAAATTCGGGCTTCCGTCCGCGCGGATTAGGTGCGAGGCGGCGGCAGTCATTAGCACAAAGGGGATTCCGACTGCCGTTATGCCGGAATAGGTCACAGACATCGAAAGTGTCGCTTCCGTCGCCCCGAAAAGCTTCATGAGCGGCTCAAGGAAAATGAGAATAAACGCGGCAATACCGATTCCCGAAATCAGCATCATTGAAATTGCGTTTCCGGCAAAAACAGCCGCCTTGTCCTCCTCTTTTTTCCCGAGGCTCAGGCTCAGGTTTGTCGCGCCGCCCGTGCCGAACAGTGAGGCGGCGGAGATGACAAGAATAACTATCGGGAAAGCGACATTTGTTGCCGCGTTGCCGAGCATTCCGACGACATGACCGATAAAAATCTGGTCGGTAATATTGTAAATCGAATTAACAAGAAAACCGAATACTGCCGGTGCTGCGAATTTTCTGATTAACCTCCATACAGGCTCGCTGCCGAGAGGGTTGCCGCCTTTTAAAACATCCATTTTTCTAATCCTTTTCCATCCCTTAAATATTCTCTTTATATCATTAACAATTTTTTTCTAAAAATAAACTGCACAAATTCAGTCTTCACAAGACCGAAAACGAGCAATGCGCCTATAAAATTCAAGACAATGTCATCAACATCAAAAACTCCTGTCATAAAAATAATTTGCAATCCTTCGGCAAGCAGCAAAATCAGAACCATCGCGAGTGAAAATCCGCGCAGCCGCCTGCAGGAGAGCGACAGGAGCGGTAAAAACAGCCCAAAGGGCATGAACGCCGCTATATTTCCAAGTAAGTTGAAGGTTGTCGCCTTTATCACCCTGTTTGAAAGCATCTCGAGATATTCAAGTATCGTATCAAAAAGCTGCAGATTGCTGTGTGACTCAAAGTAAATTTCAAGCTCGTGAAAGTCTTTAAACAGTATCAACTTTCGTCCGAAAGCCGAATCCATATAGAGCAGTGAAAAAAGAAACACGAGATACAGCACAAACATACTCCATGAAAAAAACCGGACAGTGTTAAATTTTTTCACCCTGTCCTCTAGAGAGCGGACGCGCGAATAAGTCGCGATATACATCAGAACAAACGCGGCAAAGCAGACCGTCAGCTTGCGCGAAACGCTAAAAACGGTCGCGGTAAAAAATTCGGCGTAAAAATACCCTGCAATCAGTGCCGTGAACAAGGCATAAAAAACAACCGAAAGTGCTTTTCTTTCAGTTTCCATTTTTATATCCATACCTTTCAGTCAATAGCGAGCCAGTGTGTCCTGATTTTGATTTGTATAAAAGGCAGAAAATCTTTTGAAAAACAAGTTTTTCAAGTTTGGTAACTACTTACCTTATTACAAAAAAATCTATGATGATTATATCACCCTTGACTGAGTAATTCAATTGCTTTTTCGACTGATTCGACAAAATTTATTGTCCCGGCATTGTTGCTCTCATAGATAAAATCCCTAAGCGCCTTGCTCGTGTAGACGCTGAAATCGCCGACAATGGCAACTCTGTAGCCGTAATTGACAAACTTCTGCAGCAGCTCACCGGCTATTCCTGTTTTTAAATCAAAAAATCCCTCAACAATATCCTCTTTGAGAACAATAATTTTATTATATCCGCTTTTATAACTGACAGTGACAAAAACATCGAGAACCGACTGAACATCATGCAGTATAGGCTCTGCGCCGTCATTGACAAGCAGGGCAATATCCCCGCCGACTAATTTGTAAGACATAAAAACCTTCCTTTTTTTACTGCTAAATTTTTTCTTGCATTTTGCCGTAAATTATAGTATACTATTTATTTGGATTTTATATCAGTGAATTCATGTTATACACCTGTTAAAAATTTATAAACTAAATCCATAAACATATTAAGGGGTCTTTTTTTTGAGCACGAGAGATGATGTAAGAAATATCGCCATAATCGCCCATGTTGACCACGGGAAAACCACTCTTGTCGACTGCCTGCTGCAGCAGAGCGGTACCTTCCGCGTTAATGAGCAGGTTGCCGAGCGGGTCATGGACTCGAACGACATAGAGCGCGAGAGAGGCATAACAATTCTTTCAAAAAACACTTCCGTTCACTATAACGGAATAAAAATAAATATTATCGACACTCCCGGACACGCCGATTTCGGCGGCGAGGTTGAGCGTATTATGATGATGGTTGACGGGGTCATTCTGCTCGTAGACGCTTTTGAGGGCTGTATGCCACAGACACGCTTCGTGCTCACAAAAGCCCTTGCTCTCGGGAAAAAGCCGCTTGTCGTAATCAACAAAATCGACCGTCCCGGTGCAAGACCGGCTGAGGTCATTGACGAGGTACTAGACCTCTTTATTGAATTGGGCGCAGACGACGACCAGCTTGAGTTCCCCGTAGTTTACGCCAGCGCGCGCGAGGGATATTCTTCAAATGATGAAAACGCCAGAAGCGGAGACATGCAGCCGCTTTTTGAGGCTATAATATTAAACATCGAGCCGCCCGAGGGTGAAACAGATGCACCGCTTCAGCTGCTTTTTTCGAGCCTTGATTATGACGATTATATCGGCAGAATCGGCATCGGAAGAATCGAACGCGGCGAAATTATACGCAACCAAAGCATAGTAATGTGCAAAACGGACGGCACAACGCAAAATGCGAAGGTTTCGAGGCTGTATGCCTTTGAGGGACTGAAGCGCGTGGAGGTCGAGAAGGCGAAAATGGGCGACATTGTCGCTATAGCGGGCATTGATGACCTTAACATCGGCGAAACAGCCTGCGCTGTGGAATGCGTTGAGCCGCTTCCCTTCGTGAAAATAGACGCTCCGACAATTTCGATGAATTTTATCGTTAACGACAGTCCCTTTGCCGGGCGAGAGGGAAAATTCGTCACCTCGAGAAATATCCGTGCGCGGCTTTTGAAAGAGGTCGAGACAAATGTCAGCATGAGGGTCGAGGAAACGGAATCCACCGACACATTTAAGGTTTCGGGCAGGGGCGAGCTGCATCTTTCGATTTTAATCGAGACTATGCGCAGGCAGAATTATGAGTTTCAGGTTTCGCGCCCGAAGGTCATAATGAAGGAGGAAAACGGCGAGCTTCTGGAGCCTATTGAGCTGCTGATAGTTGAGGTGCCAGAAAACTATGTGGGCGTTGTGATGGAAAAAATCGGCTCTCGCAAGGGTGAGCTTGAGAATATGGGCGCGCGCGAGGGCGGGACAACCCATCTCGAATTCAGAATCCCCGCGAGGGGGCTAATAGGCTACCGCTCGGAATTCCTCACCGACACAAACGGCTACGGTATTATGAACAATCTTTTCGCCGGTTACGAACCCTTCAAGGGCGAGATTTCAGGCAGAGAAAGGGGCTCTATTGTAGCTCACGAGTCGGGCGAAAGCACAGCCTACGGGCTTTTCGGCGCTCAGGACAGGGGCAGGCTCTTCATCGGCGCGGGCGTTCAGGTCTATGAGGGTATGATAGTCGGCGAATGCGCCAAAAATGAGGACCTCGTGTGCAATATTTGCAAAAAGAAGCAGCTGACAAACACACGCGCCTCGGGCAGCGACGACGCTCTGCGGCTGATTCCCCACTCTGTGCTGAGCCTTGAGCAGTCAATGGAATTCCTCAAGGACGACGAGCTTCTCGAGGTAACGCCGCAGAACCTTAGACTGAGAAAAAAGATACTCGGCAAGGAGCTGAGGCTCAAGAGCGAGAATAGGAAAAAAGCATAATTTATTAGTGTACCGTTTACAGTGTACAGTTTATAGTGTACAGTGTACAGATGTTGTCACACTTTAAAATGCAGAGATTTTTTATCAATCTACTCGCGAATGATTTTCAAAGGTATCATTAAGCTAATTTGAAGCAGGAAAAATATACACATACTTAATTCAAGTCGAGTTAAAAGGAAAAAGGTGTGCAATTTTGTCTTCCCGACCTATTTTGAAGTGTACCCTTTGTCAAGGACAATTTTTAATAGTGCAAAGTTTTTTTAAAAAAGATGTGGTATAATGCTACCGCTTTACCGGTACGGAGGATAGTGCAACGCTGAGGAGCGACATGAGCGCCGTGCCGGGTTTGCG
>JAVBNH010000042.1:0-36150 GCA_031551635.1 Oscillospiraceae bacterium | reverse complement strand
GCAGGCTTTTCCTGAACGCCGCCGATGGCAAATGCCGAGACCTGCGGCGGTATAATTTCAAGCAGAGCGCAGGCACCCTTTTGCTCCTTATAGACCGAGCCGATGTTGCTTATCGTCACGCTTCCTTGCTCAATGTCCCTTTTTGTGATGCGCTCACTTTCGGGAATGGCGTAATATTCCTTCTTTTCCTTGCCCTTGAGCAGCTTCACTCTGTGTTTGCCTGTTTTTGAGCCGATTACTCTGAGGATAGCCTGAAGTATTTTACCCTTTTTCAAACCGTTGATGGTGTTGTCGAGGGAGACGCTGAACATAGCCTCCTGCATATCGGTTTTCTCAAGCCTTCTTGAAACGTCGGCTATATAAGCAGTCATCTCGTCAAGATTTTTTTCGCCGAAATCATGCAGATTTATCGTCATCATCTCACCGTTCGGGAGAAGCATCGGCATAGAGATGTCTATTTCTTTTATAGTGTTTATCTGACCGCGCACCAGCTTGCGGTTGAAATTTATATGAGCGTTCATGGCGGGAGCCGCTTTGAGACCTTCGCAGATAGCCTTCATTATAATTGTATTCATTGATATTTTTTCGTCTTTTCTGCGGTTAGCGTTAAGCTTTTTAAACGCTGTCAGAAATTCGGTAACATCGGCTTCGTACATATAAGTGACATGAGGTATTGTTTCCCATGATTCACTCGTCATGTTTGAGACAATCTTTCTTTGAATGCCGAAATTTTCTGTTTTTGTAATTGTCATTGTAATGCGTCCTTCCGGTTTAATTTTATCAGTAAATGTGGTTAAACTATTCAATGCGGATTTTTATATGGTAACATGTTAGAATCACAAAATTATAACAGATATTTCCACTCGAATATTTTCTTTTTAATTTGAGAATAGTATTAACAAGCGGTTCATATTTAGAGCTTATCGGTTTTTTATGCCAAAATTTTGTAACAATTTCCTGACTGCTGTTCTCTTACCGCTGTGTCTTTATTATACTCAGCCATGAGCGAAATACCAGCTATTCTGATTGTCATTTGCTCCGATTTCGTAAAGCAGCGGTTGCATTTGTAGGTTGCGATGATTTATATTTCTGTATAGAAAAAATAAAATCCCGGATTGGTAGTTTTTCACAAATAACCAATCCAGAATTTAGTTAATATTTCGTTCACAAAATAGTATTATTTATATTAAATCATTTAATAAGCAACTATATTAATACTTTAGTCCATTTTTCCGCATCGGAAATCAATTCTCAGCAAAAAGACCTCCCGCGTTGATTTTTAGGCGAATATCGGCATATGACGCGACACTCGGCGAGTGAGTTACTATGATTACGCATTTATTTTCCTCGTGAGCCAGCCGCGTAAAAATTTTCATTATACCCTCCTCGTTTTTCGCGTCAAGATTTCCCGTCGGCTCATCCGCAACCATCAAAGCCGAGTCGTGTGAAAGGCTGCGGGCTATCGCAACCCTCTGTTGCTCACCGCCTGAGAGCTTCAGAATCCGCCTGTTTGCCGTCTCGCGGCTCAGCGAAACCTTCTCGAGAAGCCTATATGCTTCCTCTTTTTTGTTTTTTATTTTCGAGCCGCTGAGATTGAGAGCGAGCTCAACATTTTCCGCGGCGGTATCCTGAAGAAGCAGATTATAGCTTTGAAAAATAATCCCGACCTGCTTTGAGCGGTAATCATCCTTATTAATTTCCCTGAGATCCTTACCTTTATATTTAATAAGTCCGCCAGAGCAACCCTGAAGCCCCGCAATCAAAGAGAGCAACGTTGTTTTTCCGGAGCCGGATTCACCCGTCACGGCATATATTTTCCCCTCCTCAAACTCCGCGTTTACCGAATCGAGTACAGGCGAAGAATTTCCTTTGTAAGAAAAAGAAACATTCTCAAGCTTTAATATCACAATCCTCAGCTCCTTTCTGACAAAATTTTTATCGGGTCAAAACGCATGATGCTGGAAATGGTCATTGAGCCGGACAGAAAAACCGTGAGCACACTCATCAGCGGTAGCTCAAGCAGAGCGGACAGCGGCAGGGTTTTCCCGAGCCCCGACATTATATTTTTCAGCGCCGAGGGCAGCTCATGGTTCATTTCGAGAGCCATCATAAACTCTATGACACGCGGGTTTACTAGCGAGCCGATAATCAGGGCAATAAGGACGGAAAAGATTGACAGAATAAGCATCTCGCCAACGAGTATAACCGTAACCCTCCCTTTTGAGGCGCCTATAGCCCTAAGTACGCCTATCTCATATTTTCTTTCCCTCAGCGCAAAAAGATTCACGAGGAAAATAATGCTGATGCCAATAAAGGCGATTATGGCAAAAAATCCGCTGACAACTCCTGACATTTTTTTGATTTCCGCGTTAGCTTCGTTGTATCTCGCAGTGTTATATTCAACCGTGTAATCCTCCGGCAGTCCCTCACTGCGCAGCTCAGCCTCAAACGCCGCGAGAGAGCCTGAATCCTTCAGCAGAAACGAGGCAGCCTCGTCAAGACTTCTTTCGATTTCCTCAAAAAAGGAGTAGCTTGTTATTATATCATTGCGTGTGTTGAGCTGAGGCGAACGGTGATTAGCCTGCCGCCGCTCTACTGTGCTGTCCTTGAATATACCGCTGACGCTCAGTGTTTTTTCGCTTTGTTCCAGTCCGACGGTGAGACTGATACTGTCGCCGACCTTCAGGCTGTTACGCTCTGCAAGATTTTCGCTTATCATGCACTCGCTGCTGTTTTGCGGAAAAGCTCCGGAGGTAATCACGCGTTCCCCATAGCTGAAATCGTCCGAGCTCTTTTCATCCAGCAAGCCGAAAACGCGGGAATTTGACTTCGAAATCTTTTTATTTGCGCCGGGATTTTCTTCAGTCAAATATTCCTCATCAAAGAGCGAAAGCCCGTTTACAAAAACAGGCATGGACTTGTAAATCACATAGCTTTTGAGATATGCGCTGTTGGCATATTTTTCATAATCGGCGGCGCTTACAGCAGGCTTATCGTCCTGGTTTGCCGGATTCTTCTTGTTTATTGTAACCTCACCGAGATAGTAATTTTCTGTCTCACGGACAATTTTTCCGGTGGTGTTGAAAACCGACAGCCCGATAAGAGCGGAGGTGGTAACAATAGTCAGAATAAGAAATATAACAACATTCCGACCCTTGTTCTTCAAAAGGTTGGCGGCGGACTTTTTTAATAAATACATAAACGAACCTCTTAACAGATCAAATAAATTTTGTCATAATCATATATGATATATAAATGAAAGCAATTTGTAAAGCCCTAAATTCCAGCATCCAGTATCCAGCATCCAGTATCCAGCATCCAGCATCCAGCATCCAGTATCCAAATTACTTGACAATTTTACACGTTTTGCTATAATTTAGACATTAGAAATTAGATTGTAGACAGTAGATATTGGTCGGGGGAAAAGATAAAAAACCAAAACAATTCTATCTACACGACCTTAATTGTCAATTGTCAATTGCCAATTTGTGCACTGAAAATCATCGCTTATCTAATTTCGAATGCTTTAAGCAAAAGGAGTTGTTTGTGTATGAATAACAGAACCGCCACAGTCGAAAGACTGACGAAGGAGACAAAAATCTCGCTCACTTTGAACCTTGACGGTTCGGGAAAATGTGACTGCGGCACCGGCATCGGATTTTTTGACCATATGCTTGACGCCTTCGCGCGTCACGGGCTTTTTGATATTTCACTCAGTTGTGAAGGTGATTTATCCGTTGACACTCACCATACGGTTGAGGATGTCGGTATAGTTCTCGGGGAAGCAATAAAGAAGGCTCTCGGGGATAAAAAGGGAATTCGCCGCTACGGAAATTTTTATCTGCCCATGGACGAGAGCCTTGTGCTGTGTGCCGTTGACCTCAGCGGCAGACCTTATTTTGTATGCGATATTGAATACACCTGCGGTAAAATCGGCGAGCTGGACACTGAAATGCTTTATGAATTTTTCTATGCTGTTTCTTACAGTGCGGGAATGAATCTTCACTTGAGGAAAATTACCGGCTCAAATAATCATCATATAGCCGAGGCGAGCTTTAAAGCCTTCGCCAAGGCGCTTGACGCCGCGGTGACGCTTGACAAAAGAATTTCAGGGGTGCTGTCGACAAAAGAAAGCCTTTGAAGTCAATAGATAATAAATTGACAATTGACAATGGACAATTAAAGGTTGTATAGATAAGATAGAATTGTTTTGGCTTTTATCTTTTTGCCCGACTTGATTTGAATAAGTGTAAAATCCAACTGTTTTTAATTAGTTTAAGAAACTTTTAAAATCATTCGCGGACAGATAGTAAAAAGTTTTAAAAATTTAAAGCGCGACCAAATTTTGTACACTGTACATTGTACATTGTACACTTTGACAGACCTTCCCCGGAAATATTAATTTTTCTGCTCCGTGAGCGTCAGCGGTAAGGTCAGCGATGAATTGCTGCGGCTGACTGTGACCTGAACCGTGTCGCCCACCTTACAGTCTGCGAGTATACCGGTCAAATCCGCGAGAGTTGACACTGTTTTTCCATCCACAGCCGTAATTATATCACCGGACTGGAAGGAGGGATCGGCAGAACTTCTTATATATAGTCCCAGCTTGCTCACACGGTAGTACATAGCGGTTTGCGCGTCCTGAATGTCCACAAGAGTGAAGCCTGCGCTTACCCTGCCCGTTACATAGCCGTTTTCAATTAGCTCCTCAACCACGAGCTTCGCTGTGTCAATCGGAATGGCAAAGCCAAGACCCTCAATGTCGCTGCCCGAGGATTTCGCGTTGACGATTCCGATGAGCTCGCCCTCGAGATTGAAAAGTCCGCCGCCGGAATTGCCGGGATTGATTGCCGCGCTAGTCTGCAATAAGGACATGGTTTCGCCGTCAATGCTTATCTCCCTGTCGAGAGCGGATATTATGCCCTCTGTCACCGTTCCGCCGAGTTCCCCGAGCGGATTTCCGACAGCTATAGCAGTCTCGCCCACAAGCAGGCTGTTCGAGTTGCCGTAAACCGCCGGTTGCAGATTCGCCGCTTCGATTTTAATCACCGCGATGTCTGTTTTTGAGTCTGTCGCAACCAGAGTTGCCGAGTATTCCGTTAAATCATTTAACCTGACCGTAATTGCCCTTGCGCCGTCAATGACATGGTTGTTTGTGACTATATAGCCGTCAGTTGTGATTATAACGCCGCTTCCGGCGCCGGTGCTGATAAGCTGCCCCATGAAGCCATTGCGCGAGACGACCTCTGTTGTGATTTCAACCACAGAGGGCTTGACCGCCGCCGCCACATCGGTTACGCTGAGCGGAGTGCCGCCCTGTGTCGAGGTGTTTACTATAGACTGGTAGATTACCGTGCTTTTTTTCGCCGCCGGGTTTTCGCCGCCGATATTGTTCGCGATATAGGTACCCGCGAAGCCGAACAGGGCGCTGAAAGCCATACATGCCGCCATAAACATTGCCGCGAGCTTTTTTTTGCCGAGCGGCTTTTTTTCACGCTTTTTCTTAGTGTTTTCAAACCCTTGTGATGTATTCGGCGGGTAAGTGTATGACATTTCGCTCTGATAAGCGTAGGGGTTATAGAGCGGCTCCTGCTGAGGAGGTATATGGGAATATTGATTCGGAGATTGAGCGTTCTGAGAATACTGCGGCTGTGAATAGGTTTCCGGTTGAGCGCCTTGCACCTTCTGCTGCTGAACATTTCCTTGCCGGGTATCATACTCGTACTGATAGGGGTTCGAATAGGTGTTGATTGTTTCACCGTATTGGATTTCGCTTCTCAGCCCCGAGTTTTCGTTTGCCGGTCTGTTACTATTTTGTTGTGTTTCATTTGCGTTTTCGGCATTATCGTTTTTGTTAAATAAATCTGACATAAATTTCATCCTTTCTGATGATATTTTAATATTATCTCAGGTTAAGCCTGAGCGTTTTTTTAGCTCGTGTCCTCTGCTGTGTCTTTATACTAATCCCCTTTAATGTCACCTTAATGACGGTTTTGTGAAAAGTGGGTATAAATTTTTTGAAAAAAACATGAGCACCGGGTATGTTTTTCCATATAATTTACATTTTATATAAACTAACCTTGATTTTAATGTTCTTATATATTATACTGTACTAAATGGCGCATAATTAACCTTAAAAAATGAAAGGACTGTTGTAAAAAATGTTTGATGCAATCAAGAAATGGTTCGCGGCGCTTGTAGCCTGCATTATGGCGATTTTCAGCACTGTTCAGCTGGGCGAAATCAAAAAACCCGCGGCGCCGGAGCCGCCGGAGGCGAATATTGTGAACGATATTGCGAACGACTCGAACCTCTCCCCCTCTGTACTGCTCGCCTCAAAGCTTAAGAATAAGCCGAACGCGGTTTTTACAGACGCAGAGCGAAGCGGCTACCTCATGAGGAACGGCGAAATGTCTTTTTATCATGACCTTTCGACCGCCACTAAATTCGGCAATTTAAAAAATGCCGAAGGCGTTTCGTATTTCGGCGGAACCTTTGACGCTTATTATACCGATTTAGACGGGCACACTTACTATGCTTCAAAGTCCAACGATAAGGGCCGTCCGAACACTATACGTCTGGGTGAGTATTATTACGAATCCCATATACGTGATATGCGATTTGAAAAGAGCTCGAAGGCTCTGTTCTGGATTGATAAAACATATCACATTTATTCCGACAGGCTTTATCAGGAGCTTGTTCTCGTGGCAAGTGAGGCGAACAAAAAGCTCGGTTCCTTCGGCGCGGAAACTCTCATTCCTGTTTCGAGCGTTAACACGCTTCAGATTAAGGATAAGAACGGCATTAAGAACACCCTTGACGGCATTGACAACGCAAGTGTCGAATATGTCGCTTTTGACATTAAGGACGCGGGTGTAGCCGGATTTATTATTCCCTCTGACGGCTCAACAGCATACACGAGTGTTAGCAAGAGCGGCGATAATTATGTCGTGACACAGGCAGCGAATTTTATACCCGGAACAGGCGTTAATAAAAACGATGAAACCGGCGGCTACGCCTTGAATGATGTCCGCTTCGGCAGCCGTATATATAATGATATGACTCATTCCTTTGCGGGAATCGACAAGGCTGCGGAGCTTGAGCGCAATCCTCTTACGGGTATAACCGTCAGAGGCGGCAACGCAAACGGCGTTTACCTCGGCTATGAATACCTGCGTGGCAGCTATAAATTTGCCATGGACGGCACCGATTTTACAAACGCTTACCAAAACGAGCCTGACAAGCATTATGCCTGCCCGATAAGCATAGTCAATGACGCGAGTGACCGCGATATATTTATCCGCATGAACGGCAGAAGCGGCGGACTTGAGGCGGCGGCTCTGCTTGACAGTAGCAACCGTACCGCGGCTATGGACGTCCAAGTTGGCAAAAACTTCCAGGGTGACGGCGGTGAACCCTTCTACAGCGTGAAGGATTATCTCTACGGCGATTCGATATTCCCCCTCGCGCTGAAGGCGGGCACCACAACGGATTTCACCCTTTTGAACCTTTATCAGAACTGGGGTAAATTCCCGCTGAAGCAAATTTCCTCAATTGAATTCCATGTATCATATTATCATCTCTCAACGGGCGTAACCGAATGCAACTGTATCGCGCCTTACTATGTCTCAGGCAAGGATGGCTGGGTTCTTCCCGATTTCAGAGGCAGGAGCGGCAATATCTGGAAAGACCAGCCGCAGTTCAACTCAACCGGTAAGTTGTATTTCGCGAAATACAGAAGCTCATTTATCTCTAAAAATGAAACCCTCGGCGAATATACAGGTTCAAAAATCCGCTCTCAGGGACTTGCATATGTTGATATGGATTATTATTACACCAGCGACTGCGGCTCATATGACTATACCCTGCGGCATTTCGAGCACCCCTCCACCGATGAAAACCGCACTTTCTACGGCGTTGACATCACCTTTAACAGGGATATGTCATTCAGCAATTTCATGAAGGATTTCTCGCTTTTCTCATATGACTCAAGAGGTCTCGTCTATGAAAAATCAGAGTATCTCAACGAGAAAAACCAGCCTGCTGTGAAGAGCAATAAAAACGGTCTGCTGCCCTCAACCGAATACTTTGTACTCGGCAAGGACGCTCCATACTACGGTTATCTTGACATGAGCGAAAAGAATTATGAAGAAGCGAACAGGGGCTTCGGCAGCAACTTCGGTCTCTTGGTCAGAGACAGCGACATTACAGTCGGCGGCAAAAAATATGACGGTAATTTTGTTTTCAGAAATGTCTGGGACGGTGAGCTTAATATAGGCTCGCTCACTCTCAATGAGAAACAGATAAGCTTTAAAGCCGGCGACACAATAAATCTCGAGTTGGTTCTTGTGCCTTGGGGCAAGCCGACAGACGACCAGACCGGCACAATGGAGAAAATCCGCGTTGACAGCGCTCTTCAGCCTCAGACAGTCACCTCAGTTGAAACGGGAACCTTTGTTGAGGACGATTTCCTCGCAGCGGTAAAATGCGAGGACGGCATTGCCGAATTCACCGTTCAGGGCGGAAGAAACAATCAGGCTGTGCGCGTTAACGGATTCGAGAGCAATGTCAACCCTGACATCTATATCTTGGAGAACGGCATTTGGCAGAAATATGAAGTCGCAAGCGGCAACGGCTATGACGGCTGCAGTATTTTCTATGACGAGCTGAGCGGACTTTACGATTTCTCCTTTGTCTACGAAACAGCCGACCCCGACACAGAATATACCTTCAGACTGGTTCAGTTATAAATCGATGATTTTATCCGTTTTAGCATTTAAAAAAGCAGCTATACTGAGCGCAGCAGTGGGCAGGTTGGCAGATTTAGTAATTTTAGTTATATTTTTTAAAAATATTGCTTGACAAACAGTTAATTTAATGTTAACATGATTTTAACAAATAAAACAGGAGGTAAATATAATGGATAAAATCGATTTCAGCTCAATGGGTCAATTTGGCTCCATTCTTAAATTCATCATAGACTTCTTTATGGTAATTTATGAAGCAGCTTTCAATGCTAAGGGCTTCGGCTGGCTTTGGGATAACCTTTTCCCGGATGACACCACCGATGACACAACAACCGGCTAATTTTTGCATTTTACACGGGCAGAGAAATCTGTCCGTGTTTTTTTGCGCCTTCCTTTGTTTGTAGAATGTCATATTTTTTTTGTCTTCTAAAAGCTGATTTTCTACATCAGGCGGAGAAAATAATATTTGACTTTTGGGTTGTATCTTCAGTATAATATATAGTTAAGAAGTTTTATCGGATGCTGAGCCTAAAAAATGTAATTTTACGAATTTGTTGCTTATCCGGAAATTAAAAGTGACGGCATTGCTACAGTTGTTATGAAAGGTATGGGGGTTTTATGGGCGATATTTATCTTGTTCTGCAGAACAAAATGATTTTTAAGGGGAAAAGCTTCGGCGCTTCCGGCTCGGTCACGGGTGAAATAGTTTTTACAACCGGAATGGGCGGTTATATTGAAACCCTGAGTGATAACTGCTATAGGGGGCAGATCGTTGTGGCGACATTCCCCCTTGGCGGAAATTACGGCGTCATGAAAGAGGACATGCTCAGCTCTCATGCCGCGCCGCTCGCTTATATCGTGCGTGAGTATTGTCTTAAGCCTTCTAATTTCAGGTGCGAGCTGAGTCTTGACGAATTTCTTAAGCAGGAGGGTGTTGTCGGAGTTTGTGACCTCGACACCCGTGAGCTGACAAAGGTCATTCGGGAAAACGGAGTGATGAACGCCCTGATTACCGATGACATTTCTTCTATTAATTATGATAAAATTAATGAATATACAGTAAAGCCCTGCCTGAGCGAGTCAGGGGAATGCGAAACCGTTAACGCCGGAGCGGAGAGAAAAATAGTTTATATCGATTACGGCGCGACTGTCCCGGGTTTAATAAACGAGCTTACAAAGAGGAATTGCGAAATTATCACTGTGCCGCCGTCCTTTACGTGCGATGAAATACTGTCGCTGAAGCCTGACGGTATAGTGCTCGGAAACGGCGCTGGAAATCCGGCGGATTATACAGCGCAGATTGAAATAGTGCGCTCTCTGATTGGTAAAACACCGATTTTCGCCGTAAGCCTTGGTCACCAGATTCTTGCCCTTGCATCTGGCGGCGTCACATATAAGCTGAAGCACGGTCATCGCGGCGAGAGCATGCCGGTGCGAAGCACGGAAAAAAACAGGGTGTATATTACAAGCCAGAATCACGGCTTTGCGGTTGACGCAAAATCAGTGTCTAATGCCCTCGAGAGCTTTGCCAATGTCAATGACCTCTCTAACGAGGGAATGGAATATGAGAATAAAAAAGCTTTTTCGGTGCAGTTTATTCCCTGCGTCTCAAATAACGAGCTGGACACCTCATGGCTTTACGATAAATTCATAGCACTTACAGAAAGGAATGTATAATTTATGCCGCTGAACAAAACGATAAAAAAAGCACTTGTTATAGGCTCGGGACCCATTGTTATCGGACAAGCCGCGGAATTTGACTACGCCGGAACCCAGGCATGCCGCGTGCTGCGAGAGGCAGGTATAAATGTCGTTCTTGTCAACTCAAATCCCGCGACCATAATGACCGACAACGCCCTTGCGGACGAAATTTATCTTGAACCTCTGACTGTCGAAACTGTCAAGAGGATTATCGAAAAAGAAAAGCCCGACAGTATTCTAGCGGGGCTCGGCGGTCAGACCGGTCTGACTATAGCCATGCAGCTCTCTCATGAGGGTTTTTTAAAGACACATAATGTCAAGCTGCTCGGAACAAGCGCAGAGGCAATAGATAAAGCTGAGGACAGAGAACTTTTTAGGGACACGATGTTGAAAATCGGTCAGCCCTGCATCCCCTCGGACATTGCTCATACAGTTGAGCAGTCCGTCGTTGTTGCCGAAAAAATCGGTTATCCGATTATTATCCGCCCTGCTTTCACTCTCGGCGGCGGCGGCGGCGGTGTCGCCCATGACGAGGAGGAGCTGCGCGCGGTTGCCGCTAACGGACTGATGATGTCGCCCATTACTCAGGTGCTTGTCGAGAGGTATATCTACGGCTGGAAGGAAATCGAGTTCGAGGTAATGCGCGATGCTTCAGGCAACGCCATTTCTATTTGCTCCATGGAAAATTTTGACCCGGTTGGCGTTCACACAGGAGACAGCATTGTCGTCGCTCCCGCCGTAACGCTTTCCACAAAGGAGTTTTCAATGCTGCGCAACGCGGCGCTTGATATAATAACAGAGCTTAAAATCGAAGGCGGATGTAATGTTCAATTCGCTTTGAACCCGCATTCGTTTGAATATGCCGTAATAGAAGTAAATCCGCGGGTCTCGCGCTCGTCCGCCCTCGCGAGCAAGGCGACAGGCTATCCTATTGCCAAGGTCACCTCGAAAATCGCTATCGGCTACACTCTTGACGAAATAAAAAATGACGTAACCGGCACAACCTACGCCTGCTTTGAGCCCGCAATTGACTATATTGTCGTAAAGCTTCCGAAATGGCCTTTTGATAAATTTTTCGGTGCGCCGCGTACACTCGGCACAGCCATGAAGGCGACAGGTGAGGTAATGTCAATCGCACCCAGCTTTGAAATGGCTCTGATGAAGGCAGTCAGAGGAGCGGAAATCTCACTTGACACACTCACAGAGAAAAAAATGCAAAACTGCACGGACATTATCGCGAAGCTGCACGACATGGATGACGAAAGGCTTTTTGCTGTTTATGAGGCGGTCAAACGCGGAATCTCAACAGAGGAAATCAACGCTATAACAAGAATTGACCCCTGGTTTATCGAGAAACTTCGCGGTCTGGCGGACTTTGAAAAAACCCTATCTGAGCTTGACAGTTTAGATTCAGAGACTTACCTCACGGCGAAAAAACTCGGTTTTACCGATGCCGCTATCGAACGGATTTCAGGCTGTAAAATCGCGGAAAAAATCAGCGCGGTTTATAAAATGGTCGACACCTGCGCCGCCGAATTCGCCGCGAATACCCCTTATTTTTACTCGAGCTATGACAGAGTCAGTGAATGCGAAAGCTTTATTGACGATAAGAAAAAGACGATTCTCGTGCTTGGCGCGGGACCCATACGTATAGGTCAGGGTATTGAGTTTGACTATTCCTCCGTTCACTGCGTCTGGTCACTCAAGAAGCTTGGTTATGAGGTCGTCATCATAAATAATAACCCCGAAACAGTCTCCACCGATTTTGATACAGCGGACAGGCTCTATTTCGAGCCGCTCACCCCTGAGGATGTCATGAACATCATCAGAATCGAAAAGCCTGTAGGTGTCGTCGTCGCCTTTGGCGGTCAGACTGCTATAAAGCTGACAAAGTTCCTTGACGAAAACGGCATTGAAATTCTAGGCACCAGCGCGGACGGCATTGACCTCGCTGAGGACAGGGGACGCTTTGACGCCCTGCTTGAAAAATTCAATATCAAACGCCCCGAAGCCAGAGCGGTTTTCTCACTTGAGGAGGCTGTCAGGCTTGCAGAGGAGCTTGGTTATCCGGTTCTTCTGCGCCCGTCTTATGTAATCGGCGGTCAGAATATGACTATTAGCTACGGCAGGGACGACACTGTTAGATATATGGAGCACATTCTCTCAGGCGGTATCGACAATCCTGTGCTTATCGATAAATATATGATGGGTACTGAGCTTGAGGTTGACTGCATTTCAGACGGCACCGATGTACTGATTCCCGGAATTATGCAGCATATTGAGCGCGCGGGTGTTCACTCGGGCGACTCGATTGCGGTTTATCCTCCCTACAGCCTGAGCGATAAAATGCTTCAGCGTATAGAGGAATGCTCTGTTAAGCTCGCGCTTTCCCTCGGCACAAAGGGGCTTGTCAATATCCAGTATCTTATTTACCATAACGAATTATATGTTATCGAGGTTAACCCCAGAGCCTCGAGAACCATACCTTATATAAGCAAGGTCACGGGTGTCCCTATGGTCGACATCGCTGCTCGCGTCATGGTCGGTCACAGCCTGAAGGAAATGAAATACGGCACGGGAATTTATAAACAGCCGCCGTATTTCGCAATAAAGGTACCTGTTTTCTCCTTCGAAAAGCTATCGGATGTGAACACAAAGCTCGGTCCGGAGATGAAATCCACCGGCGAGGTGCTTGGTATCGGCAGAACCTTTATAGAAGCGCTCTTCAAGGGGCTTGTCGCCGCCGGTTTCAAAATTCCCGATATAGACAAAAGGCATGAATGCGGCGTATTTTTTACCGTTAACGACGCGGATAAATTCGAAATAGTCAGTATCGCGAAGAAATTCAGCGACATGGGTATAAAATTATACGCGACAAGAAGCACTGCCGACACCATTCGCGCCATGGATATTGAGGTCACTACCGTGCAGAAGGTAAATCGCAGCGATGAGGTGCTCACCCTGCTTGACGAGGGAAAAATTAATTTTATCGTCTACACCGGCAACACGGATGAGGATTCAGTAGCCGACTATATCAAGCTCTCGAGAAAAGCCATACAGAAATCTGTCGCGACTCTGACTTCTCTTGACACCGCGAACGCGATTGCCGACATACTCCTGAGCCGCTTCAGTCTTTCGAACACCGAGCTTGTCGACATAAACAACCTCCGTGACGAAAAGCAGAAACTCAGCTTCAGCAAAATGGTCGGCACCGGCAACGACTATATTTTCTTTGAGAATTTTGATAATCATATCACCTGCCCGGAATCGCTTTCCGTGACCTTCGCGAGCCGCCACTACGCCATAGGCGGCGACGGGGTTGTACTGATTGAAAAATCCGAAATAGCCGATGTGAAGATGAGAATCTTCAATTCCGACGGCAGCGAGGGCAAGATGGCAGGCAACAGCATCCGCTGTGTGGGCAAATATGTTTATGACCGCGGTATTGTCAGTAAAGACGAGATTACCGTTGAAACAGCGAGCGGAATACGCATGCTCAAGCTGTACACGGCGAATGGAAAGGTTTCCTCCGTTCTTGTCGATATGGGCAAGGCTGAGCTGTCACCGGAAAAAATTCCGGTGCTGCTTGAGGGCGATAAAATTATCAACCGTGCGGTAAAAATTGCCGCGGGGGAATATAGTATCACCTGTGTCAGCGTGGGAAATCCTCATTGCGTTGTTTTCTGTGACAAGGTTGACGGTCTTGATTTACAAAATATCGGTCCGCTTTTTGAAAACGATAAATTATTCCCCGAACGGGTAAACACCGAATTCGTCTGTGCCGTCAACCCGATAACTCTTAAAATGAGGGTCTGGGAGAGGGGCAACGGCGAGACGCTTGCCTGCGGAACGGGCGCGTGCGCAGCAGTTGTCGCAGCGTGCGAAAACGGACTTTGCAAAAAGGGCGAGGACATAACGCTCAAGGTTCGCGGCGGGGATTTAATCGTGAATTACACTGACGAAAAAATCACACTCATGGGCAACGCGGAGCTGGCATTTGAAGGAGTTGTAGAATACTAGATTCTAGATATTAGATTCTAGACGGTGGATGTTGGTCGCGGTTCAGCATTATATTTTTTGAGTAATAATGCTCGCGGATGATTTTAAAAAGCATCTTTAAGCTGATTTGAAACAGAAATATTTTATACAATTTCAATTCCAGTTGAGTGATATAGATAAAAATCTGGACAACTTTACCTGCCCGCCTTTCAATTCTTAATTTTTCATTTTTTCATTCTTAATTCTTCATTAGCGTTTGAATACCATCTTGATATTTGCTTGTTGATGTGCATTTCCCTGAAAAGCAAGGAAAAATAATTATGGGAGGCTTTTGAGAATGTTTTTTAAGAAGCCGCCGGCGCTTGACAGTGCCGAAAAGATTGAGCTGATTGAGCAGAAGGTCTTCAGCGACCTTATGAAAAATGAGGGCTTCCGAAAAGCCGGGCATGTCCTTTTCCGACTCGTTGACATTGACATGTTTCATATAGTCACATTTCAGAAAGGGATAAGCGAAAAAAAACAGCACGACTGCCTGTGGGTCAACATCGGTATCAGAATCCCCGAAGCCTTCGAGCATAAATTTGTCCTGAGCGAACCTGTTGAAAAGTTTTATCATGAGTACCAGTGTAATTTCAAGACCAGGCTTTCGGTCTTTACCTCAAAAAAGGATATTCCCTATGACCTTGAGGATAAAAAGACACTGAAAATTGCCGAGGATATTATAGCCAACTTAAAAAAATACGTGCTTCCGATGTTTCTGGAGCTGTATGACAGGGAAAAATTCCTTCTGAACCGTTGCAAATACGAGAGTATCGAGCAGCACGCGAACCTTGCTGCGCTTGAGGCGGCAATGATTTACGGCAGAAAAGGCGACAGGGAAGGCGCCGCGTCTTATTACAAGCAATACTATACTGAATGCCTAGAAAAAAGGGAGCAGCAGAGAGAAAGCCCGGAGGGTGAAAAAGCTCTCGGGGAGACTGTACCGTCAGGCTTTGAGGCACATATAGAATACCTTCGCGAGCTCGCGCGGGAGCTTGGTATAGCTGAGTTATAATGTAAGAAACTCCGTGCGCAGTATCGAATGTGCAGTGTGCAGATAATGTAAATTTTAACATTAGAGCGGACAACAACCTTTCAGGTTTTTGTCCGCCTGTTTTTTTATTTTAAGAAAGAAACAAATATATTATTTTTGGCTAAAATGTGAATATTATATATTTGACATATTAGTCGAGTGAAGGTATAATTATTAGTACCTTAGTGAGCTGAAAGCTCAACAAAAAACAAGACTTGGGTTGTGGGCTTGGCAAGCCAAGCCCACGTTAACAAGTATCACTCAATATTAATCTTCAATTAAAAAGTTGTATACTCTCGCGGCTTTTAATTGGGATTGGCACTTAACAGGGGGTTGTTATGAAATATTTAATGGGAATTGATATTGGCACTTCGGGGACGAAAACCGCGCTTTTTGACCATATGGGAAATATGCTCGCCTCCTACACCGGCGAGTATGAGATGTACCAGCCTGATAACGGCTACGCCGAGGAAGCTCCTGAGGACTGGTGGAAGGCGACAACCGACGGCATACATAGTGTTATTATGTCGTCCGGAATTGACGCGGGCGACATTGCGGGAATCGGTCTTTCGGGGCAGATGCATTCGCTGGTAATGCTTGATGAAAATAGTGATGTCTTGAGAAGAGCAATACTCTGGTGTGACCAGAGAACCGCGGCTGAGTGCGCCGAAATCACCGATCGTGTCGGCGCGAAAAGACTTATAGAAATTACCGCTAACCCTGCGCTGACAGGCTTTACCGCCTCGAAAATTCTCTGGGTGAGGAACCATGAACGCGGAATATATGAAAAATGCAGGCATATAATGCTCGCAAAGGATTATATCCGCTTCAAGCTGACCGGCGAATTCGCAACCGAGGTTTCGGACGCTTCAGGTATGCAGCTGCTCGATATCGCTGGACGCTGCTGGTCAGAGGAAGTTCTTGAAAAGCTCGAAATTGACAAGAATCTCCTTTGCAAGGTCTACGAGTCACCGGAGGTCACGGGTAGGGTAACAGCCGAGACGGCGAAAATGACCGGGCTGCGCGAGGGCACCATAGTTGTCGGCGGCGCGGGCGACAATGCGGCGGCGGCAGTCGGGACAGGCGTAGTCAGAGATGGGCGCGCCTTCACAACTATAGGCACAAGCGGAGTAGTCTTTGCGCACACAGACAATCTCTCGATTGACATGAAGGGGAGGGTACACTCATTCTGCTGCGCCGTTCCCGGCAAGTGGCATGTAATGGGCGTCACTCAGGCGGCGGGGCTTTCCGTAAAGTGGTTCAAGGATAATTTTTGCTCCGAGGACATAAAACTTGCCGCGAATGAAGACCTTCCTGTTTATAAATACCTCGATAAAAAAGCTGAGGAGCTGCCGATAGGCGCGAACGGGCTCATTTATCTGCCCTATCTCATGGGAGAGCGGACACCTCACCTTGACGCTGATTGCCGAGGCGTTTTCTTCGGACTTTCGGCGATGCACACCCGCTATGACATGATGCGGGCTGTTATGGAGGGTGTTACATATTCTCTTAGTGACTGTCTGTCAGTGCTGCGCGAAATGGGCGTTACCGCGAGTGAAATGATAGTATGCGGAGGAGGCGCGAGCAGCCGTTTCTGGCGGCAGATGCTCTGCGATAACTTCGCCTGCCATGTCAAAATCGCTGTTTCTTCCGAGAGTGCGGTGCTTGGCGTAGCCCTGCTTGCCGCTGTCGGCGCGGGAATCTATAAAAGCGTTGAAGATGCATGCGACACGGTTTTGAAGTATAGGGATGAAATCAGCCCAAACATGCAGAACCACGAAAAATACATGAAATATTACGAGATATATAAGGGGCTTTACCCTTCTCTGAAAGAGTCCTTTAAATCACTAAAATAATTCCGGAGATGATAGCAATGAAAAAAACACTAAGCCTTATACTCGCGCTGATATTAGCGCTGAGCTGTATTTACACGTCTTTTATTACCTCCGGTGCGGCTGAGGTCAAATACATGGTTGAGAATCCCGCAGGCGTCGCTCTTTATTCTTCTGCGAGCAAGTCCTCGCAGATAATCGCCCTTGTCAGGGAGGACACGGTTCTCACCGTCAGGGAGACCTACGATGTTTTCGGCAAAGTTCTGTTTGAAGGTTACAGCGGCTGGGTGATACTTTCAGAGCTGAGCACTTATATCGAAAAAAATCCGAATCTGGTTCTTCTCGAGATGGAAAACCCGCCGGACAAGCTTGAGTATTATGACAATGAGGAGTTTGACCCCGCCGGAATGCTAGTATACGCGAGCTATAATAACACCCTGAAAATTAAAGTGGCTCCGACTGTATATATTCCTGACATGACGAGCGCTGGGATAAAAACTGTCAAGCTTTGCTATCAGGGGCATTCGCTGAGTTTCCCCATTACGGTGAATGAGCTGCCGATTGATAAAATAACACTTGTAACCATGCCGAAAACAAATATAGTAAAAGAGGGCTTAGCTCTTGACCTTACAGGTCTCAGCTTCCGTGTCGACTACACCGACGGCAGGGAGAGCGAAATAATAAGCGACCTTAATTCACCCTCGATTATAATAACAGGCTTCAAGATGAATACCGTCGGCGCCCAGACAATCAGGCTCACTTACCGCTATGATAGATTTTTTATAGAAATCCCTGTTGAGGTTATTAAAAAAGAGCTGGTAAAAATCGAAATCAAAACCAAGCCCACGAAGCTTGACTACTACGGCAGCGAGCGGGAAATCAACCTTGAGGGCATGTATGTCACTGCTTATTATGACAATTTTACTTCCGCGCCTGTCTTTGTTGACGAAGCGGTCTGCGAAAACATGCAGCTGGGAAAAAATACAGTCACAATAAGCTACAAGGGCAAAACCGCGACCTATGAGATTACACTTCACAAACTTGAGGTTTTGGGACTGAGGGTTACGCCGCCTCTGAAGCTGAAATATCTCAAAAGCACCGATTCAAAGCTCGACACAAACGGAATGGCGATTTATCTTGAATACAACAGCGGAAAAAAACAGTATATCACGAAAAATTATGAAATGGCGCAGCCGGATTTTAAACGTTCGGGACCCCAGACAGTTGTTATCACCCACAACGGATATACCGCGAGCTTTGAAGTGATGGTTTATCCGACTCAATATTACGGCGACGTGGATTTTGACGGAGTTATTACAGCTACCGATGCGAGAACCCTGCTCAGAGCGTCTGCGGAACTGGTTATTTTAACCTATGAGCAGGCGACGGTGGCTGACGTTGACGGCAGCGGAAGCGTCCTCGCCAATGACGCGAGAGTAACACTGAGAATGTCGGCTCTGCTTATGCCGGTGAAGTATGTTTTTTAAACAGTAATTTTTCATAATATTTTTATCTTAATATTTGCATATTTAAGCGGACGCGGAGGGGAATTCAGCCTTCCGTGTCCGCTTATTTTCTATTTTTTTATGTAAAATGAATTTATCTTTCATATTCTAAGATTGCTGTAAAAACATACAAAAATAAAATAATATCACTTGACATTTTATAGGTTTTGCATTAATATGGAATTGTTATCAATTTGGTTATGTCAATAACGTATGATAATAAAAAAAACAGGAAAGGTGGACCGTGGGCAAATATTTTCTTTGATATATTTAAGTGATATAGAGGATATAATCAAAAATATTTGTCCGGAATTTATGAAAAAGTTTTTTGCTTTTTTTCTCACCGCACTGATGCTTTTATCCGCTGTATCCGGCGCGCCGCTGACCGCTCTGGCTGAGGAGCTGTCGGCAGGTGTTTCGTTATCTTCAGCCAAAGCTACTCTTTCGGATGTTTTTAACCCCGATTTTCTTAATCGGGACGATGGGGAAGAACCTTCCGTTAATGAGACTGCCGAAACACCGCAGAATAATTCTCCGCTGGAGGTCAATGAGCCGCAGACAGCTGAGTATATCTCTAAACGCTCATTGATTACCGCTTCGTTCACTGCCGGAGACTACGAGTATGACATTGACGGCTCCAGCGTGTTAATTAAGAAATATACCGGTACCGCCGAAACATTAAATGTGCCCGGTACGATTGAAGGGAAAACGGTAACCGCCATTTCCGACTATGCCTTTGAAGGCACCGCAGTTGTTAACGTGACACTTCCCGCGAGCATTAAAACGCTCGGCTATAACTCTTTCCGTGATTGCCGCTTTTTAAAAAGTATAACCTTAAATTCCGGACTGACCACAATAGAAGACAATTCTTTTTATGGCTGCCGTTCACTGCTTGAGATAACAATTCCCGACAGCGTTATTACTCTTGATTCTTCTTCTTTCAGAGACTGTATAAGTCTTACAACCGTTAACATCGGCAGCGGTCTGAGAGAGCTTTCGGAATCATTGTTTTATAATTGTACATCCTTGATAAGCGTTAAAATGGGCAGTAAGATAAACAAAATAAACAATTACTGCTTCGCCGCATGCGCTTCTCTTGAGCTCATCGACCTTCAGACCTGCCCGATTACCGAAATCGGATATTGCGCGTTTGAAAATTGCTACAGCATTACCACGGTAAAATTGCCTGATAGCATGAGAGTTATCGGGGATGCTGTCTTCGAGGACTGCGAGGCTCTCGAAAATATCACCCTAAACGCGGGGCTGACAACAATCGGCAACAGTGCGTTTTCCCACTGTATTTCACTGCCGAGCGTAATTATTCCTGACAGTGTAACATCTATTGGTCAAAGCGTTTTTGAATATTGTCTGAGTATAATTGAGCTGACAGTAGGAAACGGACTGCGTGAAATACCCAATTATGCCTTATATGAATGCTCTTCACTGAGAACATTGAATATGGGCAGTAAAGTCGCTTCTATCGGTGAAAGTGCTTTCAGAAGCTGTCTGTCTCTTGAAAAAATTAAGTTACAGGGTTCACCGCTGAATACAATAGGATACAATGCTTTTGCAAACTGTGAGAGTATAACGCAGATTATTTTGCCTAACAGCATGAAAATTATTGATGCATATGCTTTTGCAGACTGTATCGCCTTGGAAAGCATAATACTTAACAGTGGACTTACAACAATCCGCGAAGGTGCTTTTAGAAAATGTCAATCGCTTAAATCCTTTACTATACCCAATACTGTTACGCTTTTAGGCAGTGACGGCGGATACGGTTATGTTTTTGAGGATTGCACCAGCCTGACTAATGTAATTATCGGGAGCGGACTGAGAGAAATCCCCTCCAGCGCTTTTAGCGGCTGTTATTCGATAAACACAGTTGATATCGGCAGCAAAACAAATATTATCGGTGACTATGCCTTTTCCGAATGCCGCAGCCTGTCTAGTATAAACCTTTCAAACATCACAACACTCGGATACTATTCCTTCGGAGGCTGCTCAGGGCTTATCAGTGCTGAGCTCGGGGATTCCCTCTCGTCAATTCCGGATGAAGCTTTTGATGGCTGCATCAGCCTGAGATTAGTTAAATTCGGCAGCGGTCTGACTGAAATCGGCAGATACGCGTTTGAAAATTGCTTAAGCCTTGACAATATTGACCTGTCGAAGTGTCCGTCTGTCAGCGTTGACAGCACGGCGTTTTACAATTGCAAGGGAGAAAACAAGGTCTCAAACGATTCTTTTGCGAAGATAGCTGCTCTAACAAGGCCCTCAATAGAAATGCCTGATGATAACCGAGATAACCGGCAGCCGCCCGAAAACAAAAAAGCTCAAAATGATGTCATTACATACAGTGTCCCGAAAATACCGATGCTCAGCGGTGAATTTACCTCCGGGGATTATGAGTATGACAATATCGACGGCTTCGCGGTTATAACCGCTTATAACGGCAGTGATACGGATATTACTGTACCGGGAATGCTTGACGGACTGGTTGTCAACTCCATTGGTGAAAGCGCTTTTGAAGCGATGGCTTTGACATCGGTAGTTTTACCCTCCAGTATAAAAAACATCGGAAACAGAGCTTTTGCAGAATGCTCCGGTCTTGAGCAAGTCAGCTTGAATGAGGGACTCCTGACAATAGGTGACGCGGCGTTTTATAAATGCGGAGCGCTCAGCGAAATTACCATACCTGACAGCGTTGTATCACTGAACTTGAACTGGTGGTGGGACAACGGTACATTCGCGCATTGTATCAGTCTTAAGAAAGCAACAATCGGCGCTTCCCTCAGGGAAATACCCGAAAGCGCATTCTATGGCTGCTCCGCTTTGAGCGAGGTTGTTATGGGTAAAAATGTAAATCTCATAGGTGAGTACGCGTTTTTTGACTGTTTATCTCTTGAAACAATCGACCTCTCGGTTTCTTCGCTGGCTATTATTGGTTACTCTGCGTTTAAAAACTGCAAGGGTATAAGCGAAATAAGTTTCCCCTCTAGCATGAGAGTTCTTGAGAGCTATGCGTTTGAAAACTGCAGCGCGTTGACTAAGGTTACTGTCAACCAAGGCTTGAATATAATCAAGCGCGGCGCGTTTTATGAGTGTATTTCACTCCCGTCTATCAGTCTGCCTGATTCTGTTAAGGTTTTGGAAGACAGCGTTTTCAGCGGCTGTATCAGTCTCTCGAGCGCTACAATCGGCAGCTCACTGAAAGGTATACCTTCAAACACGTTTAATGAATGCTCATCTCTTACTAGTATCAATATAACCGGAAAGGTTAAGGCCATTGGCGAATACGCGTTTAACGGCTGTAAGTCACTTGAAGAGGTTAATATTAAGGATTCGCAGCTCATTAAGATTGAGGATTATGCATTCTATGACTGTAATTACATCAGCTCGATTATTCTACCGCCTACAGTAAAGGTGATTGGTCATTCGGCTTTCAATGGTTGCACAGGTCTGACAAGCATAACCTTGAATGAAGGGCTTGCCGCAATAAAGGGCTATGCCTTCAACAATTGTAAATCACTTGAGTCAATAAATATACCAGACACTGTCGCGGCTTTTGGTATGTTTTTCGGGGATAGTATTTTTAATGACTGTATAAGCTTGCAAAGTGTTACTCTTGGCAGCAGGATAAAAAATATCCCGAATTATTGTTTTAACAACTGCTCTTCCCTGAGTGAAATTATTATTAAGGGAAAAATAAATTCTGTCGGCTACAGAGCTTTTGACGAGTGTAAAAGCTTGGTTTCAATTGACCTATCCGGCGCCGGTGTTCTAAGAGAATACGCCTTCAGCGGTTGTAAAAGCTTAGAAAGTGTTAATCTCGGAGATTCCCTGAAGGTCATTGAATACGCTGCATTTGCTGATTGTATCAGCCTTCGTTCAGTCCACTTCGGAAGCAGCCTGAAAAAAATAGGTGATTCCGCCTTTAAAAGCTGTACTAATCTCAGAACAGTAAACCTGTCAAAATCTCCGGTTTATCTTGTTGATAATTACGCGTTTTATGAGTGTAAGAATCTCAACGAGCTTATTCTGCCGCAGACTCTCCAATCTATTGGCAACGGAGCATTCAGCAACTGCACGAATCTCAGAAGCATCACCTGGGGCAACGGGCTGATAGAAATCGGCTACGAATCTTTTTATGGAGCAGCGTTAGAAACACTGACGCTTCCCTCATCGCTTCAGTCGCTTGGGCAATGGGCATTCGTGAACTGCAGTAAGCTAATGAATGCGACTGTTCCTGAAAGCATATGGGTTTACGGCAACGGGGCATTCAACGCTTGTCATGACAGCTTTGTTCTAATCGGTGTGCCGGGAAGCGCCGCCGAGCAGTTTGCCACCGATATGGGGTATCTCTTTGAGCCGATTGGCGACCATATTACCCTTGATGCCAACGCGACGACCAATACCGCGAAAATTAAAATCACCGGCGCTGCGAACGCGGGCAAAGCCGTCAAAATATATGACGGAAACACCCTGCTTGGGACATTTACCGCCGGCAAAAACCGCAGATACGGCGGAGAGGTTACCCTGACGGGCAACGGTCTGCATGTGCTGAGAGCTGAAACTGACGCAGAAGGCGGAAATAAAATATCTGCAGAAAAAGCCGTAAATTATGAGGTATCCGCGCCGGGACTGAAAAGTTTTATTATGCATCACGACGGTCAGTCAATTAATCTTGTAACCGATGAAGGCATTCGGCAAACCCTGATTTTCAGAGGCGGCCGACCCTTTACCTTTGAGGTTAAAGCTGATAACTCAGAGCAGATAAAAATCATGTATATCCGCTCAGAGAGAAACGGTGTGTCAAAATATATACGCGCTTACTATGACGCGGCAAAGGAAACATGGCTTGCCACAGGTTATTTTGACGCGGATGATACCTCGTATGTCCCCGGTAAAATTTCAATAGCCTACGATGTTGATTATCAGCAGCCGCCGGTTGATTTATCCGCAGCGTTTACTTCCGAGCAAATCAACGCAGTCAAGGAAAATCTGAGCCCCGAGTGGAAAAACGCGACTATTGAAACAATTAAGGAATCAGAAAACGAAAAAGAGTATAAGATAACACTTGACGATGCGAAACAATCCGTAGTCACTTACAGCTTTGCAAGACAGACAGGCGGAACCAAGACAGAGGCGCAGCTTCTTGCCGAGGGCTTTATAAAGCTCGCAACGGCTGATGGCGGCTTCATTTACGCAAGATTAACTCTTACGAAATCGCTCATTAAATCCCTGACTTTCGACGGCTCAACAGCAAGTGTTGAATATTATAACCTTGAGTCGGGAATAACGGATATTGTCTCCTTCAGCGGCGATATGGCGACTTCTATACCCAGCATGATGCCTGCTCTAGCCGGACCCGCGTGGGGAGCTCTCTCAACAGGCTACTCGACAGTTCAGCGTTACGGCGACTATGAACAAATCGGAAGAAATATCGATAATTCCGGCTGGTCAGATGCCGATAAATCCCTTGCGCACAGCCAGCTTGATTCTGTTTTCGCCGCGAATGTGGCGACAAATGTCGGCATATTCGCCATAGCGACTATTGCAGGCATCGGTGTCACCGCTATCGGCCCGATAATCGCAATCTCGCTTGGAGCAATGGCTGCAGGTTATCTCGCGAATCTCTTCTTTGACCACCTTTATATGGGTATAAACAACGGCTCCTACCGTATCGCAATTGACCCGTCGGGCTATGTGTATGAAGCTGTTCCCGAGAACAGGCTGCAGGGTGTCAAGACAACGGTATACTTCAAGGAAACACTCGACAGTGCTGCTGTTTTATGGGATGCCTCCGAGTACGACCAGGATAACCCCCTCATCACCGACCATGAAGGACGATATGCATGGGATGTTCCCGAGGGCTGGTGGCAGGTTAAATTTGAGCTGGACGGCTATGATACCGCATACAGCGAATGGCTTCCCGTGCCTCCTCCGCAGACCGAGGTCAATATGGGGCTCAAAACAAACGCTGCGCCGAGCCTTGTGAGGGTAAAAGCCTTTGAGAGCGGAGTTGAACTCGAATTCAGCAAATATATGGATGTAGCTGAAATAATCAATAATAACTGGATTACGATAACAATGGGCGGCAACACAGTTGCTGGCGAGCTAACCTTCCCCGATGCTGCTTTGAATCCCGTGAGCTCGCGCTCTTATGCGAAAACCGTGCGTTTTGTTCCTTTCGAAAACATTTCGGGAACCGTTAATGTCAGTGTCAGCGCGGATATTAAGAGCTATGCGGGAGCTAAAATGTCAGAGGCATACGCCTCCGATATCGCGGTTCAGCTAGAACCTCAGGAAATTGTCGCAGAGAATATTGAATTGATTTACGGCGACTCAGGCAATATCGCAGTAACGGTAAATCCGGCACAAGCAGCGGCAGGGTTGAAAATCAAGGCTGTTTCAAGCGACACTGCTATAGCCGAAGTTGCAAGCGAGGCGACGCTCGACGAGAACGGCAAGGCGAATATTGCAGTAACATCAAAGCTTCCCGGATTTGTAAGTGTAAGCCTGAGCCTTGAGGGAACTTCGCTGAAAAAGCAAGCAACAGTAAGCATCGGAATGAATACTGTAACAGAATATACTGTAACCGTAGTTAAGGGAACAGCAGCAAAAACGGCATACACAGCCGGCGAGACGGTTGTTATTACGGCTGACGCGCCCGCAGCGGGCAAGGTTTTTGACAAGTGGATTACTTCCGACGGCGTAAGCTTCGCGGCTCCCGGGAATATCTCCACGAGCTTCATTATGCCTGAGAAAAATGTTACCGTAACAGCGACATATAAAGACCATGTACATATGGGCGGACATGCAACATGTACTGAAAAAGCCGTGTGCGAAATTTGCTTTAATTCTTACGGCTCGCTTGCTTCGCATACATGGATTTCGTCAACCTGCACTTCTGCAAAAACATGCTCAGTTTGCAGCATAACCGAAGGCGGTGTGCTGGGTCATACATGGATTGCCGCAACCTGCACATCAGCTAAGAAGTGCTCAGTTTGCAACGTAACCGAAGGCAGCGCGCTGGGTCATACATGGATTGCCGCAACCTGCACATCGGCTAAGAAGTGCTTAATTTGCAACATAACCGAAGGCAGCCCGCTTGCTCACACTTGGATAGCTGCGACCTGTACGAATCCGAAAACCTGTTCTGTCTGCACGCAGGAGGAAGGCAAGGCGCTCGGGCATAAAATGGGCGAATGGACAGTTAAGAGCGCAGCAACAACTGAAAAAGAAGGTCTTGAAACCAGAGCATGCAAGAACAGCGGCTGCAAATATACCGAGAGTAGAGCGATACCGAAGCTTTCGGGAGCAAAGATTGAGATAACAGATAAAACATCGTTTGTTATCGATGAGACAAATATCTGCTTTGCCGAAATTATTAACGCTGCTGATTTGCTGAAGAAATTTAAAGCAGGTTCCATTAAACTCACAGATAAAGACGGCAATGAAATAAGCGGCAGCAGTCCTGTCGGCAGTGGGGCGGTAGTAAGTCTGGTCGAAGGCGGAGAAACCCTTGACAGCTATACCATGATACTGCTTGGTGACCTCGACGGCAACGGCGAAATCACCGCGGTTGACGCGCGAATCGCTCTGAGAGCCTCCGCCAGTCTTGATAAGCTTAACGAATGGCAGACTTTAGCCGCAAATGTCAATAATGACGGCGATTTGACTGCGGTTGACGCAAGAGAGATACTCAGAGCCTCCGCTTCATTGCAAGATCCAAAAGCATGGCTTGAAAAAAGAAAAGAAGGATAAACCTATAGGCATATGAAAGAAGTTTAAGACTAAATTTATTAAGGCTGCGGCGCACTAACTGTGCCGCAGCCTTAAAGCTTATAATGTAAAATGAAGAATAAAAAGTTAAAATTAAGGTGCTAAAAAAAGTATTACCTGCCCACATTAACCGTCGAGAAGGTCAGGACCAGCCTCTTGTCGAGGTCATTTATCTTTACTTTCAGCCGCTCGATTATCATCTCAGCGTCTTTTTGGGATAAAAATGACATAAGAAGCAAATATTGCGAGGGTGAATAACGCGAGATAACATCGTTTCTGCGCAGACTGCTTTGAAGGTGGGAGAGTATACCCTGCATTATATCCTTTAACATGCTTTTCGGGGGGATTTTTCCGTCCTGAGTCGTCAGGGTGATGAGGAAAAGAAACTGGGGAATCTTCGAACGGGCAAGATTGCGAACCTGAAGGGAATAGATATATTTCAGTGTCTCATAATCGCAGGTGAGCGGGCTTTCCTTTGATTCCTCATCCTCGAGTAGTGTTTTTTGAATAGTCTCAATGTCGGATTCGAGAGAATTCGCAGAGGTTACTATCTGGCGGTATAGCAGCTTCGTCTCCTTTGACAGCGCGGAATCAAGCTCCTTGAAGAACATTGTTTTAAGGTATTTATAGTAGTTAATCGCGAGGTCTGACTTGTTTTGACGAAAATAAATTTCAATGATAATGCGATGCAGCTTTTCGTTGAACTGGTCGTATTGAACAGCGGAAATACAGGTTTTGAGCGCCTCGTCATATAGCGATTCCTGTAGAAGAAGCGGAATCATACGCCTGACGGATTCCTGATATAGGTTGCGGTAATAAGTCGCAATCGGGATAACCCAGTCCTGCGACGCAAGCGGTAAAAGAAAATCACCCTTATACAGCTCGACAGCCTTCCTATAGTAATTCAGCTTCTCTGAAACCGTAGCGTTTTCAGACTTCGCGCAGTTAACAGCTTCCTCAAATTCAAGAATATCAACGCTTGTGTTGAGTGTGTTATTCCAGGAATAGCTGTTGTTTTCAACCGTTATTATGTAATCGGTTTCACTCCCGAGAATCTCCTTTAAAAGAGTTCTCAGGCGATAAATAAGGTTTCTCAGCGCGTGACTGGGGTTGTCTGAATTGTCGTCAGGCCAGAGAACACTATAAATGCTGTCGATATACAACGACTTGCCGCGGTTATAGACAAGGTAGGCAAGCAATGTTTGGAGCTGCTTCATTTTAAGCTTGGATTCAGGTACACTTTTATTGTCTTTGGAAATGCCGAAAGAACCAAACATTGTGACTTTTATCTCTTTATCCAAAATCCCGTCCACTCCTGTTTCTATGATAAAGCAAAAAAATATAACGTTCAAGCTAAGTATAACACAAGTTATTGCGCGTTACAAGGACATTTTTAATAAAAAACCATAACATTTATTATGAAAAACAGATAAATGGAGTAAAATTTCATTAACCTCTTACTTTCTGCTTGAAATTAACCAGTCAATCGTGTCGGAGATTGTTTCCTCGATTTGTCTGACACCGAAACCCAGCTCCTGTGCGGCTTTCCGGCTTGAAAAATTGCAGTTTGAGCAGAGCTTGCGGAATGAATACCTCGTAAAAAGAGGAGTTGTCTTTGAGAGTCTGTAATACTGCTCCATAAAAAGTGTTGAAGCGTTCACCAAGGACTTTCCGACGGTAATAGAAGGCGGCTTCCGACCTGTTTTTTTAGCCATAAGAGTGATAAATTCTTCGATTGTGACAATATGCCCGGTCATAATATAGCACTCGCCGCTCCTGCCTTTCTCAGCGGCAAGAACAGCGCCCTTAGCGGCGTCCCGCACATCGATAAAATTATATGCGCCGAAGGACATTGTGAAAGGCAGCTTGTTGCTTAAATACATTCTGAAAAGCGAACCGGCGCTGGAAATTTTAAAATCATACGGACCAATGCACGCTCCGAAATGAATTATCACCGCGTCAAGTCCGCCCGAGGCGCATTCGTCGAGTATATATTGCGTCGCTGTCGCCTTTGTTTTTGCGTATGTACCCTCGACCTCATGGGCAGAAAACACCTTCAGCTCCCGCATCTCCGCATTGTCAGGCAGGGGAGGGAAAACATCTACGGAGGAGGCGAAAATAAGCCTGCCTACCGCACATGTGCGGCAGGCGGATACAACATTTTTCGTTCCTCCGAAATTTACATTCCAAATTTCTTTTTCACTGCTGCCGGCTATGTCAACAATACCGGCGAAATGATAAACCGTGTTCACGCCTTTAAACGCTCTGTTAAGGCAGTTGATATCGGTAATGTCGCCGTAAAAAATCTCGCAGTCGAGCGTGTTAAAAATCGGATTATTCTTCCTGATGAGTATTCTAACATTCTCTCCGCGCGCGAGCAGCTCAAGCAGAAGATTATACCCGAGGTGCCCCGCCGCGCCTGTGATAAGGCTCAGGGTTTTGCCCACGCCCTACTCCCCCTTCATCGCGACATAGTTCTGTTCATTGCTGAAAGCGTCTGCCGACTGCTTTACCGAATCAAAAATCGCCTGGTCTATATCGTCGTCGGTAACACCCAGTGCGATGCTCCACTTTTTGTCAATAAACATTTCAGTATTCATGATGTGTGCGAGCTCATCCGTTCGGATTCCGGGGTCAATATTGTTCTTTTTATATACAAAATTCAGCATATATTTACCGTAAAGCATAAATAGCTGCTTGGAAATATGAATAATTTTTCTCTCCGGCTGACCGATAGCCCTGTGAGCGACACTTAAAAACTCATCCCAGGTATAGTTATAATAACCGATAGGATAAGTGTTCCCTCCTTTGTTGTTTAGCGCCGCACCGACTATGCTCTGAGCAACCTGCCGCACGGTGACCATTGCCGAGCCGCCTCGGGGGTAGAAGGTGATATTGCCCATTTTTGAGAGCTGCTCGATGAGAATAGTCCAAACAGGTTTTCTTCCCGGTTGAACACCGAAAATATACGGCAGCTCAAGTATCGCAACACCCATTTTATCGTCCGCGAAGCTTAGAGCAACCTGCTCTTGAATAATCCGGCTTTGTATATAGGGGTGCTTCTGCGGCAGTCTCATGGAGGGGTAAATGCGAGAAAAATAACAAAAATAGGAGCCGAGAATGACAGAATTTTTAACGCCCGAGGTCTTCGCGATACGCAGCAGCCGCTCAAGTGAATCGATATTGTATTTTTTATAGGCATCATAGACAGGTGCCGGAAGCTCGATCCTATCATCTATTCCGGCGGCAAAGACAAAGCAGTCGCAGCCCTTCATCAGCCGCGCGATTTCAGCGTCGTCCATGTCCAGATAATTGCCGAAAACAATTTCCATTTCCTTAGGCAAAATGGCATCCTTCGGCAGGGGAGGCAGGGCGACGGAAACCACCGAATGCCCCTGAGTGATAAAAAGCTTCGCAGCCTCACTACCAAGCAAGCCTGTTCCGCCGATAATAAAAATTCGCATAACCCCATCACCTTTTGTATTTAGATATTGTCTAAAGTCTAAAATCTAATCTACAGGATATTTTACTCCAATCATCTTCCTGATTTCATCCATCTGCTCCATTATATATAGGCTCTTCGCGTGGTTAAGCAGCTCGCTTTCAAGCTTACCCGCTCTGATACAGTCGGAAGCCTCCATAATCTGCTCCTCGAAGCCGTTACCGAAATACGGTGTTTTTATAGTTTGCTTTTCCTCGCCGTCTATGTTCAGCTCAAACTCCTCAGGCGCGTAAAATCGCCTGCAGCGGATATGACCCTTTTCGCCGAAAATAAAGCCTTCATTCGGTTTGCTGACCATCATAGCCGAGGACAGAGCGGCAATACAGTTGTCGTCATACTTCATCTGAATGCAGGTGTGAACATCGACCGCGTTAGAGTCAATCTCAGCCATAGCCTGAATTTCGGTGACCTTGCCCGAGGTATACCATGAAGCAAAATACAGGGCGTAGCAGCCCACATCGAGTAAAGAGCCGCCGCCGTACTGAGGCTTGAATGCATGATGATCCGGCTCGTCGCTCATCTCATAGCAGAACGATGCCTGAACACCCTTTATTTTACCGAGTTTTCCGGATTTTACAATGTCAATAAGCTGCTTCGTTCCGGGCACGACCCTGCCCCACATAGCCTCCATGAAAAAAACCTTATGCTTCGCGGCAGCGTCCATTATCATTCTGAGCTGCTTGGCGTTTATTGTAATCGGTTTTTCGCTGAGAACCGGTTTACTGTTTTCAATGCACATTATCGCATTTTCGCAGTGAAGCCCGTGAGGAAGGGCGATATAAACCGCGTCAACTGTGTCCGACTTAGCCATAGCCTCATATGTCGCAAAGCGGTTTTCAATGCCGAATTCGTCGGCGAAGGCGTCCGCAGTTTCCTGTTTGCGGGATGCAACCGCTGACAGCGTTACCCCCGGTGTTCTCTTTGCCGCCTGCGCGAACCTGTGGGCAATTCCGCCCGTACCGATTATGCCCCATCTGACTAATTTCATAGCCATACCCCTCCTTGATTTTTATATGGATTAGTAAAATTTCAAATAATCGCGAGAATAGAGAAATAATTAAATATTTAATCAAGATAGC
This sequence comes from Oscillospiraceae bacterium, assembly GCA_031551635.1. GTDB lineage: Bacteria > Bacillota > Clostridia > Oscillospirales > Acutalibacteraceae > JAVBNH01. The sequence continues at coordinate 4,928 of JAVBNH010000042.1, read as the reverse complement.
GACTGTTGTTTACCATCTACGATCTAATTTCTATTTTTCTCTGACATATATATGTTTTACCGCTTTATTCGTCGTGTCACGCTTGTCAATTTCGAAAAGCTCAGTCGCAACTATCAGTTGCGTAAGCTTCATGTAGCCGTAATTTCTCGAGTCAAATGACGGTTGCGTTTTTAAAATCAGGTTGCCGACATCGCCGAGAAATGCCCAGCCGTCGTCGTCGGCGACAGTCTCCACAGAACGCTTGATAAGTTCCACAACATTAACCGGCAGCTCTTTCTTTTTGTTTGCCTGCTTGTTTTTGACTACTCCAACAGGTGTAATTCTTTTGTTTTCGGCTTTTTCCTTCACAGGCATCAAAATTTCGAGATAAATAAAACGGTCGCAAGCAGCGATAAAAGGCGTTGGTGTTTTTTTCTCGCCGATTCCGATGACCTTCATTCCCGCTTCCCTCAGCCTTGTTGACAGCCTCGTAAAATCACTGTCACTGGAAACAATGCAAAAACCGTCGACTTTGTTTGAATAAAGAATATCCATCGCATCGATTATCATCGCTGAGTCCGTGGCGTTTTTTCCGGTAGTGTATCCGTACTGTTGAATCGGGGTAATGGCGTTGTCAAGCAGGACGGATTTCCAGCCTGAAACCCCTGTCTGCGTCCAGTCGCCGTAAATGCGCTTTATTGTCGGTGTTCCGTAACGCGCAATCTCCTCCAGCATAACTTTTACATATGAGTGGCTTACATTATCCGCGTCAATAAGCACGGCAAATTGTAAGTCCCCTCGAGATTCTTCAAAATTTGACATAAAAAACTCCATTCGTTTTTCTAGTACCTTAGTGGGTTGAAAGCTCAATAATTAACAAGACTTGGGTTATGGGCTTGGCAAGCCAAGCCTACGTTAGATTTGTTTATTCTTCTTTTTCCTCAGCAGTCACGGCGGATTTCGCATCTTCATAATCCTTCACTGTTTTAAACACATGAATAAGCCCCTCGTCGCTAAGCTGCTTGAACATCACTATTAAAAGCGGCAGAACGAAAATTCCGATAGGCCCGAATATTTTTATACCGACATACATTCCGAGAATTGTGACAACCGCCGGCAATCCGACCTGTGCGGCGACTAGCTTCGGCTCGATAATTTGACGAATGACAGTCACGACTCCGTAAATTGCCAGCACTCCTATACCCAAGCCGATATTCCCCAGCATCAGTGAGATAATTCCCCACGGCAGGAGCACTGTACCTGTGCCCAGCACCGGAATGACGTCAATGAACGCTGTGATTATGCAAATCATTGCGATATAGTTACCGTCATAAACTTTCAGCAGCCTGAGGATAGAGAGCCCTAAAAAGAGCTCTGTTGCGGTTATGAGAATAATTATAGCATAAGCCTTGAACATTTTTCCGAGTGACGAAAAGGCCACAGTCTTTGATTTTGAAAGCTTTTCGGCCTTGTCGCGAGGGAGCTGCCGATAGATAAAGCCCGCGATAACAGGAAAGTCGGCGGTCATAAAAAATGAAGAAATTATCGTTACAAAGGTGGCGATGATGAGGTTCGGAATCTGCTTTGTGGTGCTCCAGAGCACCGAAATGGGCGAGGAGAGCCATGACATCTGAAATTCTTTTGTCAGTGTATCTATCAGCGAATCGGGTGAGAGGGAGTTTATGTAGTCACGCATCTGACCCTCAATCGAATTCGGCAGCACATAGAGTCCGCTTTTAATCCATGCCCTGATTTCCTCAAACAGTGCCGGAATGTCCGAAAGTTTACCCGCTAGAAAGGAAAAGAAGCTTTGCAGCTCATTGATAATCATCAAAATGAGCACCGCCAGCAGAGAGCCGAATATCAAAAGCAGAAAAACAACACAGAGCGAGCTGACAATCCCGCGTTTAATTTTGGTTTTTTTGGTGATGAGATTAATTGGTTTTTGCAGAATCAGAGCCACAATCAGCGCGATAAAAAACGGCGCAAGATACCCCAGCGCGTAATGCATAACGAAGTAAGCTATCAGCAGCATAACCGCAAAATAGAGCAAATTAATAAGAAACGACTTTCTTTTTTCAACCTTAAGATTCATAACGTCCTCCCTCTCAAAGGAAACTTTTCCATATATATAATACTGCATTTTGTTTATATATACAAGGGGAATAATAAAATAATTATTTCGATTTAATTAATTTTTAATGTGATTTATATTAAAATTTGCACTCTGTTGTGTACACTACGCTTATACAGTATTTTATAGTAACGGCTTTTCGACTTAGTACCTTAGTGGGCTGAAAGCTCAATAATAAACAAGACTTGGGTTATGGGCTTGGCAAGCCAAGCCCATGTTAGTGAATATAATAAGCTCAACCAGTCTAGTGCAAAACGATTCTTGCTGGCTAATAAAAAAATATTAACCTGTCAATTTTATTCTTGACAAAAGCTCATGAATTAATTATACTATCCCTTGCATCGTTTTAAACATAAGAATAAGAAAAAGTCGTCGGGACATAGCTCAGTTTGGTAGAGTGCTTGGTTTGGGACCAAGATGCCGCAGGTTCAAGTCCTGTTGTCCCGACCACGGAAAACCGCTTGAACACTGCGTTTGAGCGGGTTTTCTGTTTTTAGTTTTTATTGCAAAAACCGATTTTGACCACATGTTTTGGTTATACCCCGAAAAACGAAGTGCTTGAAGTGTTTCGCAATAAAAATAAACTGTTTAGTTAAATGTGTTATAATGGGATGCAGAAAATTTATATTAAATTCGTCTTGGTTTTAGGGGGAAATTATGGAATACAAAACAAGAACTTACCCACTATTCTCAGCTTGTGGACTTAATTGCGGATTATGCCCCCGTTATCCCACTGTTGGCTCATCTAAATGTCCCGGCTGTTCGGGTGAAGGATTTTCGGCAAAACATCCTCCGTGTGGCGTATTATCTTGTAGCCAGCGTAAAGGCATTGAGTATTGTTTTCAATGTGACGAATACCCATGTAAGAAATATGATGGTGCTGACTGCTCCGACTCATTTATCACACATAAAAATCAATTCTACGATATTGAAAAAGCAAAAAAAATTGGACTTGAAGCCTATTCGGCTGAGTTAAATAGCAAAGTAAAAATTTTGGAGCATTTATTACAATCGTATGATGACGGACGACGTAAGAGTTTCTTCTGTGTAGCAATTAATCTATTAAACCTTCAAGATGTAACTTCTATCATGGAACAAATAAAAAGTGATATAAATATTAATGCTCCTCAAAAAGAAAAAACAGAAATCGCCGTTAGTCTTTTTGAAGCTTTGGCAGAAAAACAAAGCATTTCCTTAATACTTCGTAAAAAATCAAAAAATTAAGAATTATGAAAAATAAGCATTTACGACCAACACAGCTGAAAAGCCTCGCTGCGTAAGTAGTTAGATTTTCTACATTACACAGTAGCAAAATACCGTTAGAACACTGTCTTTTCACATTCCCATAAAATGTGAAATGCGATTATGGGTATAAAAAATCTTTATCTGTGTCTTTTCGTGCAAAATCAGCTTATCTCAACTTGCCTTTTTTGTGATTTGGATAAATAAAGCAAATTACCTGCGGATAAAATTCCGCAGGCTTTTTGTTATACGCAGATTTTATTCTGATTTTCGCCTTGCTTTTTCTGCCGATATTTAAGCTTTCATTTGATCAATGTGTCCTCCTTGTTGTTATTCAATTCCCAACGCCTTGTATACTGCATCTTCCGGACTGGTATAAAACGATGTTTGAAATTTCGCAAATAATTCTGATGGAACAGTTGCGATATCGGCGGCGGCAGACATGGGAAGCAAAATCTTTTTCGCTCCTGCGTCAAAGCATACTTGCAAGGTATTTGCCAGTTCTTCCACTTTGGTCACGGTACCGCCGATGCTCATATTTCCGAGAATGCATATTTGCGATAGCATAGGCTTATGAAGAGCTGCGCTGCATAGTGCTACAAATCCACATAAAGCAAGTTCGGTTGATACGCCAATACCTTGGCAATCAGCAATGTGCATCAAGAAGTCGTTTCTTTCAATATCAATCGTACCGCTGATCTGTTTACGGTTTGCTTTAAAATAGTTCTGTGCTGTTTTAAGGCTTTCTTTCGCTTCCCGTCCCGAACCAATACCGGTAACTTCAAATTTACCATTTCCATTAACCATTTCGGTTTCCATCTTGAATACACCGATCATACCGCTGTCACCGTGTGAAACAGTGTAAATATGTCCCGGTTTGCTTTGCCCTTCAGGTATCAACTTTCCTGCACCCTGTTCGGGAACGGACACAAAAGTTTCTTCAAAGGTTTCGTTGTCTAAATAAGAGAAATGAACATCATAAAATTCCATGCCACCGATTTTCTTTAATTGTTCTTTTACGCGGCGGCGTCCTTCAAGAGCGTATTCCAATATTTCAGCGACTTCATCCTTGCCAAACTCACCGTTGGGATACAGCAGCTTTAATAAGCCTGACACCGTCTTGCGAACCGCAATGACATCGCGCTGATTCAAATTCGTTCCCAAACGAAAATAGCGGTCCATCGCATCACTGAAACTGCGCTTGCGCATTTCACGGAAAAATTCAGCTATGTAGTCGGTGATAAAACCATACTCATTGGTAATTAGCTCAGGGCGCATCTTGGGAATTTCCCAACCCGGCAGATAATAATGCATACGGTCAAAAAATGCACTGTCATATGCCATTGCTTCGGGGAACGGATCAAAAAGGTGCGATGTTTTTAATAGTACATCTACGCTTAGATTAATGTTTCCGACGAACACCATAGAAGCGTTGGCGTTCTTTTCTTCTTTTCCACGAGCAAACGAACCGGATGCCATAAAGTCCTTCATAATCTGAATGCCGTCTTTATCTTTGAATGTTATACCAGCAACTTCATCAAAAGCCACGCAATCCCACATTCCGACAAGACCA
>JAVBNH010000012.1:0-24390 GCA_031551635.1 Oscillospiraceae bacterium | reverse complement strand
GTTGCACACTCACCTCCACGTGCTCTGTAGTTTATCTGCTATACCACATATATTTTAATACAAAAAATTACCCAAGGCAACAAAACTGTTTCATGACGTTTTGTGCCTTGAGGTACGAAAGGTATGGTCATAACGATGATTAAATCATCGTTTACAGGAGATAGGGTTTAGGAAACAGGGTTCAGGGCTGTCGGATAAGGCTTCGCCTTATAAACCATTTTAATTTTGCACCCTATTTTGATTTAATCAGTGTTTACCTAGATGAAAAATTATAAAACCTTTTTAAGGCACGTTGCGTATTGAAAACTCTTACAGTGTTTTTCGGTACATTATAGCTTAAGGAAATTCAAGCGTAATTCGCCCCAGCTTGCCTGCGCGGTACTCGTCAAGCAGCATTATTGAAGCTCTTTCTGTGTCCGCTTCGCCGCCCTTGATGAGCATTCCGCGTTTTTTCGCTAGCAGCTCAAGCAGCTCATAATCCGCCTTATCCTCAAAACCGCTCATTTTATATCTCTCGCCTAGACTATCGGGGTATTCGTCGGCGAGTACCCTGAGAAGCCTCATCGCGAGCATTTCCGTGTCGAGAATCTGATCTTTAACCCCGCCGGTAAAGGCGAGCTTATACCCGACTTCCCTGTCTTCAAACTTAGGCCAGAGAACCCCCGGTGTATCAAGCAGCTCAATACCGTTGCCAATAGCGAACCATGAGTTTTCACGCGTTACACCTGCTCTGTCCTCTACCTTAGCCTTCCCTGAGCCCGCCATGCGGTTGATAAATGAGGACTTGCCGGTGTTTGGAATGCCGAGTACCATAACGCGAAGCGCCCTGCCGCTCATACCCTTTTCCTCGAGCTGCTGCAGCCTGTCATGGCACACCTCGCGAATAACCTTGCGGTAATTTTCAAGACCGCGCCCGCTTCGGCAGTCAACCGCCAGCGCTGCGATTCCCTTTGCGCGAAAAAAACCCAGCCATTGTGCAGTCGCTCTCTCGTCGGCAAGGTCGGATTTATTTAGTAGTATAATTTTCGGTTTATTTGAAGTGAGAGCCTTTATTTCCGGATTGGCGGAGCTATTTGGGATTCTCGCGTCAAGCAGCTCTGTCACCGCGTCAACAAGAGGCATAGCCTCCTTTATTTTTCGCCGTGTTTTTGCCATATGTCCCGGAAACCACTGAACTACCTGCCTTTGCGAATCATTCATTATAAGACCACCTCACTATTCGACTTTTCCGAAAGGATTCAACCTCAGTATGGTTTTTCCCAGCAGCCTGTTTTCGCTGATTAGACCGATTTCAGCAGAGCGGCTGTCGAGCGAAAAATTACGGTTGTCGCCCATCACAAAGATATAACCCTCGGGTACGGTGAGCGGAAAAACCGTCTCGCCCTTCAATGTGGTCGGTTCCGCGATATACGGCTCCTCAAGGACTATACCGTTAACCTTCACCTGATGCGTGTCAAAATCAATATCGACGATATCGCCGCCGACACCGATAACTCTTTTTACTATAGAGGGTTCATTTGTCATTTCCCGGCTGGCAATGATGATGTCCTTGTATTCCGGCTCATAGTAAAAGCTCGTAATAATCAGCCATTCGCCGTCATGAAGCGTGTTTTTCATCGAATCGCCGTCAACACACACGAGCCTGAAGAAAAAGGTGAATACGACACAGACTGTAATCATCGCGGTCATGAAAGTTGAAAAAAACTCGTACATAATCGATGCAAATGACAGTTTTTCGATATTTTCATTCTGAGTAATATCGGTAATCTCCTTATTATTCAAAACAAACACCCCAAAATTTACTTCCTTGGTCGGAATTTAAAATCTCTAGTCAACCTTCCCAAAGGGATTCAACCTCAGCACAGTTTTACCCAGCAGTCTGTTTTCGCTGATAAGTCCTATAGCACTGAAACGGCTGTCGAGCGAATTATTACGGTTGTCGCCCATCACAAAAACATAACCCTCGGGTACGGTGAGCGGGAAAACCGTTTCACCCTTTCTTGAGGTCGGCTCCGCGATATACGGCTCCTCTAGAACTACTCCGTTAACCTTTACCTGATGCGTGTTGAAATCTATATCTACAACGTCTCCGCCGACACCGATAACCCTTTTTACTATGGGCTTCTGGTTACTGATTTCGCGGCTGGCGATTATGATGTCCTTGTATTCCGGCTCATAGAAAAAATTAGAAATAATGAGCCATTCGCCGTTGTGCAGCGTGTTTTTCATCGAATCTCCGTCAACGCAGACAAGCCTGAATAAAAACGTAAACATCACACAAACAATAATCATCGCAGTCATAAAAGACGAAAATACATCATATACAATTGATGAAATCGACAGGCTTTCAATTGCTTCCGCAGACGGAATTTCTGTTTTTTCGAATATATTCGCACCGCTCTCATTAACAGCTTCACTCTCGGTTATTTCGGGAAACTCATTATTATTATTCAAAAACAACACTCCAAGCTTGATTTATATAAAAGGAGAAAATATTACATTTAAACTATATATTATACCTTATTTATGCCAAAAGTATGAATAAAAATCAAATTATACAAATAAATAAAAAATAAAGAGGGACAAAAAGCGTCCCTCTGATATTTTGTCTTTGGAAAAAATTAAATGTTTTCCTTAACCTTCGCGCTCTTGCCGACTCTGCCGCGCAGATAGTAGAGCTTAGCTCTGCGGACTTTACCGCGCCTGATGGTATCAAGCTTCACGACATTGGGGGAATGAAGAGGGAAAACCCTTTCCACGCCTACGCCGTAAGAGAGCCTGCGAACAGTGAATGTCTCGTGGATGCCGCTGCCGTTTCTGGCAATGACAGTGCCCTCAAAAATCTGAACTCTTTCTCTTTCGCCCTCGCGAATTTTAACGTGAACCTTAACCGTGTCGCCGATGACAATCTTCGGCGGGTCTGCCTTAATGCAGTCCTGTGCAATCAATTTTAACGCGTCCATAATGAACCTCCATTTTTTTTCAGCCGTTCATGTTCATTCTATAGCGACAAACGCTCATTAAATAACAGAGGACCGACAGCTTTAATGCAACCGTTGCGTAACACTAACTACTATGCCTGCAAAATTTACTTAAAAAATTCCCCGGCATATATCTTAACAAAAACTGTGTTTTCGTCAATATTTCAGCGGTAAACCGGAATTTACCGCATTCGCAAACGAACGCTCAGGTATTATATCACAAGTGAAATCAAAATGCAATACCTATTTTTTATTTTTTTCAGTCATGGGTTACATGGGCAAAGGCTTTAAGGATTGATATTTTATTTATTTCATTCTTCCCAAGCTTCTTCGGTTTGCCAATAAAAAACATCAAGACCGGCAGAGACTCTTAAAACAGTTCTCGCGTCAGCAGCTGTAATTTCATCATCCTCATTGGCATATGAGGCTGAAAGCTGGAAATCATCGAAGCTTTCAAGTCCGGCGGAATATCTCAGAACCATTCGCGCGTCGGTAGCTGTGACTACACCGTCACGATTCACGTCACCGCTGACAATAATAATAAAATCGTAGCTAAACTCAGCGTCGCAAGCCACAACATAAGAGGCGTTTGGCACCAGATCATTTCGGCTCAGTTCTTTGTTGTCAAGGTCAACAATATAGCTGTCTGTTTCCCAGTCAATATCAAATTCGAGCCCTTCCTCTATGATAAATCGAAGCTCAGATACTTTTACACTGCCTTCAAGAAAAATAACATTCGATTCGTCTTCATTCTCCGCGGGATATAAGTAGTACATATAATGGTCGCTTGCACGGGCATTGAGAGGAAGTGAAATGAAACATAAAGAAGTAAGAATAAAAGCAAAAAGAAAAGCCGCAAATTTTTTCAATTTCATTATAAATCTCCCTTAAAAATTATTGTATGTCTATAATAACATATGGAATTTCTATGTCAATAGCATTTAATGCAAATATATGCTTTGAAAGCATAAAGAATATTTCACCATTACCGGCTTTTTAAGTAATGATGAATAAATCAATTCTTGTTTAATTCTTGTACCAGACATTTTATTCCCATGGTTGAGGCTGAAATCCTGTGCTGCATTTTAAAATTAGCTAGCACTACGACAGCGGTCTGCTTTTCCTTATTAAAGCCCAGATAGCTGTTAAAGTGGTCTGTGCCGCCGCCGTGATAAGTGATATTATTAACCTCGTCAAGAAACCATGTCGCGCCGATGCCTTCCATATGTAAATTCTGAAGTTCATTGCCGCCTTGCTTTGTTTCGGTGAGCTTTTCCTGAGGCGCAGCGAGATAATCCGGCGGGGCATCCATCAAAATCGAGGCGTATTCAAGCATGTCAGTGATGCTCGACTTGATTGCACCGCAGGAGAGATAACCGTCATCCTCCTTCCACGCCCAGTATTTTCGGAAATCCTTCGGCTCGCCGAGAACCCTCGTATTGTCAAGCCCTAAATCATTTTTAATGAACTCCTCCATCAGTGTCGCGTAGCTTTGACTATAAATCCTTGAGAGAACTACTCCAATAACAGATATTCCCAGATTGGAATATTCAAACGGATAGTCTTTATCCTCAAGCTCTATATCACCGATTTGCTTTATGAGCTGCTCCTGCGAATAGCCGTAAAGCGGATTCTGACCGGTCAGAAATTTCGCAATAAGCGCAGGGGTGATGTACTGCGCCTTATAACCCGCGGTATGTGTCACCAGCCGCCTGACAGTCGGGTAATAAGCCCTCTCGGGCAGCTCAAGATACTTGTCGATTCTGTCATCAAGACTGATTCTACCTTCGCCGATTGCCTTAAAGAGCAGAGCAGCGGTGAAGGTTTTTGTAATAGAGCCGATTTCATATGTAGGACTTTGCAATGGCAAAACCTCACCGTTTTCACCGTAAACAGTGTAGCTTGACTTGCCGTCCTTCAGTATACCAACCGTGATTCTTGCGTCCTTTTCTCCTCGAGAGGTATACTCAATCATTTCTTCAAGGGTCATTGTAGGAAGCTGCTCATTCAGCAGCGCCGTCTGCTTGGCTTTATATGAGGAAAAAGCATGAAAAGCACCTGCTGAAAAAAGACAAACAGCAAGAATCGAGCAGACAATAACAAGCGTTCTATTGCTCTTTTTCAAAAAAAAGCCCCCATTTGTTAAACCATAAACTCAGCGAAAGCCCTGTAAGCCATATATGTGTCGATTTTTGAGACTACCTCAACCGGCGCATGCATTGACAGCACCGGAACGCCGACATCAACTACGTCAACGTCAAGGTTCGCGATATATTTCGCGACAGTTCCGCCGCCGCCCTCGTCAACCTTGCCGAGCTCTCCGACCTGCCATACTACACCCGCGTCGTCAAGCATCTTTCTGATTTCCGCCATAAATTCAGCGCTGGCGTCTGAGGTGTCGCCCTTTCCGCGCGAGCCGGTATATTTCGTGACGACAACACCCTTATTAATGTATGCCGAATTCTGCTTCTCAAGCACATCAGGGAAAGTCGGGTCAAACGCGGCGTTAACATCAGCGGATAAGCATTTGCTGCGGCTGAGAACCTTGTGGGCTGCGACGCCCTCCATCGCCGCCAAATCACTGATAAAATATTTCATATAGGAAGAATTAAGCCCTGTATTCCCATCACTGCCAGTCTCCTCCTTGTCGGTGAGGACGCACAAACAGGTGTATTCAGGGTTTTCCTTTTCAAAAAGAGCCATCGCGCTTGTGTAGGCGCAGACCCTGTCGTCATGACCGTAGGAGCCGATGAGACTTCTGTCAAAGCCTATGTCGCTTGCCTTTGAGCAGGGTACAATCTCAAGCTCAGCACTCAGGAAGTCGCTTTCTATAATGCCATATTTCTCATTGAGTATATTCATTATATTGAGCTTGACAGCCTTCGCGCTCTCATCGTCACGGAAGGGGCGGCTGCCCACAAGGATATTCAGTTCCTCACCCTTTATGCCCTCTGACAGTTTTCTATCCATCTGAGCCTTCCCTAGATGCGGCAGCAAATCGGTTATGATGAACTTTGGTTCATCGTCATTTTCGCCGACGCAGACCGTGATTTTTGTACCGTCTTTTTTTATAATCACACCGTGCAGAGCAAGCAGAACCGCTGTCCACTGATATTTTTTTATGCCGCCGTAATAGTGTGTTTTAAAAAGAGCAAGCTCGTTTTGCTCATAAAGGGGGTTTGGCTTGAGGTCAATTCGCGGCGAATCGACATGGGCGGCGGAAATCCTCACGCCTTCAGCTATGCTTTTCTTACCGATAACGGCTAGCATAATTGCCTTACCTCTGTTATTTACATAAACTTTGCTTCCGCTTTGATATTTCTTCCCGGAATCAAATTCACTGAAGCCCTTGCTTTTTGCCAGATTTTCAAAATAAATCACTGCTTCTCTTTCGGTTTTTGCCGCGTCGAGAAACTTCTTATACTCCTCGCAAAATTTATCTGCCTTTTCAATTTCCTCACTGCTGATAATATGACAGGCGCTCTTTGTGGTAATAAAAAGCTCCTCTTTTCTAAGATCTGCCGCTGTTTTTTCCGCCATAATATTTTGCCCCTTTCAGTTAAATAGTATATCCATGTTTGAACGTGTATTGACCGCCGCGCTGCTTGATGAAAAATTATAAATCCGTTCATACAGCTCTATGGCGTTATTAACCTTTATTACATAATAATTCGTCTCGGAAATCGGTATATTTTTAAGGCTCTTTCCGTCGTCGGAATACTGCGAGTCCCGCAGCCAGCCCTTGACGCGCGTAATGCCCGCGTTATATGCCGCCAGCATACTGTCCCGCTCGCTGAAATCATTCGCGAGAAGCTTTAAAAAATAAGCACCGTATTTTATGTTTATTTCGGGTTTAAAAAGCTCGTCCTCGCTCAGTTTTTCTTTTGTTTTTGTCTGCAGCCATTCAAAAGTTTCGCCGGTTATCTGCATAAGCCCCATTGCGTTATCAACAGAAACAGCGTCGGCATCAAAACCGCTTTCGGTTTTCATAACGGCATAAATTAACGCCTTGTCAACAGAATATTCCGATGAATATTTGTCAACCAAATCTTCGTAAGCAAGGGGTGCGCTCTTTTTCAGTATATTCGCATATGAAAGCGAAAGAGCCATCGCAAGTATTATTATACACAGGCATGACAAAATTAACAATCTTTTTATAACAGCTTTTTTATTTATATTTTCTCTCTCGTTGCTCAAAAAACCAAACCTTCTTCTTTTAAAATGTATCAATTCTCCGCAAAACCGGCATGAGCTCCTCCTCAAGTATATACGGCTCATAATTATGTATAACAAAATCCGCGCGGGATATGTAAAAATCATCGTCCTTCTGAGCATTTATCCTCTCAAACGCTGAGTCCATGCTAATATTATCTCTCGAGAGAACGCGCTCAAGTCTTTTCTCAAGCGGCGCCAATACAGCGATATTAAAGTCAAACGACTTATACATTCCGCTTTCAAAAAGCGCAGCCGCGTCTATAATTGCCGCTCTGCCCTCGCTCACTGCTTTCATCGCCCGTGTTCCGGCGACTTTCAGAATTTCGCCGTGGGTTATTTCGTTTAGGAGCGCGGTTTTTTCACTGTCGGAAAAAGCTAAATGCGCCAGCTTTTTTCTGTCGAGAGTGCCGTCCTCATTGAGAATTTCCGGCGAAAAGCTCTCACAGAGTTTTTCGAGAACCCTGCTGCCGGGAAGATAAATCTCGCGGCTGATAGCGTCACAGTCTATAACGGCGCAGCCGTGTTTTTGAAGCTCTGCCGAAACAAAACCCTTCCCCGCGCCTGTCGGTCCGGTCAGTCCGGCAATTGGTTTTCTTCCCATGGCGTCCTCCAATTTTATGAATTTATTACATCAAAGCCTGCGGCGCGGAAGAGCCTATTGCAAACCGCCAGCCCAATTCCCTCGCTCGAGGGACAGCGGGCATAAACTCGCCGCGCTTCGAGCAAATCAAGCTCACGCAACGCGGAAAAAAGCCGCCTTGCCTGCTCGCTGTAATCCTTCTCACTGCCGAAGCTAATAGCAGCGCAGGGCATTTTTTCCTGCTCACCCTCAAAGCATAAGACCGCCGCTGAATCACACATATTAGCCTTCACATATTCTATAAACTGCGGAAGCGTTGCTTTTACAACGGTTATTTTTGCTTTCGGGGAATAATGCTTATATTTCATGCCCGGTGACGCGGCTTCGGTATGCGTCTCTATCGGCTGAAGTGCGGAAGCATGAACCTCCGTTTTTCCGATAATCCGGCTTATCATATCAAGAGTGACGCCGCCGGGACGCAGGATTACAGCGGTTTCAGAGCAGAGGGACAAAACTGTCGACTCAAGACCTATTTCACAATCGCCGCCGTCAACAATAGCCTCCACCCGCCCGTTCATGTCGTCAAAAACATGCTCGAATGCGACAGGGCTGGGAAAGCCGGAAATATTCGCCGAAGGCGCGGCAAGCGGAAGAGCGCAGGCGCGGATAATTTCTCTCGCGATATTATGAGATGGCATACGCACCCCGACAGTCGGGAGATTTCCGCTCACAATGCCGGGGATAATGTCCTTCTTCGGCAATACCATGGTCAGAGCACCGGGCCAAAAAGCCTCGGCAAGCATTTTCACTCTTTTGTCGCCGCCGGTTTCGGCTATTTCGTATATATCATTAAAATCACTGATGTGAACAATAAGCGGATTGTCGGAGGGTCTCCCCTTAGCCTCAAAAATCCGACTTACAGCCTGAGCGTCAAGCGCGTTTGCCGCGAGACCGTAAACCGTTTCGGTAGGTATAGCCGCAAGACCGCCGTTCTTTAAAATTTCGGCAGCCTCGCTTATTGCGTTTTTATCCTCAAAAGGTTTTAAAATACGGGTATACATTATGTCGCTCTTTTCAGCTTTTCGGCAGTGTCGGCGGTAATAAGCGAATCTATAAGCTCGTCAAGGTCGCCGTTGAGAATCGCTTCGATTTTATAAAGCGTCAGGTTGATTCTGTGGTCACTGACCCTCCCTTGCGGATAGTTATAGGTTCGGATTCTCTCGCTTCTGTCGCCTGTTCCGACCTGCAGTTTACGCTCACCCGCAATCGCGGACTCCTGTTTCTCTCGCTCGGCTTCAAGAATTTTTGACTTGAGAATTTTCATCGCCTTATCCTTATTCTTGTGCTGGCTGCGCTCGTCCTGGCACTCGACAACTGTACCTGTCGGAATATGCGTGATTCTGATTGCCGATTCGGTTTTATTTATATGCTGACCTCCCGCACCGCTGGAGCGGAAGGTGTCAATCTGTAAATCTGAAGGATTTATATCGATTTCAACATCCTCAGCCTCCGGTAAAACCGCCACTGTTACGGTTGAGGTATGAATACGCCCCTGACTTTCTGTCTCAGGAACCCGCTGAACTCTATGCACACCGCTCTCGAACTTAAAGCGCGAATATGCGCCCTCGCCCTCAATCATAAAACTGACTTCCTTAAAACCGCCCAGCTCCGTTGAGTTTTCGTTGATTATTTCTGTTTTCCATCTTTTGGTTTCGGCATACATGGAATACATTCTGTATAGCACACCGGCAAAAAGCGTACTTTCCTCGCCGCCGGCTCCGCCTCTGATTTCCACGATAACATTTTTGTCATCATTAGGGTCTCGAGGTAAGAGCAGAATCTTCAGCTCCTCAAAATATTTATCCATTTTTTCACGGGATTCCTCAAGCTCTTCTTCCACCATTTCACGGAAATCGGCCTCGAGAGAGGCGCCGGACAGCAAGCTTTTTGCCTCCTCAAACGAGTCCCTTGCCTTATTATATTCGCGGAATTTTTCGACAACAGGGGTAAGCTGTTTTAGCTCTTTCATGAGCTTGGTATATTGTTCGATATTAGAAGATATATTAGGGTCGCAGAGCTGCTCATTGATGAGCATAAATCTCTCCTCGACAATTTTCAATTTATTAAGCAAATTTAAGTCATTCCTTTCGAATTGTTTTGATTAATGATAAAAATCACCACAACCCGCTATGTTTCAGAAATTTTAATGCTTTTGATATTTTTTTCCGCCTTGACGCGCGCAATCATAATTTCATGTGAGCAGCCCTGACATTTCAGCTTGAAATCCATGCCGCTGCGCAGCACAAGAAAATCCTTGCAGCCGCAGGGATGGCTTTTTTTCATAGTTAAAATGTCGCCGACATTAATGTTCAATTTTACAATCCGTCCAAAGTTCAAAATTTAACAACTAAAATATTATTTACTTTATAGCATACTTTCGCAAAAAGTCAAATATTAATTTATTACGAAATATAATTATCACGACGTTATGAAGTTGATAAAAAGGATGAGGATATGAATACATATTTACCGGAGGGCAGTTTTCTTTTTAATCAGGAAAAAAGAACCGCGGATTTTACACCGGCAAAAATCAAAGAAGCGATGTTCGGGGCAAAAATCATTGAGGAAAGGGCGCTCTTGTGCGATAAGGACCACAATCTGCATGTGGACCTCGGCTGCATGAGGGGAATTATTCCACGCAACGAGTGCGCTATAGGTATCGATAACGGTTCAGTACGCGACATTGCTATAATTTCGAGGGTCAATAAGCCTGTCGCTTTTAAAGTGCTGGATATTGAAACCGACCACAGCGGCAGAAGCTTTGCCGTGCTCTCGCGCAAGGCTGCGCAGGAGGAATGCATGCGCAATTATATCGCGGGGCTTCGATGCGGGGACATAATAGACGCTACGGTCACTCATCTGGAGAGCTTCGGAGCTTTTTGCGACATAGGAACCGGAATCAGTGCGCTGCTGCCGATTGACGGCATTTCAGTCTCTCGCATACCACACCCGAATGTCCGATTTTACATAGGTCAGCAAATAAAAGCTATTGTAAAAAACATTGACGAAAATAATCGGCTGACTCTATCTCATAAGGAACTGCTCGGAACATGGGAGGAGAATGCGGCAGCGTTTTCGATAGGTGAAACAGTTCCTGGTATAGTGCGTTCAGTTGAAAAATACGGTATATTTATAGAGCTTACGCCCAATCTCGCGGGGCTGGCAGAATTCTGCGAGGACATAGTAGTCACCCAGCAGACAAGTGTATATATAAAGAACATTATTCCCGAAAAAATGAAAATCAAACTGATTATCGTTGACAGCTTTGACGCGGAATACCCCACGGAAAAGCTGCGATACTTCGAGACTGCCTCCCATATAGACTATTTCAGATATTCGCCCGAGAAGTGCGAAAAAGTAATCGAAACGGTGTTTAATTAGGGATTAGGGAGTAGGGACTAGGGGGTAGGGGTTAAATGCGAATGAAAAATGAAAAATTGATGTCGGGTAGGTAGAATTAAGTTTATTTTTATCACTTCACCCGATTTAATTTAAATTTTTTATTAAAACAGTTACCTGCTTTTGATGAGTTTAATAATGCATTATTAAATCATTCGCGGACAGTATGATAAAGAATAAGATCATTCTATTTCGCGACTTTAATTATTCACTTGAAGTGTACCCTTTGTCAAGGACAATTTTTAATAGTGCAAAGTTTAATTCGAAATGATCCGGCATGGTATTACTGCTTCCCGGAAACAAACGCGTTAAACCTCGGGGTTTGGGGCAGAGCCCCAATTAGTGCTTATTCTAACGTGGGCTTGGCTTGCCAAGCCCACAACCCAAGTCTTGTTTATTATTGAGCTTTCAACCCACTAAGGTACTAAGCACTTTTGCTTACTTCCATATTGTCCACCGTTTAGGGTTCCGCACTCTTTCACCCACTTTTTCTGTTCATTTTTCGGGGATGTCCTGTGCTTTTCCACTTTTAGCAGTGTCCATTCTACGGGGTACAGTTTAATTATTCACTATTCACTATTCACTATTCACTATTCACTATTCACTATTCTCTAGCCCCTAATCCCTAGCCCCTATTATTTATGATACTTCAGTCCTGCGCTGATTGAAAAAGCTCTGTAAATCTGCTCGAGAAGCATAATTCTCGCAAGGCGGTGCGGAAAGGTCATTTTTGACATCGAAAGTCTCAAGTGACCTTCTTTTTTTATGCTTTCACAAAGTCCGTGAGAGCCGCCGATTATAAATACAATGCTCGAAAAACCTCCGACAGCGCAGTCTTCAAATTCGCGCGAGAGCTCTTCACTTGAGAGCTGCCTGCCCTCGATACAAAGCGGATAAACGCGGGAGGATGTAGGGATTTTCTTTTGTATCAGAGCCGCTTCCTTCGCGAGCGCACTGTCTATCTCCGCTTCGCCCGGTTCGTCGGGAAGGACTGCGGCGGGTATTTCTACAATACTCAGCCTGCAGAAAGCTTGCAGTCTCTTGAAATATTCAGCGCAGGCGTCCTCAAAAAATCTATCCTTCAGTCTGCCCACACATATAATAGTTACACTCATCATACAATTCACCAAAAATCAAAAAACCAGCAGCTTTTCCATATTTACAGGGGGTGCGACCTTCAGTATATAATCCTTGTTTTCTTTCGCCCCGATTTCGTCAAGAGCAGCCTTCGCGGTGCTGTAGGCAAGAGAGGGCAGGTTATTCTCCTCGCTGAGATGACCCAGCAGCAGCCTTGTCGTGCCGTTGCTGACAAGCAGCTTGACGGTTTTGGAGCAATCGTCATTTGAGAGATGTCCGGTTTTTGATTTTATGCGCCTTTTCAGACTAATATCATAGGGTCCTGTCTCAAGCATATGTAAGTCATGATTCGATTCAAGAAGTATCAGATCGCTCCCGAAAAACGCCTTATACATATCCTCCGTAACAACACCCGTATCTGTCGCAACAGTGATTTTTCTGTTGTCCGGCGTCTCGATATAAAAACCGAGGCTTTCCGCGCTGTCATGAGAGGTGTGGAAGGCGTTGACTGACATGCCGCAAACCTCAACCGCGCCTGTACCCATTATATAAGGCTCAAAATCGCCGTCAAGGCAATTTTTTTCGTCGAGGGCGTTAAGCGTTCCGCCGGAAGCGTAGACATCCGTGTGATAACGCGAGGCAAAAACCCGCAGCCCTCCGATGTGGTCGGAATGCTCATGGGTTATAAACATCGCGCAGATAGAGGAGGGCTCAACACCGATATTTTTCAGAGCCTGCTCGATTCTTTTCGCGCTGGTTCCCGCATCGATAAGAATCCCGCAGGAGGGGGTGCCGATATATGTACAGTTGCCGCTGCTTGAAGAAAATAAATTACAAAAACGAGCCATAAAAAGTCCTCATAACAATAATCATCTACTCAAAAATCACCCGACAGTATTATATCATACATAACACCGGCGGGCAATAATTTTTAAATATAAGGCGAAGCCTTATCATACAATCCTGAACTCTATATACTTGTAAACCTGAATCAGCCTACTTCAGCGATCTCGGCACCGTTAATAACTTCCTCGATGTCCGGGAATTCTCGCCTTGAGATGTCTGCGCCGAGAGCAGTAAGTTTTGCTACAATATCCTCATATCCCCTGTCGATATGATAAATATCCTCTATTATTGTTTCACCCTGGGCAATAAGACCTGAAATAATCATCGCCGCGCCCGCGCGCAAATCGTCAGCCTTGACAGGCGCGCCCTTGAGCTTCGGGATTCCGGTGATAATCGCCGCCTTGCCCTCAACCTGAACCTCAGCGCCCATTCGCACGAGCTGGTCAACATAACGGAAGCGGTTGTCCCAGACGCTTTCTGATATGATGCTTGTCCCCTCGGCAATGGTCAGATAAGCCGCCATCTGAGGCTGCATATCTGTCGGAAAACCCGGGTGGGGCATGGTTTTTATATTGCATTTGAGAGGGCGAACACAGCCTATAACCCTGATGGACTCGTCATTTTCCTCAATAGTCGCGCCGCACTCGATAAGCTTCGCGGAGATAGAATCAAGGTGCTTAGGCGTGACCTTTTTTATCAGCACATCACCGTTTGTGGCGGCGGCTGCAACCATATAGGTACCCGCCTCAATCTGGTCGGGAATAATAGAATAGTCACATGCTTTCAGTTTTTTAACGCCTTTGATTTTTATAATATCGGTACCCGCGCCCAGTATTTCCGCGCCCATAAAATTCAAGCAGTTAGCGAGATCAACAACATGAGGCTCTTTCGCCGCGTTCTCAATGACAGTCAAGCCCTCAGCTTTTACAGCGGCAAGCATGACGTTAATGGTCGCACCGACTGTGACCATGTCAAAATAAATTTCGCCCCCAACCAGCTTTTCAGCTCTTGCATCAACCACGGCATTTTCAGTTTTCACCTTCACACCGAGGACTTCAAATCCTTTTATATGCTGGTCAATCTGACGAGTACCGAAAAAACAGCCTCCGGGCATGCCGACACTGGCATGGTTATATCGTCCGAGCATCGCGCCGATGAGGTAATATGAGGCTCTCATTTTTTTTGTGAGAGCATCGGGAATAGTTTTAAAAACAAGATTTCTCGAGTCAATTTCAATGGTGTTTTTATTAAGATAACGAATTTTGACTCCGATTTCCTTCATTATCTGAATCATAATCCGGACATCGCGGATATCCGGAACATTTTCAACCTTGCTGACAGCTTCAGCCAAAATAGTGGCAGGCAAAATTGCGAGCGCGGCATTTTTGGCGCCGCTTATCTCGACCTCGCCAACAAGCCGCCTGCCTCCGTTTATAACGATTTTCTCCAAAAGGTGCACTTCCTTTATATATTAATCCTGCGGAACATACGAAACATAATTAAGAATTATGTAAAAGAAATCGTATGCCCGTGGAGATAAAAGGTTTACTGGATGCTGGATGCTGGATGCTGGATGCTGGATGCTGGATGCTGGATGCTGGATGCTGGATGCTGGATGCTGGATGCTGGATGTTGGATGCTAGATAAAAACTCTAATGTCCAGAATCCAGAATCCAGAATCTAGAATCCAGAATCTAGAATCCAGAATATTGTACCACCATATATAGAAAAATTAAAGTCATTTTAACCAAAATGTAGTAAAAAATTAATAATTTGGCAGATTATACTTAATCTTAACTATTTTTCTAACATTTTATAATATTTTTACCAGTTTTTAATTCATAGATCTCGCTGTTTACGGTTGCTGTCGCCGAACATCCATTTGGCACGACAAATGTATATTCTATCAGAGAATCTATTTTCGACCAAGAGGAAACAATTTCGCCGTAATTCGACATTAAAGTCGCTTTGGCATATGTCAATCTGCTATCAGGGACAGGTTTAAACAAAATATTCTTGAATCCCGGGGATTTTTCGTCGTAATTTATGCCTGCGATAGTACCGTACATCCAGTCACCCACCGCGCCGTAGGCATAATGATTAAACGAGTTCATGCCCTTATCCGCAAAGCTTCCGTCAGGCTTGAGGCTGTTCCAGCGTTCCCACATAGTCGTCGAGCCCATAGTCACGGGATAGAGCCAGGAGGGATATTCTTTTCTGAAAATCAGGTCATATGCAAGCGCGGTCTCGCCCGCGGTGTCAAGAGAGTGCAAAAGATAGGGCGTACCGACAAAGCCGGTCATCAGGCAGCCTTTTTCACGAACAATTTCGACAAGCTGCTTACAAAGATTTTCCATGTTGTTCGTGAGCTTAAAGCTTATCGCGAGAACGCAGGCTGTCTGCGTTCTTGTTTTACTCGTGCCGTCAGGGTAAAGATATTCAAGGGCGAACGCCTCTGCTATATTCTCATGAAGCTCCTCGTAAAAGCTCATGTCCTTACCGAGAATTCTTCCCGCCTTCGCGAGAATTTCTGTCGAATAGGCAAAATACGCGGTCGCAATCAGGTGGTGGCTGGTATAGTCCGGCGACTTGTCGTTGTCAACGCCGACAGCGAGCCAGTCCCCGAAATGTCCGTCACAGTTCCACAAATAAGGATTCATCGAGCCCTTGAATTTTCCGTCGACATGATCCTTGCGGGCGCGGCGAGCCATAAAATCAACCCAATTTTTCATCAATTCGAAATTTTCGGCTAAAATACTCTCGTCACCGTAGTTCAAATAAACCTGCCAGGGGACAATGCATGAAGCGTCAGCCCAGGCGGTCGCCGAATCGCCGTCCCAGGTAATACGCGGGATAACGTGAGGGATTCTTCCGCCGTCAAATTGTTCAGCTCTCATATCTCCGAGCCATTTTTTGAAAAATTTGCCGACGTCATAATTCATCGCTGCAACGCGCGCAAAAACCTGAGCGTCACCCGTCCAGCCCAGACGTTCGTCACGCTGCGGGCAATCTGTCGGAACATCAAGGAAATTTCCCCTCTGTCCCCAAATAATATTTTCGTAAAGCTTGTTTAAAAGCGGGTCGGAGCACTCAAAATAACCTATGCGCCTCATGTCAGAATAAACAGCGACAGCGGTGAAATCATCGGCGTTGACAACGCTCATGCCGCTGATTTCGATAAAGCGGAAACCAAAAAAGGTGAATGACGGTTTATAAACAAACTCCTCGCCGCTGCAGATAATCGTAAGCTCCTGCCTGGCGCTGCGGAGGTTTTCGGTGTAGACATTGCCCTTTTTGTCAAGCATTTCAAAATGCTTAATAAGAACTTTATCGCCCTTCTTACCCCTGATTCTGATTTCAAGATAGCCCGTTATTTCCTGCTTAAAATCAATAACCGTCTCGCCCTTCGGCGTTTTGAAAAGCTTTCCGCCGGTAAGCCTTTCCTGCTCCTTAATTATCTCACCCTCCTGAGGAATGAGTATTTCCTTAGGGTGAGAAAAAGCAGCAGCATTGAAGCTTTCGCCGCTTTCGGCATTTGCGTCATAGGTTTCGCCGTTATACATATTGCTGTAAAGGATTTTGCTTCTCTTAACCAGCCAGTCGCTGTCTGTGTATATTATATCCTTTGAATTGTCGCTGTATTCAATACTCAAACAGGCAATAATAGCTATTTCGTCGCAGGAGAGTTCGTCTGTTGTCTGCTTCGGCACAGCGTGAAAACGCCAGCCTTTTCCGGCGCCGACTTCGATAATATTCTGCCCGGCGGCAATGAGCTGCGTCACATCATAAATCTGATACTGAAGCCTTGCGTTGTATGTAGTCCAGCCCGGGGCGAGCACATAATCGCTGACCCTCGCGCCGTTGATTTTCGCCTCATAGCAGCAAAGCCCGCTTATTTGCAAGGTAGCGGATTTTATTTCCTTTTCCGACGCGAATTCTTTGAAAAAAATCGGACAAACCTCGCCGAGGTCAAAAGGTGACTTAATAAATTTTGCGTTAAAAATATTATCCATAAGAAACAACTACTTTCTTTTTATATAACAAAGCTTAATATTTCAGAGCTATTGACTTTTTTACTTTAGTATTGTAAAATAATTACATATTGATACCATAATTATAGCATAATTTAATCAGGATTATAAATGGTTATTACATTGAAAAAATGATTAACCTGCTTAATAATTCAAATCTTCTACTTTCCACATAAGTATAACCGGCAGAAACAGCTCCGCTTCAGCCTTTGCTTTTTCAAGTGAATGCTCCTTGTAATTACCGCATTCAACCTCGCTCACGCCGGGAATGTCCCCTTCATAGCCTTTGATAAAATCCATTGCATCCCGTGTAAGCTGTATCGCGTCGGTATGGCTCATATTTCTTGTGAGAAAATAAAAACCTGTCCGGCAGCCCATGGGACCGAAATAGATAATATCACCGCCGTGCTGTGAATTACGTACAAAGGTCGCAAAAAGATGCTCTATGGTGTGAATGGCGTCATTGTCCATGACGCTCTCAATATTCGGTCTGCGGGTGCGGATATCGTAGGTGACGATGTCGCCGTCAACGCGCGAGATAAACATACCCCGCCCGATTTTCGTGTGGTCAACCTCAAAGCTGGCAATTCTCTTCATACAGAACCCCTTATATCTTTTAATAAAAGTTTATACCAATTAAATACAAATGTCAATACAAGGAGTTAGATGTTTTAATAAGGTTAAGATGACATTTTTCCTTATGATTAAAATAATTAATGAAATATTATAATTCTTAAATAAAGATTGCAGTACAAACACTGTTCTTTTTGTTATAAATTAAAATGACGAAAGGAAGTGTTGATTATAACTATTGAAAATTACAATTATCGTACCGACCCAATGTTTTTGCGCGGACAATATATCGGAAATAATGACTGGACTTTACCGGATATTCCAAAGTGCATTTTAACCGAAAAAGATTTGACAGATTTACGGTTTATAGGATATGATCGCGTTAAAGACGATAAGGACAATCATATAAACAGAATGGTTCATTTCTTTTTGTATGATTACAAATTTGAAGATATTTGGGCGCACCCCGAAAGAAGAATTGCCGCGTTGCAAAAATACAGAGCTGTTTTAACACCTGACTTCAGCATGTATTAGAAATGCATCCGCTGTTACGTTTACATAATACCTTCCGCAACCGCTGGGTTGGAGCGTATTTGGCGGATAATGGAATTAAAGTTGTGCCTACAGTTAATTGGGGTAATGAAGCCACTTTTGATTATTGCTTTGACGGAATTGCTAAAGACAGCGCTGTAGCTGTCTCAACTTATATGGTCAGCGAACATAATAACCACAGTGCTCAAAAAGAGTTCTTTCTCAAAGGTTATAACGAAATGCTCCGTATAATTGACCCAGATGTTATTTTATGTTACAATGAACCGTTCGAAACCACTGAAAAAGTCAAGCAATAACAATATCGCTAAATTATAATCGTCATATTATACAAAAAACCAGCTTTTTTATCAGTTACAACAATAATTTCTTGTATAAGTTGATGAAAATAGTTTTAGTTAAAACCTTTTTTCTCACTTTATCAGTGGTTTCGTACCGTCCCCTGTCTTTTTCTATAGCAATTTGATGAATCCCATTTTACCTTCGTATTCACTCTGCACTACCGCCATACCTTCTGAAACATCCGAAATATAGCTATATATAGGCGGTACAATTCTTTCTCCGTTTTTATTGAGTAAAATATACTTTGAATTTATGTTTCCACCTAAAGAGAATGCTGTTACGCCTTCTTGAAACGAGTTTATATGACTGTATACACAAGGAATAATTTCTTCGCCGTTTTTATCAACAAAACCCCATGCTCCGTCTTCAAGACCTCCTTTGCGCACCCCCGCCATTCCTTCAGAAAACGCTGACACAGAATCATATAGAAAATCTATTGTCAGTCGTCCCTTGGTGTCAATAAAGCCGAATTTGCCATCAGCGTTCTCAACTGCCACTAAACCTTCTGAAAAGCGGGCAAAATATTGATTATCGAATGTTACCATTAAATTATATTGCGGTTCAAATATAAACTCACCGGATTTATTAATAAACCCATCCGAATAAGTAGCTTCGCCGTTTTTTGAAACACCAGCTATATCGTTTTCAAATTTGTCCGCATATTCATAGATGCAGGGGATTATCTCTGTCCCATTTTTATCAATATATCCCCATTTGTCATTGACGCACACCGCTGCTAATCCCTCGTAAAAGGATTCTACATTATCGTAATTAACAGTCAAAACGACTTCTCCTGTTTTATCGATATAAGACCATTTTCCCATTGTATATACAGCCGCCATGCCATCCGAAAATGAGAGTGCCTTGTCATATAAGGGAGGAATAATTTCGGTTCCCGAATAATCAGCAAAACCCCATTTCCCGTCTGTGTATATTTTTAGCATACCATCGCAGATAAGATTTTTTAAACACCTGTCACCAGGAGGCGGTGAGAATACATATTCATTTATAAAAGGATAGATTTCTCTGCCTGTTTTATCTATATATCCGAATCTATTTACCTTTACAGAATTTTCACGCACCCCCACTAAACATATACCATCAACAAACGAATCTACCCATTCATATTTACATGGAATAACTTCTTTACCGTTTTTATCTATGAAGCCCCATTTGTCGTCGATACATATCGCGGCTAAGCCATCAGAAAACGGTCGTGCGTCATCGTAAATTAGCGGAATTACCTCTGTATAACCTGTTACTATATTTTCAGTCGACATAAAAACAGGTTGGGTGGTAGTTGCTTCATTAACATTAATCGGAGTCGTACAAGAAGACAATAAAAATAATGCCAACAATAGTGTAGTAATTTTTTTCATATATTAATCAGCTCCTACCAATAAAAATGTGGGGGATCCTTATCATTGCCACCCCAATCGCCTCCCCAGCTAAAGCCAACGCTCTTTCCAATGTCTCCAATTTTGCTCCAGCGAGGATCATTTTCATCGTATTTTGCAATGTTATAATGGAAATACATTGGGTCACTGTACGGCATAACATAGCCATAATCCGGATCCCAAAACGCAACATCAAAAGCTCTGCCAGCTGTGTGATTATTAGTAGAGTTTTTCACAGGTCCTAACTCATCCTGTTGAGCTTGGGTTCGGCGTGCCCACGTAATAATTAGTAAATATCCTGCATCGTTAGCTTTTGCCAAAAAATCTCTGGCTAAAGGTCGTACATTAGGATCCAAAGTGTTAATCATCAGAAAATTATTAATTTTCACATAGGTTCTCTGAGCTGCGAAATCAATGCTATTAAAAACTTTTTCAAGTTCTTGATATGTTTTTACTGCAGCCCAATTAACAAAATCTAACATATATAGAATAGAGACCATGCAAACAGTTTTAATAGCTTGCGCAATTGCTTTACTGAAGTCATTTAATTCTGATTCAAGCCCTGCTGGGTCACAATACATCACCGGATTATTCCCGCAATATGCGAACATGTTGGAACCTGTTAGAGCTGAACCCGCGACAAACAGCGCATCGGCATTGATGAATCGGCAAATCTCCGGGGCGTAGTAGCGGGACTGGAGGTAGTACATCAATATTTCGCTGTCGTAGTAGTAGCTGCGGTAGCGTATGGGGTTGAGGCGGGCAACATGGTTTTCGTCGTAGACTGAGTTGCCGCTGCCGTCCATTTCGGTGGTATTTCCCCACGCGTCATAAACATATTTGGCAACAATTTCACCATCTGCATCGTAAATACCTGTCACATCCCCCTGAAGGTTGTAGAGATAATAGTAGCAGTCAGTACCGTTGAGCTTGAAGCCTATCAGCTTCCCGCCCGCCGAATATGACCAGTCCAGTCGGTTTGTGCCGTCGTCTTGAGACATCAGCAGGCTTCCGGCGTAGGTGTGGAGGAAAGGAGACCAAGACAGGCGGCGGAGGTGCCGCCTGCCTTGAGTGAGGTGTTGGAGTGGAGGGTTATTTCCCTTTACGCGCTAAGATATAGTGCTGTCTCTGGATCTTTCATGTTTTTTTATACTTTCAATTATTATGTTTAAACCATTCAAAAAAACATTTTTTATCATTTCTATCTCATCGTAAGTCCAACGAGGAATATAATCTTTACTTGTATAACTTATAGAAGGTAGATTGCAACCAAAAAATAATTTATCATATACGCTGTTTGTAGAATGATAATTTCCAATAAAATCTACATTTAATGAAAAGCTTATATCATTGAAGAGATTCCAAATCTCAAGAAAATAATTGCAATCAATATCTTTGTTTGGTGTTATTATCCAGTCTTTTATTAAATTTAAGTCATAAACGGTATATTCTTTTTCTATAGTCATCCCTTTCATTTTGGCATAATCTAAACAATCAGCGTTATTATTAAAGTATAGAATATTATCATTTGAACAAAAAAATCCATCGTTTTCATTACTGTACCATAGCAGATATTTTCTTATTTCATTTATTATTATTTCAACTACATATGTGTTCATAATTATTCATCTCTAAATATATAAAATTAATCATCATCAGGCAAGGCTAGTAAATCCTTTGAACGAGACAACCATTTTTTTATTTTACTGTATTCTGACCCTGGTCCTTTTGGCCAATTTCCTTTTCCATACTTATCATCAAGCATTCTTCGTGCATTATCATCTGCAGATGAGTTTGGGTCAACAGGATAGTGCCTAGCCCAACCGGGAACATCGCTCGCTTTTTCTTTTCCGGTTTTTTTAGCAAAATTAATTATTGCATCTTTTACTGCATTAATAGCAGATAATTCAAATGAATCAACTAACACCTTGCCAAAAACAAGCGCATTTGCTAGTCCGCCTAATCCATTAACAACTGCATCAAGCATTTCATTAAATGGAACATACACCTGTCCAACAGTAACCATTGGTAATAATACAAAACCTACTAATGCGAAAAGAGCAAGTCCAATAAAAGCACTGCTACCCAGTGCAACACCAGCAAGAACATATGCCATATTCATTCCGCTCGGGTCAAAGTACATCACCGGGTTATTCCCGCAGTAGGCATACATATTCGCGCCGGTAATGGGGTCGCCGGCGATAAAGAGGGCATCCGCGCTGATGAAGCGGTAGAGAGCGGGCATATAGTAGCGGGACTGGAGGTAGTACATCAATATTTCGCTGTCGTAGTAGTAGCTGCGATAGCGGATTGGGTTCAGGTTTGCTATGTGGTCATCAGAAATGTTGGTTGCGCCGCTGCCGTCCATTTCGGTGGTATTGCCCCATCCGTCATAGTAATACTTCGCGACAATAACACCGTCAGCGTTGTAGATTCCGGTTACATCTCCCTGAAGGTTGTAGAGATAATAGTAGCAGTCAGTGCTGTTGAGCTTGAAGCCTATCAGCTTCCCGCCCGCCGAATATGACCAGTCCAGTCGGTTTGTGCCATCGTCCTGGGACATCAGCAGATTTCCGGCGTAGGTGAAAAGTTAGGAAAGGGGCGCAGAGCAGGCGGCGGAGGTGGCGCCTGCCATGAGTGAGTTGTTGCGGAAAAGGAAAGGATGAAAAATTAGTTCTCATTATCCGTTAAGATAAAGTATCGTTCTCCATCTTTCTAGTGTCTATTAATTTACATAACTTTTCCGCACTTTTAATTGTAACTTGAAATGACTCAACCTTAGTATTTATTAAATAAGAAAACTTTTTATGAAGAAAACCAGCACTTTTTTCACTTGCCTTGGTTATTGAAACAATATTTTCTATTTTAATTTTTTTTCCAAAATCATTTAGTTTCCCATGCAAAATGAAGTATAGCTTAATCTCTGTATCGCCTATATAAATATAATTAAAAACAAATAAAGTACAAAACACAAAAAAAAGAAAGCCAAAATAAAGCAGAGTTAATAAAAACTGTAATAGGCGAAGAGAGAAAAGGAAGCCAATGTTTATTAAATAAGTGTTATATATTTTTTTGCATGCAACTACAATTATTATTAAACAGACTAAAGCACATACAAATTCAATGACCATATGTCTATAAGGCTGTCTTATTCTCATAAATACTACTCCTCTCTATAAAGTGTTAATATTTAGAATTACAATATTATTGGCCATATAGTACTATCAAACCATGAATATTTTGAGATGTTGCCGAAGAGCATTCTAATAGTAGAGCCAAACATGTATCCAAAAATAGCATTCGGATCATATGCTAATGCACCTTCGATTATACCCAAACTTTTTGTTGCAAAATCGCTGATGAATTGAATTACAGTATCAATTCCTCCTTGAACTGAAGCAAATAAAGCTCCTAGAATAAAAGAGTATGGTTCTCTACTTGCAGTTAGCCATTCAGCAAGTTTTCCAAGAGCACCACCGATTATGGCAGAACCAAATATCGATAAAATAGAATCCCTATTTACTAAATCTACAAGAACATTACGCCATGCTTCTGCTGTTCCCATAAAGAAACTAAGATGTAATTCTTCTATGAGATACCATTTTTCTTTTAATTTAAAAGTAAAATCAAAACTCCATAATCCTTCGGATATTTCACTAAAACTAGTTAATGTTATACTAATCGCATTTGCCACTATTGATGGTATTTTAGTTGTAATAGCTTTGAGTGCATAATTAAGCAACCCAAGAATTACTATTGCTTGCCCCATAGGTCCATAATCACTTATTGCATATCCTGTCGGATCCACATGCATCACCGGGTTATTCCCGCAGTAGGCATACATATTCGCTCCGGTAATGGGGTCGCCGGCAACGAATAGGGCGTCCGCGCTGATGAAGCGGCAAATCTCTGGGGAGTAGTAGCGGGACTGGAGGTAATAGAAATCAGATTCGCGATCGAAGTAATAGCCGCGGTAGCGGATGGGGTTTATGTTTGCTATATGTGTCGGGTCGTAGTTGCTGTCTCCGTTTTCGTCTAAAATATTCTGCATATATCCCCATGTGTTATAGGTATAGCGGCAGACTATCTCGCCGTCACTGTCATAGATTCCGATAACATCGCCCTGCAGATTACGCAAGTAGTAGTAATTCGTAGTGCCGTTTAGCTTGAATCCTATCATTGTTCCGCTGGCGTCGTAAACGAAATCTAAACGGTTGGTGCCGTCGTCCTGCGACATCAGCAGGCATCCGGCGTAGGTTTAGAAGAAAATGAGCGAGGAAGGGGTGCAGGACAGGCGGCGGAGGTGCCGCCTGCTCTTAGTGAGGAGTTGGAGAGGGGGC
>JAVBNH010000017.1:0-55421 GCA_031551635.1 Oscillospiraceae bacterium | reverse complement strand
ATTAACAGGGAATCAGTATACAGGTGACAGGTTTTCAGGACTGTCGGAATCGCTTTGCGGATATTAACAGGGAATCAGTATACAGGTGACAGGTTTTCAGGACTGTCGGAATCGCTTTGCGGATTTTAACAATGAATCAGTATACAGGTGACAGGTTTTCAGGACTGTCGGAATCGCTTTGCGGATATTAACAGGGAATCAGTATACAGGTGACAGGTTTTCAGGACTGTCGGAATCGCTTTGCGGATATTAGCGGGTTATCAGTATACAGGTGACAGGTTTCAGGACTGTCGGAATCGCCTTGCGATTATTATTTTAATGGGAGGATTTTTATGACGGCTAACAATGTTTTTGAGAAATTTAAAAGTGATTACCCGGGTTTGGCTGATTGCTTTGATGATGTTTTTTCGGCATTTAAATTAATACACAATTGCTATTTGCGCGGCGGAAAGGTTCTTATTTGCGGCAACGGCGGTTCAGCCTCAGACAGTGAACACATTGTCGGTGAGCTCATGAAGGGTTTTAATTTGAAAAGACCTCTGACAAGTGATGAAAAAAGGTATTTTGAGGGCATTGAAGGCGGCAGCGAGATAGCCGCGCACCTGCAAAGAGCCTTGCCCGCGATTAGCCTTGTCAGCCAGACCTCGCTTATAACCGCATTTATGAATGATGTTGACCCTTCACTGGTTTTCGCGCAGCAGGTTTTTGCTTATGCCGAAAAAGAGGATGATGTTTTAATAGCTCTCAGCACCTCCGGAAATTCCGCGAATATAATAAACGCGGCAAAAACCGCGAGAGCAAAAGGCATCAAGACCATATCAATTACCGGTGAGAATGCCAGCAGCTTAACCGCATTCAGCGATGTCTGCATCCGTGTACCCCGCCATACTCCTTACGAGGTTCAGGAGCTGACACTGCCGATTTATCACGCTCTGTGCGCAATGGTTGAGGCGGAAATGTTTGATGAATGATATGATTAAAGAAGAGGAGAGTGTTATGATGGGTGAAAAGCTTTCGAGACTGCAAAAAAAATTCACCTTCAAGGATGAAATTACCGTAAAATCAAAAACAAAGAACAGAATTCATTTTTTAGCAACCGGGAATTCCGACTGTATTCTTATTGAGTCACAGGGGCATTTCGCTTTGGTTGATGCAGCTGAGGACAGCGATAATCCTCGAGGCTTCCGCACTCTAGCCTTTAAAGGCTATGAGGATTTTATCGTTGACTACATAAAAACCGTTGCGGCAGATACAGACGGTAAGGTTTTTCTTGAATGGGTTCTTGGTACCCATGCGCATTCCGACCATATCGGCGGCTTTGACACGCTGATTAATGACCCGGATGTTACTGTCAGGAAGGCTTATCTGAAGGAGTACAGTGAGGAATATACAAATCTTTACGAGCGCCGGCACTGGGACAATACCGAGGTTTACAATCAGATGGTTGAAGCCTGCAAGGCGAATAATGTCGAAATAATACAGGATTTACCAACAGAGGAATGGAAATTCTATGATTTTACGGTTCAGTTTTTTAATACAGAATTAAACCGCACAAAAAAAACCGGCGAGAATTGTAATTCAGTCGGCACAAAGCTGAAAATTTATTCAAAGAGCGTTTTTCTTGCAGGAGACATTAATAATATTAATAAAACAGAAGATAAAATCGGTCCAGTGATCGGACATGTGGATATTTTAAAGCTGGGGCATCACGGCTTCCCGCGTTCATCAACCAAAAATTTTCTCTGTAATCTTACGCCCGAAATCGCTATTGCGACTTACGCGGGCAAGCCAGGGGCTATTAATCCGATTGCGCTTAACAATCTGTTAAATCTCGGAACAGCCGTTTACTCAACCTCCGAAATGAACGGAATGGTTTTTGAGTTTACACCGGCTCAGATGATTCAGGTAAAAAATATACACCCGACTCAAGCCTGAGCTATCGGGTGTAATTTGTTCAATTTGACGATTATTCTTCCGAAAATGAATCTTTGCCTACGCCGCAGGTGGGACAAACCCAATCCTCAGGAATATCCTCAAAGGCTGTTCCGGCAGCAATTCCGGAATCCGGGTCACCGACAGCGGGGTCATAGACATAACCGCAAACATCGCATACATATTTTTTCATAACAGAATCATTCCTTTCCGGCAATATGGTAGTTGCCTTCATATATAGTATAACACTGTTTTTTATAATTTTCAATCCTATTTCGAAAGGTTTTATCGTGAAAGCTGCATTTATCACCTTGGGCTGCAAAGTTAATCAATACGAAACACAGGAAATGAGCGAGGTACTGCGTAATAACGGCTTCGAAATTATTTCCGGGACAGGCGAATCCATAGGTACCGCCGACATTTTTATCATCAATTCCTGCACGGTCACTGCCGAAAGTGACAGAAAAACGAGACAGGCAGTGCGGCATTATAAGAAATTATACCCAGAAAGCATTATAGTTCTGACAGGTTGCATGCCTCAGGCTTCACCCGGTGAACCTCCAGATTTACCCGAAGCTGATATTATAATGGGAAACAGGAATAATATTGAGCTGCTCAGCAATATTAACTGCTTTTTAAAAGAAAGAAAGCGGTTTATTAATCTTTGCGAGCATAAAAGCGGAGACAAGTTTCGCGGAAGCGGAATAAGCGCCTTCGACGAGCACACCCGCGCCTTTGTCAAAATTCAGGACGGCTGCGACAGATTTTGTTCATACTGCATTATTCCTGTCGCCAGGGGACGCTCCCGCTCGAGAAATCCTGAGGATATAATTAATGAATGTATCAATCTTGCGGGGAATGGTTATAAGGAGATTGTGCTGACAGGAATTAATCTGTCGGCATATGGGCGCGAAACCGGCACAAATATAGCAAATATAGTCACAGAAATATCAAACATCAAGGATATTTGCCGCATAAGGCTAGGCTCACTAGAGCCTGACCATATAAACGATGAGGTTTTAAACACATTAAAGAATAATGAGAAGTTTTGCCCGCAGTTTCATATTTCACTTCAAAGCGGCTCCGACGCAGTGCTGAAACTCATGAACAGGCATTATAACACAATGTTTTACCGCGAACTTGCTCAAAAAATCCGTGAAATTCCCGACGCTTCGATTACGACAGATATTATTGTCGGATTTCCGCAGGAGAGCGAGGAAAATTTCCGGGAGAGCATTGATTTCGTCAGAGAAATCGGATTCGAAAAGGTTCATATTTTCCCATATTCCGAGCGTCCCGGGACGAGAGCGGCGGGAATGCAGGGTAAAATCAGCAAAAAAGTCAAGAACGAAAGGGCTGAAATACTCGCCAAAGTCTGCGAAGAAATCAGAAAAAACTATTTTGAATCGCAGACAGGAAAATCCTTTGAGGTGCTCTTTGAAACACCGAAAGACGGTAAGGCCTTCGGTTACACTAAAAATTACTGCCCGGTTCTTTTAGAACAGGGAGAAGCTGAACAGGGGAGTATAAAAACGGTAAAAATAACCGGAACCGCTGACGATTACTGCCTAGGAGCACGATGAATTAAAATCATACACCTAACGTGGGCTTGGCTTGGCTTGCCAAGCCCACAACCCAAGTCTTGTTTTTTATTGCACGTTCATCCCACTAATGTACTAAACATTGTAAAAATCGCAACCAAAGTCTAGTGTCTAGCGTCCAGTGTCCAGTTTTCCAGCCCTGTTATCATGTTAACCCTTTTTTGATGCCTTCCGCCTTCAAAATCGGTTGCGAGAAAAACCGTGGCAAGCTCGCAGGCAAGTCCTGCGCCAACTACTCTCGCTCCGAGACACAGTACATTCGCGTCATTATGCGCGCGGGTATATTTCGCGCTGAAATAATCAGAGCATGCGGCTGCGCGTATACCTTTGATTTTATTTGCAGCCATAGATATTCCGATACCTGTACCGCAGAAAAACAAACCCTTATCGCATTCACCCGAAACGATTTTTTTGCAGCCTTTTTCTGCCTGTAAGGGATAGTCGCAGGATTTATTTTCGAAAACTCCGACATCAATATACTCGATTTTTTGCTCGCACAGATACTCCCTGACAGCTTCCTTCAAGTCAAAACCCGCGTGGTCTGAGGCTAAAACAATCATATTTTCCTCCATTCCGCCGCAATGAGCGGAAAAATTTTATAAAGCAGAATAACCGTTTTCGCTTCAGCATGTTTTCATGAAGCGAGCATATTTTTATTTTTTCTCCAGTTTAGCGCTTAATTCTCTTTCCGCCTGAGGAACTCTCAAATAAAACGGGTGTAAAAGAGAGGCATTGACCGGGCTTTTTTTATTTAAGGTGATTTCTCTTTCTGCAATTAAAGCAGCCGACGAGGCTTTTTGATAGCGATTATTTTCAGCGGCAATCTCGATGTTGGAAATATGTTCTTTTAAATAATCATAAACCAATTGCGCTCCGTCGCCGCAGATGACAATTTTTTCGCTTACAGACGTTAATTGTGACTTCAATGTTTCAAGCAATAGGGCATCATCCTCGCTTATTCGCACCTGCTCGTTGTTTCCGCATTTGAACATCGCGGTATAAGCCTGAGAGCACCTCGCGTCCATGACAGCGAGCGCTGTGCAGCGGTGATTTTTAAAAGGATAGGCAATTGCTTCAAGTGTTGAAACCGCGAAGCAGGGGATTGCGGTCGGCGCAGCAAGCCCTTTAGCAGTCGCAATACCGATTCGAATACCCGTAAACGACCCCGGTCCGTTTGTGACAGCTATCAAATCAATGTCATTTACAGTGAATGAAGCGTTTTTGAGCGACTGGTCAATGAGTGTCAGCAAGGTCTGCGAATGGGTCAGCCCCGTGTTTATATAGCTTTCACTAATTACCTTGCCATTTGAGACAACGGCTGCGCTCGCACTCACTGCCGAGCTGTCTATACCTAATATATTCATCAATCACTCATTCCTTATCTCAATATTTCTCTCGTTTTCGCTTTCACCCGCGGAAATATAAATTCTTATCGCTCTGCTATCAAGGGCATTTTCGATTTTTTCGCTCCATTCAATCATCAGGATGGAATCCCTTCCGGAATACTCAAAAAAGCCTGTTGAATAAAGGTCGTCCCAGCTTTCAATACGGTACATGTCGAAATGATAAATGCGCGGTTTTCCGCCGTAATCATTGACTATGGCAAAGGTTGGACTGGAGACAGGCGAATCATTTCCGAGTGCTTTCACGAGCGCTTTAATAAAAGCAGTTTTCCCCATGCCCATGCCGCCAAAAAAAGCGATACATTCGCCGCCCTTAAGCGTCGCGGCAAATTCCTTTGCGATTTTTTTCGTCTCTTCAATTGAATTTGAATGATAAATCCTCAAGAATTTGTCTCCATTCGTTTAAAATTAGCTTGTAAACAGACAGGGAAATATGTATAATAGAGTAAAAATAACAGGAACTTTGATAAATAAAGGAATAATATGCGAAAATATATAAATTCAATCAAAAATATTATACATGAAACCGACTTTTTCCTGATTTTCATTTGTATCTGCGCCTCGGTTTTCGGTGTTTTAGCCGTTCACAGCGCGACATACAACAAAGTCGCTGAAGGCGCGGCTTATTCCCGTGATACAAGAACCATGATTATGGCGGTTGCCTTGGGACTTTTCGCGGCAATCTTAATATCTTTCATCGATTCGGAGTTTATTGTTCGCCTGTGGCCGATTGTAGCTATTGTGTGTGTCGCGCTGATGTTTTTTGTCATGAAATGGGGTAAGGCACCGCCGCTTCGCCCGGATGCGAAAATCTGGATAATGCTAAGCACCTCGCGGCAATTATATTTTCAACCCTCGGAGCTGGTTAAAATCGGTTTTGTCATTACCTTCGCTGTTCATCTCGAGCAAATTCGGGACAAGATGAACAAGCCGCTGAGCTTATTACTGCTTGCAATCCACGCCGCAATCCCGACGGGACTAGTCGCCGTTTCAGGTGACTTCGGCAGTGCCTTGATATTTATCGTCATATTTGCGTCCATGCTCTTCATCGGCGGACTTTCATTGAAAAATATCGGTCTCGGGGTTCTCGCTATGCTTGCTGCTTCGCCTCTTTTGTGGAAGTTCGGGCTTAAAAGCATTCAAAAAGACAGAATAATGGCGCTTATTTACCCTGAGCAGTATCCGGTTGTTATTTACCAGCAGGAGAAAGGGCTTATTGCTATCGGCTCCGGCCATCTCTTCGGGCAGGGTTATCTTCAGGGTGACTATACTCAGGCATCTGTTGTTCCGGCAAGCGAGAATGATATGATTTTTTCTGTCATCGGTGAAGAGCTCGGTTTTATCGGCTGTATTGCCGCCATCATTATTTTTACAATAATTGTGCTAAAAATTATCAGCATCGGGCGCCAATGTAAGGATAACACCAGCGCGCTCATGTGCTATGGTATTGCCAGTATGATAATCGGTCATGTCGTGATAAATATTGGCATGTGCCTGATGCTGCTGCCGGTTGTCGGCATCACTCTACCGTTTTTCAGCGCAGGCGGCTCATCAAACCTCTGCCTATATATCGGAATAGGATTAATTCTGAGCATTTACCGTTTTAATCACTCCAGAAACATTGTTAATTACCGGCTGAGAAGGGTCAGTACACCGTTTTCAGATGAATAATAAAAAAAACGTATGAGAACCACCTTATAGCTTCTCAAGTCTTGCCATTCTCGCCATGAGCTTTTTGGTTCCTGTTTCCTGAAATGCGATTTCCAGCAGTACATCATTCCCGACGCTGTCGGCTTTTACAACCACACCTATTCCGAATTTTTTATGATTAACAGTGTCGCCCGGTTTGTATGAATCGAGCGGCGCTTCGTTTTTCTGTATTCCGGAAATGGTTGAAGCCGCTGATTGAAACACAGAATTAGCAGAAGGAGAGGAATTAATTTTAGGAAATGAATCATTGCCTGAAGCGCTAGCTGAGCGGAAGGGACGCGCCTCAACCGACGGCTCACTTCCATATGAATATCCGGAAACCGCGTTTGAAAATGCAGAGCCGGAACTATAAGCCATATCATTATCGATGTGTTTCAGCTCATTCGGAATTTCCGTGACAAACCTCGAAAGACGGTTATGTGAGGTTGAGCCGTAGAGCATGCGTGTTCCGGCATTCACAAGATACAGTTTTTCCTTTGCTCTTGTAATCCCGACATAAGCAAGACGCCGCTCCTCCTCTATATTACCCGGGTCATACATCGATTGGACTCCGGGGAAAACCCCTTCCTCCATGCCTATAATGAAGCAGACAGGGAACTCAAGCCCCTTCGCGGAATGAAGTGTCATGAGAATAACAGTATCAGAGTCGGCGTTGTAATTGTCTATATCGCTCATTAAGGTAACATCCTCAAGGAAATTGCGCAGCCCAGCCTCAGGATTTTCCTCAAAAAATCTGACTAGGTTTGAGGCAAGCTCATCAAGGTTTGCGAGCCTGTCCTCATATTTTTCGGGCTCATTTTGCGCGATGGAATCAATATATGCTGTTTCATTGAGTATCAGGCGCAGCAGCTCATGCGGCGGCAAGGTTTCGCTCTCTTTTCTGAAACGCTCAATCATAGCGGCGAATGATAACAGCTTAGGAAGCGAACGCGAGAGGGAGGGGAAGTCTTTAGCGCTTTTTATAGCCTCAAACATGCTCATATTCTGTGCGTAAGCAATGTCGCGGATAGCGGCAATTGAGCTGTCGCCAATTCCGCGTTTAGGCTCGTTTATTATTCTCATAAGTCTAATATCGTCAGAGGTGTTAACAATAAGCGAGAGATAAGCAATAGCGTCTTTTATTTCCTTACGGTCATAAAATCGGTGACCTCCAATAATCCTGTAGGGTATGCCCGAGCGGACAAGCGCGCGTTCAATGTTGTTTGATTGGGCATTCATGCGGTATAAAATAACATGGTCGTTCCATTTTTTTCCCGATGCGGCGCTGTCGGTGATGGTATTCGCAACAAACTGGGCTTCCGCCTGCTCGTCATAGGTTGTTTTGCAATAAATTTTGTCACCCTCGCCGTTGTCAGTCCACAATTCCTTACCTTTTCGCTCAAAATTATTCGAAATAACATTATTCGCAGCGTTGAGTATATGAGCGGTTGAACGATAATTCTGTTCGAGCCTTATAATTTTTGTGTCGGAAAAATTCTTCTCAAAATCAAGAATATTCCTGATTGTCGCGCCGCGGAAACGGTAAATACTCTGGTCATCGTCGCCGACAACACAAATATTTCCGTATTTTTCGGCGAGAAGCTTCGTTAGTATATACTGAGCATGGTTTGTGTCTTGATACTCGTCAACCATTATGTATTTAAAACGGTCCTGATAATACGAAAGAATTTCGGAGCTTTCGCGAAAAAGCTTCACTGTATATACAATTATATCGTCAAAATCCATCGCGTCGGAGGCTTGCAGCAAAGCCTGATAACGCTTATACGCGCTGCCGATAAGCTGAGCCCGGCGGTCGTTTCCTGCATTTTTATTATATTCGTCCGGAGAAATAAGGCTGTCCTTCGCGCGGCTTATTTCATGCAGGATTGCTTTATGTCCAAGTGTTTTTTCGTCAATACTCAGAGCCTTCATCACCTGTTTCATCGCTCGCTGTGAATCATCGGTGTCATAAATTGTGAAATGGCTCGTGAAGCCTAATGTCAGGCTCTCTTTTCTGAGGATTCGCGAGC
This sequence comes from Oscillospiraceae bacterium, assembly GCA_031551635.1. Taxonomy (GTDB): domain Bacteria; phylum Bacillota; class Clostridia; order Oscillospirales; family Acutalibacteraceae; genus JAVBNH01. The sequence continues at coordinate 46,766 of JAVBNH010000017.1, read as the reverse complement.
AAAAAGCGTGGAAGGTGCTCGCGAAAACATCGCTCCCGCCCTCACCGACAGCCGCCTCAATTCTGCTCTTAAGCTCGCTTGCCGCTTTATTTGTGAAGGTTATCGCGAGGATATTCCACGGTCTTACACAGTCGAAACGCAGTAAATCCTCAATTTCCGGCAAAACGGTGTTGTCGCCGTCAAGGAATTGCTTCATTTTAATGATGTCACCTTCTTCGACTTTCTTGTAGGTGAGCTCGCTCTCATACGCGTCACCATAACGGATGAGATTTACAATACGATTAACTAAAACGGTTGTTTTTCCGCTGCCTGCGCCTGCAAGAATCAGCAGCGGTCCTTTTACACTGACCACTGCCTCAAACTGCATGTCATTCATTTTACTGAAGGTTTTTCTGATTATATTTTGCCTTAGCTGTAAAAAATTATCCAATTTTCTCTACCATACTTCTAAATTTATTTTATTCTCTAAAAAGTTGTTTGCCGAAGGAATCTATACCGACAAAAAGAGGAATATTATCGACTTCAAGACGCTTGAGGGACTCGCAGCCGAGGTGCGGAAAAGCGATTTCCTCGCATGATTTTATAGATTTCGCAATCAAAGCGCCCGCGCCGCCTGTCGCGCATAAATAAACAGACTTATTTTCTATAATTGCCTGCCTTACCTCTTCACTCCTGTTGCCCTTGCCGATAGTTGCGCAAAGCCCCAGTGATAAAAGCTTCGGCGTGAACTTATCCATTCTCAATGAGCTTGTCGGTCCAAAGCTTCCAACCTGTCCTTCCGGACGAGCCGGTGTTGGTCCCGCGTAATAAATAACACTGTCTTTTATCGGGAAAGGTAAGGGTTTATTGCTTTTTATGCATTCAAGCAGCTCCATATGCGCCGCGTCTCTCGCTGTGTATAAGGTTCCGCTGAGATAAACCCTGTCGCCTGCGCGCAGAGAAGGAATTTGCAGCCTTAGATTTTCTGTTCTTATATAAAATTCTTTCATCAATATTCGTTATAAGTGTTTTGAACATTCGCCTGAAGGGCTGGTGTTTGCGCTTCACTGTTAGTTTCCTCGGTGTTGTTTACCAGCTCCAGAGCGACATCGTCGAGATTTTTCGTCAGCCTGTCAAGGCGTCCCTTCAGCTGCTTCAGAGTATCGCTGAATTTAAATGTAAAATTGTCAAGCTCCTCTGAGAGCCTGTTAATCTTATTCGAGGTCTGATTTACTGAGATGTAAACCTCGGTTGAAATTTTTGTTGAAGCCGCTTTAGCGTCATTTACAATGCGCTCGGAATATCTGCGGGCGTCGACGATAGAAGAACCAAGCTGCTTTTCGAGCAAATGCAGCTTCTCGCTCGCGGCATGCATAGCCTCAACCTTTTGCTCATATGCCTCAACCTGACTTGAAAAATCCTCTGCCTGAAGCTCAAATTGCTTAAGCTGAGAGTTTAGCTCCTCAATTTCCGCGTTCTTTTCAAGCACCATGCTTTGCGTGGCATTCAAATTGTTCTGAAGCAGCTCGCAGGCTCTTTCATGGCTCTCATTTTTAGCGGTAAGCTCATCAATTTTTGCTGCCATTTCATCAGTATTAAGCTCTTTTTCATTCTTTTGCGTAATTAATTCTGCGTTTCTGGCTACCAAATCATTATTAAGCGTCAGTAATTCATTATTTTTTTCGCTGAGAATGTTATTTTTTTCGTTTAATTCATTAATTAAGGCAGATTTTTCATCAAATTCTGTTCTGACTTTTTCTTGATTGCGGATAATCATATCGGATGTTCGCTGAAGCTCTGTGAGCTTTAAATTACTCTCTGAGAGTTCTTTTTTTAGCAGTAAAATCTCGTTTTCTCTTTCAATTATTTTACCGCAGCAAGAATCCAGCTCGTTCTGCAACCCGAAAATCCGGTCGTCATACTGCTTTTTTTGCAATATCGGCTGTTTTTCAAGCTCCTTTTTTAAATCGGCAACCTCCGAAAGCAGCTTAGCCTCCTTGGCTTTCAAGCCTGAGAGATAACTTGTTACATCAGCTTTATTAAACCCCAATGCCGATGATCTGAAAATATTTTCGTTTTCCATAACCTATTTTCCCATTTCATAATAATTATACTAAATCCGCATTAAAACAGCTTCTACCTGTCGTTCGCTAATCCTTTCGCCCTCTTACAAAAGGGCTCACTCGGTTAGAAGCTTTTTAATGGAGGATTAGTATTAGTTAATAAACACACCCACTGACCAATTATAGCAAGAAATGATTTTTTTTTCAATAGTCAGTATATGATTTCAGCAGCTTTTTCTCCCTATAATAAAAATTATAATTCCCTTTGCTGATAAAGAGCATATTTGACGATTTCCATAAAATTATTTTTGTATATTTTAGTCTAATTTCTCAAAAATCATTGACAGAAATTGATGAAACCTGTAGAATAAATCTTAGGTTTTTATTTCAAAAGTTAGGAGAACTGTTTATGATAAAAAGAGTACCGAATCTTCTGAGTTTGTTGAGAATATTGTTGTCCTTACTTCTGCTTGTTTTTGCTATTCCGAAGGAAAAAAATATAACTGCTTTTATTATCGTTTTTTTGCTTTGCGGCATTTCAGACATGCTTGACGGATATATAGCCCGACGCTTTAATGTCTGTTCGCCGTTCGGCGCGAAGCTTGACGCCTATGCCGACGCGCAGTACATCATTATTTCTTTTATTTGCTTCTTTTTTACAGTTAAAGAAATTCCGATAACCTGGTATATGGTAGTTTATCTTGTTGCGGGAATTTTATTGAAGCTGGCGAATTATGTCATCACTTGGGTACGTTTCAAAGTCTTTAACGGTGTGCATACTTATCTTAATAAATCTGTCGGTTCTCTGCTGGGCGGTGTGCTGCTGCTTTCCATCGCTTTAGGCGAGGTTCCTATCTGGCTTCAATTTATCGCTATCACAGGCTGGTATATCGCTGCTATTGACGAGATGATTGTGCTTTTGAAAGCAAGTGAGTTTGACACGGAAGCCCCAGGGATTCTTGGACGTGTAATAAAGGTATGGCCCGGGCATTAAAAAAGCGTTTAGCTTTTACTAAAATATTATACAAGCACGGCTGAAACAAAGCAGTTTGCATATGTTTCAGCCTATATTTTAGTTATATTGACGATAGCGACTTAGCATTTAGCCAAAAAATATGGCTCTTTGCAGATTGACAGTTTCTCATTTTAGCAATATAATTAAAGATAATTTATTTTTAAGGACTGAACGCCGTGAGAGAACTGACTTTTAACAAAAAGACAAATGTCCTTGAGGAGGAACCACATAAATATCCTCTGATAGATGCCCCGCAGGCGAACCTTTACAGGGAAATTTATCCCTATTCAGAAGTCCCTCGCATTCCCTTCAATCACAGATATATAGGCATGGATATGCCTGAAAATATATATATTACGGACACAACCTTCAGGGACGGTCAACAGTCAAGGGAGCCTTATTCAGTCGAGCAGATTTTAAGGCTTTTCCGCTTTCTGCATGAGCTGGGCGGTGAAAATGGTATTATCCGCCAAACGGAATTTTTTGCTTACAGCAAAAAGGATCAGGAAGCTATTTATAAATGTCAGGAGCAGGGTTATGCTTTTCCTGAAATAACCACATGGATTCGCGCGACAAAGTCTGACTTCAAGCTTGTAAAGGATTTGGGCGTTAAGGAAACCGGCATTCTTGTGAGCTGTTCGGATTACCATGTTTTTAAAAAGCTTAATATGACCAGAGCACAGGCAATTGAGCATTACGCAGGTGTTGTCGCTGATGTAATCAATGAAGGATTAATCCCGCGATGCCATCTTGAAGATGTCACAAGAGCCGATTTTTACGGTTTTGTGATTCCGCTTTGCAACCGGCTTCTTGAATTGGGGGAGCAGGCGGGAATTAAAGTAAAAATCCGCTTGTGTGACACGCTCGGTATGGGCGTGCCGTTCCCCGGCGTGGTTATGCCTCGAAGCGTTCCCGGACTTGTAAGCGGAATGAAGCATTTTGCAAACACTAAGCCTGAGCAGCTTGAATGGCACGGGCATAACGACTTCTCAAAAGGTGTTGTCAACGCGAGCGCAGCATGGCTTTACGGCGCAGGCGCTGTAAATTGCTCACTGCTCGGAATAGGTGAGAGAACAGGCAATGTCCCGCTTGAGGCGATGGTTTTTGAATACGCCTCGCTAAGAGGTACTCTTGACGGTATGGACACGCGTATTATAACCGAAATCGCCGAGTATTACGAAAAGGATTTAGGTTATAATATACCTCCGATGACGCCTTTTATCGGCAAATATTTCAATGAGACAAGAGCCGGAATCCACGCGGACGGTCTTCTCAAGGATGAGGAAATTTATAATATTTTTGACACAAACACCCTGCTTAACAGACCCGTTTCAGTCGCAATAACCGAAACCAGCGGTCTTTCGGGGCTTGCATACTGGTTCAACAGCTTCTACAAGCTGAAGGATGACGGCAAGGTTAAAAAAACCGATCCGGTTATTGCTTATTTGAAAGAATGGGTAGACGAGCAATATGCAATAAATAAACGGCAGACCTCTATTAGTTCTGCCGAGCTTGATAATCTTGTCGGCAAATTTACCGGAACGAAAAATATCGGTTAGGAAAAAGTTAACGAATAATGAGAGTTGGTTGCTTTATGAAATATGTGGTTTTACTGTGTGATGGCATGGCGGATTATCCCCTTGCTGAGCTTAATAATAAAACACCCATGGCTGCGGCTAAAAAGCCGAATATTGACCGCTTAGCTTCGTATGGGCAGATGGGACTTTGCAAAACAGTGCCGGATGAAATGAAGCCGGCGAGTGATGTCGCGAATCTTAGCGTACTCGGGTATAATCCGGGCGAAAGCTATACCGGGCGTTCTCCACTTGAGGCTTGCAGTATCGGCATTAGCCTTGCGGACGACGATGTGACGCTGAGATGTAATGTCGTCACACTCTCTGACGAAGAGGATTACAACAGAAAAACAATGATAGACTACAGCGCCGGGGATATTTCATCTTCTGATGCCGCTGAAATTATAAAAACAGTTCAAGCACATTTCGGAAACGATATTTTTACCTTTTACAGTGGAGTGAGCTACCGTCACTGTCTTGTCTGGCATGGCGGCACAACTTGCCTTGGCGATATGACACCGCCGCATGACATTTCAGGCAGGGTAATTGGCGAATATCTCTCATCGCATAAAAACGCGGAAGCCTTGATAGATATGATGAAGCGGAGCTATGAGCTGCTTCGGGAGCACCCGGTGAATAAAAGAAGGATTGCCGAGGGTCACCGCCCGGCGAATAGTATCTGGCTTTGGGGCGAGGGCACAAAGCCGAATCTCGTGAGCTTTCGTGAGAAGTATAATTTAAATGGCAGCATCATTTCAGCGGTTGACCTGCTTAGAGGGATAGGCGTTTGCACTGGCATGAATACTCCTGTTGTCGAAGGCGCGACAGGTTATATTGACACTAATTTTGAGGGCAAGGCAATGGCTGCAATCAAGGAGCTTGAGAGTGGTCAGGACTTTGTATATATTCACATTGAAGCACCGGACGAGTGCGGTCACAGAAGGGAAACAGCAAACAAAGTCCGCTCGATTGAGATTATCGACGAGCTTGTTCTGCCGATTCTGCTTGAAAATCTTCCGCGTTTCGGTGAGTATAAAATTATGGTTCTTCCCGACCACCCCACGCCTGTTTCAACTGCGACTCACGCGAGGGATCCGGTACCTTTTATGATATATAACAGCCTATGTGAAATGGCCAGCGGCGATTCCTTTGTTAATTTCAATGAGGAATCAGCCGCGGCTTCAGGACTTTATTTCGGGAACGGTCCCGATTTGATGAAATATTTCTTAAATAAAAGTTGAAATGAGGCTTAATAATGAGCAAGCATATAAATACAAAATGCATACAATCCGGCTATACACCTGAAAACGGTGAGCCGCGTATCCTCCCGATTATTCAAAGTACAACTTATAAATATGAGTCCAGCGAGCATATGGGTAAGCTTTTTGACCTTGAAGAGTCAGGATATTTCTATTCAAGACTACAGAATCCGACAAATGACCATGTCGCGGCGAAAATTGCCGACCTTGAGGGCGGCGTTGCAGCAGTGTTGACCTCCTCAGGGCAGGCAGCGACTTTTTACGCAATTCTTAATATCGCCGGGGCAGGTGACCATATAGTCAGCACCTCGGAAATTTACGGCGGTTCATTCAACCTTTTTAATGTAACCATGCGGAAAATGGGTATCGACTTCACCTTTATCAGCGTTGATTCAAGTGAGGAAGAAATTCAGGCGGCGTTTAGGGATAATACCAAAGCTCTCTTCGGCGAAACAATTTCCAATCCCTCTTTGCAAATTATAGATATTGAGAAATTTGCGAAAATAGCGCACAAAAACGGTGTTCCGCTTATTATCGATAATACCTTTGCGACACCGGTCAACTGCCGTCCGTTTGAATTCGGCTGCGATATTGTTGTTCATTCCACCTCAAAATATATGGACGGGCATGCGACATCCATCGGCGGAGCTATAGTTGACAGCGGGAATTTTGACTGGACGCAGAACGAAAAATTCGGAGGGCTGACAACTCCCGATGAATCTTATCATGGCGTGACCTACACCGAACGTTTCGGAAAGGGCGCATATATAACAAAAGCAGTCGTTCAGCTGATGCGTGACCTAGGAGCGATTCCTTCCCCGCAAAATTCTTTCCTTTTGAATATCGGGCTTGAAACCTTGTTCCTGCGTATACCGCGCCACTGCGAAAACGCTATGGCAGTCGCGAAATATCTCGAGGGGCGAACTGAAGTCGCATGGGTCAATTATCCGGAGCTCCCCGGAAACAAATATTATGATTTAGCAAAAAAACAGCTCCCGGACGGAAGCTGCGGCGTTGTCTCCTTCGGACTTAAGGGCGGCAGGGAAGCCGCGGTTAAATTCATGGATAGCCTTGAACTCGCGGCAATTGTTACTCACGTTGCGGACGCTCGAACCTCGGTTCTTCACCCGGCAAGTACCACGCACCGCCAGCTCTCGGATGAACAGATGATAGCCGCTGGCAGTTCCGGCGACCTTATTCGTTTTTCTGTCGGAATAGAATATATTGGTGACATTATCGCGGACATTGAAAATGCCTTGACAAAAATATAAGTGTTAAAAAAGGAGTATAGTCATGAGCTTGATTGAAATCCGAAACATGTATAAAATTTATAACCCGGGAGAGAATGAGGTACATGCTCTTGACGGTGTTGACATAAATATCGATGAAGGCGAGTTTGTCGCCATCATCGGTCAGTCAGGTTCGGGTAAATCAACGCTCATGAATATGCTCGGTCTTCTCGATGTGCCGACAAGCGGTACATATATCCTTCATGGTAAGGATGTTTCGGGGCTTGACGACGACACTCTTTCGGACATCAGAAACAAGGAAATCGGTTTTATTTTTCAGGGCTATAACCTAATTCCGAGCCTGACAGCTCAGGCAAATGTCGAGCTGCCTCTGGTTTATAGGGGTATGCCCGCCGAGGAAAGGCATTCGCTTGCTCAGGCTGCGCTTGAGCGTGTGGGGCTGGACGAGAGAATTACCCATCTGCCGTCTGAAATGTCGGGCGGTCAGCAGCAGAGAGTCGCTATTGCGCGGGCAGTCGCAGCGAGACCTCCGATAATTCTTGCCGACGAGCCGACAGGTAACCTTGACTCGCATTCAGGCGCGGAGGTTATGCGCATTCTGACCGAGCTGAATGATGAAGGACGAACAGTAATTCTTATTACACATGATAACGACATTGCCGCATCAGCAAAACGCAATATCAGATTCCAGGACGGGAAAATAATTGCAGATATTGCTTTGAGGTAAAATTATGTTTGGATATTCAAACTGGAATTATGCTCCATACACTCCCGCGATGCTCTCTGATGAGGCAAAACTGCCATATATATCAAGGCTTGCGCCGCATATTAGCAGCGTTGAGCTGCAGATAAGCAATTGCGAAGGCGAGTACACCGTCTATTATTCTGTGAGAGAAGTTAACGATTGGAAAAGCTTTAAAAGCAGTGAAAAAAAGCTTATAATTGACTCTCTCGAGGATGAAACCGATTATAAAGTATACATAGAAACAAAAAACTCCCGAAGCAAACAACGGCTTTTCAGAACCGGGTTTGCTCCGGGCATTGTTGTCAACTATCTTCATCCTGAAGACGAAATTTATTCGTTTTCGGGCTTTTCGCTTTGCAGTCCATCGATTTGTCTTTTGCCTTCGGGAAAAATCCTCACCTCGATGGATATTTATAAGAGCAAATTCCCGCAAAATTTAACAGTAATCTGCGAATCAGACGATGGTGGCGAGACATGGAATTATGTTTGCGAGCTGTTTCCCTGCTTCTGGGGTAAGCTTTTTTATCACAAAGACGCTCTCTATATGCTCTCTACCTCAACCGAATACGGCGATTTACTAATTGGCAGAAGCGACGACGAGGGCAGGACATGGTCCGCGCCGACTGTTATCTGCCGCGGTTCCTGCTCCTGCGGCGAAAACGGTTTCCATAAGGCACCCGTGACAGTGATAAACACTCACGGAAGGCTTTGGACAGCAGTTGAGTACGGCTCTTGGACAAAGCTGGAGTATAGAAATTCCGTTATTTCGATTGATGAAAACGCCGATTTGCTTAAAGCTGAAAACTGGCATATTTGCGACTTTTTGAAACATGATTCCAGCTGGGAAAATGCTATAGAGGTCAGAGCCGGTGCAATTGAGGGTAATGTCGTTGAAGCTCCGGACGGTTCAATAATTAATATGCTTCGGTACGCACAGGATATTTCGCTGCAGCTCAGAATGAATAATGAAAAGACCGAAAGAGGGCTTGAATTTTTAAGGGTTATTGATTTTCCGATGGCACACACAAAGTTTGAGGTAAAAAAAATCGGCGAGCTCTATTTCGCCATTGGAAACAGACCGCCGAAAAGAAATATCTTATCGCTTTACAAATCATGTGACTTAGTAAATTGGGAGTTCGTTGAAGACATTTTAAACTATGAAAACCTTGACCCGTCAGAGGTTGGCTTTAATTACCCCGCCTTCGAATTTGACGGAAAAAACCTGCTCGTTTTAAGCAGAACAGCCTTCAATAAAGCAAGAAACTTCCACGACGCAAACTACCAAACATTCCATAAAGTACCGGTTACTTAGATTTTAGGTTTTTGGCTAGCAAAAATAACTATTACTTATTACTTATTATTTATTACTTATACTTAGCAGACACAAAATTCACCTTTCCTCGCGGTAATAATTCACTCCGCAAGAAGCAGGCTGTTGATTCTCCCTGCTTTTTTTTATTGAGGTTATTATTAAAACTATTGTAGTCAGCAGGAATGGAAGCATCTGATAAATCGCAGGTGGAAGGTCTATTACCGCTGCCGGAATGTAGTTCTTTAAGCTTGCGAACATTCCGAAAACAAAGGAGCCGAGTATCGCTCTCGCCGGATTCCAGCTTGCGAAAATAACCAGAGCGACAGCTATCCAGCCCGCACCGTTAACAACTCCGCCTGCCTGCCAGCTGCCGTTTGTGGAAATAATCGACATAAAAGCACCGCCGATTCCGCAGATTCCTCCGCCTATTATTATATGAATATATTTTTGCAGCGAAACATTGATACCAGCCGCGTCAGCCGCAGCCGGATTCTCGCCGATTGCCCTTATGTTAAGCCCGTTTTGAGTGCGTTTGAAATAAAAATAGGCAAAAAGACACAATGCAACAATTAAATACACTAATATGCTGTGGCTGAAAATCAACTTGCCGACTACGGGAATATCGCTTAGGAAGGGTATGTGCAGCGGCGCGAGCTTTTCATTGAACGCGGGAGTTGTGATAGGTGATTTTCCTCCCAAGGATGTCGTCATAGCGGTACCGAGAACCTTCGCGAGACCTATGCCGAAGAGTGTAAGCGTCAGGCCGGTCACATTCTGATTTGCCTTTAGTGTCACCGTCAGAAAGGCGTAAATAGCTGCTCCCATTGCTGCCAGTGCAAAAGACGCGAGTAAGGTCAAGAGCAGGCTTTCGGTTCTATAAGCAATAAAAAATCCGGAAAAAGCCCCTAGCCACATCATTCCCTCAACACCCAGATTGAGATTTCCGACCTTTTCGCTTATAATTTCACCGAGAGTACCAAAAAGAAGGGGAGTAGCTGCGACTATTGACGCGTAAAGAAAATTCAACAGCAAATCCATACTATATTTCCTTCCTTTCAATACCTTTAAATTGAAGCCTATAAGTCGAAAAGAAGCTGAAGCCTAAAAAACTGAAGAGTATAATCCCCTGAAGCACATCCGCCGCGAAGGAAGAAATGCCGATAGCGGTTTGCATGACCATGCTGCCCTTCGAGAGAATGCTGAATAAAGCGGCTATGAGAGCCATTGCAAAGGCGTTGAAATTCGCGAGCCATGCGATAGTAATCGCCGAAAATCCGACACCGCCTGTTATTCCGTCTGTGATTGTATGGTTTACCGAAACATTAATCATGCCGACAATACCGCATATCGCTCCGGACAAAAACATTGTGCGCAGAATGATTTTTTTAACACTCATTCCGGCATACCTCGCCGTCGGCTGGCTCTCACCCACAACGCTCATTTCGTATCCGCTTTTTGTCTTTTTCATATAAATATGCACAGCAAAAATCATCAGCACAGCAAATAATATCCCCAGATGAAAGCCGTTAATCTCCCATAAATCTGTAGATTCATGAAAAAGACCGATACTAGCGAAGCCGGGTGTTCTCTGCCATGGACCAGACAAGAGGTAATTTAAAAAATACAGGGCAATATAGTTCAGCATCAATGTAAATAATGTCTCATTTGTGCCGAATCGTGTTTTGAATATCGCCGGAATGAGCGCCATTATTCCGCCGCCAAGTGCGCCCGCTAGGAACATAATCAACAACACAAGCGGTTTCGGAATTTTGACGGGATTATCTGTATTATAGAGTGCGAAATATGACGCGAAGATAGCACCCATAAGTATCTGACCCTCGCCGCCGATGTTCCAGAATTTTGTTTTATAAGCAAGCGACAGCCCGAGGGCGGTCAGCAGGAGAGGGACGAAAAGAATTACTGTCTGCCGTATTCCCGCGAGAGAGTCGCGTTTTGAGCCCTTAAACGCGCCTTTAATAATTTCGGCATAAGCTTCAATCGGATTATGCCCGAGGATTAGAATAAAAAGACCTCCGGCGACAATCGCAAAGAGAAAGGACCAGACCTGCAGCATGAAAATTTCCTTTTTACTGCGTTCCTTCCGTTTAGCTATGCGTAAAATGGGAGTTTTGACATTTTTTGAATCAGCCATTGTCTTCCTCCTTTTCCGCAGCGGCTCCAAGCTTTTTTTCACCGGTCATCAGCAGTCCGATTTCTTCCTTTGTCGCTGTTTTCGCGTCTACTATTCCTGTTATTTCACCGTGGCACAAAACAAGAATTCTATCGCTGAGCGCAAGCAGAACATCTAAATCCTCACCGATAAAAAGCACAGCGACGCCTTTTTTCTTTTGCTCATTTAAAAGGTCATATATCTTGTAAGAAGAATTTATGTCAAGACCGCGTACAGGGTAAGCGGTTATCAAGAGGTTCGGATTACTCTCTATCTCGCGCCCGAGAAGCACCTTCTGAACATTGCCTCCAGAGAGCTGACGCACTGGTGTTGACTCGCCCGGAGTTGAAATTTCAAGCTTTTCGATAAGCTCAAGTGCAAGCTCCTTTGCGGGTTTGAGGTTAATCAGGGGTGATTTTCCTTTTTTATAGGACTTCAGAAGCATATTGTTTGTTATGTCCATCGAGGCGACAAGCCCCATACCGAGCCTGTCCTCAGGAATAAAGCTCATCGAAATCCCAAGCTCGATAATTTCGGAAGGCGTTTTGCCCAGTATGTTTTCCTCATTATAAAGTATCGCACCCTTATCGGCATTTAAAAGCCCTGCGACTGTTTCGCAAAGCTCCCTTTGGCCGCTTCCGGCGACACCGGCAACGCCCAGGATTTCACCGGAATTAAGGTGGAAATTCAAATCCTTGAGAGCGAATAAGCCCTCCTCATTTTTCACGCTGAGATGATGAACCTCAAACATCGCTTTTTTATCCGCGTAATCCGGTCTTTCGATTTCAAGCGAAACCTTACGCCCGACCATTAACTCAGTGAGTTCCAAAGGGTTTGTTTCGGCTGTTACGACTGTCGAAATGCTCTTGCCCTTGCGAAGAACTGTGACAGTGTCGCTGATTGACATAACCTCATTGAGCTTGTGGGTGATAATGATTATCGCACAGCCGTTGTTTTTCATATTTCTCAGAATATCAAACAGCTTATCCGTCTCCTGAGGCGTTAAAACTGCCGTCGGCTCATCGAGAATCAGAATTCGCGCGCCGCGGTAGAGTAGCTTGAGAATTTCAACAGTTTGTTTTTCACTGACAGACATGTCATATATTTTCTTTGATGGATTTATATTGAAGCCGTATTCATCGCAAAGCTTTTGTATCTTCGCGGCAAGAGCGTTTTTAGAAAGATTTTTACCCTGCTTCTGACCGAGAATAATATTTTCCGCGGCACTGAGCACGTCAACAAGCTTAAAATGCTGATGAATCATGCCGATTTTCAGTTCTCTTGCGTCCTTGGGCGAATTTATCGAGACAGGTTTACCGGAAACCAAAATCTCGCCTTCGTCGGGATGATAAATCCCCGAAAGCATGTTCATAAGCGTAGTTTTCCCTGAGCCGTTCTCACCGAGGACAGCCAGAATTTCGTTATAAGCAAGCTTCATGCAAACCTTGTCGTTCGCAACAACAGAGCCGAAGGTTTTTGAAATATTGACAATTTCAATCGCGCAGGCATCTCCCAAAAAAACAACCCCAAATTTTAGAATCTAGATTCTAGATTCTAGATTCTAGACATTAGACATTTGGTTAACAAAAAGAAATAAATTTACAATTTCTCATTTATCATTTTTCATTGCCCTGTCGGTCACATCTCGCCTGACAGGGCACTTTTGGCCCGCTCAGAGGGATTCGAACCCCCGTTCTTCAGAATCGGAATCTGCTGCGTTATCCAACTGCGCCATGAGCGGTAATTTTCAACATGCTCAACTATAACATAATTCCGCGGATAAATCAATCTGTTTTTATCATCTTTAAATCTTTAAAATGTGAATTCTTAAAATTTTTGCTTGAATATTACTATATATAGTGGTATAATGACCTCACGAATCTCTAAACGAGCAGAGCTCGTAATAGCTTCGGAGAACATTGTATCTTATGATTTGGGCTTCGCACCTCGGCGTTGCCGCGCATCCTGCTTGCGCAGGATGAAATCATGGTATAATGACCTCACGAATCTCTAAGCGAGCAGAGCTCGCAATAGTTTCAGAGAACATTGTATTTTATGATTTGCATTTTTATGACATTCAGGGAGTGAGATTTTGGCTCTTGTCGATTTAAAAACTGTGCTTAAATATGCCGAAGAAGAAAAATGCGCTGTCGGCGCGTTCAGCGTCGGCAACATGGAAATGCTTATGGGCGTTTTAAATGCCGCTGAGGAATATTCAGTACCGGTTATTATTCAGATTGCGGAAAAAAGATTGAAAAATTCTCCGCTTGAGCTAATGGCGCCCATGATGGTAAATGCCGCAAAAAGCGCCTCTGTCGATGTTTGTGTACACCTCGACCACGGTTTAACACCCGAATGTGTTGACATGGCGCTTGATTACGGCTTCACCTCAGTTATGCTGGATGCTTCTTTACTGCCTTTTGAGGAAAACATAGCGCTGACAAACCTGATTTCGAGTAAGGCTGAGGCTTTCGGAGCTTCGGTTGAGGCTGAGTTGGGTGTTGTCGGAGGGAATGAGGGCGACAGCGCTGAGCATATAATCTCATATACTGACCCCGGAATGGCTCTGGAGTTTTGCGAAAAGACAAAAATAGACGCTTTGGCGGTAGCGATTGGCAATGCTCACGGCAATTATCCTGTTTTACCGGAGCTTCGTTTTGATGTTCTTTCACAGATTTATAATAATGTTGAGGTGCCCTTGGTGCTTCACGGCGGGACTGGTATTACCGATGAAATGTTCCGCACTGCAATTAAAAACGGTGTGAGAAAAATAAATATCGCAACTGCAAGTTTTGACAGCCTTGCTCTGTATGCAAAAAATTACTGCACGACTGTTACCTCTGCCGAATATTTCAAGCTCTCGTCCGAAATGGTCATGGGAGTTTATGAAAATGTTAAGAGACATATAAAAATATTTTATAATAAATAGCAAACTATAAGGAGAGCTTATGAAATATATTGAATTTGATAAAAGTAAAAAGTTTGATTTGATTCTGCTCGGCAGGGTCGCCGTTGACCTGAACCCTGTCGATTATCACTGTCCGCTAAATGAGAGCACGACTTTCAAGCGTTATCTGGGCGGCTCGCCTGCGAATATCGCCGTGGGGCTCTCCCGCCTTGGAAAAAAATGCGGCTTTTTTGCCCGAGTTTCAGACGATCAGCTTGGAACCTTTGTGACGGATTTTTTCACGAAGGAGGGCATAGACACCTCGAAAATTTCCCGGTGTAAAAACGGCGAAAAAATCGGGCTGACCTTCACTGAAATTTTAAGCGAAACGCAGAGTAGTATTCTCATGTACAGAAACGAAGCGGCTGACCTGAAGCTGGAAGTAAGCGACATTGACGAGGACTATATAAATCAAGGTGCGGCTCTGCTTATATCCGGTACCGCGCTTGCCGAGTCCCCCTCAAGAGAGGCTGCGCTGAAAGCTCTGGCACTTGCGAAAAAGAACGCGGTTCCGGTGATTTTTGTCATTGATTACCGCTCGTATAACTGGAAAAATGACGATGAAATTTCGGTTTATTATTCGCTTGCTGCAGAAAAAGCTGATATAATAATCGGCTCGCGGCAGGAATATGATTTGACTGAAAGGCTCTTAGGGCTTGACGGCAGTGACGAGGCTAGCGCGAAATACTATCACAACCGCAATGCCAAAATCGTAATAGTAACCCATGGTAAAGAGGGCTCGACAGCCTATACTAATGACGGAAACAGCTATAAAATCAAACCCTTCCCTGTGAAGCTGTTGAAATCCTTCGGCGGCGGTGACGGTTATACCTCGGCTTTTCTTTACGCTTTATTTGAAGGCTGGGAAATTCCTGATGCACTTGAGTTCGGCAGTGCTTCAGCGGCAATGCTTGTCGCCAGTCACGCCTGCTCTCAGGACATGAAAAACGCGCAGGAGATACAAGCATTTATTGACGAAAAGAAAAAAGAGTACGGTGTGACTAGATTTTAGACTTTAGACGCTAGATAAGGGTGAGGGAAAATGTTTGCTAACTATTTATATAATAAAAACAATGAAAAGATTTTGTGCCGTATGGATGGGTTAAACGCTCAGATGTTGATGGATATTACCGTTTGCAGACTTTTGCCCGGTGAAAAATTGATTATAAATGACAGACGCAATGAAACAGCAATTTTGATTTTGAGCGGGCAGCTGCAACTGTGTTATTCAGGAAAAACCACGGAAATATTTCGTGGGAGCGTTTTTACTGATTTACCTTACTGTCTGCATTTTTGCATGAATGAGATTGTTGAAATTGAAGCTCTGGAAGAAAGCGAATTCATTATTCAACAGACAAATAATGAAAATATATTTGAGCCGGTTTTGTATACTCCCGAAACTGTCGATGTGCAAATCGCGGGTGAAACTCAGTGGGACGGTGCGGCGCACAGGACGATTGTGACGGTATTCGACTACGAAAACGCACCTTATTCTAATATGGTTATTGGTGAGGTCTTTAACAAACCCGGTAAATGGTCGAGCTACCCTCCTCACCATCACCCGCAACCAGAAGTTTACTATTACAAATTCGATAAACCTCAAGGCTTCGGCGCGGGTTTTATCGGCGACGAGGTTTATAAAATCGCTGACGGCGGCGCGTCATTTATAAGCGGCGGCAATTCGCATCAGCAGGTGACAGCACCTTGCTATACAATGTATTACACTTGGATGATTCGCCATTTGCAAGGTAATCCGTGGCAAAAAACAAGGATTTTTGATAAAGAACACGAGTGGATGGCCATTTAAGGAATAAGGAATTAGGTATTAGGTATAAGATGCTAAGCTTAATAGTTAGCTTTCAATGGGGGTTTTATGATTAAGAAAAAACATATCGCTCTGATTTCTTTTTCGCTTTTTGCTATGATTGTTATAACTGTTACTTATCTGATAGGCGGTAAGGGCGTGTTTTATAAATTTCTCGCTCAAAGAGACCTCACCGGAATGATGTCAGCTGAGAGCTTTACCGCTTCAAACAGCCTCACCCTGCCCTATAGAATGTACACGCCTGAGGCTTCAAATAAAAAGCTCCCGTTACTGCTTTACCTGCACGGCTCGGGACCGAGGGGGAGCGACAACAAGAGGCAGGTTCAGATTGATAGTATTATGCAGGAACTGCTTTTTGCTGACTTAAAAGAAAAATATCCCTGCTATATCATTGCGCCGCAATGCCCGAAGGGGAACTGGTGGTTTGATTTTCAAAAATGGGGTTCGCAGTCGCCGGAGGATTTCCCTGTGTGTGACGCGACAATAGAGCTTGTGCGCGAGGTAGCTTCAAAGTATAATATCGACACTAGCCGTATATACATAACAGGTCTTTCTATGGGCGGCTCCGGCGTTTGGGGTATGCTGTGGAGAGAGCCGGATTTATTCGCGGCGGCTGTGCCTGTTTGCGGCGCTGGCAGACCCGAATTTGTTAGCGGGATGACCGGAATCCCTATCTGGGCATTCCATGGCGCGAAGGACAGGGATGTTGACCCGAGTTTTTCGCGAAGCATGATAAATGCCTTGAGGGACGCGGGCTCAGAGGTTGTAAAATATACTGAATACCCCGGAGAAAGGCACTGCTCGTGGGAAATAGCTTACCGTGAAGGAGAGCTGTATGAATGGATGTTTTCGCAGGTAAAAAGATAATTATATATTTCGATAAAAAAACATAATCGGAGGAAAATTCTGATGGCAATTATGACAATGGCGCAGGCTCTTGTTAAATTTCTTGATAATCAATATGTCTCGCTAGACGGTGTGGAAACAAAATTTGTCGAGGGCATTTTTACCGTTTTCGGTCACGGAATCGTCTGCGGTCTCGGTCAGGCTTTAGACGAGAACCCGGGCGGTCTGCGAGTTTTTCAGGGTAAAAATGAGCAGGGTATGGCTCACGCGGCGACGGCTTTTGCCAAGCAGAATAACCGCCGAAGAATTATAGCCTGCTCCTCATCAATCGGCCCCGGAGCTGCGAATATGGTGACAGCAGCCGGAACCGCGACTGTTAATAATATCCCACTGCTGCTACTGCCTGCCGACACCTATGCCTGCCGCCAGCCCGACCCGGTTCTGCAGCAGTTTGAGCAGACAAATTCACTCTCAACGACAACAAATGACGCTTTTCGCGCGGTTTGCAGGTACTGGGACAGGGTTTCGCGCCCTGAGCAGCTGATGTCGGCTATGATTAACGCCATGCGCGTCCTCACCGACCCCTTGCAATGCGGCGCGGTCTGCGTCTGTCTTCCTCAGGATGTCGAGGGCGAAATATACGATTATCCCGATTCATTTTTAGAAAAAAGAGTGCATAAAATTTCCCGCGCGGCAGCGTCAGACGAGGAAATTGACGATATTGCCGAATTGATAAGAAAAGCCGAAAAACCGCTTATTGTCTGCGGCGGAGGAGTCAGATACAGTGAAGCAGGGGAACTGCTTGAGAGCTTTTGCGCCGGTTTTAATATCCCCTTTGCCGAAACTCAGGCGGGAAAGAGCGCCTGTAAAGCTTCTTCTCCCTTCAACCTCGGCGGGATAGGCGTAACCGGCAACAGTGCGGCGAACACGCTGGCGAAAACTGCCGATCTCGTAATCGGAATCGGCACAAGATTTTCTGATTTTACCACTGCTTCAAAGTCCCTTTTTGAAAACCCTAAGGTGAAATTTATAACAATAAACGCCTCAAGGTTTGACGCATATAAAATGGACGCGGCTATGGCTGTCGGCGACGCGAAGACGACACTCGAAAAGCTGACGGCAAAACTTAGAGCGTTCGGCTACAAATCGGCTTATAAAAATGAAATCACTCAGGCAAAAAATGACTGGAATGAAGAATATAAAAAGCTTGCAGAATATAAGTACGGCGAGGATTTCAAGCCTATTGTCAAGGCGAGATATGAGCCTACAATAGATGAATTCATAGAAAAAACCGGCGGCACCGTTACCCAGACCGCCGCTGTCGCGCTGATTCGTGAGCTTATAGATGATGACGCTATCGCGGTCGGTTCCTCGGGAAGCCTGCCCGGGTGCCTGCAGAGAATGTGGACGACTGACGCGAAGGACAGCTACAATATGGAATACGGCTATTCCTGCATGGGCTATGAGATTTGCGGCGCGCTCGGCTCAAAGCTTGCCGCGCCTGACATAGAAGTCTACGCTATGGTTGGCGACGGAAGCTATCTGATGCTTCACAGTGAGCTGGTGACCTCGATTCAGGAAAACGCGAAAATCAATGTTCTTCTTTTTGACAACACCGGCTTCGGCTGCATAAATAATCTTGAAATGTCTCAGGGAATCGGAAATCTGGCGACAGAATTCAGAAAGCGAGACGAAAACGGACAGTTGCTCGGTGAACTGATGCACATTGATTACGCTATGAGCGCGGCGGGTTACGGGGTAAAAACCTACACGGCGAAAACTCTTGACGAGCTCCGGGATGCGTTGATTGACAGCAAAAAGCAGACTGTTTCTACCTTGATTGATATAAAAGTCCTCCCGAAAACAATGACGGACGGCTACGGAGCATGGTGGCGTGTCGGGACGGCTCAGACCGGTGGAAATAGCCTTGTAACAGAAGCGAATGCCCGAAATCAGGAAAATATCAAAAGGGCAAAAAAATACTAATCACTGATTTTAAAACAAATCATTATGACTGCCTGTTCTGGTAAGTGTCAGCACAAGAACATTTTTTTCAATGCGATATATTAACAGCCAATCCGGTAAAATATGACATTCTCTATGTCCAGTATAGATACCAGTCAATTCATGATCACGATTTTTTTCAGGAAGCGGAATCCCTTTTGCTAATAATGTGATGATCTCGTCAAGTAAAGCTATGTCGTATTTCCGCTTTTCCATCAACTTATAGTCCTTGCGGAACCGACCGGTTGTTTTTACTGTAAAAACTACATTCATGATTTTAAGTCCTTAAATAATTCGTCAAGATTGGTATAACCTTTTACAGCAGAATCACAGGTGATTTTTTCAGCTTCCTTCATTGCCGCAATTGTTTCCGCGTTGGGCATGCGTGATATTTCAAAAGGAATCCCCTGAACACGAACTGCCTGACGTATGAACATTGTCATCGCAACAGACATGTTTAAACCTAAATCATTGAACAGCTCCTCCGCTTGCTTTTTAAGTTGTGTATCCATACGGATACTGACATTTGTGCTATCCATTTCAAATCATTCCTTTCATACTTAGTATAGTGATTATATCGCATAGTATGTGCGTTGTCAAT
Organism: Oscillospiraceae bacterium; assembly: GCA_031551635.1. Taxonomy (GTDB): domain Bacteria; phylum Bacillota; class Clostridia; order Oscillospirales; family Acutalibacteraceae; genus JAVBNH01. The sequence continues at coordinate 27,176 of JAVBNH010000017.1, read as the reverse complement.
ATGAAATATTGCATTATATGGTTTGTTTACATTAATAACAAAAAAACTTGATAAATTTATTCACGAAAGGTACAAAAAAATTATGTTAGACAAAAATAAAGTTAAGCTTGGAATCGCGCCGATTGGCTGGACAAACGACGATATGCCCGACCTCGGAGCGGAAAACACCTTTGAGCAGTGTGTTTCAGAAATGGCGCTTGCCGGTTTTACCGGCTGCGAAATCGGCAATAAATACCCAAAAGATGCCGATGTTTTAAAAAAGGCTCTTGAGCTGCGTGGATTGCAGATTTGCAACGCCTGGTTTTCCACCTTTTTGACGACAAAGCCTTATGAAGAGACCGAAAAGGGCTTCATTGAGCATATAACCTTCCTTAAAAAAATGGGCGCAAAGGTAGTCGGCGTTTCGGAGCAGGGGCATTCAATTCAAGGTACGGACAAGTCGATATTCGACGAGAAATATATAATGAATGACGATGAGTGGGAGCTCCTTTGCAGCGGGCTGAATAAGCTCGGAAAAGTCGCGAAGGACATAGGAATCACACTGACCTTCCACCACCATATGGGAACTGTTGTGCAGACCGCAGCCGAAATTGACAGAATGATGGAAAACACAGACCCCGCGCTCTTCAATCTGCTTTTTGACACCGGTCACCTCGCGTATTGCGGCGAGGATTATTTGTATATTTTGAAAAAATATATAGGACGCATCAAGCATGTACACCTCAAAGACATTAGACCCGATGTAATCGCGGGTGTAAAGGCGAACGCCCTTAGCTTCTTGCAAGGCGTAAGGCTCGGAACCTTTACAGTGCCCGGGGACGGCGCAATTGACTTTACACCGGTATTTGATATTCTTAGTGAGAATAATTATGAGGGTTATGTGCTTGTTGAAGCGGAGCAGGACCCGGCTATAGCGAATCCCTTTGAATACGCTAAAAAAGCGAGAGCATATATTGCTGAGAAAGCGGGAATCTAAATTATGAATGACAACAAAATCAAGTATTTTGTAAATGGACAGTTTTTATCCTCCGAAACTGAAAAATTCAGCCCCTTATATAATCCGAGTACAGGTGAAATAACCGGCTACGCGCCCTGTTGCACCGCACAGGAGGTCGAAAGCGCAATTGCAGCGGCAAAGGCGGCATATCCCGCATGGGCAGCGACACCCGCCATTAAACGCTCGCAGATTCTCTACCGCGTCCGCGAGCTCATAATAGAAAACCTCGAGGCTTTGACATTATGTGTAGCGACTGAGCACGGCAAAATCTGGGACGAGGCTGAGGGCGATGTTTTAAAGGCGAAGGAGGGCACAGAGCTTGCGTGTCAGGCGCCGTCACTATTGATGGGTGAGGCGCTGCAGGATACTTCAACAGGCTTTGACACCGTTCTCTACAGGGAACCGCTAGGGGTTTTCGCGGGAATAGTACCCTTCAATTTTCCCGCAATGATACCGTTGGGGTGGATGGCTCCGGTCTGTATCGCTTCAGGCAATACTATGGTTTTGAAGCTTGCGACACAGACGCCGAAAACCGCGCTGATGCTCGCGGAAATATATAAAAAAGCCGGACTGCCTGACGGTGTACTCAATATGGTCACCTGCTCGAGAAATGAGGTAGACCTCCTGCTCAAGCATAAGGACATAAGGGGAATAACCTTTGTCGGCTCAACCTCTGTGGGCAAATATATTTATTCAACCGCCGCCGCGACAGGCAAGCGTGTGCAGTGCCTGTGCGAGGCGAAAAATCACGCCCTCGTGCTTGAGGACGCGGCAATTGAGCGCACAGCAGCAGGGATAATAAATTCCGCTTTCGGCTGCGCGGGCGAGAGGTGTATGGCTCTGCCTGTCGTCGCGGTGCAGGAAAGTATCGCCGATGAGCTTATAGCTGCGCTGGTGAAGCAGGCGAAGGCTCTCAAAGTCGGTCCCGCCTACGATAAATCAAGCGGGCTGGGGCCTGTTTATATGAAGGAGCATAAGGAAAATGTCATAAAATGGATTGAAAAGGGGATAGCTGAAGGAGCTGAGCTTGTTCTTGACGGCAGAAAAGCTGTTGTTGAAGGCTTCGAAGGCGGTTTTTATCTTGCCCCGACAATTTTCGACAGGGTTGCCCCCGGCATGAGTATTGGTGAGAGTGAAATATTCGGGCCTGTACTGTGCGTGAAGCGCATCAGGGATTTTGAGGAGGGCATAACCTTGATGAACTCAAATCCCTTTGCGAACGGCTCGGTAATCTTCACCCAAAGCGGTTATTACGCCCGTGAATTCGCGAAAAGAACCGACGGCGGAATGGTCGGCGTTAATGTCGGAATACCTGTTCCTGTCGGTATGTTCCCTTTTTCTGGGCATAAGGATTCTTTTTTCGGCGACCTGCATTGTCTGGGAAAAGATTCCGTTCGTTTTTACACTGAGAGCAAATGTGTCACAACCAGATGGTTTGACGAGGAGGAAAAGAAAAAGTCAAAGGTATCGACTTGGGACGGAACAATTTAACTTGATTCAGGATTCAGGTTTTTATTGACTAATAAAAATAATTGTATATAATATGATTCATGGCATGCTAATCCGGTATAATAGAGATCTTGTTGATTGGATGGCAGTCAACGCTCTTGTTCTTGTAAAAGCCTTTGACCCATATCCGTTTATTCTGCTGAACCTGGTTCTTTCGTGCCTTGCCGCGATACAGGCGCCGAGTATCATGATGTCGCAGAACAGGCAGGAGGAAAAGGACAGAATCAGAGCTGAAAATGACAATAAAATCAATTTGAAGACAGAAATAATAATAGAAGACCTCTATATTAAAATGCAAAATATTCTTGAAAATCAAAATAATAGTAAAAAGGAAGGTTAAATATAAAAATCCTAAGTTTTTATACTGCTTTCATGAAATATTTGTGCCGCTCAACGCGGCGAGATGGAGGAAAATATGTTGAATATCGGAATTATCGGCGCGGGGCGCATTGGAAAGGTTCATTTGCAATCTATTTATTATCATGTTAAAAACGCGAGGGTGACAGCCGTCGCAGACCCTTATATGAATGCTGAAACTGAAGCCTTCGTGAGGGCAATGGGTGTCGAAAATATCTATACTGATTACAAAAAAATCCTTGAGGATAAAGCAATTGAAGCTGTTTTGATTTGCTCCTCAACCGACACCCACGCCTCTATATCTATCGAAGCCATTGAAGCGGGAAAGCATATTTTCTGCGAGAAACCGGTTGACCAGACTGTTGAAAAAATTCTTGCAGTAAAGAAAGCGCTTGAGGGTAAAAATCTTAAATTTCAAGTCGGCTTTAACCGCCGATTTGACCATAATTTTGCCGCGATACGAGCCGCTGTCAAGGCGGGCAAAATCGGAGAGCCGCATATAATCAAAATTACCTCGCGCGACCCTGAACCGCCGAACCCCGCTTATATCAAAGTTTCCGGCGGAATGTTCCTTGATATGAGCATTCACGATTTTGATATGGCGACCTTCCTTGCCGGCAGCGATGTCACGGAGGTTTTTGTGCAGAGCGCGGTGCTTGTTGATAAGGCTATCGGTGAGCAGGGGGATGTTGACACGGCAATAATCACGCTGAAAATGGCGAACGGCGCGCTTTGCGTAATTGATAATTCCCGCAAAGCAGCGTACGGCTATGACCAGAGGGCTGAGGTATTCGGCTCAAAGGGTATGGTTGCGACCGCAAACGACACTCTTTCAACCGCTGTTATTGCAGATGCTGACGGCGTTACAGGGGAAAAGCCGCTCTATTTTTTCCTTGAGAGATACATGGCTTCCTTTACAAAAGAGATGTGCGACTTTGTTGACGCTGTAAATAATAATACAGCGGTTCCCGTCGGGATTGAGGCAGGTTTGCAATCGGTTATGATTGCCCTTGCCGCAAAAAAATCTGTTGAAGAGCACCGGAATATTATACTGAGTGAAATATAAAATTAATTTATGGGGGAAGAAAAAATGCCTAAGCTCAGAGCCGCTATAGTCGGCTGCGGAAGTATTCACAAATCGCATACAAGTGTATTGCAGGATATTCCCGAGGTAGAAATCGCCGCTGTCTGTGATATTGAGATTGAAAAAGCAAAGTCTACAGCCGAAAAATTCGGTTGCATCGCCTTTGACAGCTTTGACAGTCTTATGAATTTCGGGGAATTTGACATTCTGCATATCTGCACACCTCACTATCTTCACGCGGAAATGGCAATCAGAGCCTTAAACGCGAAAAAGCACGTTTTGTGTGAGAAGCCAATGGCTATCGCATATGAAGACGCAAAAAAAGTTGCCGAAGCAGTAAAGAAAAACGGTGTAAAGTACGGTGTCTGTTTTCAAAACAGGTATAATCAGTCCTCGGTTTTCATAAGAGACCTTTTGAAATCAGGTGAGCTGGGCAATATAACCGGCGCGAGAGCGTTTGTAACCTGGGACAGGGACGAGAGCTATTATGCCTCGGGTGAATGGCGCGGGAAAATCGCAACCGAGGGTGGCGGCGTATTGATAAATCAGTCTATTCACACCCTTGATTTGCTGCAGTGGCTCGTTTCGATGCCTGTTAAAAATATAAAGGCGACTGTCTCGACAAAGAGGCTGCAGGATTTTATAGAGGTCGAGGACACCATAGATATTATGCTTGATTTCGGAAATGATGTCAGGGGACTTTTCTATGCTTCCATCTGCTACAGTGAAAATTCTCCGGTTTTTTTGGAGGTTGTCTGTGAAAACGGCAAAGTCGTCATGTCGGACAATATTCTTGTTTCTCAAAAAGGTAAGGAAACAAAAATTTATGACATCAATATCCCGACAGGTGAGAAGGGCTATTGGGGAGCCGGTCACAAGGCTCTTATTTCCGATTTTTATGATTGCGTAAAAACAGGACGCGAATTCCTTGTTAATGAGGACGCTGCGATTGTTTCTGCCAAGCTTGTTGATAAAGCTTATAAATACGCGAGACAATAATTACTTTAACGCAAAAAAAAGACAACCACAAAATTTAAGGTTGTCTTATATTCTCTTCATAATGCTTTTTTATTCATCACTGTTTTGAGAATTTATTATCTTTTTTCCTCGTGCAATGTCTATGTATTCAATGATAAATGCCATGATGAAAAACGCGCCTAAGCTTTCCTTGAGAAGAGTCATCAGCTCCCCGATATAATAAAACACACTGTAATAGTTAGCCGAATTTCCCGCTTTGAAATACAAAACTAAAATAACCGCCGTCAGCATTAATACAAACGCTGAGCCGAATTTTATAAGAAACTTTGATAGCGCGTTCATATTTTTGAGAGCTGCTGATAATTCTTTTATGTAATTTCTCGTAAAAACACACCGCCTTTTTATTCACTTTGAGTTAATTTTACAACCGATTCGGCAAAATTTCAATGCTAAAATACTGGAAGGATTAAAAAATGGTTAAGTTCGGAATGTCCTCCTCCTGCTTTTACCCGCTTGAAATGAAGCAGTCCTTTTTGAATGTCATAGACACGGGAATGGAATGCTGCGAGGTTTTTATTAATACCAAATCCGAATTTAAAAAAGAATTTACAGCCCAACTGGTGAAGCTTAAAAATGCATCCGGCATCGATATTGTCTCCCTGCACCCCTATACCTCCTTCGCTGAAAATACAATGCTTTTCAGCTCATATAAGCAGAGGTTCACCGATTTTTTTATTGATGATTTGCAACTGCATTTTGAAGCTGCTGCGGCTCTCGGGGCAAAATATTATGTTTTGCACGGCATGAGAGAAGGCGGCTCGATATGCGAAAAGGAATACTTTGAACGTTTCGCGAAAATAGTTGAACTCTCGAAAAGCTTCGGACTTCTTGCAGTTCAGGAAAATGTTGTTCATTTAAGCTCCCAGAACCCTGACTTTTTAGTGAGAATGAAGAATTATATCGGTGATGATTTACGTCTAGTTTTGGATATAAAACAGGCGCTCAGAGCAAATTTTTCTCCGTTCGAATTTATTGAAAAGCTCGGGAACATCATCGCACATATTCACATCAGCGATCATAACAAAAACAAAGACTGTATTCTGCCGCTGTCCGGTTTTTTCGATTTTCCGAAATTGTTTAAAAAAATGAACTCTTTAGGATATGACGGGGCATATATAATTGAACTGTATGAAAGCGGGTATAATTCCATAAGCGATATAATCGAAGCAAAAAATGAGCTTGAAATACTGTATCATGCAACAATTAATTAATAAATTGAAAATGATATTGATAATTACTGGATTTTTTTTCAATATGTTGTATACTTTAAGGTGTTATACCGCGATATTAGTTTATTATTTTACGAAAACCTAGTAAATTTTTGAAAGAGGAGATTACATGAAATGTCCGTTTTGCGCCTTTGAAGAGAGCAAGGTTATCGACTCGAGACCCACGGACGAGGGAAACAGAATAAGAAGGCGGCGTGAATGCATTCAATGCTCAAACAGGTTCACAACCTATGAAATCATTGAAAGCGTGCCGATTCTGGTTATCAAAAAAGACACCTCCAGAGAGGTTTTTGACAGAAATAAGCTGCTCAGCGGTATGCTCAGGGCATGTGACAAGCGTAAGGTTTCTGTTGAGGTGCTTGAAAACGCTGTTAATGAAATTGAGGCAACTCTCCAGAATTCATTAGAAAAGGAAGTCTCTTCAACCATGATTGGCGAGCTCGCGATGGAAAAGCTGAAGGATATTGACGAGGTCGCGTATATTCGTTTTGCGTCTGTTTACAGGCAATTCAAGGATATTAATAATTTCCTGAATGAGCTTAACAGTCTTTTAAACTCGGGAGTTTAGAAAAAATTTGGAGGATAAAAATTGAGAAAATTATATGATTGGGCTGTTAACATTTCTTTTGTTAAAAGCCTGATGAAAATTAAATTGTTTGAAAAGCTTCTTGACTATGAAGTTTTGTTGTATATCTTTTTCGGCGTATTAACAACGATTGTTAATTTTGTTTCGTTTATTCTTCTCGACAAGCTTATCGGCAAAGAGCCGATTATCAATATTTTCGGCAGAGAGCTTGAGGGCGGAGTTCTGCTTGTTAACTTCCTCGCGTGGTTCATCTGCGTGACCTTTGCCTATGTCACAAACAAGCTCTATGTCTTTGACAGCAAGAGCTGGAAGCCCGTTGTTGTTGCTCGTGAGCTGATGAGCTTTTATCTTGCAAGGCTTATAACACTTGGCTTCGAAACTGTCGGTCTGATTTTGCTTTATGAAGTTTTATCAATAAACAAGCTTGTTTCAAAGGTAATACTGACTGTTTTTGTGCTTGTTTTAAATTATTTTTTCAGCAAGCTTCTGATATTTAAAAAGAAGGGTTCCTCTGCAAATGATGTATGACCTAATGATACTCGGAGGCGGTCCTGCCGGTTATCACGCCGCGGAAATAGCGGCGAAAGGCGGCATGTCGGTACTCCTTATAGAAAAAAGCGGGGTAGGCGGCGTGTGTCTGTTTGAGGGCTGCATCCCTTCAAAAACCCTCTTGAACAGCGTAAAAATCCTGGAAGCGGCTAAAAGCGGAAGTGTTTACGGTGTAGAAATCCCACAGGAGCAAATATCTTTTAACCATAAAACAGTGCTTGAAAGAAAAGACAAGGTTATCAAAAAGCTCGGAATGGGTATAAAGGCGAAACTAAAAACAGCAGGTGTGACTGTTATCGAAGGTGAAGGGACAATATTACCGGGAGAGGGTGAAAATCACCGGCTGAAAGTCGGAGAAGAGGTATACAGCGGGAAAAATCTGTTAATCGCAACCGGCTCAAAGCCTTATATACCCGATATAGACGGACTGAGGGAAAGTTTACAAAACGGCTTCGCTGTCACAAACAAGGGTGCACTCGAGTTTAAAAATGTCCCTGAAAGCCTTGTTGTGCTTGGCGGCGGGGTAGTTGGCATAGAATTTGCCTCCTACTATTGTACAGCAGGCAGCAAGGTGACAATTATTCTCAGAAGAAATAAAATTGCGGGCAGCCTTGACAATGAAATTTCTGATATTTTACGAAAAAACCTTGAGAAAAAAGGTGTTTCCGTTAAGGTCAGCAACGGTTTTATCTCTATTTGTGACGGAAAAGTCGTTTATGCCGAAAACGGTGTTACCACCGAAATCGAATGCGAGAAGGTTCTGCTTTCTGTCGGAAGAGTAGCAGTTTCCGATAATTTTTCGCTTGATAATCTGGGTGTTTTGCTTGATGACAAGGGCGATATAATTGTTGACGATTTTATGCGTACAAATGTAAAAAACGTATATGCCTCAGGGGATGTCACCGGAAAGCATATGCTTGCGCACTGCGCTTACAGGCAGTCCGAGGTCGCAGTCAGCCATATGCTGGGTCTGCCGGAAATTATTGATTATAATTCTATTGCCAGCGTTACATATTCCTCACCTGAGGTCTCGAGCGTTGGATATTCAGAGGAAAAATGCATTGAGGAACAAATCAACTATTTTAAAAAGGTCATTTCTTTGAATTTTTCGGGCAGATATGTGGCGGAAACCGAGCGCGGCGACGGTATTTGCAAATTGCTGTTTGACAGCGAAAAGACCCTTATAGGCTGCCATATTATCGGCTCCTACGCTTCCGAAATCATTATGACCGCAGCTATTCTGGTGCAGAATAAAGCGAAAATAGACGAAATTACGAAGTATACCTTTCCGCACCCGAGTATTGTCGAGCTTATTAAAGAAGCGTGTCTGCATTAATGCTTTTTAAATATATATTTTACTGATTGGATTGAAGAGATGAATTTTACCGAGATTGATAAGCAGGGAACCGTTGACGGCTTTGCGCTTGTGAAGTCCTGCGAAAAAAAAGGAGCTAAAAACGGAACATTTTACCTTGATATGGTTCTCAGCGACGGCAGTGACGAAATAATAGCTAAAGTCTGGAATTACAGCGAGGAAAATTATCCTGTAATAGAAATAAATACCCTCGTGCGGGTACGCGGGCTTGTTCAGCAGTATAATAATCAGTCCCAGCTCAGGGTTGACCGTATTCGCTATGTCAATGAAAAAGACGGCGTTAATATAGAGGATTTTGTGCCGAAATCAGAATTTACAGGCGATTTTATGATGGCAGAAATCCGAAAAATTGTTGAAGACTTTTCGGATTCCCAGCTAAAAAAGCTTGTTTTAGCAGTTCTTGAGGAATACGGCGAAAGAATGCTTGTATGCCCGGCGGCTTTTCGCCTGCATCACGCTCTTCGCGGCGGTCTTTTATACCATACGCTCTCTCTTGTCAGGCTCTCACAAGCCCTTTCCGCTCTATATCCTTCGGTTGACCGTGAGCTGCTCATAAGCGGTGCTATTCTGCACGATGTCGCAAAAACTGAGGAATTTGAGCTGTCCCCGACAGGTCTTGTCGACCGCTATACCACCGACGGCGCACTTATAGGGCACCTTGTCAGAGGAGCGATGGCGATAGAGCGAATCGGAACGGAAAAAGGCATCAATAAGGATGTTTTGATGCTTGTCGAGCATATGCTTATCTCACACCACGGTATTCCGGAATTCGGCGCGGCTGTACGCCCTGCTTTTCTTGAGGCGGAAATCCTTTCGCAGCTTGACCTGCTTGATGCGAGGATTTATGAAATTGAAAAAAACTTATCCGAAATCATTCCAAACGAATTTACTCAGCGTATCTGGAGCCTAGATGACAGGAAGTTTTATAATCATGCGAGAAAAGCTGTAAAACCAACGGCAAAGCTTGATACTTGTAGCTTTGATTAAAACCTAACGTGGGCTTGGCAAGCCCACAACCTAAGTCCTGTTTTTTATTGAGCTTTCAGCCCATTAAAGCACTAAAAATTCATTAAGGCGGTGACAATATGGAGCGCTCCCATGAAGTTACGACTGTTCAAAAACTTTTAAAAGAAGACGGCAGCTTACGTGAGCCGGGCTGGTCAAAAAAAATTAATCAGATTTACGATAGGGCGGATATAAAAGCGCCGAAAAGCAGGATAAAGGAATGGGATTATTATCTTGTTTTAAAGGAAGATTTTGCTTTTGCTTTTATTGTTTCCGATGACGGCTATATAGGCTTGCAAACCGTCACTCTGATTGATTTCAAAAAGCTTTTTGAAAATACAAAAACAATTGTGTCTCTTTTTCCTATGGGCAAATTAAAAATGCCGCCGGATTCGTCTAGCGGTCGCTCGCTTTTTAAAAACAAGCAGTTTTATCTCGACATAAATGTCGAAAAAGATTTTCGACGGATTGTATGCACTCACGAAAATTTCTATAAGGGAAACCGTCTTGAAGCCGATATTATCCTTGAAACTCCTGAAATGGATACAATGGTTATTGCGACACCTTGGAATGAAAATAAAAAAGCGTTTTATTACAATCAAAAAATAAATTGCATGAGAGCAAGCGGGAAAGTCACAATAGGAAATAAGGAATATATTTTTGACAGGGAACAGGACTTCGGAACACTTGACTGGGGCAGAGGTGTCTGGACATATGATAACGAATGGTACTGGGGTTCGGGAAACGGAATAATTGACGGCAAGGTTTTCGGCTTTAATATCGGTTACGGCTTCGGAAACACCGCTGCTGCAACGGAAAATGTTATTTTTTATGAGGGAAAAGCACATAAATTTGATGATATAGTTTTTAATATCCCCAATAGTAAAAGCCGTAAGGAATACATGCGAAACTGGACTTTTAACTCCTCCGACGGCAGATTTGAAGCAGATTTTATACCTGTTTTCGACAAGCATACAAAGGTTGACGCGAAAGTCTTAAAAACTGATGGGCATCAGGTTTTCGGAAGAATGACCGGAAAAGCAATTCTTGACGACGGTAGGGTAATCGATTTTAAAAATCTCTTCTGTTTTGCCGAGGATGTTCATATGCGATATTGAGTTTCTATTTTTATTCAGCTTATCAATATGTTAATATACTTATTGAAATATTTTATAAAAAAAAGGAAGGGTTTATCTCATGAAAAAGAAAGCGAAATATTTTGCGTTTATGGCAATTTTCACCCCCATCATCTTCATCTTTGAGCGTTATTTAGCATACAGAACACATAAATAAACAATGATTTTAATCTCAACCTTTACTGGATAAGGTCTAAATATTGAAGGGAATTCTTTAATGGATTGGGTCGAAATAAAAATCAGCGTAAATACGAGTGATGTGGACCTTGCGGGCGCTATCGCTAATATGAGCGTGCCATACGGCATTTATATTGAGGATTACAGCGCTCTGGAGCAGGACGCTCTTGAGGTCGCGCATATTGACCTCATTGATGAGGAGCTTCTCGCGAAAGACAGGGATACCGGAATTATTCACATCTATATCTCGCCTGAGGAAAACCCCTCTGAAGCTGTTAATTTTCTCGAGGAGCGTTATAACAGCGAGGGAATATGTTATAAAATCGAGCAGGTTCACTGCAACGATGAGGACTGGGAAAACAACTGGAAAGCCTATTTTAAACCGATGAAAATCGGCGAAAAGCTGCTGGTCAGACCTATCTGGGTTGATGATTATGAAAGCGAGGGACGTGCGGTTCTAAATATTGAGCCGGGTGTCGCTTTTGGTACGGGCACACACGAAACGACCAGACTTTGCCTTGAAGCGCTCGAGCGGACGATTCGCAAAGATTTGACTGTGCTTGACGTTGGCTGCGGCAGCGGAATTCTTTCCTGCGCGGCTATGCTTCTCGGGGCGAAAAGTGTTACGGGTGTTGATATTGATAAGCTCGCGGTAAAAATCGCAAGAGCGAATGGGGAACTTAATAAGTTTTCGCTACCTGAATACACTATGCTTCACGGAAATCTGACAGATAAAATTACAAAAAAATACGACCTCGTCCTCGCAAATATCGTTGCGGATGCTATAATTTCACTTTCCGGCAATATCCGGCAATTTATGATGCCGGGAGCGAAATATATAGTTTCCGGGATAATTGATTTGCGTGAGGAGGAGGTCATTACGGCACTTAGTAATTACGGTTTTTCGGTGCTGGAGAGATTCGAGGAAAAGGGCTGGCTATGTTTTGTCTGCGAATGAGTCCGCCGTTAATCATTTATAACATGCTTTTCCTGCATTGCTTTCGCGACTTTATTCACCATTTCGGTATTTAACTTATATTTTTTATTAAAATAGAAAAAAGTAAACAGTGCAAAAAGGGGCGGAATAATAAACATCATCACTATTATTCCGTTTTTTCCGCTTTGCGGCTGGGGAACAATATTTTCCTGATACTTTGACAAGCTTAACCCTGCGCCGATAATCAAAGCCTGAACTGTTTGAGCGAATTTCATCTGGAAGCTCTTCATCGAAAAAGTTACAGCGTCGGAGCGTTTACCGGTTTTATACTCGCCGTAGTCAACAATATCACCGAGCATTGAAGCCTCAGCGGTAAACATGCAGCCTATGCCGAGCGCCGCGATAAAGTCAAAAACGAAAAATAAAACCATGTTCAGATTCGCTCTGGTCGAGATTAAAAGCATCCCGAGATAGCCGAAAATTGCCGTTAGAATTGATAGGCGTACAACATTTTCCTTCCCGATTCTCTTTGAAAGAAAGGAGAGGAAAAATAACCCGATTGCCTGACCCGCGCCTGAAACTGCGGCGAAAATTGTCAGAAAATCACGGTTTTCGGCGATATACTTAAAGAAATAAATCGCCAGGCCGTTCACCAGATACCAGCCGAGATTGAAGGTTATTGCGATTACCAGAAATACCTGAAGCTGGTCGTTCGCTCTCACTGTAGGGATGACATTTCGGAATTTAAACGGCTCATTTTGCTGTGGAATAATTCTTTCCTTTGTTGTAAAAAATGTTGTCATCGCAAAAGCGACAAACATGATTCCGAGCAGCAGGGCAATCAGAGAGTGCGCCTTGCCCTGTTCGGCAGGTGAAAACAGTTTAAGGATGAGCGGAGTCGCACCCATGACCGTGAGCTGACCGACACCCGAGAAAAATCGCGGAACTGAAGCTACAACATTCCTTTCGAGCGGGTCGTTTGTCAGTGCGGGCACAAAAGACCAGTAAGGAATATCAATCATGGTATAAGTCATGCCCCACAAAACATAAAAAACGGTTATATAAATGAGCATTCCGATTCCGTTTTTCGTCTGCGAGACAGTAAATCCGGGGTTCGTGAACATCATGAATAGAACAATAGCGTTCAGCATCGCACCCAGAGCAATCCACGGACGAAAACGCCCGAATTTTGTTTTTGTATTGCTGACGATTACACCCATCATTGGGTCGTTGACACCGTCCCAGACCCTCGCAAATGCCATCATCAGCCCCATAAACGCAGGGTTAACATACAGAACATCTGTTGTGTAGTTGAGAAAAAACGAAATGCAGAGCCCGTAGCTCATGTCTAGACCGATAGCGCCGACTCCATAACCAAGCTTCATTTTTGTGGAAACCGGTTTCGCTAATGTGTTGTTTTTAGCCAAATGAATCCTCCGTTCATTCTATTTTCTTTTGTTGAGACTAACTCTTATAAAGAATATATCACGGTTCTATTTACCGGTCAAGCATATTTTAGTTTGCATTTAGCTATTAACTTAATATAATTTGTAAACCTTCGGTAGCAAAAAAAGGAAATGATATTTTGAAGGCACTTCTGATTTCGATAAACGCAAAAAATATTCATAAGTCACCGGCATGCTGGTGTCTTAAAGCTTACGCCGACCTGTTTACCGATAATTGTGACACAACAATCGCTGAATTTTCAATTAATGAACTGGTCAGTGATTTAATCGATGCTATTTATACCGAAAACCCGGATATTATAGGCTTTTCTTGCTATATTTGGAATATTGAGCTTATAAAAAAAATTATCGCCTCATTGAGACTCCTGCTCAGCGATTCGGTGATAATTCTCGGCGGTCCGGAGGTTTCATTTGAAAAGGACTTCAGCGAATTTCCTCAAGCGGATTATATCATCTGCGGCGCGGGTGAGGAGGCTTTTACTTCAGTTATTAAATCAATTAAGAATAATTCTCTTATTAATAAGCAAATAATAAAAGCAGAAAACAAAATGAAATTTTCACAGTATCCTTCGCCTTTTACTGAGAGCTATTTCGCATCGTTTTCGAAGGATATGCCACCGGAGAATTGCCTGATTTATTATGAGAGCTCGCGAGGCTGTCCGTTTAAATGCAGCTATTGTCTCTCGTCAGCAGATGAAAAGGTGGAATTTTTGCCGCTTGAGCGGGTTTTTGAGGAAATAAATCTTCTTCTTTCGCACAATGTGAAATGTATTAAATTTGTTGACAGGACTTTTAACGCGGATAAAAAACGAGCCTATGCGATACTGGAGTTTATTTCCACACAGGAAACTGATTGCACCTTTCATTTTGAAGCCGCCGCCGATTTATTTGACGATGCTCTATTAAACCTGATTCGAAAGCTGCCGCATTCAAGGGTACAGTTCGAGATAGGCATACAATCGATTAATCCTAAAACGCTTGACGCGGTGTGCAGACAATGCGACATTGAAAAAGCTTTTAAAAACTTAACCGACTTGGTTAATATGCGCAATTGTCATATACACGCGGATCTGATTGCGGGTTTACCCGAAGAAAACAGTGAAAGCTTTGTAAAAGCGATAAATGCTTTGATAAATATACGTGTTAATATGCTTCAGATGGGCTTTCTTAAGGTTTTGAAGGGCGCGGCGCTCCGGAACAATAAATCTCTTGTATATAACGAATTTCCGCCATATCAGATTTTGAAAACAGATCACTTAAGCGCTGAGGAGATAATACATTTCAGAAAAATAGAAATGCTTATTGACAAGTTTTATAACAGCTCAATGTACACAAGCAGTGTCAATTTCGCCTTAGCTGAGCTTTTCGATACACCTTATCAATTATTTTCTTCTCTCGCTGAATTTATAGGCAATGAGAACCCGAAAATTTCTCTGAAGAAATCATACGAGTTAATTTACCGCTTTTTAAAATGCCATTCTACACCTGAAAAAGCCGCACATTACGTAAAGCTTGATTGCTTTACACATGACCCGAAATGCATGCTGCCGGACGAAATACCGCAGTACAGAAGGAAAAACGCTGAACGCGGCTACCTTCACAATAACGAATACACATCAAAAAACGTAAGGGCTGAATACTTTACATTAACCGATGAAACCCTGCTTTTTATTTATGAAAAAAAAGACCCTATTTTCAAGTCTTACAAAGTTTTAAGAATAGAGGAAAATGCTGATGAATAAGCAAATCAATGATTTTATTAGTGAACTCTCGTCAAAAAGTCCCGTTCCGGGCGGCGGAGGAGCGAGTGCGCTAATCGGCTCACTCGGTAGCGCTTTGTGTTCAATGGTCGCTAATCTGACAAGCGGCAAAAAAAAGTATGCCGAATTTCAAGGTGATATTGATGCCGCTCTCGCGAAACTGGAGAATTTTACTGCTGACTTTCTGCTGTTAATCGAGAAGGATGCCATTGTTTTTGAACCGCTGAGCGCTGCTTACGGTATACCGAAGGAAAACCCGGAGCGTGAGGAGATTATGGAAAAAGCGTTAAAGAACGCTTGCACGGTACCCATTGAAATATTGAAGCTGGCTGAAAACGCATCACTTATCACTGAGGAATTGGCGTATAAAGGCTCAAAGCTCGCTGTAAGCGATGTCGGGGTTGCTGCCGCGGCGATAAAAGCGGCTGCTGAGGGCGCGATAATGAATGTTTATATCAACACAAAGCTTATGAAAGACCGTGATTTTGCTGAAAAGTCAAATAATAAAGCAATTTCATTGCTGAACTCATGTGTTGAGCGGTGCAGTAAAGTGTATAATACTGTTGCCGCTGAGTTAACGCAATAAATTTTAAGGAGAAATAAAAAATGCAAGAATTACGCGGAATGCCCGTTGTTAATGATATAATCGAAAAATTAAAGCCGGATTTAGAAATTCTGAAGATAAAAAATATTTTCCCGAAGCTTGCCGTTGTCAGGGTTGGCAGTAGGGAAGACGACCTGTCATATGAAAAAGGTATAATCAAGCGTTTTTCGGCAGTTGATGCTCTTGTTGAGGTTCATGAGCTGCCACTGGAATGCTCACAGAATGAGCTCGAGACGTTGATCGGGAAACTTAACAGTGACCAATCAGTCCACGGTATACTGCTCTTCAGACCTTTGCCGAAATCGCTGAGTGAGGAAAATATTCGGAGATTTATTCAGAGCGAAAAAGATATTGACTGTATGGGTACGGTAAATACAGCAAAGGTTTTTGAGGGCGCGAGAGACACTTATCCACCCTGCACGCCTCAGGCAGTCATTGAGCTACTTGACTTCTACAGTATCGATGTTTGCGGAAAAAAAGTTGCCATAATCGGCAGGAGCATGGTTGTCGGTAAGCCTCTCGCGATGCTGCTGCTCGGAAAAAACGCAACAGTGACTATTTGCCACACAAAAACAAAAGACCTTGCCGCCGAGTGTAAAAACGCGGATATTATTATAGCCTGCGCCGGTGTCGCTAAAATGCTTACCGCGGATTATATTAAAGCTAATCAGACAGTAATTGATGTCGGAATTAATATGCTTGACGGAAAGCTCTGCGGTGATGTTGATTATGAAGGGATATCCGCTCTCGCAGGGGCGGCAACACCTGTTCCGGGGGGAGTCGGTACGATTACGACTGCCGTGCTTTTGAAACATACCGTAAAATCCGCTGTCAGTCAGATTCATGATTAAAATTCCAATTTAGTATTTATAACCAAAACAAAACAAAATATTTGTGTAAAAAGATAAAAAAAATCTTTAAAATTGCTTGATATAATCAGATTTATTTTGTATAATATAGCCATCACAATTATTTTGTTGAAAAATGTAAAATCAATGAATATGGGCAGAAGAATATATAAAGGTGGTGAAGGAGCTGTTATTGTAATACTATGAGCAATAACATCTCAGTTTTATGCAAAAAAATACCGTCAGGCTTGTCATTTGCGGTAATGAATACTTTATCAATACCGATGATAACGTTGATTATGTCGAGGCTCTCGGCGCGGCTCTGAGTGACCGAATCGCAAAAACTCACCGTTCCAGCAAGTCGATTTCAATAACGCAGGCGGCAATATTAACCGCTCTCGAATATGCTGACGAAGCAAAAAAAGCTAATGATGTGACAGAAAACCTCAGAACGCAGCTGAAGGATTACCTTGAGGATGCCGCCAAGGCGAAGTCTGAGCGTGATTTTTATAAACGCGAGGTTGAGAGAATGAAGTCAAAGCGTACTTCTGATAATTAAGGTGTCATTATGTCAAAACTCGAAATAAAAATAAAAAAGCTCAGTGAAAATGCCGTTATTCCGACAAGAGCGACAAAAGGCAGTGCGGGTTATGACCTTTATGCCTGCATTGAAAGTGAAATAAATCTTGAGCCAAACAAAACAATCCCTGTGCCCACAGGGATTGCTGTTTCTTTGAGTTGCGCTGACTATGCGGCTTTTATTTATGCGCGCAGCGGACTGGCTATCAAAAACGGCTTAGCTCCGGCAAACTGTGTCGGGGTTATCGACAGTGATTACAGGGGTGAAATTTTAGTCGGTCTGCATAATCACAGCGAAAAAACATATACAATAAAGCCGGGTGAGCGAATTGCGCAAATGATTATCGCTCCGGTGCTGGAAGTTGATTTTGCACCAGTTGATGAGCTGGACGATACCGTGAGGAATGCCGGAGGTTTCGGTTCAACAGGAAGTTAGACTTTATATTTTAAATATTAGTTGCAAATGATTAAAAGCTCAATACATATAAGGCGGTAAAATTTTATGACTACTAAAGAACGGTTTAAGCGAATGTATGAGCATCGCGAGGCTGACCGCGTACCGATTACCGACAGCCCCTGGAGGGGTACTATCGCGCGTTGGAAGAGGGAAGGCATGCCCGAAAACGCCGACTGGCGTGAGTTTTTTGGTGCTGACAAGCTCGAGGGAATAAGCGTTGACATGTCGCCGCGTTATCCTGAGAAAATACTTGAGGATACCGAGAGATATACGATTTCAACCACAAAATGGGGAGTAACTCTGAAAAATTTCAAAACAGAGGATTCCTCACCTGAATTCATTGATTTTAAGGTCAATAATTCCGATGAATGGCAAAAAGCAAAAGAGATGATGCGATTTGACCCTTCAAGGCTTGATTTGAAAGCACTCAAGGCTAAATCTGACCTGTGCCTTGCCGATAATCGCTGGCTCAGAGCCGACTTTTGGTTCGGTTTTGATGTCACGCATTCATGGATGGTGGGCACTGAAACCCTGCTTATCGCAATGATTGAAGAACCTGAGTGGGTTAAGGATATTTTTTCGACATATCTTGAGAGCTGCATCGAGTATTTTGATTATTTGTGGGCTAACGGCGTACGTTTTGATGAAATCGGCTGGCCTGATGACATGGGCTACAAGGGTACGACTTTTTTCTCGCTGGAGACTTATAGAAGCCTTCTAAAGCCTTATCACGCGAAGGCTGCCGCATGGGCGCATGAGCACGGAATTTACGCGCATCTGCATTCCTGCGGCTATATTGAACCCTTTATTCCTGACTTGCTCGAAGCGGGAATTGACGCTTTGAATCCGCTTGAGGTTAAGGCAGGAATGAAGCCCGCAGAGCTCAAGAAAAAATTCGGCGACAAGCTGGTTCTTCATGGCGGAATCAACGCCGTACTGTGGGACAAAAAAGATATAATTGTTGAGGAAATCAGAAAAACCGTACCGATTCTAAAAGAAAACGGCGGTTATATCTTCTCAAGTGACCATTCGATTCCGAACACTGTCAGCCTTGAAAATTTCAAGGAAATTGTCGCTGTGGCAAAAGAAGCGGGAAAATTTTAAGAAAACGAAAATAATACTTGCATTTACCAATCTTTTATGATACAATCTAACGGCAAAACTCACGCAGGTTGACTGACGCGTTTGTGTATGGAGCTCCGGAGTCACCCGAGACCCATATTCGCGAAGGGCTGACACCTGCGGCGGATGCGAAATTTTGCTTTTGTCAAAGTTTTGCGTAAAACAAAAAGGAGGCTACACAATGTCAGTAGTATCAATGAAGCAATTACTCGAGGCGGGCGTCCATTTCGGTCATCAGACCAGAAGATGGAACCCCAAAATGGCTCCCTATATCTTCACCGAAAGAAACGGGATCTACATCATCGACCTCCAGAAAACGGTTAAAAAGCTTGAAGAAGCCTATACCTTCGTCAAGGAAGCCGCAATGCAGGGCGATATCATGTTCGTCGGAACAAAAAAACAGGCTCAGGATTCCATAAAGGAAGAAGCCAACCGCTGCGATATGCCTTTTGTTAATGCCAGATGGCTCGGCGGAATGCTCACAAACTTCTCAACGATTCAGCTCAGAATCAAGAGACTTGCTCAGCTTAAGGCTATGGCTGAGGACGGAACATTTGACCTTTTGCCGAAAAAAGAGGTTATCAAGCTTCAGCTTCAGATAGACAAGCTTGAAAAATTCCTCGGCGGCATCACGGCTATGAAAAAAATGCCCGCGGCGATGTTCATTGTCGACCCGCGCAAGGAAAAGAATGCTGTTCTTGAAGCGAAAAAGCTCGGAATTCCGATTATAGCTATCGTTGACACTAACTGTGACCCCGACGAAATCGACTATGTTATTCCCGGCAATGATGACGCTATCCGCGCTGTCAAACTTATTGCCGCGGCAATGGCAGATGGCATCATCGAAGTCAGGCAGGGCGTTCAGAATACTCCCGCCGCCGAAGCTGTATCAGCCGAGGACGTTGTCGATACGGGTTCTGACGAATAATGAAAGGTAACAGGTGAATAATATGGCATTTACAGCTAAGGATGTTCAGACCCTGCGCGAAAAAACCGGCGTGGGCATGATGGACTGCAAGAAGGCTCTTACAGAGGCTGACGGCGATATGGATAAGGCGGTTGATATTCTTCGCGAAAGAGGACTTGCCGCCGCGACTAAAAAAGCGGGCAGAATTGCCGCAGAAGGCGCTGTTTACGCGACTTACGATGCGGATAAAAAAATCGGCGTTATTGTTGAGGTCAATTCGGAAACTGACTTTGTCGCGAAAAATGAGGAATTCCAGAAGCTTTGCGCAGGCATTGCGCAGACTATAATAATAGAAAATCCGGCAGATGTCGAGGATCTTCTCAGCCGTAAAATGGCTGATTCTGAGCGTTCCGTTCAGGAAAATATCAACGACAAGATTCTTGCTATCGGCGAGAATATGAAGGTTCGCAGATTCGAGCGTTATGAAGGCATCGTTTCGACCTATATCCATATGGGCGGCTCAGTCGGCGTTATGGTTATGTTTGACATTGACCCCGCTTTCGCCTCAAATGAAGCCTTTATTGAGATGGGCAGAAATGTTGCCATGCAGATTGCGGCAATGAGCCCGCAGTATCTAAAATCAACCGATATGCCCGCGGAAACTCTCGCGAAAGAGAAGGACATCATCGTTGCCCAGATTAAAGAGGATCCCAAAATGGCTAACAAGCCCGAGAAGGTTCTTGAGGGCATTGTTGAGGGCAAAATCAATAAGCTTTATAAAGAAATCTGCCTTCTTGAGCAGCTTTATGTGCGCGACGACAGCATGAATGTAGCGAAATATATCGAGTCTGTCGGCAAGGAAATCGGCACAGCAGTCGCCGCGAAAGGTTACTTCCGTTTTGCCAAGGGCGAAGGGCTTGAGAAAAAAGAGGACAATTTCGCTGACGAAATCGCGAAAATGGTTCAATAATAATACGCAGAACAAGGGCGGCAGCCATACTAATACCACTTTTGGTATTTAGTATGAAGGTCGTCCCTTTTTTGTTTTAACAATCAGCTATAATTTATCGCAAAACTATGATAGAATAAATACAAATTAACATACAAGCTCTTTCACAGCATATAATTCTAATAGAAATTCTGATTAGGGGGATTATATGTTGAAAAATATTTTGAAATTATCATTACTTTCTGTTCTTGCATTAACTGTTTTAGCCTTAAGCTCCTGCGGTGTTGCGGTTAAAACAGCTACAATGCCGGCTGAGAATAAGCCGATTTTTGTTATCGACCCCGGGCATGGCGGAATTGACGGTGGCGCTGTCGCGAAAGACGGAACACCTGAGAAGGATATTAATCTTAATATCGCGTTGAAGCTGCAGGATTTTATACGCCTCATGGGTTACGAAACAGTTATGACCAGAACATCGGACATCTCAATCCATGACAGTGACGCCAATACAATTCGCGAGAAAAAAGTCACGGATATTCACAACCGTTTTAAAATTCTTGAGAATAATGAAAATAATGTTTTTATTAGCATTCATCAAAACATATATCCCTCAGCCAGTCTTTCGGGCTCGGTGGTTTTATATTCGCCCAATAACCCTTTAAGCAGAAATCTTGCTACTGCGATTGTGTCTTCAATCAAGGGTTTAGTTCCGGAAAACAATACACTACCCTTGAAAAAGAGCGATTCTTCAATTTATCTGCTTTATAATTCGCAAAGACCCGCAGTGCTTGTTGAATGCGGTTTTCTCTCAAACGTAATGGATGCGAACAGGCTGAAAACCGATGAATATCAAACCAAAATAAGCTTTTCAATAATGAACGGTGTTATAAACTACATTGATTCCTCAACGGCAATTCCCGAATTGACCTCTCAAGCGCGTTAATTAAAACAAAGAAAACGGAGATTTTATATGCCTGCTTCCCCAAAAAATGTATTTATTTGCAACAGCTGCGGCTATGAATCCTTGAAATGGCGCGGTCAGTGTCCAAATTGCCACGAGTGGAACACCTTTGAAGAAACAATTAAAACGCAGCAATCAAAAAAAAGCGTTGCAGCCGATATTTCGCGTGCTGACGCTGTTGCTCTTGACGATATTGCGCAGACCTACGAGCACAGATATAAGACAGGCAGCGCCGAATTTGACCGGGTTTTAGGCGGCGGACTCGTCAAAGGTTCTGTTGTACTGCTCAGCGGCGACCCGGGAATAGGGAAGTCGACAATTCTTCTGCAGATATGTGAAGCTCTCGGGCAAAATTTGCGTGTATTATACATCTCCGGCGAGGAATCCTCGCATCAGTTAAAGCTGCGGGCGGACAGACTTGGGGTAAAAACTCCGAATCTGAGCATTTTATGTGATAATGATACACAATATCTTTGCGAGTACATTCGTTCGCATGAACCGGATGCGGTCATAGTCGACTCGATTCAAACCATGAACATATCCGATCTTAGTTCATCAAGCGGTAGTATAACTCAGGTGAGGGAATCGGCGAATCTGTTTGCGCGAACCGCGAAAACCTTGAATATTCCTGTGATTATCGTCGGTCATGTCAATAAGGACGGAAATATCGCAGGTCCGAAGGTTCTCGAGCACATTGTAGACACTGTTCTGTATTTTGAGGGTGAGAGGAATCTCACATACCGGATTCTGCGTACAACAAAGAACCGTTTCGGTTCAACCAATGAAATCGGTGTTTTTGAAATGTGTGACAGCGGCTTGAAGGAGATTGAAAATCCTTCGCTGATGCTTATTCAAGGCAGACCGACGGGCGTATCAGGAACATGCATTGCCTGCGTTATGGAGGGCTCTCGACCTATTCTCGCTGAGGTGCAGGGGCTAGTGACTCCGACAGGCTTCGGAACACCTCGCAGAATGGCAAACGGCTTTGACTATAACCGTATGTCGATGCTGCTCGCGGTACTCGAGAAGCGAGCCGGGTATTTTCTCGGAAATATGGATTGCTATGTCAATATTGTCGGTGGTTTAAGAATTGATGAGCCCGCGTCGGATTTATCGGTTGCGCTTGCAATTATTTCGAGCTTCAAGGACAGCGCGGTAAAGGAGGATGTGCTTGCCTTCGGCGAAGTCGGACTGGCAGGGGAGTTACGGGCGGTTTCTTCCTGCGAACAAAGAATATACGAGGCAGCAAGACTGGGCTTTAAACGCTGCATAATACCGTATCATAATTACACAACAATATCCTCAAGCCTTAAGAAATCAATAGAGATTGTCGGCGCGAAATATATCAGGTCAGCTTTTGAAGCGATAATATGATTTATTTTACTAATAAAATGATGCCAAATGAAAAATAATAAAGCTTTGATTCTGAATCCGCAAATATCAGCAAACTGCGTAAAGTCCCTTGTGGAGTTAGGCTTTTCGGATTTTTTATTCACAGAAAAGTCAAAGCACTTAACAGACTCAACCGCCGCACATGTGGACATGCTATTGCATACATTGCCCGGCGGGGAAGTCATTCTGGAGAATTCCCAAATTGCATTATATGAAGAGCTTAAAAGGCGTAATATACCTTTGAGAAAGCTCGGATATGACTTAGCTGACGATTATCCCCGAAATATTCCGTTAAACTGCTTTTTTACAGCTAATAATTTCATATGCAACACAAACCATGTTGACTGCGATATTTTATCACATTATAAAGAAAAAAAATACAATATTATTCACACAAATCAAGGTTACGCCAAATGTTCGGCGCTTATTATTTCTGAAAACGCAATAATAACAGATGACAGAAACATCTATACTGCGGTGAAAGCAAATAATATTGATGTCTTACTGGTAAGCAAAGGCAGCGTTGAGCTGGAAGGTTATGATTACGGTTTTATAGGCGGTTGCTCGGGTAAAATTAGTGAGCATGAAATTGTATTTTTCGGTGATTTCAAAAAGCATTCTGATTACAGCAACATCAAAGCTTTTTGCGAAAATTACCGTATATCGCTGTATTCGCTTGATTCGGGCAATCTTATTGATTTTGGTGGTTTAGTGATACATTAGATATTAAGTCGTAGACAGTAGACGGTGTTCGCGGACATGTTTACAGAATATTTTTAAAGTTTTTCATCGTGACCATATACTAATATCATATTTAATCTGAAAAAATTTTAAATAAAGGTAGGAATCGGAATGAAAAAGAATAAAGAACGCGATATTATGGGCAAGCTCGGTCCGGCAATAACAATAGCCGTCGTGTCAATTGCTGTGATGACCGTTATGAAGAGGTATCACAAAAAATAACAAAAAATCATGGCAGACAGTGAAAACAGGAAGCAGCTGAAATTTATCCCGAACTTCGTTAAATTAATATTCTAAAATAAAAAAACCTCGCTTTTAATAGGCGTGGTTTCTTTTTATGTTACACAAATATGTCTATTATTACGCTGTAGGTCTTCTTTGGGGTTTTCAGGTGAAAACAGGTGTTAGAATGCTCATGAGCTGTAAAGCTGAATTAGGGGTAATTTAGACTTCTTAGTGAGATGATAGAGAGGGATAAGCGGTAACATTCACTCTTAATTGCCTTTATTTTCTTACCCATTCCATTTTAAGTGTTCGCGCAGGTGGTTATCTGCTTTATTGAAGTTGAAAGCCCAAAACATTGCGTTTGAGCGTAACGGAAGTCTGATACCGCGAATACTGGCTGACCTGAAAATATGAACGAACGTGAATAAATTTTCACGCTGTAATCTGACCTCTAAAGAAATTCCGTCTGCCTTCTCCCTGCGAAGCCCGGATTTACAAATATTTTCTTTTTATTATACGAAATGTGTTGCCTAAAAATCCAAACGAAAATAAACCAGAGAATAATATTTGAGCGTTAGGAATATTGTGAGTTTTAATAAGAAGACAAGATGGGATGAAAATTAAAAATGATATTACTGTAGCTATTATGTTTAGAGTTAAAAGTGTTTTAGTTTTCATATTCAATAAATCCTTTATTTGATATTTATAATGATATGAATAAAAAAAAAACAGGCATTTCTCTATTAATTGAGAATAGCCTGTTTATTCTTATGGTTTATATCTGCCTAAAAGATAGTCAGTTGATGTGTGTAAAATATCGGCAAGTTTTGAAAGTGTGAATATATCGGGATAATGCTTGTCTTTTTCATAGCCTTGATATGTCACTTGATTAATATCGAGTAACTTTGCTATTTGAACTTGTGTTAATTTCATTGTTGTTCGTCTGTCTTTTAGTCTTCCGCCTAGGGATTCCATGATTTTCACCTCGTGTTATTATCTCAAAAAATATAGAGTTAGTCAATATGTATAAAATTCATATATAGAGATTGTCTATATTGCGAATTGATTTTAATATAGAGATAATCTATAATATTGACAATGGAACGGCAAAGCTGAACCATAAAAACAAAAAAAAAAGGAATGAAACAAAATGAAAGTTAGTGAAATGAACACTAGGCAAATAATTGGTTTACATGATGTCTATTGGGCAGCAAGGGATTATATTGGTGGACTTGAAAATGCTATATTGGATGAAAGTGATTTAAGCGAAGATTACAAGGCTGTATTAAATGATCATGATAATCTAGTAGAAACGATTTATAGAATGGTAACAAGGGATATAAAAGATATTCGTTTCTGCGGAAAAGACTGGATAATGGAACATGTTAAAAAACAAGTTGAAAATTTTGGATATTAAATAGTAAAGTCTTATTCTTCATAATCCTTTACTCGGAATGAAAAAAGACTGTCGGAAAACGATAAAATGAATGCTTGACAATAAATTGAATGAAAAAGAAATATCTGACAGTCTTTATTTGTTCCGCACGAAAAGGAAGTTTGAAAAATTCATTATAAAAAAAAACATAAAAAGGAAAAAGCTTTCAGTTAAAAAAAAAATAAAAAAAAATTAAAGTGAGGTAAAGAAAATGAGAGCAAAATTAGTTGGTATCCTTGATGTTGAGTACACTGATAAAAAGACTGGCGCGTTAAAGAAGGGTAAAGAGTTTCATCTGATAAGAGAGCCTAGCGCGTATCAGAAACAAAAAGGCTTCACTGGATTATTTGTTGAAAAAAAATGGGTAGGTTTGAATAATTTCGATTTGCTTCCGGCTTCTTATTCAATCGGGGATATTCTCGAGTTTGATGAAGAAATACAAGGGCAGTTCCCGATTCTTGTCGGCGTGAGTAAATGTGAAGATGTTCAGTTGAAAATTGACGATATTATCAGGGTTGCAAATACGGCTTCTGCGGGCGCTTCAGTTCCTACTAGGTAAAAAAAATCGAATAACTATTTTAAATTAAATTAAGGTAATTTTGCCGGGAGGTAATGTTATATGAAAACTGCTGTAATGATACGATTTTTTGGGGTATTCCTTTCCCTATGTTTTATCGTCTCATTTACGGCGGTTTTTGTTTATGCCGCGCCGACATTTGAGGATTATAATTTTAGTAAATCTCTGATTCCTAAAAACATGAAGCAGATGAATGAATATACGTCTGACTATTCGTTTTGGCTTGATTTTGGAGAAATTGCAACTAAACATTATACGATGATAGATTTTCCGGAATACGGTAATTCTTTGAGTCCGATTTATGGAATGAGCCATATTGATTACGATTCAAGATTAAATAATAACTATATTGAATTTTTTCAACCTCAAATACAAACGCCTTATTTAACTTCTTTGGGTACATATATGCTTGCCTATGTACCATATTCGATAGTAGATACAAGTCGTATTTATGAATTGAGTTTTAAAATATATAAGTCAAAACCTGACGTTGGTTTAAGTGATGCTTACTTTTATCCGTTTGATTATAATATTATAGTTTTTCCAATTCCGTATAGTTCGGAGGTTCTTATTAGTTATATCGATATTGAAACTTCAGTTATTCAAAGTTCTAAAAATGCGATATTAACTAAGAATTATTCCGATAGAGTTACTTTTGATGTTAAATTTCCGTCTATCGAGCAAATTAATAACCCTCATATAAATAAACTAAATGGTTATCTTGTTGGTTTTTGGTTTGTTCATGATGAATTAAACGATATTATATTTAACGGTGTAAAAAGCTTATCTAAATTTGATGATTATAATTTGCGGTATTTTAATGGTTCTGTTTTTACAGTTAATGATATTACATTGACGAAAACATTTACTTCGGCTGAGGTTGAGCAAAGCAATCAGTTGTCCGCGATAAAAGGTTGGTTTGTAACATTAGCTAATTTTATTGAAGATAGTAATGCAGCCGTAACGAATAAGCTTGAGGAAGTTAAAACGAGTATTACGACAAGTATTAGTGATATGTCAACTGCTGTAACCGATAAACTTGATGATGTAAAAGACGGTATAGTAAATGCAGGAGCTGAATCACCTGATTTAAATATAGATAAGAGTTTTATAGATGATGTTCGTGAGTTTATGGATTCTACTTCTGCAAAGCTTGATGATTTTACAAATACTC
>JAVBNH010000025.1:0-38272 GCA_031551635.1 Oscillospiraceae bacterium | reverse complement strand
AATTTGAGATTTTTTAGAGGTCGAGCAAGACGGAAAACCACATGAATACAGCATTTGCTTCTATAGCTCAGGCGGCAGAGCGCATCCTTGGTAAGGATGAGGTCAGCAGTTCGAATCTGCTTAGAAGCTCCAATAAAAATATTGAGGCTGCGAAGCAGGCTCGCTGTTTTTATTTCGAGCGTCTCATATTCGAGCCTTGGTCATTGCGCATGATGAATTTTATGAACTCATTATTAGTGACGAATCTGCTTAGGTGAACATTGATTATATCTACAAAAGAGCGAAATTTGAAATGAATTATAAGGCGTAGTCTTAGCCATTATAAGCCGTAACCTTATTCACCATCCCTGACACCTGGCTCCTGAACTCTGAATCATGTAAACGATGATTAAATCATCGTTTACTTAGAAGCTCCAATAAAAAAAAGTCTGTCGCTTAGCGGCGGCGCTTTTTTTTTTAGAGTTTTAGTTTTTAATGTTTAAAATAGAAACAGAGCAACGAATTTACGCCGCTCTGCTTGAATACTTTATATTATATTATTCTTTTTTTCGGACGATTAAGAGACCTTCAATCTCAGTCTCAGCTTGTCCGAAATCATTGCGATGAACTCCGAATTAGTTGGCTTCCCTCTTGTATTTTGGATTGTGTAGCCGAAGTATGAGCTGAGCACATCTATGTCCCCTCTGTCCCAGGCGACCTCAATGGCGTGTCTAATCGCTCTCTCAACCCGCGAAGAGGTTGTAGAATATGTTTTGGCGACTGTGGGATAAAGAAGTTTTGTAACGGAATTCATCATTTCTATGTTATTGATTGACAAAATAATTGCTTCCCTGAGGTACTGATAGCCCTTGATATGCGCCGGAACACCTATCTGATGCATAATGTCCGAAACAATGACCTCCAAATTCGGCTCCTTTGTCATGTCAGAAATGACCTGCCCTGAGCTGAACCTGTCACTAAGCAGCGCGATTCTATCAGCAAGTACATTGATATCAATCGGTTTGAGAAAATAATAATCCGCGCCAGCATTCAGTAATTCCTGCTCCAGTCTCGCGTTATCCATGCTTGACATCAGGAAAATCAGCGGTTTTTTCGACAGCTTTAAAGTCGGAAGCATTTTAAGCACTCCAAGCGCGTCCAGCCTGGCCATAAAAGCATCCATTATGACAACATCCGGCTTTTGCGTTTCAAGTGAGTACAAAACCTCATTTCCGTCCTTGGGAACCAGCGCGACATCAAAGCCATATGAACGCAGTACTCCCGTGCAGGCATGTCCGAAATCTGTTGACTCCTCGGCAATTAAGATTTTTTGCTGTTTTGACATAAACTCAGTCCTTTCAAAATCTCTCTACAATTTATTCTTTTCTATCTGCAATAGATTCATAAACACCAATATATTGTGTTATGTCTTATGAATTCTTCAATATATTACCATATATGTAAAAATATGGCAAGTAGAAAAATGGCAATTTTTGTCAACTACAACAATTTTGTATGTATAGACAAAATATCATATTAAAACTATGTAATTTCGATAATTGTTATTTTCATACTTAGTTTTTTTCCTATATAATCAGACACGAGTTGACATTTTGCCGCAAAAATGGTAATATTTCTATCAGTGCGGTTTCATCTTATTACGACACTTATATTACAACATTTTTTGAGCTTATTACTGCAAAATTGAAAGGATTTGATATTATTATGAAGAAAATCAGAGTAGGTCTTATTGGCAACGGCGGAATTTGTCAGGGTGCGCATTCGGGATTTTATTTTGAGAATGAGGAAGTTGAGGTTGTAGCTCTCTGCGATATAATTAAAGAACGCAGCGAGATGCTTCAGGACAATTGCTTTGAGGATGCAAAAATTTATACAGATTATAAAGAGCTTTTAAAAGATGAGACTATCGACGCGGTTGATATATGCACTCCTAATTATCTGCATTCAATCATCGCTGTTGACGCTTTTAATGCCGGTAAGCACGTTTTTTGTGAGAAACCGGATGCAATAAATGTTGACGAAGTTCTTAAAATGTATGAGGCAAGTCAAAGAGCGGGTAAAACTCTTATGGTGATGCGTAATAACCGATTTAAGGATATGTCGCTTCAGGCTAAGGAATTAATCAATGCCGGTGAAATCGGCGATATTTACGCCGGTAGATGCGGCTGGATTCGCAGAAGAGGTATTCCCGGCAAGGGTGGCTGGTTCACTACAAAAGAACAGTCCGGCGGCGGTCCCTTAATCGACCTCGGTGTGCATATGATTGACCTCACAATCTGGCTTATGGGCAATCCTACGCCTGTTGCTGTAAGCGGTGCGACTTATTGCAAGTTTGCCGATAATAATTCAAGCGACAGTATAAACTCAAATTTCGGCGACAAGGTTGAGGACGGAATTTTTGATGTTGAGGATCTCGCAATGGGATTTATCCGTTTTGACAACGGCGCGGTGCTCCAAATAGAGTTCAGCTGGGCATCTAATATTGAAAAGGAAACAGGCTTTGTCGAGCTCAGGGGAACAAAGGCAGGTATCAGCTGGAATCCCGGCTGGCTCAAGGTCTTTAAAGAAGAAAAGGGCAAACAGGTCAACGATGAATACAAGTCAATAATTCCCTCAGGCGGTCACGCGGAAAACCTTGAGCATTTCTATAAGGTGCTTCAAGGCAAAGCAGAACCCTGCTTTGTTCCCGAACAAGGTATAAACATGATAAAAATCCTATGCGCGATTTACGACTCCGCTAAGCTCGGCAGAGAAGTTATTATATAATGGTTTTAGAAAAAGATGGCACCGCTTAAGGTACCATCTTTTTTTTTGCACTTATTTTATTGTCGGTGATAATACTTATCACAATTTAAAAGACGATTAGTTTAAAAAATTTTCAATTCCGGTTGCGATGCCTTTAGCAAGGGCTTTTTGATTGCTCAGCTCAAGCAGCTTTTCCCGCTCGACAGCGTTTGATAAAAATCCCATTTCAATGAGCACTGCCGGACACTGCTCGACTCTGGTTACCATAAACGGGAAAAATTTTACACCCTTGTCCGCAAGCAGTTTCCTTTCCTCGTTGTCCTTATAAATAGTGTTTTTATAGACCTCTGCCAGCTGATTCTGTATAGACCTAGCAAGCGGCATTGAGTGCTGATAATAGTAAAAGGTATGTACGCCATATGTCGAGGTATTCCGCGTCGCGTCACAATGAATGCTGACCATTATGTCTGGATTAAGCTCACGAATCTGGTTTACCCTGTCTTCTAATTCAACAAAAGTGTCGCCACTCCTTGTGAAAAAAACCTTTGCGCCTTTCGCTTCAAGCATCGTTTTTATTTCTGTTGCAACAAAATAGTCTATATCCTTTTCAAATACCCCTCCAGCGCCTCCGCCGGGGTCTTTTCCCCCGTGACCGGGGTCAAGGAGCACGGTTTTGCCCTTGAGTGAGTTGCTTTCATTTTTTAGTGAAATTTTAAAATAGCCCGAATCCGTCACCGAAATAGTATAACCGTATTCGCCGCCGGATTTACGAAGCTGCAACTGTAGTGTCGCGCTATCATTATCGTTCATTATCCATTTCGAGCTCTTTATTAGTGAATTGTCTTCAAAATTTATTGTTCCCGCCACTGAGGAAGTGTTATGGAATGTAATTTCTATGTACTGGGCGGTGTAGTTCTCGATATTCCAAGGCCGCGCATCATAACCAGTAAAATATTTTTGAGACTTAACAGTCAGATACACCGGCACAATCCAGTTTGTTTTTATATAGATATCACTGGTTCTATCATTATCAAAAGCTACAAGCTGCAATTTATTGAGAGGCATTTTGTAGCCTTTAATTATTTGAGAATCCTCTGACAAAACTTTTGAACCTGAATTAAGAAACAAGTAATTCTTGCCCGTTACAATACCTGCTTTATCAATATAATCCATAGTTCCCTTGACAAATGCGGTAAAATTAGGATTCGACTTGTCCTCGGTGGTGCTAATTCCTGTTGTTTCGGCGTAATCTTTTTTAATAAGACATATATTCGCAGTACCAAGATTATGATTTTTTTCAGGAGACAGCAGATTGTTTTTCTTTAAAATTTTTGTAAGCTCAGCGTCGGAGAGATTACCCTTTCCCGTATTGACAGGCTCCTCCTCTTTAAACATTTTTTCATCAATCAATGTTTTTATTGACGGACGCAAATCGAAAAGCTCAGAGGAATACCTGAGTAAAATTCTAGCGTCTACAGCGGTAACAAGCTTGTCGCCATTCAGGTCGCCATATGTAAGCACGCCACATTTTTTTGCCTTATCAGTAATAATCAGCTCTGTGAGCTGTGCTGAGGCTCTCAGAAGATGCCTTGCGTCAGCGGCGGTTACCTGCCCGTCGCCCAAAATATCGCAAATCGCATTCAGCATATCATCCTCTGTTATTTCTTCACCCTTTGCTGTATAAACAAAAAAACTTAATAATAGGGATACAAGCATAACAAATGATATTATTTTTTTCAATCTTGCACAAAATGCAACAATTTTAATTTCAGTTCTCACCATACACCACCAAATATAACAAAAAATGACTTTTAACAGTAAAAATAACTATTGCGGCTGAGTGTTTGACACCCGAGCCGCAACAGATATATTATTATTTCTAATCTATAATAGATTCGAAGAAGGTCAGCGGATTTTCAAGCTTATAGTTTTCAGGTATTGCCAAAATCTTTGTCGTATCCGCAGAAATGGACTTAACGGTCATAGTGCTTGTAAGTGTACCATATACATTGCAGTATTCGACAAATTTCAGCGAACCGTTCAGCACATAATGCTTCTCGCTTGTATTATCCGTCATCTTATAAGTCAGGCAGGTATAAGTTTTGCCGTCTTTCACGACATTCTCTGTAGTGGTCGGTTTCGCTGATTTCGGTTTAAGCATAGTTATACTCAGCTGAGAGGCATCAATACCGAACGCGACAAACAGACTGCTTGAAATTTGACAATACTTCTTTGTATCCGGATTCATAAAGTAGTTTACGCTACCTTTTCTGAGAAGCTCGAACGGCATTTCCTCAGAGTCTGAGAATAGATATGTGTCAGTGCCATTAGTCGCGTAAGCAAAGTTATAAGTCTTGCCGTCCTTGACCGCGGAACATTCAGCATAGAATTTTCTTGAGATGAACAAATCCGACTCATTTGTCTGCGGAACAACAGAAGGGGTACCGTCAATCGGGTCGAGTCCCGCCGAACGGCGCAAGCAAATCCTCGCGTCTGTAGCTGTGACCTTACCGTCGCCGTCAAGATCTCCGAAAACATTCTTGGAAGTCCATCTTCTGGGGGGATTAAACTGCGCTATACCTGCAGAAACTCTTAAAATATTTCTGGCGTCATTAGCTTGAAGATAACCATCATTATTTACATCTCCGAACTCCGCAAGCGGTGAAAGCCACAATGCTGAGGCATCGATACCCGGTATTATAAATAGTAAAGTCAGAACCAAGCAAAAAATAGAAATAGTCTTTTTCTTCATAGTTAACCACCTTTTATTCGTTATCAGTCTCATTATACACCTTTTTTTTAAATATAGCAACTATCAAATAATAAATAAATCAGCTTTTTGTTGTTTTTTCAAAAAAAATGTAATTTTTTAAGCTTTTATTTAAGACAAAAATAGCAGATTATTTTATAATCTGCTATTTTATTTTTCCATTAAGCTAATTCGACTGATATAATTGTGCTGTAACCCGCACCGTAAACCGTTGTGCTGACCGCGCCGTCCATATAAGTAATATAACCGACTGCGTATATTTCCGTGTTCCAGTCAACAGCTGCAACATCCTTAACGGTCATTGCGTAGTAGTAGAAACCGTCGCCTTCAGCAGTGGCATTATCATTATAGAGATGTGTAGATTTTACATCAAAAACATCGACTGAGTCAACATCCGCCAGAGTCAGCGAGGCAAGGGAGTTTTCTGCAAGGTATGAGGCTTTTGCGACAATAGTGCCTATTTTTACGATTCCGTCTGTGCCTAAATCACCGCTGGCGACAGTGTTAGCGGGAATTCCAAAGCTTTCAGCAGCTTCAGCCTGAGAGAATCTTGTGTAAATTCTCAAGTCCGTTTTATCGTTGTCCGTGTTTTTCGTGGCAAAATTATATGTCAGGAAGGACGAAAACGCGTTTCTGTCGAAAGAAGCAAAGGCATTCATCAGACTGATGTTTTTGTCAAGATAAGTCATTTCACTTGAAGGGTCAGAGGTTTGATATGAACCAATCGCAAGCGCACCGGTTGGATTTTGCGGGGTTCTTTTGTCTGAAGCGTCAAGGTAAACCAGATTACCAGCTTTATTTTCAACTACCTCAAAGGTTATAACAGCAAGGTTTTCATTCTTGAACTTAATAGCCAGAGCGTCCGATTTAACCGCGGAATTCAGAATAACTACCCCATCGCCCATATCAGCAAATGCTTCTGAGTTCGCACTATTTCCTACCCAGCCTTTAAATTCTACAGACTTGGCTGTGAGAGCGGTTTTATCATAATGCACGGGAATAATCATTGAAGCTGTATAAAAATCGGTCTTTAACGAGACAGTAACCTTAACTGATTCGCCGACAACTAAAGCGGTTTTGTCTGCCGATAGCGAAAGTACAGCGTTATCACTCAAAGCAAACGCCAAAGTCGAAAATATACCGATTGCAATCGCGACAGCAATAATCACGGAAACAATTTTTTTTGTTTTAGACATTATGTCTTCCTCCTTTATATGTCAACACTTAATTATGAGCCTTTAACCAGCGCGAGTAAAGCGCCGTAGTCGGACAAATCAATTACACCTTCGTCGCCTGCCATTTCGGCAGCCATCACATAAATGTCCGACAAGGTCTTTTTATTATTTGCTGCGAGGTCGACAAGCGAAATGTCAAACACATCAACGTTGCCGTCTCCGTTTACGTCACCTCTGACTATTGCAGAAAGCTTCAGCTGATAGCCGTTGCCGAGGTTTGCGTTTAGAACAGTTCCGGTTCCGAAGCCAATCGGATTATTTAAGAAGGATAAATTGCTTCCGGGTATGAGAATGTTAATGTAGCTGTTAAATTCATCGTTATTCATAATACCCGCCGGTACTTTATCAAGGAAGAGAGTTTTGTCGCTCTTCATCAAAACATCAGCACCGTTGTTACCTGAAAGAGCGGAAGCAAGTGTTTTGTATTTTCCGAGAAGTGCTTTTAATTCATCAACTTTTTCGTCAACCTTTTGTTGAGATACGACTTTTCCGACAAGTGCGCCGATTGACCCGGTAAACAACTGAACACCGTCTATTTCAAGTCCGGCGGTCGCGAGAAGGTTTGCAAATTCAGCGTCAGTATTATAGAAAGATGCCAAATCGTCCGAGAAAATCGCATGTGCTTCGGCTACTACCGCTTCGAGCTCGGTAAAATCGGGAGCTTCTTCAATCGGTACAAGATTAACAATCGCTGTCTGAAGAGCTCTTGTTGTTTCTGTAATAACCTTCTGGGAGACTGCTCCACCGGTTCCGAGCGCGAGAACTCTGTCTGCTTCTGCCTTTGCTGCCTGATACACATTAAAAGTAGGGGTATAATAATTCGAATCAATAATATTCAAGCCGTTCGCGTAGCCTATTTCAGCGGCAAGATATTCGTTCCTGATTCCGCCTTCACGAGGCAGAGCAGCCATTGAATCATAAGTAGATTTCAGCTTGTTATAAGCCTTAGCCAGCTCAACACCCGGAATCTGATTTGAATCAACAGACTGATTATGCAAAGCAACCTCTTGTGTTTTAGCGTCCTTTTCAGCCTGAGTAAAAGAGTTAACGTAAATAAAAGGTTTCATCAAAGGAGCTTTGTTAATCAAAGTGTGAAGATCCTCGCCTGTGACATTGACACCCGGCAGGTAATCGTCAAGATTCGGCATAGACATATGTGCTTTATTATTGATGAAATTCTGCGCGGCGCTTCTTGCGGATTTAAAGGCGTTCCACTTATATGTCTGGAAATCCTCTGAGCCATAAGCCTTGTCACCTGTCTTGTTAATGCTGTCAAAATAGTCCTTCAAAACAGAAAACTCAATTGCGGCTGGGTCAGGTACGGTTGTTGTAACCATAGAATCATAGAGAAGCGGTCCGGCAATCTGAAGAAGCTTCGGGATAAACACTGCTTTTCTGTTATTAAGCGCTGTCAGCAGGCTAAGCAGAATTGTTCTGAAATTGCTTGTAGAGGTAAAATTGGTGAAATTATTAAGGTTAGAGTTTCCGATAGCTCCGGGGAGAACCGCATTGACAATTCTCTGCAAAAGCTTCAGAACAGCTTCAATTCCGTTAATATTAAGGATATTATTCGCGTCGCTATTCTCAACCACCAGATCAAGGAAGCCCTTGATATTGAAGTTAAGCAGATTTTTCAAGCCATTGTCGAGTACAAGCTTTTTCATGTCACAGGGATATTTATTATCGGCTGTTTTGATTCCGTTAAAGAATTCAAGAGGCAGGACTGAGTTTAGAAGAACGCTCAACTTATACCAGGGATCCATAGCGTCAATCTGTCCGCGAACCCTTGAAGATTGAGGGATAGTATCAACTGCCGCGACAAGACCGCTGCAATACTGAAGAGCCCAGTCAACAATTTCATCAAGGAAGTTTACCCATGTCCAGCCTTGAGCCTTTTTATCCATTACTGTTGTATAATTGAAATCAATATCAACAGATTGGTCAAGATACCACATCG
This sequence comes from Oscillospiraceae bacterium, assembly GCA_031551635.1. GTDB lineage: Bacteria > Bacillota > Clostridia > Oscillospirales > Acutalibacteraceae > JAVBNH01. The sequence continues at coordinate 29,565 of JAVBNH010000025.1, read as the reverse complement.
CAAGGTCTATAAGCATGGTCATGAATATATCAAGCCATTCAGCTTCGGTATGAGTTGCCAATGTGCGCGCTGAGAAATCCGAGAAAATCTGAGCGTCATAATTATACTGAGGAACAAGCTCTGCAATGTATTCCCTTCCGACGACAACAGCGAGTTGCTCGAGATTCGTGATGTTTTTCGGGAGAATCATATAATCAAAGGAGCCATTAACCACTGCCTGAAGAATCAAGACGGCCATATCCTCAAGACTCTTGCTCTCGAGGGCTTCCTCTTTTATCGATTCCATATCAAAACCGTCATAGAAAAGGTCTGCAGGGCAAAGAGGAAGAATGAACCTGACAAGTTTTGTGAGGTTCGCCTGCAGATTGTCATTCGTACCCTTAACTAGCTGCAGCTTATCCTTCGCGCTCTGATTTAAAAGAGTGTTAAAAATTGTGCAGATTAAATCGTTAGCCTGCCCGACAAGACCGCCGTATGTAGTATAAGCGGTGTCGAAATTATAGGTTTCAGCAGAAAACTGATAATTCCAGTCAATGATATTATAGAAGGACATCATTGTGTTCGCGTTAGCTGTGACTACGCCCTCGTTATAGGTGGCGCCGCACAAATCAGCGAGAGTCTTCCTAAAATCGGTATTGAGCGGTCCGACAGCAAGCTCATTAAACGCTACGCCGAGGAAATTTTTGAATACAGAATAAAGCGAAAGATTGTTTAAGTTAACCTTGCTGCTGAGACCGGGGTCACCGAAGGCAGGAACAGCGTCAGCGAGCAAATCCTGAAGAGCTTTGTTAAGAAGCTGGTCAGTATTGTAATTCTTAAAAGTGGGATGGTCGGTTCGTTTGCCGTCATAATTCATTAGACTGTCATAAATCAGGTCATTAAGTAAAGTAGAAAGGTTGATATTAAGCGTACTTATATCAATGAAATTGCCTGCGATACCGAGATCAAGCTGACCTGTCAGCAAATCCGGTAAAACCTGAATTGTATTAAACCCTTTTTTAACCTTTTCCGAATTATCTTTTAAAAACTGAATAAGAGCGTAAATAACATTAAGATTTCCCTTTGAGCGGGACATATTTCTAATGCTGTCCGTATTAAGGACGCTCAGTTGACCAATCGCGGCTCTGACAAGAAAATTGTCGCGCGCGTCGACAACATCTTTCAAAGTTGAATTAATGCTGCGATAATCAAGCTGGATACCGGTTTTACCAATCTCAAGAATGTCGCCATCCTCTGCCAGCATGGCGTCAACATAGTCAAGGAGCATCTTCGCCGACTCCTCCGCAGTCATAGTGCGGCCGTCGACGGAGTTGGTTCCCATTGCCGAGGCATTAGAAAACAAAGTAGTGAAAATCATTGCAAACGCTATAAAAACGCTTAACAATCTGGTTGAACGTTTCAAGTAGTGCACCTCCAAACAATATGGTTATCATCCAAGGTATAAAATTCCTGCATAATAACATCATTATTAAAATAATAAAACATTTTTATACTGATGTCAATGTTTTAGTTATTAAAATGTTTTCCAAGTGCATAATTTGACTAAAACAACAAATATTTACCCTTCTATTAGTACAACTTGACTGAGTTCTAAGCCTTGATTTTATGTTAAAAATACTGTATAATCTAATAAATGTAAAGAAATGCTTGTATTGTGCTTTATCGTATTTATTAAATTTGCAGAGGTGTAACATTTGGAGCTGCTTAAGCAGAGGATATTAAAGGACGCAGAAGTTTTACCGGGAGAAGTGCTTAAGGTAGACATGTTTTTGAATCATTTGCTTGATGTTAACCTGATTCGTGAAATCGGGAAGGAATTTTTCAGGATTTTTTCCTCTTCCGGCATTACTAAAATATTGACCGCCGAAGCTTCGGGAATCGCACTCGCCTTTGCAGCCGCCGAATTTTTTAATACTCCTGTCCTTATTGCTAAAAAGGGAACGCACAAAAACATCGGCAGCGAATGCTATTGCAGCGAGGTTTTTTCTTTCACAAAAAGTGTTTCATACACCATGCAGGTTTCAAAAAAGTATATTGATTCCCGCGATACTATATTAATTATCGATGATTTTCTCGCGAACGGCGCAGCGCTTTCAGGTTTAATTAATATTGTATCCCTGTCTCATGCAAAGCTCGCCGGTGCGGGCATTGCTGTGGAAAAAGCCTTCCAGAACGGCGGCGATAAGCTTCGCGGCGAAGGCTTAAATCTTAAGTCTTTAGCTGTCATTGAATCCATGAATGAGGGTAAAATAATATTCAGGGACGATGATGATAAGGAATAAAAAAAATGGAGGATGGTATTTTGAAAAAGACTGCAAAAATTCTTTCACTCTCTCTCGCATTGCTGATGGTGTTCTCACTTTTCGGCTGCACCCCTTCAGATGATAAGGGCACAACAACCACTGCACAAGGCACAACTGCCTCGCAGACAACAACGAGCGATCTCGATAAGTTCCCGGCAATCGCTAAGGCTGACATTAAGGTCGGCGTTATCCACATCACAAGCACGGCCGACACATCCGGCTACACTTACGCTCATCATAAGGGCATTGTCGAGATGAAGACGGCTCTCGGACTTACCGACGCTCAGGTCATCGAAAAGGACGATATACCCGATACCGACGCAACAAAGACTTCCCAGGCTATTGAGGACTTGATCGCGGCTGACTGCAACATCATTTTTGCGACAAGCTACAACTATATGGATCTCATGGAGCAATACGCAAAGAAAAACAAGGACATTATTTTCTCTCATTGCTCAGGCTACAAATCAAACGAAACTAATTTCAACAATTATTTCGGCAGAATCTATGAAGCCCGTTACCTCTCCGGTATTGCCGCAGGCTTAAAGGCACTCGAGCTCGGCGTTCCGATGATCGGTTATGTCGCAGCTATGCCTTCAAGCAACTCCGAGGTCACAGGCGGCATCAACGCTTTCGCGCTCGGTGTACAGTCCGTTTATAAGGATTGCGAGGTTTTTGTCAAGGTTACAAATTCCTGGTATGAACCCACTGAGGAAGGCAAAGCCGCGCAGGCTCTACTTGACAAGGGCTGCGTTGTTCTCGCTCAGCACTGCGACTCAGACACCGTTCAGACTAAGGCTCAAAGCGCCGGGAAATTCGGTGTAGGCTACAACTCTGACATGACAGAAGTCGCTCCGGACAGTCATCTTTGCGCACCGATATGGAACTGGGGCGTTTATTACACAGACGCTGTCAGAAAAGCTATAAACGGTCAGTGGACTTCCAAAAATTATTTCGAGGGCTACAATGTTGGTCTTGTAGGACTTTCAACTCTTAATGAGAAAGCAATTGCTCCCGACACAAAGGCTAAAGTCAAGCTTGTCGAGGATAAAATCAAGTCCGGTGACTTCTTTGTTTTCACAGGACCCATCGTTGACAATGCAGGCAATCAGATTATCGGCGAAGGCGAAAAACTGACAGATAAGCAGATTACCGGTGAAATCACCTATTATATCAAGGGCGTTTCCCTTCTCTGATTTGGTTTAATCAATAACAACGGCGCGGGAGACCGTCAAATATTCGGTCTCCCGCGTTTTTTATAAAAGTGTGATTGCATCGGCATAAATAAAATAAAAAAGGCATTGCATTTTAAAACACACTTTGCTATAATGTCTGCAGTGACGCGCGAAAACACAGAATTCAACAATTACCGATTTCGGTCTTATAGCTCAGCTGGTCAGAGCGTTCGCCTCACACGCGAGAGGTCCTCGGTTCGAGCCCGAGTGAGACCACCAGAAAATAATCCCCGCAAGCCTTGACATATAAGGTTTTCGGGGATTATTTATTTCATATTAATATATGCGAAAACAAGACGCTTAACACATTTTTTGCCAAAAAAAAACGGAGGCTCGAATGAACCTCCGATAAAAACTATCTCTTTGAGAACTGGGGTGCGCGTCTGGCGCCTTTGAGACCGTATTTCTTTCTTTCCTTCATTCTCGGGTCTCTGGTCAAGAGACCAGCTTTTTTGAGAACAGGACGGATATCGTCAGCGCTCTGAATAAGTGCGCGGGATAAGCCGTGGCGGATTGCGCCCGCCTGACCGGTAACGCCGCCGCCGCTTACACGGCAAATTATATCGAATTTTTCCGATGTTTCCGTTAAAGCGAGAGGCTGACGCACGATCAACTTAAGCGTCTCAAGTCCGAAATAATCATCAATGTCTCTGTCATTGATTGTGATTTTGCCGGTGCCGGGATATACGCGCACGCGGGCTACAGATTTTTTTCTTCTGCCTGTGCCGTAAAAATATGGACTGCTTTCGTACATAATATTTCCTCCCCCTTAAAATTCACGAGCTACAGGTTGCTGAGCGCCGTGTTTGTGCTCGCTGCCCTTGTAAACTCTCAGTCTTGTAAAAGCTTTTCTGCCGATGACAGTGTCGGGAATCATACCTTTGACAGCCTTTTCTACGATAAACTCCGGCTTTGTTTTCACAAGCGTGGAATACTTAACCTCCTTGAGGTTTCCGATGTAGCCGGTGAAGTGATAATACTTCTTCTGATCCCATTTGTTGCCGGTTAAAACAACTTTTTCGGCGTTGATAATAATGACATGGTCTCCGCAGTCAGCGTGGGGAACGAAGGTCGGTTTATGCTTACCCCTGAGTAAAACAGCAGCCTCAACAGCAAGAGTGCCGAGGGTTTTACCTGCCGCGTCAAGAACATACCAGTCACGGGTAATGTCGCCGGCCTTTGGCATATAAGTTGACATTTAATGATTCTTCCTTTCAAATTCTAATCTTTAATGCCTTGATATATTAACAGAAGTAAAGGTGTTTGTCAACACTTTTTTTGAAGGATTTTAATTTAGATTCCGATTGCTCCGTTTTTCTCTGTTTATCTCGTGTTTACACTGCATTTACTTGATAATGATTTTTAATTTTTATGCATTAGCGCTAAGAAGAATGTTAACAGTTTTGTGTTATATAATGAATTTTTATGACAAATTTTCTTCATATCGTTGATTAAAAACATAAAAGTATTAAACTGAAAATGCTCTAAAGTAAATCTCATGCGAGGTGAAAGTTTGAAAAACTTGTTTTTCAAAAGCTTTTGTGCCTTTTAGGCAAAACGAATTCAGGACAAATTAACTCGCTATTTACTGAAAGGAATGGTCATAATGATGAAAAGCATTAAAACAAAATTGCTTAATTCTAAAATAACAAATTCAATAAGAGAGCATTCGCAAATGCTTGCTTTTATTGCTGCTTTTGCGGCACTTGTGGTAAAGCTATTTTATTTTGTTCCAGACATATTAGCGACTTATCAGCCCAAAATGCTCCTTGAAAACGGACTAAATTACTATTTGAATTTTATTTATTCTTTATTATTCCTTTTATTCATTATAGTACTCTTGGTGCCCAAAGTTAGAGTAAATAAAGCATTAAATATTTTTATCTTAAGCGCGATGATACTGGTTTCTCTTATGTTATCCGTTACCTCAGTCATGGAAATAAGTAACGGCTTAGCAATTCCCGCAGCCGCTGTAAACATTATATTTAATTGTTTTCTTTCATTTGAAACAGCGCTTTTAAGCGGTATTATATTCAATAAACATACTGAAAAGCTTGCGGCATTATTTGTTTTGCTCAGCTATTTACCCGCTTTAATCTATTATGCGCTGTTGACATATTTCCCGGATATTCAACATTTATATGGTGCGTGGGGTGACGCCTCAGGTAGAATTTTAGTTTATTCTTTGATTCCTTCCATAAAACTTTTCTTCTCTCCCCAATTATTTTTAATGGCAGCCTTTGTTTTACATCCGGTTCTGACTTCCCCGTTGAAAAATAGCGCGCGGAAATATTCAAGTTTTCAAACAATAAAATTACTTATCAAATCATAAAAATCAAGCCGGAAGCGCGTTTCTGGTTTTCAGAAAATTCCACACAAGCACCGACATCTGCAGCGGTAAAGGTAATTTCAGCTTTATAAAAATAAAAATTATCTTCTTGGAAAAGCTCAAATCCTTAAATACATTGCTCTCAACAAGCTCTTTAAAGCAGTCAAGCTCGAAAAGGGCTTTTATTTTTGTGTATTTTTTTTCATTGACAACCATTGAATAAATATCATTAAGCAGCAGCTCATAATATGTGTTGCTGAAAAGCCCCTTGGCTTTGAGGTGCTCCGAAAAGGTATCATGCAGCATAACCTTTATTTCAACCAGGTTTTTTCTGTACTTAGTCTGCAGACCGCTGTCGTAAAAATAATGAATCAGAAGAGGTTTATTTAGGTAATAAACACTCTGCGCATACGAAAAAGCTGCGACATTAAAAAGCAAATCCTCGCCGAGTGACAGGGTCGGGTCAAAAATTATTGAATGATACTGTAAAAAATCCTTGCTGTACAGCTTAAAAACCGAATGGAGTAAATATGTGGGCAATTTTTGCATATAGAATTGCTTGACATCGTCGTCAGTGACAAGCAGGCTCATTACATCCTGACGGTCGCACAAAATAGAGTTTTGCTCGTCTGTATTAAGATAATTCGGCACGACTATATCGCATTTATATTTTTTAGAAGCGGCTTCAAGCTTTTCAAGTGCGTCCGGGGAAATTTCATCATCCGCGTCAAGAAAAAAAATATAGTCGCCCTTCGCGAGACTCATACCCATGTTTCTTGCCTTACTGACGCCTGGGCGGGAGAGAAAATGATAGACAAAACGGCTGTCATCCTTGCAAATATCCTGAACAATATTAGCCGTATCGTCCTTGGAATTATTATCAACGACAACAACCTCAAAGTTTTTTAGGGTCTGAGCCTTCAGACTGTTTATGCAGCGTTCAATAAATTTATCGCCGTTATAAACGGGGACAACCACGCTGATCATTACGGCAGCACCTCGATTTACCAAGGAAAAAAGCTGAATTATTTATCCCTTGTTATTAAAATTATTACTAAATCATAACATAAAATCAGCAAAAATGCAAGACAAACAGTCACTTTTATTTGATAAAACTTATAAAATAAATTTTAATGTGCGAATTTTAAAGGCAGTCAAGGTGTCCTTATATGTGTTTATTGTTGCCTCGGCTCTGCCGCAATTTCGCTCAAGCATATCACATTCGAGGATTGAATAGGGCGCAAAATCGGAAATTTCGAAATCAACATCCTTGTTTTGAGGATTATAAAAACGCAGAATATAGCCATCAGATTCGTCCGAAATTTTGAAGGCGGTAGGTATTACCTCCCCGCTCAGCTTAAACGGCAAAGATAAAGCTTCAGGAGAATTATATTTATACCCCCGGCGGCTCAGCTCGTATGTATTCAGCTTTTCAACTGAGGATAACAGCATGAAATCAAAACAATGCTTTCCGCTGTCTCGCAGACCGTCAAAATCATTGAAATCATAGTTCTGCGCCTCATTGCCGACAAAATGAAACTGAGGCGAACGAAGCAGATTCAGCTCGAAACAGCCCGGAAGCCAACGCACTCCGGGAATTGTTTTCAATATAACCGCAACGCTGCCGCATTGCATTTCCTTCATGACCCAGTTCTGGGCGGGATACTCCATATAATTCGGTGACCATGAGGAAAAATCCACCTTTTCCCGCACATATTTTCTCGTGAAATGCCCGAAGGGAACTTCATAAACCGCAGAAAATTGTTCATCGTCCGCGCTGAGCTTGAGCGGCAGCAACACCTTAAGCTTGCGGCTGAAGGTGTCCCAATCAACCTCGATATGGAAGTCCGGACAGCCGTTGTTATTCGTCATTGTAATTTTCCATTGAAGCGTTTTTATCATATAATCACTTTTCGGAAATTTACCCTGCCAGATAACGGTGTTCTCGTCTGAATAAATAAGCTTTTGGTAGTCTCCAAGAGGAACCATTGTCTGATTTGCTTCGGGATTAAAAAATGTCACAATCCGTGTCGCCCAAGCGTCCCCCGCATCCGGCTCAATGACCAGCTCAGCAATGCGCAGCGGTCTTCTGTAACGCCCGTAGGGCTTTGTGGTGAATATCTCCCGTGAATCAGCGGTGATTCTTAATATACCGAAATCGTCGAAATCAATGACATTTTTGCCCCAATTAACACTGCTGCATTTTGTCTTATACGAATTAATAAAGGGTGATTCATTTTTTCTCACCTGATTATTTTCAAATAGAGAAATAATATTCTCAGCCTCACATAGCAAATCCATTGCTTCACTATGGGCTGAATCGGTATTCGTGCCTGTTATAATATCATGAAACTGACAAAAAGAAATTTTTTGCCATGCCAAACGTAAATTCTCAGGGTAGAGTGTAGTTTTTCCTGCGGCAAATCCTGACTGCGCCAGACTGCTTTCGACAGTGCATAGACGGTAGGTAAGCTCGCGCACCTTCTGTTTTATCTTTATTCTGGAGGTGTAGCAGCCCTGAAAAACCGGATTTAAATCCTCGCAGCTGCAGCTGTCATTTTCAAGCGCGTAAGCTGCTTCATTTTCTATATTCTCAAGTATATCGGCAAGCGAGCCAAAGCGAACAGTCACATCTTTGTGTTTTTGTGAGACAAAATCAACTGCGGCTGCAAGCTCTTTTTCCGGCAAAAATTCTTCGCCGCCTACAAAAAACGCAGATACTTCACTCTCGCAGTTTATTGCGTTTTCAAGTCCCGCGCAAAGCCGCTCAAAGCCTAAGCCTTCAGGGTAATTAGCGCCGCTTCCTGAGCATGCTTCACATATATTTTTTCCTGCCATGCCGCTTCCGCCGCAATAACCGCAGGGGGGATGTTTCTCAAATGTTCCGTGAGAACACTCATCATAAAATTGTTCAAGCACCGCAACTCGGCTACCGTCTAGCCCCTGCCATATTTTACCGGAAGGTCCGGTATAGCTGACACGCGTCAGAAAGTCACAGCCGATACCTTTAACAATCTGGGGATAATTCGGGCTTCCTCCGAAGGCATCTTCATCCGAACAAATCCGGAGAGCCTTGTGCTTTTCTCCAACAAGGCTTTTATAAAAAGGGTAAACACATAAAAAATTCCGAATCAAGCCCTCGGGAGCAGACAGATTGGTATCCTGCACCGTCTCCCCTGCCATAACACAGGAAAACTGCCCGGTTTTTGCCGCTTCCCGCAGTTCTTGCACACGGGAGGGATTTTTTTCAAGATATTTTCGCAGAACAGAAACCTGCCCCTCCCAAAAGCTCTGTTTATAGTCGAGAAAGGCAGACAAAACACGTTCCTCGAGAGAAGCATAGCTCATAAGTTCGATACCGTCGTCCGCTCCTGCTATTGAAGATTTTCTGTCAAAGCACCGCCGCCATGAAACATCAAAATGATTGTGAGAAATAACAAAAACCTTTTTACTCATTTTTATGACCATACCTTTCAGTCGATAGCAAGATTATATGTCCTAACGTGGGCTTGGCTTGCCAAGCCCACAACCCAAGTCTTTTTTTTTGTTGAGCTTTCAGCCCAATAAGGTACTAAACTTGTTTTGCCAAAAGGCACAAAACCTTTTGAAAAACAAGTTTTTCAAACTTTCCTCCATTTCATCTTAAAAAAGCGGCATTACTTATCATGAAAACGGTATTGAAGATTAACCCAGCGTCCTCTGCCTCTTTTCACCCTTCACTTCCCCATTGTCATGAATCATTTTTTCACTGTAAACACTGCCGTTTACATAACCGAAAATATACACGTCCCCCTTGGCAAAGATGTTTCCGATAACAGTAACACCCTCCTCAATAGTCACATCTCCGTAAAAATATGTGTCAAAGCGTCCGGTTGTTGAAGCAATCGGATTGACGAGGAACAACGAATTTTCATCATTTACCGTAGGCTTCAGCGTAATATCTTCACTAAATGTCATGTCAAAGTTTTCCATCGGTTCAAGTGAGTTTTTCCACCATGTATCATACATACCCCAGAATGCTTCAGGTATCTCAGCAGCCGAAACAACTATTTCCAGAATAAATGCTTCCTTCAATGTCATATCCGGCATGGTAAAGACAAAACCACTTGTTGACACCGCCTGCGGCAACGCTGCGCCACCCACCCATTTCACGCGGTAATTAAGTGTTTCCGGCAGACGCGCCTCAAGCACATAGTTTTTGCCGCTGATAAGCGGAAAAGCATATGGTAGATGAAGTCCGTTATTGGCGATAAATGAAGCCGCGTAGGTATTGACGACCTGATTGTCGTCGGAGAGCTCCTTAATGAGTATATAGAGTGACGAATTGGTTTCGGATAGCTTCTGCTGAAGTCCATCGCTCGGGACAGTACTTCCGTCACCCGCCGCCGTAATCTTGAATACCGCATTTTTAGCTGTTGTGATAGAAATTCCGGATTTTTCGCTGTTATCAGTTCCGAGCACGCTTTGAAGAAAAAGACTGAAGAAGGTATAAGTGTAAACAGTCTCGTCCTTGTCGTTTTTAGAGACAACAAGCTTTCCGCAAAGCTCTTCTTTACCGTTTATAGTATTATAATACGGTATTTCAGCCTCATCGTCATAGTCAAAAGGTATTGGCAGAGGATTTTCGAGAGTCTCAATTCTCACAAAACAATCCGGGAGCCCGTCATAAGAAATATCCTTTGTTATTTCAAAAACAAAATCCTTGGTTTTATTTACAGGCATATTACTGCTGAAGGCAAGCGTCGGGGTATCAGACACCTCAATTTTATATTTCCAGCGCGCGTAAAAGGTATTGCCGCCGGTAATAACCGTATCAGAGGTCAAAGGTGAGCCGTATGCACCTTCTGTTTCCGCCGAATCGTCGATGGAATACCAGCCGTCAAGAATATAGCCTGACCAGTGCAGCTTAACCTCATTCATCATGGCTGTTCCGATACGTTTACCTATTGGCATCGAGAGGGTTATAGGGTCGTTTCCGTTCTGAGGATAGAAAAGAACAGGTGTGATAACGTGATATTTTACAACAATAGTCAGCGGTTCACTCAGACTAGAGTTAGCCTTTATTCTGAATTCAAAATTATAGTTTGAATAGCTGCCGATGCTCTTACCGTAGGCTATAGCATTTTCATCGCCTATACTTATCATTTTATATGGATTTGATGCGCTTGGCGTACCGATAACATAGTATACCTCAGGTTCTCCACCGTGGGTTGCCTGGGGTGAGGTCGTGAACACATAGTCGGCGTTCCATGCCAGTAAGGAGGTATTGCTGCCGGTTATATTTCCGCCTTTTACAATATAACTGACATCCGAATCCTCATAGCCACTCGGAATAACCATTGTATTCTTATTAATAGTTCCTGCAGTCATTTTTGTAACAGCAAGCGGTTCGACGATTCTTATATAGATATAGTCAGACCAAACCTGGTTGCCGTTGCTGTCCTTACCGACTGAGCCTGCTCTTGTACGGTATACAGTATTAGTGAGATCATCCCCTGCCGCAGTGCTTGTAAAAATGGTGCCGTCCGCATAGACATTTAACGCGTTAGCCTTGCCGGAGACATACTCAGCCTTTGTAAAAAGCGCCATCTGATTAGTCGGTGTAACATAGACCTCGCCTGACCTCCAGATATTGCGGCTGCCTTCGCCGTAAACCTTGATGTTCAGGTTGAGAGTGCTGTTGTTTACAATGATAAAAGGATTTGCGGCAGAGCCCAGAGGATTCACTGAGTCCTTAAAGGAGCCGAAGCCGACCTTTTCGGGCGATACAAAGGAATCCATTCTGACCTCCTGCACAAACACAGGGTCCACTGTTACAATAAGCATTTCAGATTTAATATTACCTGTTATAGCATCAACAGCCTGAACAGCAAAGGTTCTTGTCGCATCAATTGCTGTGTTCGGCTTAATGTTGACTTTGTTGCCCTCAACCCTGACCGTGACACCGTATTGTGTAAGGCTCGCCTCGGTCATGGGGGTATAAACGGAATCAACAATACCGTAAAAAACAAATCTGGTTAAATCCAACTCACCTTCGCTCGTTATAACCTTTGGCGCTGAAAGAGCATAATAATTTTTTCCCGGGGAATTCGCATCTATCTTCATCTCTATGTGATTATTACCGTTAGCCTGAGATACCTCGGGACCGCTTGCGATATTTTCACGCAGACTCACAGAGGTTATAACCGGTGCATTGCCGTCAATAACCGTCACATTTATTGTTCCGAATTTTCTTGTTACAGCATCCGGAAGCAGGGTTGACGTGCCCGGAGAGTATTGCCTTATTGAGGCATGAAACACTGAGCTGCCGACAGCGGTAAAGCCGTTTTTCTTTTCAATTATATATTTGTTATTCTGGCTGACACCGTCTATTAAACGTGCGGTTGTTATAAAGGAGGAGGTATGTTTCTGCGAATCATCTGTAAACAGTATTGAATTCGAAGTATTCGGACCTGCTTGGAAAAGTGTCTTTACCGGGTGAGCATTGTCAAGGAGTCTCGGTGAAAAATCAAGCCCGGCTTCCGCGAGAGCAGTGGTGCTGTTTGGATTGTTTCCGACTGCTATATTGGTTCCCATGTTTTGAATATGGAAATAATTATTTGAAAATGTCAAATTAGTGACAGAGGTACGGAAACCGATAATCCCGCCATAGCAAATTTTATTGTCCTGCACATGAGTCAAAGCGCATTCTGTGTTTGAGTAGCAATTTGTAATTTTCGTGACATAACCTGTTGAATCATGGTTCACCCTGCCTAGAATTCCGCCCGCGATTACCTCGGTATACTGCCCCTCCTCGACACTTGAAGCGGAGCCGTAAATTGTATTGCCGATGGACATGCAGTTGTCAATCGTAAGCGTACCGTCATAATGGTAGCCGACGATACCGCCGCCTGCCGCCCATTTCTTCTGTGCGTTTACATACATTTTGTTGTTTTCAAAAATATTACCTCTGATAACAGCTGAGTTCGCGCCGAAATGCGAACCGAGTATACCGCCGGCATAAGTCAGGGTATAATCTCGTCCGAAGGCTTCAATGCGGCTGTCGGAAACCGTGCAGTTTTCAATTGATGAAAGACCGTTAATCAACCCCGCAATACCGCCGACAATAATATCGGTATCTGTTTTTGTCAAGTCATTATTATAGCCGTCACCGTAAATATTGGCGAATTTAACGGTGCAGTCGGTTATTTTTGAGCCAACTGAGTGCCCTACAATACCCCCGAGACTGGGCGAGTTACTGGAATTATTAGAATGCAGTACAATGCCGTCATTTCCACTTGAATTGCTCCCTAAATAATGAGAGTTTGTGATATGTGAATTTGAATTAGCTTTTCCGACAATGCTGCCTACATAGCCGTCAGATACGCCATGAGCTCCCGGCTTAGTATTAATAACACAATTTATCAGCGATGTCGAGCCGCTGTATTCATCTCTTGCGGAGTTATACGGACCTGCAATCAGGCAGTTTGTAACAGTTGAAGTAGCATCCGAATATCCTATAAAACCGCCGACCATGCAGTTTCCGGAGGTTGAAAGATATGAATCCTGATTTATTTGAATCTTGCTGTTTGTCAACAAAATTTTACAGTTATTAGTTGCTCCGCCACTCTTATAGCCAACCAATCCTCCCACTTGAATGGCGGAAGTATTACCGGAAGCGCCGGATTCTCTTTGCGTTTCGATATTTGCATTATTGCCGTAGATGGTTATATTGTTTAGAGCCGAATTTGACGGCAAACCGCCAGCAAGACCACCGACATATGAGGTACAAACACCGGTTGTTGTGTTTTTCTGAATATTTTTCACCGCGACATCCGAAAGATTAAAGGAATAGCTTTCATTTGCGGGGATTGTTGTAAAATTGCCGTAGCCCACAATTCCGCCGGTATATGAAATTGTTTTGCCGTTGATAAGGGTTGAAGCTTCGATGCGTCCGTTGAAGCAATCATTTGAATCTGATGCGTTAAGTGAACCTCTGACACCTGCGAGCTTGACAAGCGCAGTTGCGAATCTGCCGTAAAGACCGCCCGCGTAAACTGTTGAAACAGTTGAAGAGGTCAGGTCACGGCAAAGGATATAGCCCTTGCTCTCGGTATCAGCAGCAGGCGCGTTAGAGCTGACATTATTATTCGCAAGCTCAGGTGTTCCGGTAATCAACCCGGCGATTCCGCCGCTGCAGGCGGTATATGCTGTCGTGGTACCGTCGGTTGTCGCGTTGACGGTAAAACCCGTTTTTGAGGCAGTAAAACAATTTTCAAGCTTTGCGCCACCATTAAAATGTCCGACAATACCTCCGGCATGAGCAGAAGATGTTGCGGCGGTTTTGTTTGTCGAAACAGCGCTGAGGTTACAGTTATTGAGATTTGCTCTCGCGTCCAGAACATAGGTATTGTTGACCATGCCAAAGCAGCCGCCGACATATGCGACTGAGCTAGTCTCACCGGACAAGGTGAGATTGTTAACGTTGTATCTGTTATTGCTCATATGCGCAATAGGAGCACTGAGATAACCCACCAAACCGCCGAGATAAAGGCATTTCGAAGCCGAGGCTGTTTGATAAGTAGCCTTTGCGGAGATGTTTATTTCTGATTTGCAATTATACATTACAATATTAGTATTCAGAATTCCTGAAATACCGCCGATATAATTATTATAAGCCAGATTATTGAAGTTAACTTCAGACAGAATACTGCCCATCACATTCAAGTTTCGCAGAACAATCGGAGGCTTAGGCGCACCGTTAACTACCGCATGCGAATAAGCCGGGACCGCACCGAAAAGCCCGGTATACTGGTGAGTTGTCGCAGCGGAATTTATGTAGTTCATGTTGATAACTACCGCGTTATTTCTTCCGTCAATAACCCCCTGAAAGGAGGTTGCAGCAGTGTTCGTACCGCCGATACCCGTGAAAATTTTATCGCTAGGGGTATTGTCCTCCTTAGCCGGAGGCGACAGTGAGACTGTGGTTGTGACTACAAAGTGACCTATCTGCAGCTTTTGGCGAGGCGCGACATAGTCAGACGCCTTTGTGCAGGACAGTCCGAATTTTGAAAGATATTCGTTATATTTCGGTGCATCGGCATCCGTTATTGTCGCGCGGGCAATTATTTCCTGAAGAGCATAAAAGTCGTCAAATTCATCAAGCACATAGGCAGTGCTTAGAGTTGTACCCGTTGTCGCGGCGGCTACATTCGCGTTAAGGGTAACATCATTAGAAGGCATGCTGTTTATTGTTGTATATGAGTTTACCGCGGCAGCTACTGTCGCGCCGGAAACATTCCAGCTCAGGAACTGTGCACTCTCATTTATTGCGGCAATCGTAACACTGGTGCCGACTTCCGCAACATAAACAGTGTTGCTTTCCTTTTCAACTCCTGCTCCACTGACGAAAACACTTAGTCCAGCATCAATAAGGCTTTGGCTTACTGTGATTTTTTTCGTTTCTCCGCTAAGCCCCGTTAGCGACGACGGAGCCAGATTTAACGACAGCCAAACAGTTAAAGCCGCCAAGAAAACAGCAAAATATTTTTTGATATTTTTTTTATTAATATTTTTGATAAATTTCAAAAAAAGCACCTCTTGTCCTTGATAGCTATTCAAATATTTCATTTTTTTTCAGCTTTATAGCTTTTTATTCTAGCATATTTCATCAGTGTACGCAAGCATATAGTATTCCTGTTTAAGCAATAATTATAATGAGAAGTATATACAGTAATGATTATAAACTTATTATGTCACAAACTTGACACAAAACAAATATCCGAAAAAAAAGACCGCGCTTTGCAGTCTTTTCTAACTTTTAACAATGATTAACCAACGCATAAAACATATAATAGCCGATTGGAAATTATTCTTTTCGCAGCGCTTCAATCGGCGGTAAATCGGCTGCCCTTTTTGCGGGGTAAATCCCGAAAAACAATCCGATAGCTGTCGCGAAGCCCACAGCGAGAACAATAGTCCACAGCTCAACCGCGAGAGGAACACCCATGACCGCAGAAACCACAAAAGAAATTGTAACTCCGATTATCAGTCCGATAGTACCGCCTATAAAACAGATAACTATGGATTCGGTCAAAAATTGCATCAATACAACCTTAGTGCGCGCTCCGACTGCCTTTCTGATGCCTATCTCGCGCGTTCGTTCGGTAACGGAAACCAGCATGATATTCATAACTCCGATACCGCCGACTATTAGAGAAATCGCACTGACAGCGGCGATAAATATTGTAAAGACTCTGATAACAGTATCTATCAGGTCAACGAACTGCGCCAGATTTGTCTTTATGTATACATCCCTGTCTTGATTGTTATGCCTTGCCTGAAGCTTCGCTAAAGCGGCTTCTCCGGCGGCATCAATGCGGTTTTCATCTTCAGCGGTGAGGTAAAGTGAATCGTATCTCTCAGAGGAATCCGAAATCCTCGCCGAAAAGCTGGCGGGAACCATCAAAGAACAGGTTCTGAGGGTTGAGGTCGCTCTGAAGCTCGCGGTCATAGACATCATCTGTTCTGTATTTCCCCCGAAAAGACCAAGCAAGTCCATCACGCCGATTATTTTTATATTGTACATCTTCCCTTCAAAGCTGTAGGGAACAACTTCACCGACAGGATTTTCAGTACCGAAAATAGCCATAGCTCCGCCGGTGTCTATAACACCGACTGCTGCGCCGGTCAAATACTCCTGCTGATTATAAAAACGCCCGTATTTCGGAGCTGTGCTCATAATATTCGGCATATCGGTATAGCCGCCGATAGTCATGCAAATACCTGAGGCGCTTTTTGTTTCAAAACCGCCCATTTGAATAATCGCGGGAGAAATATAACTGATTTCGGGAATTTCCCTGATTGCAGCAATATCCTCCGGGGTCATATAGTCGCTCGCGGTAGCCGCAACATCGACAGTGATAGTGACAATAGAAGAGCCACCCATATCCTGAATCATACCGATGATATAGTTTCTTCCACCGTCACCGACTGTGATAATAGTGATGACAGAAGCAACACCGATAATGATTCCGAGCATAGTAAGCAGTGAACGCATTAAATTAGTTTTTATACTGAAAAGTGCGATTCTTATGTTGTCGTTTATATTCAATAAAATACATGCCCTTTCCAACTTATATGGGCTTGGCAAGCCAAACCCACAACCCAGAACTTGCTTTTTGTTAAGCTTTCAGCTCATTAAGGTACTAACAAAGAGTATGAAATAAATATATAACAGGAATTATTGTTTGGACGCAGTTGTGGTTTCTGCTACTTTAGCTTTTACACCGTCATACATATTTGTTGTTGAGCCGGAATGTGAACGGACAACAACCTCACCCTCATTAAGCCCCTCAAGTATAACGGTTTTTGTATCATCAGAAATTCCTGTTTTTACATTTTTGCGGGACACTGTTTTTGTTTTTGAATTGTAAGTATAGACAAATGTCTGCCCTTCCGCAAGTCTGACGGCTTCAACCGGTACAACCAAAGCATTCTGAGCCTTATCTGTTATAATGCTTATGTCAACGTCAAAGCCAATTGTAATGCCGCTGTCCGGATTTTTTATTGAAATAATACACTCGGCTGCATTCGAAGAACCGCCGCCCATTCCGCCGGTTATCTGAGTGAGCAGATTGGACACGTCAAGAGATGAGGAAGGCGTTGCCGTTGCTCCGATAAATTTAACTTCACCAGAATATTTATTATCTAGGGAAGAAATAACGACCTGCTGACCGACCTTGACATCCTGAAAATCATATTTGCCTAGCGATATTTTGCACAAAAATTCATCATAATTCTCAATGATAATGCCCGCGTCCGGAGCGGAATCCGAGCTTGATGAATTATTCATAAACATCGAAATCAGAGTGTTAATCAGCTCCTGATCAACTCCGCCGCCCTGAAGCATGCTCGTAATTGAAGACATATCGAGAGAGGCAGAAGCGGAGGAGGAAGCTTTTTTCAGTGTAAAAGCTTTGCCCGGGGTAATATTAACCTCAGTTACTATACCCGGCTCTGTGGCCTTCCAGCCGCTTGAAAGGATTTTGAGTTTGTCATAATATTCTTTTTCGGTGTTTTCAGCTTTTAGGGCTGCATCCTTCACTGACTGAAGATAATCAGCGGACATCTGCCCCTTATATACTGCTTTTTTAACTTGAAGCTCTATAAGCTTTGACTGGTCTGAAAAGCCGTCCATGCTAGTGCCGAGAATCTTCGAAATATCAACACCCGCAAGACCTGTAAGAGAATTCAGACCCTTGATAATATCATTAATCTGTGTAACGGAGGAGCCTGCGCCTATAAGAGAATTAACAAGGTCTCCGATAGCGCTGTCGCCGAAAATATTTCCGATATACTCCATTATGCCGCCCGCGTCAGAAGCAACAGGGGCAGAGGTAGTCGATGTGCTGTTGCCTGAAGCAGCTGCTGCGTCGGCAACCTTTTTCTCATATGTTTTAATTTCCGCCTCGACAACCGGAAGCTGAGCCTCAGCCTCCTGAGCAGCGATTATAGCATTAGAGTTTGCGGCTTTAGCGTCAATGGTCTTTTGTTGAATGCGGTTATACTCCTCCTGAAGCGGAGCAACATCAAAGGTTGCAAGCAAATCTCCGGCTTTGACCTCTTTTCCGACAGCAACCTTGACCTCATTCACCTTAACGCCCTCAAGACAGTAAAAAATTGATTTACTGCTCGCCTGAGCAGGCGCGGAAGTGGAATATGTTTTATTTACATCGGCGCGGGTCACGCCGGTCAGGTAGACCTCAGGCATTTTTCGGCTGTCGTTCCATATTCCGAACCAGACAACACCTCCGCCTAAAGAAAGCACAATAACAATTATAAGAGCAAGCTTCCATTTTTTCATGGATTTTTTCACACTTTCAACTCCCAAAATAAAGAATAATATATTAAAATTAATTATTCATCACTTCATTATATAATAAATTATATTCCTCAACATTTCAGCTTTATTAAATTTTTATGAATTTGAGCGATAAACAGGAAAGATATTGCATATTAATAAATAAGACATGCCGGTTATTTCGCTAATCAAATAAAAAATGAAAGGAAGGATAAACAGCATGAAAAATAAAAAAATCTTATCGTTAATTTCGGTGTTTTTAGTTATACTGACACTGAACTCCTGCACTAAGGAAAGATTTATCGAACGTGACGAGCTTTCCTTGCGGCTCGCGCAGGAAAACGAAGCTTACATAATTCACGCGGAAAGTATAATTTTCGACAATGACAGGCAGTATATTTTTTATTCTCTGACAAAGCCTGACGATTGTCTGCTTTCGTTAAAGACAGACAAAAGCAGCAGGATTGAAGCCTTTTCGCTGACACTTGACAAGGATAAGTGGAACAATCAGGAATTTCAAGATAGTTTTTTGCCTTTTTTTGACACATTGACAAAAGCCTTTTGCGGCTTTGAGCCGGAAAAGGTTGACGAAGTCAAAGAAAATTTACGCATCGCTGACATGGAGACATATGCCGACAACCATTTTGAGGAAACAGAAAATTCCGGTTATGGCTTTACATTATATGTAAACGAAATCAGCGTTGTTTTAAGATGTGTATATACTATAATGAGTAGCGAAAAATAAAAAGTAATTTTACGATACAGCCGATGTTGTTTCCGAACCAGAATGAATAATACTGTAAGCCCTGTCGGGATAATCCGTGATAATCGCGTCCGCCCCTCTGTCGTTCAAGACTTTGATTCTCGCCTCATCGTTTATTGTCCAATACTGAACCGCAATGTTATTTTTGTGCGCATAATTTATAAATTTTGTTGTTCCGAGGTTTATAACATAATTATCCCAAGGAATCTGAAGCGCGTCGAACTTAAAAGTACCCTTCGGAGCGTCAAGGTTCAGCATGGAATAAATATAAATTTTAACAACCTCAAAAATGCCGGCTGAACGAAGCATATCCGGATATTTTATCTCCTGATAATCGTTGACATTCGGTTTGAAGCTGGCTGCGAAAACCTGCTTCAGCAAACCTTTTTCAGTGATAATTCTGTACAGTTCGTCTGTCGCTCTTTCGCCGCGGTCGTTTCCGTCCTTGATTTCAATCACATAGGCGTATTTTTTGTGGCTTTCGAGATATGTAAAAACATCTTCAACCTTTATTACACGTAGGTTCTGAGGAATGTCCGCGCCCCTGAGCCCTTTATAAGGCATACCGCCGTCCTCAGTTTTAAAATTCTCGCCCATGTTGAGCTCCCGCAGCTCATCGTAGGTATAATCCGCGGGTTTAATTTCCGTTTTACCAAAATGCTCAACAGCGTCACTGGTTCTGTCAAAGGTATCGTCATGAAGCAAAATCAACACGCCGTCCTTTGTCAGGTGCAAGTCGAACTCAAAAATATCCGTCTTGAAGGTGCTGCTGTTAACGCAGTCCTCAAGAGCCATAAGGGTGTTTTCTGGGAAGATACCTCCGCCGGAGCGGTGCGCCGAAACCAGCGCCTCTCCCGGCGGAGTAATATATTCATTTGTAGTATTATAACTCATAACCGCGTCATTGCTGTCACGGGTAACGACAAAATAAAGGAGCCCGGCTGAAACCGCGACAAAACAAAGCACAATAACCAAACTAACCACAACCTTTTTAAGCGTTTTCAAAAAACCAACTCCATTCACTATTGTTACCTGCAGTATATAATCCCTGTCAACCTGATTCCCTGTCAACCTGTTTAGTGGCAGCCTGAGCAGCCCCCGCACTCGCCGCCGCAGTCATGGTCATGCTGCTCCGGCTCACAAGTCGCCGGGTCTTCACCGTTAACGCAAAGCGAGAGAAGCTGAACAATATAGTTCATCAAGGAGTCGACTTCATGCCTTGCCGCTTCGTATTTCTGCATGTTTTTGTTAAGCATCAGCTCGCCATAGACTTCCCTGAACTCATTATCATAAACCTCAAGCTTTGAGTTATCGGGGTTCTCTTTTTCGGACTCAGTCTGATACGACATCTGAATAAGATTTATTTTTCCGATAAGCGCTGTCAGTGCGTCGTCAGCTTCATTAGCTGCTCTTGCCTGTGAAAGCGCTATAAACCGCTCATCTTTTTGAATTTCCGCGCCTAATTCTCTCGCCAATTTAATAATATCCATTACTTTCTCCTTCAGCGGCGTTTTACGCCGTTTTTTTATAAAATATTACCGCTAATCTTTTATTCGATTTCGCCGTATAATATCCAATTTTTTGGTCTTGTCACACGTATTTTTTGAAAGGTGCCTATAAGAGATTCATCACCCTCGAATAAGATGCTGACATTCCCCTCTGTCCTGCCGCTCAGCAATCCCTTTGACTGCTCAAGTTCCTCAATAAGAACCCTGAAAACCTTGCCGTTCATAGCCTTTGAGCGTTCAGACGCAACAGTCTCCTGTAAATCTGTCAGCTCCTTAAACCATTTGGATTTTTCGCTGTAGGGAATAACATCATCCATTGCAGCCGCTTTTGTACCGGTTCTTTTTGAGAAGATAAAGGTAAAAAGTGAGGTGAATTTCAATTCCTCAACCAGTGACAATGTTTCGCGGAAATCATCATAGGTTTCGCCGGGGAAACCGACGATAATGTCGCTTGTCACCGATAAATCGGGCATGATTTCCCGCGCGTATTCGATTAATGAGATATATTTTTCTCTTGTATATCCCCTGTTCATCATTGACAAAATCCTATTGCTTCCCGATTGAAACGGCAGGTGCAGATGCTTCGCGATTTTTTCGCTGGAGGCCATTGTTTCAAGAAGTTCCTGCGAGCAATCCTTAGGGTGGGAGGTCATAAAGCGTAATATAAAATCCCCGGGTATAGAGGAAATTTCCCTGAGTAGCGCCGAAAAATTAATGCTTTCCTCAAGATTTTTACCGTAAGAATTGACATTCTGTCCAAGCAGGGTTATATCCTTCGCGCCGCTTTCAATAAGCGACCTTGCTTCACGCAGAACCTCCTCGGGTTTGCGGCTTCTCTCGCGTCCCCTGACATAGGGAACGACACAATAGCTGCAAAAATTGTCACAGCCGTACATAATCGGCAGCCAGCCCTTGAATTGCCTGTCTCTGACAATGGGTAAGCCTTCGGCTATCTCCTTTGAGTCGCTTTGTGTGGTTTCAAAAACTCTTTTTCCGCTTGAAAGCACGCGGAAAAGCAGCTCAGGCAGTTTTACGACAGCAAAGGTTCCGAAAACGAGATTCACGAATGAAAAGCTTTCGCGAATTCGCTTCTCAACATGCTCCTGCTGCATCATGCAGCCGCAGACGGCTATTATCATATCGGGCTTCAACGCCTTGATGGGCTTTAGCGCGCCGATATTTCCATAAACCCTGTCCTCTGCATGCTCGCGCACGGCGCAGGTATTGAAAAGGACAAGGTCGGCTTCCTCGGGACGGTCGCAAAAATCATAACCCATTTCCCGCAGCAACCCTTTTATGCGTTCAGAATCCGCGACATTTCCCTGGCAGCCGTAGGTATGCAAAAAAGCCCGGGGACCCTCGCCGCCATACCGCGTACTAAGAATTGAAGCAGTCAGCTCTATATATTTTTGCATATCGGAGTTAGTATATTCCGATTGTGCAGTATTATTTGTTTTTTTCTCCAAAAATCAGATACACTCCATATACAACAGTTTATCTTATCATAATATAACAAAAAAAGACAAAAGTAAAGAACTTTCAGGCAAATTAAATGCAAGTACTGTAAATTTGGTAAAATGCTTAAATTAAATTCTTGATTTATTAATAAAATTGCCGTATAATATGCTCAGAGAAATTGCTAATAATTAATAAAAGGACTTTGAATTATGATTATTGGACTTTTTATAATTGCCGCCCTATTTATGCTTGCAATGGCGCTGCTGTTTCCTTATATGCTTTTTCAATTGATTTTCAGACGCAAAAAGTTCGGCAAGGACAGAATAAATAACGCTTTGATTCTGCTGCTTGTTTCAGGTTTAATATCGTTACCGGTTGAAATTTACGCGACACATTTACTACTTCTGCCGAATATTTCAATAAATGAAACTGATAACACTTTCATATTTAAAAATCATAAATATGAGAGATGTGTAAAAGAATATCCGGGCAGCTCCGGATTGAAACTCAAACTCATTGCAAAGGGAAAAACAGAATCAGGCAATATAATTTACGGATTCCTTGAGAACTTTATCGGCAACAGTTATTTTATTGAAAAAACCGACACGCAACTTGAATACATATATGAGCGTGGACTGATGTGGGAGTGCAGCTATAAAATAGTCGATTAGTTCATTTTTGCATAATAACGCAAATTTTTTGCAGATATTAAAAAAAACCTTGACAACGCGGAAAGATAGTGCTAAAATAGGCAAGCCGCATATTGAGGGCGACTGAAATCTGTCATTTTCTGACTGCTTTCAAGTCAAAAACGGATATTTCCTGCCCTTTTGTAGCGAGACTGAATTAACGGAAGGTATTTTGTGATGAATGAATCATCAGCACTGTCTGCTTTCAAACACGCCTTATACCTTTTGAAGAAAAGGAAAGTGTGAGAAAAATGTACGCGATTATCGAAACAGGCGGAAAACAGTACAAGGTCAACGAAGGCGATGTTATTTACATCGAAAAGCTTGAGGTGGAAGCCGGAAGCGAAATTAATTTTGACAAAATCGTAGCGGTTTGCAACGACAATGGCATTCAGGTCGGCGCTCCCTATCTCTCTGGCGCAATTGTTAAGGGCACTGCTATCAAAAACGGCAAAGCCAAAAAAATCACTGTTTTGACTTATAAAGCAAAGAAAAACGAGAAGCGTAAGCTTGGTCACAGGCAGCAGTATACAAAGGTTGAAATCGCTTCTATCAAAGCATAATGATTAACGCGGTATTTCATGTCCGTAATAATAACCTCTGCGGCTTCACTGTCAAAGGGCACGCCGGTTATGACGAGGAAGGCTTCGACATAGTTTGCGCTTCGGTTTCTTCTGTTACGATAATGACCGCCAACACTATTAGCGAAATCTTGAAAGTCAATGCCGAAATCGAAACGGACGACGGATACATTTCATTAATATTAAAAAGCGAAAACACTGAAGCGGAGAATCTGATTAATGGACTTCAGCTTTTTCTGAGCTCTCTTTGTGAGCAGTATCCGCTTTATTTAAAAATCGATGTAAAGAAAGGTTTAGTTTGATTATGATTAATATTAATATTCAGTTATTTGCACATAAAAAAGGAATGGGCTCAACCCGTAACGGGCGCGATTCCGAATCTAAGAGACTCGGCGTTAAGCGTGCCGACGGGCAGACTATCAATGCGGGCACTATAATCGTCCGCCAGAGAGGCACAAAAATCCATCCCGGCAACAATGTCGGCAGGGGCTCTGACGATACTTTATTCGCTCTGATTAACGGAACTGTCAGATTTGAGCGTTACGGCAAGGACCGCAAAAAGGTCAGCGTATACGATAACTAGATGCTGGACGCTGGATGCTGGACGCTGGATGTTTATTAGTGCCAGCGGATTAACTAATGCGTTTAACCTTACCGCTCGTCTTTTTTGGTGAGCGGTCTTTTATTTTTCCATTTTGTTTCCATTATTTAATATTGCGTACAAGATGAGATAACGCGAGTATTTGCGAGATAAACAGAGGAAATCAGAGCATTCATATAATTTCACTAGTGAAATATTAATTTTTTCAAGGATTTTGCAAAAATATGTTGACATTTGAAGGATTTCAAGATATTATTCTAGATGCTGGGTACTAAATCCTGGTTGCTAAAAACTGGTTGACGTAGTTTTATGTTTATTTTTGTATGATATATTATTTTTTGAATATAATTATGAAGGGGGCTGCATAATTGGAAGAAAACGTTATTATTGATTTAAAAAACATATCGATTGCCTTTGACGGTGAGCCGATATTAAAAAACATCAATCTTTACATCAGGGACAAGGAGTTTATTACCCTTCTCGGACCTTCCGGCTGCGGAAAGACGACGACGCTGAGAATAATCGCCGGTTTCTTAGAGCCCGACAGCGGTGATGTCATTTTTGAGAATAAAAAAATAAATGGTGTACCGCCGCACAAGAGGCAGGTTAACACCATTTTTCAGCGTTACGCTTTATTTCCTCACCTCAATGTCTATGAAAATGTCGCATTCGGTTTACGCCTTAAAAAAGTTAAGGAAAGCGAGCTGCGCGCTACGGTTGAGGAAATGCTCGAGCTTGTTAATCTCAAGGGCTTTAACCGCCGTAATGTTAATTCTCTTTCCGGCGGTCAGCAGCAGCGTGTTGCGATAGCCCGCGCTCTTGCCATACGCCCGCGGGTACTTCTTCTTGACGAACCCCTCGGCGCTCTTGATTTAAAGCTGCGCAAGGATATGCAGATCGAGCTGAAAAATATTCAGCAGCGCCTGGGCATAACCTTTATTTATGTCACTCATGACCAGGAGGAAGCCTTGTCTATGTCCGATACAATAGTTGTAATGGACGGCGGCGAAATCCAGCAAATCGGCACTCCCGTCGGGATTTATAACGAACCGAAAAACGCATTTGTCGCTGATTTTATCGGTGAAAGCAATATTGTTGACGGCAGGATGAGGGCTGACTTTTTTGTTGAAATGGCGGGGCACTCGTTCAAATGTCTTGACAAGGGTTTTGGCGTCAATGAGGCGGTCGACGTTGTTGTTCGCCCTGAGGATGTTGATGTTGTACCGGTTGAGAAAGGTATGATTTCCGGCGAGGTCACTTCCATCACCTTTAAGGGTGTACATTATGAAATTATCGTTGACATTAAAGGCTTTAAGTGGATGATTCAAACAACCGATGCTCAGGAAGTCGGGGATAAAATCGGACTTTTTATTGAACCTGACGCTATTCATATAATGAGAAAATCCGCCTATTCCGGAATGTTCGGTGATTATTCATCCTTCAGCGACGAATTTGACGGACTGTCTGATATAAATTCCGGTGTTGATAATGAAACCGCCGAATAATATTTAAATTACTTTCTATATTTTCCGTAAAGGAGGTTATATTTTGAGACTTAAATCCAAATTGGCTGTGAGGCTGATTTCCGCTCCGCATCTCGTCTGGACAATGATTTTTATACTCATTCCCCTTTTCCTTGTCGCGTATTACGCCTTCACGGACGCGGCAGGTAGCTTCAGCCTTGATAATATAACCGGGCTCGCTAAATACCGCGACACCTTTCTGCTTTCAATCTGGCTGGGAATCCTTGCCACGATTATCTGCCTGATTATAGCCTACCCCATCGCTTACTTCATCTCTCAAGCCTCCGCGAACACCCAGCGAACTCTTATAATGCTTGTAATGCTTCCGATGTGGATGAATTTTCTTATCAGAACCTACGCATGGATGACGCTGCTTGAGGATACGGGCATAATCAACTCGGTGCTTTCAAAAATCGGTCTGCCGAATTTTCATATGATAAACACGCGGGGCGCTGTTGTACTCGGAATGGTTTATAATTTCCTGCCCTATATGATTTTGCCGATTTATTCAGTGCTCGAAAAGCTCGATAAATCACTTATTGAAGCCTGCTCTGACCTCGGAGGAAACCGCCTTCACAGCCTGTCAAAGGTCATTTTTCCCCTGAGCATTCCCGGCGTAGTCTCAGGACTGACAATGGTTTTTGTGCCCTCGGTCAGCACTTTTTATATCTCTGAAAAGCTCGGAGGACCCAGCACAAAGTTAATCGGCGACATCATTGAAGGACAATTCCAATCCTCCAATAACTTCAATCTCGGCGCGTCACTATCGCTAGTTTTGATGATAATGATTCTGATTTGCATGTTTGTGATGAATAAATTTTCTGACGAGGATTCTTCGGGGAGGATTGTTGTATGAAAATGTCGGTTACCTCAAAGTTTTATACAGGCTTAGTTTTTCTGTTTCTATATGCCCCGATTGCCGTGCTTATGGTTTTTTCCTTTAACAGCACAAGTTCCTCTTCAAAAATGGTCGGTTTTTCTTTTAAGTGGTACGGCGAGCTTTTAAAGGATCAGGTAACGCTTGCGGCGTTGAAAAACACTTTGATAATTGCTGTTTTATCCTCGATTATCGCAACAGTGCTGGGAACTATTGCAGCTGTCGGTATTGATAATTTCAGAAAAAAGTGGACTAAAACCGCTATTATGAACGCGACTAATATACCGATGATGAACCCCGAAATTGTAACGGGTATCTCGATGATGTTTCTGTTTATTTTCATCGGGAGAATGCTCGGGATAAGCGGAATACTTGGCTTCGGAACCCTCCTTATTGCGCATATCACATTTAATCTGCCATATGTAATTCTCTCAATCCTGCCGAAGCTTCGACAAACAGACACGCATCTTTCTGAGGCGGCGATGGACTTGGGCTGCACTCCCGCTCAATCATTTTTCAAGGTTGTACTGCCTTCAATTGTTCCGGGAATCATGACAGGAATGATTATGGCTTTCACATTGTCACTTGACGATTTTATCATCAGTCACTTTGTTTCCGGTCCCTCCTCCGCAACGCTCCCGATAAGGATATTTTCAATGACGAAAAAGCGTGTAACCCCCGATATATATGCCTTGTCGACAATAATTTTTATCGTGATACTCGTTTTACTTCTGCTCATAAACTTTTCTCAGTCCAGAGCCGATAAAAAGACAAACAAGCTCATTAAGAGCGGCAAACACTAATTTGTTTATGAACGGTAACTATATAAACCGTTATAAGAAAGGAATGTTTATAAATAATGAAAAAAGTTTTCTCCGTTTTTATCGCTTTTGTTATCGTGATTTCCGCTGTTTTGCCCGCTGCCGCGGTTCTTGCGCCTGACGCACAGCCACAGGACGACGGCACCTCCCCTGTTATCCTCGCTGCGAGCGATAGCACGACTTCTGCCAACGCGAATGACCTTGATGTTGTCGCGGACGACGCTTCAGAAAAGGATTATTCCCATTTAAAAGGCACTAAGCTGAATGTTTATAACTGGGGCGAATATATTGCTGACGGCGGCGATGATTCGATGGATGTCAATAAGGCATTCTATGACAAATACGGCATTCAGGTCGTCTATGATACCTATGCTACAAACGAAGAAATGCACACAAAGGTTGCTGCCGGCGGTGCGAATTATGACATAATAATCCCCTCTGACTACATGATTGAGAGAATGGTCAACGAGAATCTGTTGAAAAAGCTTGATTTTTCGAACATCCCGAACTATAAATATATCGCGCCGGAATACAAAAATTTATATTTTGACGCTTTAAATGAGTATTCAGTACCTTATATGGCTGGAATGGTCGGCTTGATTTATAACACGAAGGTTGTCAAGGAAGCTCCTGACAGCTGGGCAGTTATGTGGGACGCTCAATACAAGGGCAAGATTCTCGGTATAAACAATCCGCGAGACTGCTTTGGCATAGCTCAGTTCTTCCTCGGGCAGGATGTAAACACCACAAACACTGATGACTGGAACGCCGCCTTTGATAAGCTTAAGGAGCAAAAGCCGCTATTGCAAACCTATGTTATGGACGAAGTCTTTGACAAGATGGAGAGCGGAGAAGCCTCACTTGTTCCTTATTATGCCGGTGATTATTATACAATGCTTGACACAAATCCCGACCTTGGGTTTGCTTACCCGAAGGAAGGCACAAATATTTTCGTTGATTCAGTATGCATTCCGAATACTACTCAAAACAAGGAAGCAGCAGAATTATACATTAATTTCCTGCTGGAGCCTGAAATCGCTCTTGAAAACGCGGAATACATCTGTTACTCAAGCCCCAATATGGCTGTTCGCGAAAATGAGGACTACAGCTTCAAGGATGACGAACTGCTCTATCCCGCGCAGGCGGATATGGTTCCGGTTCAGTATTTCCATGATTTGCCCACAGAAACAAGAAAACTGATGGACAGCTTATGGAACGACCTCAAAATTTCTACTCCGACAAGCTCCGACGGTGAAAAAGACAGCGGCAACACCGGTCTTTATGTTGCATTGGCAGTTGTTGCGGTTTTGATTGTAGCGGTTTTCGTTTATATGTCGGTAAAGAAAAAAAGACAGGGTTAATTGCATATTGCGTTGTTGCCGGAAAGGACACTGTAAAGTTCAGTATTCTTTCCGGCATGTTTCTGTATTAATATATTATTTCATCAAAATCAAATCAAAAAATAATATCCGAAACATTGAAAAAACGCTTGACAACCGCGCAATGCTCTGCTATAATAAACAGCGTTGCGAGAGTGGCGGAATCGGCAGACGCGCACGTTTGAGGGGCGTGTGTTAATCACGTACGGGTTCAAGTCCCGTCTCTCGCACCAACTAGACCGCTCTTTTGCGGTCTTTTTATTTTTTTTTAGCAAAC
Organism: Oscillospiraceae bacterium; assembly: GCA_031551635.1. Taxonomy (GTDB): domain Bacteria; phylum Bacillota; class Clostridia; order Oscillospirales; family Acutalibacteraceae; genus JAVBNH01. The sequence continues at coordinate 380 of JAVBNH010000025.1, read as the reverse complement.
TCGATAAGCTGCTATGCGCTTATCGCATAGTTCAAGTCCCGTCTCTCGCACCAACTAGACCGCTCTTTTGCGGTCTTTTTATTTATTTATTTAAGCAAGCTCGATAAGCTGCTGCGCGCTTATCGCATAGTTTTAGTCCCGTCTCTCGCACCAACTAGACCGCTCTTTTGCGGTCTTTTTATTTATTTTAGCAAACTCGACAAGCTGCTACGCGCTTATCGCATTGTTCAAGTCCCGTCTCTCGCACCAACTAGACCGCTTTTTTGCGGTCTTTTTATTTATTTATTTAAGCAAGCTCGATAAGCTGCTGCGCGCTTATCGCATAGTTTTAGTCCCGTCTCTCGCACCAACTAGACCGCTCTTTTGCGGTCTTTTTATTT
>JAVBNH010000038.1:0-6048 GCA_031551635.1 Oscillospiraceae bacterium | reverse complement strand
TAGGGGTCAGGGATGAGTAAAGATGAAATATGCATTATAAAAACCTGAGCGCCGACGAAAGCCGACGCTCTTTTTTTAACGGAAAAGCTAAAAACTCCCAATACCTAATACCTAATACCTAATCCCTAATCCCTAATTCCTTATGCTAAACAAACATACTCATTAGAATTTCTCTATATGTTTGAGGATTATTTTTATCGCCCGCAAATGGCACACAAAAAACACTGAGCGCCGACGCAAGCCGACGCTCTTTTTTTAACGGAAAAGCTAAAAACTCCCAATACCTAATACCTAATACCTAATACCTAATCCCTAATCCCTAATTCCTAATTCCTAATTTCTAATTCCTTATGCTAAACAAACAGACTCATTAGAATTTCTCTATATGTTTGAGGATTATTTTTATCGCCCGCAAATGGCACACAAAAAACACTGAGCGCCGACGCAAGCCGACGCTCTTTTTTTACCGGAAAAGCTAAAAACTCCTAATTCCTAACTCCTAATTCCTAATTCCTTATCTGCATCCGCAGCCTTTTTCTTTGAAGTCGTCGCTGTCCATTTCGCAGTCGCAGACATTGTTCTCGTTTGGCGGGAAAAACTCGTCAACGGGGAACTTTATCTTTCTGAAAGCGTCGCAGGGATTGTCGTTGATGTCGTTGCAGCATTCCTTTGTCGGGATGCAGAAGTCATACGCGGGTATGAGCATCTGAACCTTGCGTGAAAGCTGAACTATGCTGAAAAGACCGATAGTGACCTTGACAGCCTTGTCGTGGTTCGGGCAGCGGAACTCGCCCTGGAAAAGGTTTCTGACTCTGCCGGGGATACCGTGGGACGCGTCTGCAAGATTGTCGCAGCAGTCGCAGGGACGGCAAAGTTTTGCCTCGAGACAGATTGGGTCGGCGACCTGAACCTTCGCGACAGGGTTGGTAGTCGCGCAGGGCAGCTGCTCGTCTACGCAGTCCGGGCAGTATTCAGACGAGAACTCCTTAACTGTGCCTTCGCTTCCGTAAAGGATGCACTTTTTGGAGAATACGCTGCAGCCGTAGACTGTTGTAGTCGGAGCTGTGGGGCAGGTGATAACATCGATGGCCACCCTGAAGAAAAATGTCAGGTCAACGCTGTAGAAGCCTTTGTTGAACGGAATTTTTTCGATTTCAACAAGCACGTCGCAGACCTCGCAGCCGCGGCATCTAATGCTTGTCGCGTTCTGAATAACGGCCTCTTCGCAATCTGAAAAATATACTCTCAAATCGGCAAGGCAGTCTTTGTCCGCGCAGGAATCATAAACTCTGTCAACATCGACGCAGATTGCTTCGTTAATCTTTTTGCAAGACGGGTCAATTGCGCTGTTGTTTCTCTCAGACATAAAAATAATTTCCTCCTATAGAATTTTGAATAGTTCACCGCGGCAGGCGGCATCAGGCAAAACCAGCTTTACCAAATAACCGAAAAGGAGAATTAATCATGGTAATACCGCCGCCGCAGGAACTTCAATACATTCTATGGAGGAAGGAAATAATGGTTACTACTATGTGAACGATGTTTACATCGTTCACAGGAGTCAGGGTTCAGGAGACAGGAGACAGGGCTTTAGGATAAGGCTTCGCCTTATAATCCATTTTATTTACTGCTGTTACACTGAATAAATCAGCGTTAACTGATTATTTCGGCATTTTATCAGAGCTTACAAAGCAGTTCATAAGTGTGCCGTCGTCGTAGACAAACTGCACGAAATACCCGTCGCCTGAGGTTAAGCCGAAGCTCTGCACTTTCGCGTAAAGCTTGTCAATCATCGCTTTATCCTCAATTATTGTCATTCCTATTCCGGCATAGCCTGTCTTAAGCACATCCATGTTCACAGCGGCTTTGCCGAAGTTTGTTATAAAAATTGAGCTGGCATACGGAGGACGTCCGGGACTGTTATCATTAGTTAAAGCATATCGTTGGTCCGAAAAATGCATATAGAATAAATCCCAGTACTTATTCTGGTAATTTATGTCATCAACCATTGAATATGCCGCGAAAACCGGTTTCTTTATCTCAAGTGTCGGCTGTGTTTTTATGTCATGAGCCTTAAGGAAGCTCATTGTTTCGCTCATGTCGGCGCTTACAGGCAGAAAAAATGTATTTGGAGCGCCTTCAAACATACTGATTGTATAATAACCTCTAAACTGTATATCGTTTAGCTTTTCATCATTTGAGCCGAAAATCACAAGACCGATGGTTTCCGCTGCGGGACTGTAAATTTTATCAAAGCCGATTTTTTTATAGTCATTGAGCATGCATTTTTTAAATTCGGCAAATTCTTCGGCGCTGAGCTTTTCGCTTAGATTAATTTTCCCTTCGACGATATTTCTTATCTGCTCTCCGGTCTTTTCATTATAAGTATAAGGGTCGGCGGAGACAGCTTCGATATCGCTGACATGGCAGTAGCTTGTGTTGCTCTCAGTATATCTGAAAGCACTGAAAGCCGTATACAAAGTATACTCATAGTCCTTATCCGTGAGCGTCCTGTTTCTGCTGTATCCGTAATATATATCCTGTTTGCCTTTAAATTCTTCATACAGCGCGTTAAATTTGTCGCTTATTTCCGTGTCGTTCAAAGTGAGCGCCTTAGTCAGTATATCCTGCGAGTAATTGCTTGTGAGAACATTTGAAACGATTTCTCTGTTTATATCGCTTGCATATGTGTACCTTCTTGATATATTGCCGCCGTTTTTGAGCTGGTATCTCAGGGTAAAAAAGGAGCCCGCGGAAATATTTCCATCATGATGCATATAGCTGTACTTAGTCTTTCTGGACGCTTCTATTATTTGTTTATGAATATCACCCGCAAGCTTTTTATCCCCCTCGCCGGTAAAGCGAGTCGGGACATTCTGCCCGGTCCAGAAAAATAAATTATCTGTTACCGGACCGTCAAAAATAACGTAATCAATCTCTGAAATCTCGGGAATTCTGTCCTCGAAGCCGAAGCCGCCGGTTGCGGGAATTAGTACCATCGCGGCGATAAAAGCAGCGATAAACGGCAGCTTTATAAGCCCCCTGCCGAACTCTCTGAGGTCACGCAGGATAACCAAATCAACAATAATATAAAAGATAAGAGCAGCAGCTGAGGCTATAAGCATTGCGGTAACAAGAGAGTAATCGACAAAAATACTCAGAGCAACCGTAAAAACAAAAATTGAAACAAGAGAGACTGCAATCGTTCTCGAAACCTTGTTTTTACCGAAGCTGCCAGCGTTCTCCGCTTTGCGCCTGTTGAGAAGCCAATTCGCGAAGAAAAGGCAAACAACGCCAATCGCAAACCATAAAGCCACGGGTAAAATCTGGTCAAAACCCATGACAAATTTATCGGCGGTCTTATATGAGCCGTAATTACTGATACCGTTAGTCATGGCGTTGCTTTTTCCTATATTGTCAAAGAAGAAAAGCGGATTGAGCAGGTTGGTTCTGAGAAACATTCCCTCATTTCTCGAAAAATAATCGGTACTGACATGGCTGACAAAGGTGCTCACAGCAGGATAGCCTACGAGCAGGGTTCTGCAGACAAACTCGAAGCCCGCGAAAATCATAGTCGGAGCAGCAATAAATATAAAGGAATAAAGCGTACCTTCAAACGCACTGCCGGACGCGAACATCGCTATCGCGGAAATCGCGAAGGAGACAAAAACACAGGAGAACATTCCGAAAACCAGATAAACCCAAGCGTTTATTGTCGAATAATTGAAGCCGAATTTCCGAAGGCTCATGATAAGGCTGACCGTCATTGGAAGCAGCACCGCCGCGGCGAGATATGACAGTGAAGCTATGCATCTGTTAGTAAAAAGCTTTGTCCTGGTGACATTCAGCGAAAGAAAAAGGTTAGTGCTCTTTTTGTTGTTTACAAACTTAAAAGCCATCAATGCGGCGAGTATTCCCGCGAGATACAGTCCGAACTGAATGAGCAGCGAGTCTGCGGTGCTGCTGTAGTCAACCGATATGAAAATATATCTGAAGTCACTTATTTTCATTTCTGAAAAATGAGTAATCTCCCTTAAGGTTGTATATCCAAAAAATGTTACAGTAAAAAATAAAAACGCGCACAGGAAAATCGGCACCGGCAACAGGGTGCGGAAGGAATATTTCATATCATGCAGCGAGGACTTAGTTGAAGATTTCAGAAAGCTCATATTTCTCACCCTCCATTTCATACATAAATACATTTTCGAGCCGCAGAGGAATTTCCTCGATAAAGCTTGGGTTAAGCGTTTCGATTTTTGTCTTAATCGCCGGTATATCACCGTTCACAACAAAAGCTGCGATATTGCCTTCGATGGAAAAATCCCTGAAATTTACACCCTCAAGGACAGCTGCGATGCTTTCAGCGTCGGCGGTTTCGTTAAAAACCACTCTGAACTTCCGGTAGTCGCGGCTGACGTCGTCAACCCCGGTGTTCACAATGAGCGTCTTGCCGTTTATGAGTCCGATGTGGTCGCACAGCTCGGAGAGCTCGGAGAGGTTATGCGAGGAGACAAGCACGCTGCACTCGCTCTCGGCGACATACTCGAGGAAAAGCTTTTTTGTCAGGTTCCGCTTCTGCGGGTCGAGCCCGTCAAAGCATTCATCGAGAAGAAGATTTTTGGGGCGGGAGGACAGTGCGAAAATAATTTCCGCCTGCCTTTGCATACCCTTCGAGAAGCCCCTCATGCGTTTATTTTTATCGAGCTTAAAAAGCTCCGTGAGGTTGTCGAAAATCTTCATGGAAAAATTCGGGTAATAGCCCTTATAAAATTTCGCCATCTTCTGCATTGTCGCACCCGGCAGGAAAAACATATCGTCCGGCACGAAAAAAAGCCTTTCGCGGGACTTGTCGCTGTTATACGCGACCTCACCATCCAGCAGCGCCTTGCCCTCCTCTGGGCGGTACAGACCCGCTATTGTCTTGATAAGCGTTGTTTTACCCGCGCCGTTATAGCCTGCGAGACCATAAACTGAGCCGCTTTCGATTTTAAACGAAATATTATCGATAGCGGTAAATTTATCGAAACGCTTGGTGACGTTTTTTACCTCAATCATTTTTTACTCTCAACCTTTCTGAAACCTATCTTTATTTCTAATATATAACATTAACAACATATTTCACACTTGTCAACAATTATGGGAAAGCTTAATTATATTGTAATATCTGTGTCGAAACTTTAATATTATTGTAATAAACAATATTTATACTGTATAACTTCTTGTTTTTTTATCCTCTTCATCATTAAAAACCTCCTCAGCCAGTCTGACAATATCATCTCTCGAGAGACCGCGTGACTTGGCTGAGCTCAGCGCCAGCTTCATCTCCTTGAGGGCGTCCTGCTTGATTTTGTTGTTTGCCAGCGGATTTTCGCAGATAAAAATACCCCTTCCCGGCAGCGAATAGGTCACACCCATAGCCTCAAGCTCCGAAAACGCGCGCTTAACGGTATTGACATTCAGCTCCAGCTCATTTGCCAGAGAGCGAATGGACGGAAGCTGTTGACCCGGCTTCAGCACACCCTGGCAGATAAGCCATGTGACCTGCTCGATAATTTGCAAATAAAGAGGCGTCGAGCTCTGCATGTCGACAAATATTATATTTATCGCAATCATTCCTTTCAGATCATCAGGATGTCTACTGTCCAATATCCAGCATCCAGCATCCAGTATCCAGTATCCAGTATCCAGTATCCAGTATAGCTGTGCTGTATCATACAGCACAGCTATACCATACCACACATCAAAAAGCTTGTCAATAGCTTTTTTAAAGTTTTTCGAAATTTTTCTGAGGCTTTGAAGCCTAGTATTTAGTTATAAAATCAAATGTAAGAGCGAAAAAAAATTAATGATTTGTAAATAAATCATTGACAAGTTGCATATGATATGTTATTATCATTTGGAAATTACTTAGCCGATTGCGAAAGTAGCTAAAAAAACTGCCCCAAAAGAAAAAAGATAAAAACATGGAGCCAAGCAAAAAATATTTTCAGAAAAGTAAAAAACCAAGTAAAAACAGCACAAAAAAAGCAGCGAATGAAAAATCACACA
>JAVBNH010000004.1:0-75406 GCA_031551635.1 Oscillospiraceae bacterium | reverse complement strand
ATTGAAAGCTTGTCATTAAGCCTGCAAACAGGTAATGAGCGCTTCAACCCGGCAATCTCAATATCAAAATATTTCTCCATTTATTCCTCCGCTTTTTTCTTTTTATTATCCTTTATGAGTTGCTTTGTATTTCTTATCATTCCTAGTAAAAAACGAAGTTCATCTTCATTGCATGAGCTGATTTCATCTTGAATTTCCTGAGAGTAGATGTAGTGGGATTGATTAATGCTTCCGCATAAAAGCTCATCAACACTGGTGTTTAAAGCATTCGAGATTGCAATCAAAGTCGGCAATCCGAGCTTTGTTGTGCCGTTTTCGATGTGACTGATATGTTGATTGGAAACATCGGCCTTTTCAGCAAGTTTTTCTTGTGAAAGCTTTAGCTTTAATCTTTTAACCTTAATTCTTTTTCCAATATCTAAATAGTCTATATCCATTTAAGCACCGTCTTTGTCTTTAATTTATTTAAATTGTATAGCGAATATAAACATATAATAATATACTTTATGGGCATATTCTGCATTATAGCGATAAATGAAATAAAAAAACCGACTGCTAAAAAATTAACAATCGGTACTAATTAAAAATATTTTACTCAAAGAATAAACCTGAACACTGTCACCCTGTTTACTTGCAAACCTGATAACCTGTTTAACCTGATCAAGGCCATTGCAGCTGCCGCCCGCCAATAAGGTGAAAATGCAGGTGAGGCACGCTCTGTCCGCCGTTTTTACCGATATTTGTGACAATTCTATAGCCGTCCTCGAGAAGTCCGCATTCACCCGCAAGCCTTGCTGCTGTCTCAAAAATATTCGCGACAAGAGAGCTGTTTTCGCTGTTTATATCGCTTGCTGACTGAATATGCTCTTTAGGAATTATTAGAATATGGGTAGGCGCGACAGGGTTTATGTCGTGAAAGGCAAGAAGTGTATCACTCTCAAAAGCTTTTTTTGAGGGTATTTCACCTTTTACGATTTTACAAAAAATGCAGTCCATAATATTTCTCCTTTCGAATGCTTAATTCTTTTTTCTTATTTTATCATTTCTGAAACGATTTTTTCAGCAGCTGCAAGGGCTTCCTTCACTTTGGTGACTTCCTTTGCGCCAGCCATAGCACTGTCAGGTTTTCCGCCGCCGCTGCCGCCCGCGATTTTTGCGACTTCGCGCACAATATTACCGGCGTGTGCGCCGCTTTTGACAGCATCGGTACCGCAAACACAGCTGAAAGTGACTTTTTCGCCTTGAATTCCGGCAAAAATAGCAACAATATCCTCGCCTGACTCCTTAGCTTTGTCACCGGTGGTTCTCAGCTCGTCAGCTGCGGCATTTCCGAGGTCTGCGCATAAAAGTCTGATTTTACCTATTTGAATCGCAGATGAGAGTAAATCAGAAGTTTTTGATGCTGCTATTTCACTCTTTAAGTCGCTAACTACCTTCTCAAGCTGCTTTATTTCATTGCTCATAGAAATTGCCTTTTGCTCAAGCTCCATATGGTTTGTGAGCTTCATAGCCGCCGCAGCGGAAAGAATCAGCCGGCTGTTTTTCGCTATAAAATCAAGCACATTTCTGCCCGTTACGCCTTCAATTCTTCTCACTCCAGCCGCAACCGAGCTTTCAGAGATGATTTTGAAAAGACCTAGCTTGCCGGAATTGTCGACATGCGTTCCGCCGCAAAGCTCTGTGGAAAAATCTCCGGCTCTAACAACTCTGACGACATCGCCGTATTTTTCACCGAAAAGCGCCATCGCACCCATAGCCTTCGCTTCTTCAATCGGCATCTCTCCCGAACTTACTGAAACAGCACTGAGAATTATATTGTTAACCTCATTTTCAACCGCTTTTATCTCGTCTGCAGTCATAGCCGAAAAATGGGTAAAGTCAAACCTTACAATATCGGAGCTGACTAGCTGACCCGCTTGCTCGACATGGGTTCCCAAAACCTTGCGAAGAGCTGCCTGAAGCAGATGGGCGGCGGTGTGATTTCGCATAATGTCAAGACGGGAAGCCTCGTCGACACTCGCTGTAACGGTATCGCCCTGTTTAACATTTTCGCCCTCAATCAGTCTTCCGAGGTGCAGGAAAGTACCTTCATGAGTTTTTGTTGTTTTGTAAATCTCAACGGTAAAATCGTCGTTAAAAATTTTTCCGCAATCGCCAATCTGTCCGCCGCTTTCAGCGTAAAAGGGAGACTGCTCGAGAATTATACATATATCGCCTGAAGCGTCTGCGAACTCAACCTTTTGACCGTCTGCTAAAAGACCGATTATTTTACTCTCGCAGCTGAATTTCTCATAGCCGACAAATTTTGTGGGAGGGAAGTCTTTTACTGCGTTTTCTGCGTTTTTCCAAGCGTCTGCGCCAGCGTCTTTTCTTGCGTTTCTCGCCATATTTCGCTGGTTTAGAACTCGCTTTTTAAACTCCTCAACATCAACCTCTATACCTTTTTCCGCAAGGATTTCTTTTGTCAGGTCAATGGGGAAGCCGAAGGTATCAGAGAGCTTGAAGGCATGCTCGCCGCTGAGAATTTTTAAGTCGGTGTTTTCAAGCAGTTCATTGAGCACACGTAATCCCGAATCAATCGTCCGCGAGAAATTTTCTTCTTCAACAGAAATAATTTTAATTATGAAGTCGCGCTTTTCAAGAAGATTTGGATAAGCGCCGGCGTTTTCTTTTATAACGGTTTGTGCTACCTCATAGAGGAAAGGTCTGTCGATTTTCAAGAGCTTACCGTGTCTGGCGGCACGGCGTAGAAGACGGCGAAGGACATAACCTCTGCCTTCGTTGGACGGCAGCACTCCGTCGCTTATCATAAATGTAGTCGAACGAATATGGTCGGCAATAATGCGAAGGGAAATATCCGTTTGCTTTCCGTCATGATACTTGACGCCAGAAATATCGGAAACATGCTTTATAATATTCTGAACCGTGTCTACCTCAAAAAGATTGTCAACGCCCTGCATGACACAGGCAAGCCTTTCAAGCCCCATACCGGTGTCAATATTTTTGTGCTCAAGAGGGGTATAATTATTGTTGCCGTCGCTGTTAAACTGAGTAAAAACAAGGTTCCAGACCTCAATGTAACGGTCGCATTCGCAGCCGACGGCGCAGTCAGGCGAACCGCAGCTGTATTTTTCTCCGCGGTCAAAATAAATTTCTGAGCAGGGACCGCAGGGGCCAGCGCCATGCTCCCAGAAATTATCAGCCTTGCCGAGCCTTTTCATGTGCGAGGGGTCAACGCCGACTTCTTTTGTCCAAATGTCAAAAGCCTCATCGTCCTCCTCATAAATACTGACATACAGAAGCTCCTTCGGCATCTCAAGCACCTCAGTAAAAAACTCCCAAGCCCAAGCAGCTGCTTCAGATTTGAAATAGTCAGCAAATGAAAAATTCCCCAGCATTTCGAAATATGTGCCGTGGCGCGCGGTGATTCCGACATTTTCAATGTCGGGAGTACGAATACATTTCTGGCATGTTGTTACCCTGACACGCGGGGGAGTTATTTCGCCGGTAAAATATTTTTTCATCGGAGCCATGCCTGAATTTATTAGCAAAAGACTTTTGTCACCTTGAGGAACAAGAGAGAAACTAGGCAGCCGAAGATGTCCCTTGCTCTCAAAAAAGCTGAGATATTTTTCTCTTAATTCATTCAATCCTGTCCATTTCATTTTATTAGTTCCTTTCAAAAACTATAATTTTAATAAAATATTGATTTATAATTACGAATAAAATTTATCAGTGCTCACCTTTTTATACAAGAGTATATCGATGCGCAAATTTTTCCTCCCATGTCTGCTCGAGCTGTTCCCGCCAATCTTCTGCCTGAGCGGTTAATGAGTTCGCGAGCTCCGGCAAGGTATCAACAAGATTTACGCTTTCGGACGGGTCGTCTTTTAAATTGGATAGAAAAACAGGTGCGACACTCATGCCGCCTTCGACAGTTCTGCCGTTAAGAACCAGCTTGTAATCGCCTGAACGTACTGCTGTTTGCAAATCCATTTCCCAAAAAATAGAGTCGTGAATTTGTTGAGCGCCGCCGTTTAAGGCTGGCATGAAGTCTTTGCCGTCCAGCTCATATTCCTCACAGCTGCAGCCGCAAATGTTCAGCAGAGTCGGAAAAATATCAGCAGCCATGAGCGGAGTGTCAATAATCTGAGCAGGCATAATTTTAGAAGGATAACTAATAATCCCCGGCACGCGGATTCCTCCCTCAAAAAGACTGTATTTATGCCCTTTAAAAATACCTGTTGAACCGCCGTAATAGGGGTCTTTTTTTCCGTCCATGAAGTTTCTCGATTCGCGGGAGGGACCGTTGTCGCTTTGAAAATAAATGACAGTATCCTCAAAAATGCCCTGGCGTTTCAATTCGTCTGTAATCATTCCTATTCCGTCATCAACAGCGGAAATCATGGCAGCCATAATCATTCTGTCCCATGGAAGATGTGCAAAACGGTCTGTGTATTTTTTTGGAGCATGCATTGGATAGTGAGGAGCGTTATATCCCAGATATAGCATAAAAGGTTTATCGCCTGAGGATTTTTCACGGATATAGCTAACGGCTTTTTCGGATATAAGGTCTGTAAAATATTCGCCGTTTTCATATATCTCTTTGTCATTTTCCCATAAATCGTGCACAGGGTTTTCACCCTCGCCCATTTCCCAGTAAAAAACATGCGAATAATAATCAATGCAGCCTGACATAAAACCGTACGAGTAATCAAATCCGTTTACTCCCGGGCGGCACTCCGGTTTGACTCCTAAATGCCATTTTCCGATGTGAGCGGTATCATAGCCGATTTTTTTGAGAGCCGTAGCTATCGTCGGTGTGTCGTTCATGAGTCCTGAGGCACGCCTATGCCCTTTTAAGATGGAGCGAACCCCTGCATTTCCCGGATACCGTCCTGTCAAAAGGCTGGCGCGTGAAGGTGAGCAAACTGGACTGCCCGAATACATACATGTAAATCTGGCGCCGCCGGAAGCGAGCGCATCAATGTTAGGGCTAACAAAGTACGGGCTTCCCATGCAGGATAAATCAGCATATCCCTGATCGTCGGTCATGATAATAATAATATTCGGTTTTTTATTCATTCTAATCACAAGCTTTCCTTAAATTAAATAACAAATAAAAAAAAGCGCAATGAAGAACAATCGGGACGAATTTCTCCGCGGTACCACCCGAATTGTGCAACATGCACCATCTTAATTTCAATTTAGTATTAATAATACTCAAAGAAACACTGCTTAACGCACAGCAAACGTTTTGCTCATCGCAAAAAAGCTCCGAGACGGCTCGGCAGTTTTTTCATAAAAGGCTCACAGCTTTGCCTTTCTCTCTTTGATGAATCCTTCTGCCGTCTTCTCTTCAACGCTTTGATTTCAATATTTAATACATTATATAGCCTGACTGTATAATTGTCAAGATATATTTTACCCTAATTCACCCGAATATTTAGTGGGGTTTATATAAAAATGCCAAAAAAAAGCATATTTTTTTACCTTTCGGTTAAAAATATGCTTCTATTTTTATCTATTTCTTCTTTTTCTGTCCTAAAATCGGATAAACAGTCTTTCCAAATGCAGCATTGACTATCAGTGCCGACGCATAATAAACAGCGATTATTCCGGCGGCAAGCAAGGCCCATGCGGCAATTTTTCCGTAATCTGCCGGTATAACTTTTAGGTCAGTCAAGGCGATAATCGGAAGTGCTATATCAAGAGCAGAAATAATTAGAGAGAGAAATCCGAATTTACTGAAAAACGCCGGTGTCCACAAAAATACTACAAAAGTCAGAACCATCCATGCATAACCGTCAATGCGTGAGTCAACTGGCGCTGAGGTCAATATGCCGTTGTATTTGACAAACATTTCAATACCGCTAACCAACATAAAAAATGCCGAGAAAAACAAAAAAGTATTTCCGCCGGAATAATTCCCGCCTTTCAAGTCTAGCAAGCCGACAATAATTTGAATAACAAATCCTCCGATTAGCCAGCAGCCTATAAGAGGCATCGCGGATTTTTCAACCCTTCCGGTTAAAAGCGCAAAGAAACAAGCGCAAGCAACTGCAAGCGCGACAAGACCTGCAGGTGTAGGGTTTGCCCATTCGTGTTTGTTTTCCATGAAAAAAATCTCCCTTTTTCTTTTTTTACTCAAAAAAAATCACCCTTCGTAACTGTTAATTCCGAAGGATAATTATATACAAAATATTAATTGTACACATCCTGAAATCAACAAATGCAGTTTTCAAACAATACAAATAGAGAGTCAAGAGACTCTTTAATTAGTATAATTCGAATAGCAAATGCTGATTTATTCATTAGGCACAACCTTTATTTCTTTTGAGTTTAAGTCAGTATACCCGAACAAATGATGTTTGTCAACCACTTTTGTTATTTTCATCCATTCATTTACTTTTTCTGTTTTGCACATAAAAAACAGAAAAAAATCTACATGGATAATTCATTAATATATATGGAAATTACAGTAAAATTGTGATATAATATCTAAGATTATGGTCAAGTAATGATTGTCGGGGTGTTTATATTGATTTTCAAAGATAAAGAAAAAGATAAGGAAAAGGATAAATTTAAGGGTAAAACCAGAATCGGCTTTATAGGTCTGAGCGGAAGGGGCAGCGGTATGCTCAGCCTTTTGCTGCAAATTGAAAATGTAGTGGTTCCCGCCGTTTGCGACAAGGTCGCGGAGCGTATGGAAAACGGCATTGGTATTGTTGAGAGCGCACCTGAATGTGATTATGAGATTCACGGATATATTGATTATAAGGAAATGCTTGAGAAAGAAAAAGACAACCTTGACGCGCTTGTTATCTGCACAACCTGGATTACTCACGCGAGAATTGCAATAGATGGTATGAAAGCAGGGCTGCATGTAGCCTTTGAGGTCGGCGGCGCGTCTTCGATTGAGGAATGCTGGCAGATGGTGCGCGTGAGCGAGGAGACTGGTAAAAGCTGCATGCTGCTTGAAAACTGCTGTTACGCTCAGGACGAGATGACGGTTTATAATATGAATAAAAAAGGCATATTCGGCGAAATTGTGCATTGTCAGGGCGGCTATCAGCACGATTTACGTGAGGAAATAGTCCTCGGGAGAGAGCATATTCACGGGCGCCTTTTTAATTTTATGAACAGAAACGGCGAGCTTTATCCAACTCACCAATTGGGTCCAATAGCAAAGCTGCTTGGAATTAACAGGGGCAACCGTTTCGTTTCTCTGACCTCCATGGCATCGAAGTCAAAGGGGCTAAATCAATGGATTCTCAATAAAAAGACTGCGAATTATGACCTGTATGGTTATGATTTCACTCAGGGCGACATAGTTACAACAATGATTAAATGCGCCCACGGCGAAACGGTTTTTCTTATTCATGACTGCTGTCTGCCGCGTCCGTATTCAAGAAACGGTCGCGTCCAGGGCACAAAGGGTCTCTGGCAGGAGGACGGCAACCGCATTTATATCGAGGGCTTGTCAACGGGAAAGCATGACTGGGATCATGCCTGGGACGATTTCAGCGAGTATAGGGAAACATATGCTCACCCGCTTTGGAGTAAATATACAAAGGAGGGCGTGAAGGCCGGTCACGGAGGAATGGATTACCTCGTTCTCAGCGCCTTTGTCGAGAGTGTCGCCGAAAATCATAACACTCCTATAGACTGCTATGACTCGGCTGTTTGGATGGCTATTACAACCCTCTCCGAGCAATCAATTGCAATGGGCTCCGCGCCGGTTCCGGTACCCGACTTTACAAACGGTATGTGGATTGACCGCGAGCCCTTCCACCGCGGGATTTATACTCTTGACGACGTTTGCAACGAAGCTTTTAACATTACGAAATAAGATTATAGGAGTTAGATGATGAACTATTATATAGGTGTTGACGGCGGCGGAACAAAAACAGCTTTCGCGCTTTTTGATGAAAAGAAGAATATTATCAGCACTGTTTACGAAGGCGGAACAAATCACGAAAACCTCGCCGGAGGCTTTGACGAAGCAGCTAGTATTATTATGCAGGGAATCAACGCTTTACTCGAGGAAAACAAGCTGAGCCTCTGCGATATATCTCACACTCTGATGGGGCTTGCAGGCATAGACCATCCTTACCAGCACGAGGCAATTTGCGAGGAGCTTGACGACAGAGGACTTGAGAATTACTCAATATATAACGATGGCTTTATAGTTACAAAGGCTGGCAGCCCCAGCGGTATCGGCATTGGCTATAACTGCGGAACAGGCACCTGTTGTAACTCTGTTGACAGCAGAGGAGAGCTGTTGCAAATAGGCGGTTTTGGCGAGATGTCCGGCGACGAGGGTAACGGTCATTGGATAGCTACACGGGCTTTCAGGCTTGTTTTTGACGAAATTTGTCTTAAAAAGCACAAGTCACTCATTACTGAGCTGTTTTGCAAAAATTTTGATATTGAGCCGGAACGAGATGCCCTACTCGGAACGATCGCTGTTATTGAAGCGATTGCCATGGAAAAGAGCATCAGGACTCTTATTGATATTTTCTTTGAAGCCGCGGCGACAGGTGATGAAGTCGTTTTGACAGTCATTGATGAGATGGCTGAGCGTGGCGCCGATTTTATCGCCGCGCACACAAGAATTCAAAAGTTTGACATTGACGTAATAGATGTTGTTCTATCGGGCTCCATACATACTAAGCTCCCGAGCGATATTTATATTGAAAAGCTGAAGCAAAAAGCAGCAGAGAAAAGCGGCAGAAGGATGAATTTCATAATTCTGAAGGATGCGCCGGTGACTGGATGCATTAACTGGATGCTGGATACTGGATGCTAGATACTGGATTCTGGATTCTAGATTTTTGATATTTCTATATTTGAGGTAAATTGATGTGAAATATGCGATGGAGCAGATTGACTCGATTTTCAGATTGTTTCAGATGGATAAGTTTGATATGAAGCTAATGGTTCCGTCAGTTAATATGAATATTAACGCGAATGTGACCGATTTGCTGGCATATCGCAAGCATCTTAACAGCATAGAAGGCAATCCCCATGTAACCTTCACACATATGGTGATGAAGGCTGTCGCGGATTCACTGAGAGCATATCCGCTGATGTTCAGCTTCTATAACGGACGCGATATAGTCCCTAATAAGGATGTTATCATTAATGTGCCGGTCGAGGTCGGCAATCATGTCGAATATATCATTATAAGAAAAGCGGACGAAAAAAGCCTTTTTGACATTGTACGCGAGAGCGATGCACAGCTGAAGGATATTCGCGAGGGGCGCGGAGAATTCGCACTGTTTCTCATAAGTATCGCAGAGCGTCTGGGTGGCGCGAGAGCGATGGATTTCGCGAAATACATCAATCAGGATATGGTTAAATTCGTTATGCGTATGGGCAGAAGGATAAACCGGAATATGAAGCTCAAGCTTGCGAATGACCATTACGGTAATTTTCCTATTTCAAATTTCGGCTCATTTCATGTCGCGGGCGGCGCATTGTCAATTGCCCAGCCGGTTGTCGGCGGAATTGCTATTTGCGAGATAACTAAGGTACTGAAAAAAATTGACAGCGAGATTGTCGAAAGGGATATAATGCCTGTCTCGCTTTCCTTCGACCATAGGGTTATGGATGGGGCTTACGCAGGACATTTTTTAAATGCTGTAAAGAAAATTCTTGAGAATCCGGCTGATTTATTAAAATAGATTTAAAGGGGTTAACTTATGAAGGAAATTAATGTTACTGTAATAGGCTCAGGGAGCACTTATTGCCCGGAGCTTGTGGACGGATTTATTAAACAACAGTCATCACTCAAGCTGAAAAGGCTTGTGCTTATGGATATCGATGAGAGAAAACGCACGATTGTCGGCAATTTGTGCGTCCGCCAGCTTAAAAACGCCGGTATAGACTGCGAGGTCATTATGACCGATGACCTTGAGGCGTCTCTCTCAGGCGCGGATTTTGTTGTCACTCAAATTCGAGTCGGCAAGCTTCCCGCGCGGCATCTTGATGAGACTATTCCGCTGAAATATGACCTTATCGGTCAGGAAACAACCGGAATCGGCGGTTTTTTTAAGGCGCTGAGAACTATTCCCGTGATGAAAAATATCGCGGACGCTATTGAAAAAATATGCCCTCAGGCATGGCTAATAAATTTTACCAATCCCTCAGGCATCATCTCCGAATTTCTACAGAACCACACTAAAGTCAACAGCATAGGGCTTTGCAACAATCCGATTAATATGTACAGCGACGTTAAATCCGTTGCCGGTGATGACGCGGAAATAATTTATTACGGTCTCAATCACCTTTCTTGGATTACCTCTGTTAAAAAAGACAGCATTGAGCTTATCGACAGGCTTTTTAATGACGGCTTTGCGCCCGAGGTCATGAAAAATATCCATGACGACGGCTTTGATATGGACTGCCTGAAGGCTGTCAAAGCTTACCCCTGCTCATACCTTCAATACTATTACAGCCGCAATGAAAAACTTCGTTACCTGAAAGAGCAGGAAGAGAGCCGCGCGGAAATCTGCATGGAGATTGAGGAGGACTTGCTCAAGCTTTACGCAGACGAAACAATAGTTGAAAAACCTGCCCTGCTTGATATGAGGGGCGGGCATAAATATTCACTTGCCGCTGTTTCGCTCATTGATTCAATAGCTAATGACAAGGGCGACATGCATGTTGTAAATATAAAAAATCAGGGTACACTCGACTTTCTCGCGGATGATGATATTGTAGAAATACCTGCGATTGTCGGCAAAAACGGCGCAAGACCGATAAATATCAACCCCGAAAAAAATGAGCATATTATCGCCCTGACTCGAATAGTAAAGGCATATGAAAAGCTTGCGGTTACAGCCGGCATGAACGGCGACGACACTGCGGCGCACAACGCCTTGATGCTCCACCCGCTTATAGGTGATTTTGAGGCGGGGAAGAAGTGCTACGAGGAGATGAAACAAGCGCATAAGACATATTTACCGCAATTTAATTAATATGAATGACACAATGATTAAAAACGAAGGAATGAAAATTTTGGCGGAGCATCTAGGTTTGGTTGATGCTGAAAGGTTTATCACGCTTCTTCTCCGCGAACCTTTTGATTATACTGAATGGCAAAAAACACTTTATGCAGATATGCCGCTTGAAAAATTTTTATCAGAAGCTGATAATTTCAGAACACAAAATAAATCTTAAGGAGAAATGAAATGGCAAGGTACACATTGAATGTCGGCAAATCGCCGCAGAAAACCAGAGAGTTTTTTAACACTGAGAAAGGTCTGCTGAGTGATGAAATCACCGCTGCCGCTATAAGCGTGAACGGCAGGGCGTATATCGGAAGCGCGGCAGGGCTTAACTGCTTTGACGGCAAAAAAATGACCGCTCTCGATTTCGCGAAAGGCAGAATTTCAATGCTTCATGCTGACAAAGACGGTTTTGTCTGGTGCGGCTGCGGCGAAACTCTTTACAAAATCAAGAATGACAAGGCTGTTTACTCACAGGAAATCGATTCCGAGGCTGTTGCAATTGACACAGATTTGCAAGGCACAACTTGGCTGTGCACGGTTGATTCTGTCTATACCTTCAACGGTGAGGGCTTTGAGCATTACAGCGAGGTTGACGGCGGCAACGCTCTTTGCATGGCGGCATGCGGCGAGGGTGATGTTTTTGTCTCGAATCCCTTGATGCTGATGGCTCTTCACGGCAAACGCCCGCGCTGGTCAGGGATAAATCCCGAAATATCCGGAATGCCGACAAACACAATTGCGTCAATGGCTAAGGACAAAGCGAATTATATCTGGTGCGGCACCGAGGAAGGGCTCTGCTTATATGATTCAAAGGGCTTCTGGCTGACATCAAAGGATATTGAAGCCTTCCCGAAGGCTGAGGTCACAAAGATTTTTATATCGGGTGACGGCGCGAAATACATAGGTACAAAAATCGGTCTTTATGTCCTTGACGGAACAAAGAAAAAATTTATCGGCTTCGAGAGATGGATTCCCGACGAGGAGGTCACAGCAGTCGCGGCTAACGAGGACAGCTCTTTAATTCTAGTCGGAACAAATAAAGGTGTCAGTCTTATTACGACAAAAATGATGACTCTTCGCGAGAAAGCCGATTATTATCAGGCTATGACTGAAAAATATAATGTACGCGACGCGGGCTTTGTTACCATTCGAAACCTCTCCGAGCACGGCAATGTCGAGAGCGGCGCGGTCGAGGTGTCCGACAATGACGGCTTATGGACTGCCAGTTATATGGCTTGCCAGGTAATGCGTTACGCCGCTACAAAGGATAAGGAAGCCCTTGAGCTCGCAAGACGCTCTATGAAAGCCCTTCTGCGTCTTTTCAAAGTTTCCGGCATTGAAGGTTTTGTCGTCAGGGCATATCGACGCCCGGGTGAAAGGGGCTACGGAAACGGGCATCATGAATGGTTCCATACCACCGATGACATGGGTGACCTTGAGTGGAAATGCGAAACCTCCAGCGATGAGACGACAGGTCATTATTACGGCTTCGCTCTTTATTTCGATTATTGCGCTGATAAAAAAGAAAAAGAAGAAATATCAAAAGTCCTCTGCGGGATGCTTGATTATATAATCGCGAATAATTATACCCTTGTTGACTATGACGGCAAGCCGACAACCTGGGCACACTGGACACCTGAGGCGCTGAATTATGACGATAAATGGTTCTGGGAGCGCGGAATTAACTCTCTTGAAATGCTCTCATACCTCAAGACCTGTTATCATTTTTCCGGTGACGAAAAATATCAAACAGAATATCTTCGTTTAATCAGGCAGCAGCGTTTTGCCGCAAATTGTTTGCAATACAGAATTAATGATGCTCATGTTGTGCATATTGACGACCATCTCGGCTTTTTGGCAGTCACACCTTTGCTGATGTATGAGACAGACCCTGAAATCAGGCAATATTATCTCATGGGAATAAATCACCACTGGGAAAGCCAGAGAATTGAACGCTGCCCGCTCTGGAACGTGCTTTACGGAGTATTGACCGACGAGCACTGCGACATTGAAAATGCAGTTGCGACTCTCGAGGAGCTGCCGCTTGACCTCTTGCACTGGAAGTGCCTGAACAGTAAGCGCCCTGAACTTGTTTACGACAGAGGTCAGGAAATTTTCGGCGGAGGAAAGCAGCTTGTCGCACCGCTTCCGAACGATGAGAAATATATCCAGAAATATGACGGAAACCCCTTCCGTGCCGACGGGGGCAACAGTATGCGCTTTGAGGACGGGACAATTTTCCTCCAGTCCTACTGGCTTGCGAAATATTTTGGCTTAATCAGTGATTGATAGGGATTAGGGATTAGGGACTAGGGACTGGGGACTAGGGGTGAGGTAACAAGCATTATTTTCTTTAGTCCCTTATCTCCAGCAGTCTCTCTGCACTTATATCTAAAGCTTCCGCAATATCGAACAGCGCATCCAGAGAGAGTGAGCTGTTTATGTTCATTGCTTCAATTTTACTTATATGATTTCTGCTTAAGCCGACAATTTCAGCAAGCTTTTCTTGTGTCAGACCCTTGCGCTTTCGGTAAAAGGCAATGTTTAAACCAAGCTGAATAAACTTTTCTTTATTTTTATCTTCCATTTATTTCACCTCATTGATAGTTTACTTCATTTGCTTGTAAGAATAAATTTACTAATACTAAGCAAATGCTTATTGACAATCATCAATTTAGGTGTTATCCTATAACAATCTTTATTGTTGAGGTGGCTTATGAGAAATTCGGGAATAAAAAGAAAAGTTGATAACTTAGGCAGGATAACACTTCCGAAAGAATTCCGAGATTTTTTAAATATTACAACCGACTCGACACTTGAAATAATTTTAACGGAATTAGGAATTTATATGACAAGAAGTCAAAATTATTGTGCTTTTTGCGGTGAACAAAATGATTTAATTGATTATAAAGAGAATTATTTATGCTTCTCTTGTTGTAAAAATATAAAGAAAATGTGAGGATAATTATGTCTGTTTATGATGATTATGTAAAAAACTACGGCGGGTGTTACGCTTTAATGCTGACGCCCTTCAATGAAGACCGCTCAATAGATTTTGATGTCTACCCCGAATATGTCCGCTGGCAGGTTGCGCAGGGCGCGCATCATTTATTTACTGTCTGCGGCAGCTCTGAAATGGGTGAAATGTCTCTTGACGAACGCGTTAAAGTCGCTGCGTTAACAGTTAAGAGCAATCCAGATAAAAATGTCAAGGTTTTCGCCACCGGAAACCTTGAGCCTACTTGGCTCGGGCAGCTTGACGAGCTCAAGCGCATGGAGGACTCCGGCGTTGACGGTATTGTACTCGTCACAAAGGGCTACGGCAACGACGACAACCGTCAGATAACATACCTTAGCGAGCTTGCGTCACACTCAAGGCTTCCTATTCTTCTCTATGAATATCCCGGCTACAAAAATCACCTAATCAGCGGCTATGCCTACGGTGAGCTGGTCAAGACCGGCAAGATTTACGGCATCAAGGACACCACCTGCACCATGGAAAAAATCAAGGAAAAAATCGCCGTTCAGGGCAGCTCCAATGTGCTTCAGGCTAATGTCCCGTTGCTGCTCGAGGCGTATAAGGCAGGCGCGAGGGGAGTTCAGGCGACAGTCACGACCTGCGGCATCAAGAGCTTCCGTAGAATGTGGGATGCCTTCGCAGCTGGAAATATGGAAGAAGCCGAGGAGCAGCACGCTAATGTTCTGCATATAAACGGTGCGCTTGAGGGCGGCTTTACCGCTACAGCAAAATACCTTGTAAGCTTGCAGGGTGTGCCTATGAAATGGTACACCAGAGGCGCGCATAATCTCTCTGAAGGCAAACTTGCTGCGCTTGATAACTTCTATCGCTGGGCGAAAAGGCACGACGTCTTTTAGACCGGGTAAGCTTAACGTAAAGGCTGGCATAATGCGCGTAGCAATTGGTAAATTGAAATCCAAAAAGAATAAAATGAATTGAAAGGAATTGATTTTATGGCAAAATATTTAATCGTTAATGCTGATGACTTTGGAATGTGCTGTGCCGCGAACATCGCGACAAAAGAGCTTCTTGAAATGGGGGGAATTTCCTCTGCGACAATTATGACGCCCTGCTCATGGGCAGTCGACGCTTTCAAGTGGGCTGCTGAGCACCCGCAATACGCTATCGGACTGCACCTGACTCTAACAGCCGAATGGGGACGCTACCGCTGGAGACCTGTCGCGGACAATGTACCCTCGCTTGTCGATAAATACGGTTATATGTTCCCTGAAAATGATGAATTTGAAGAAGCAGCGGACATAGACGAGGTCGAAAAGGAAATACGCGCACAGATTGCAAAGGCCGCGCTGTTTGATTTCAAGCCCTCTCATCTTGATAATCATATGGGCTGTCTCTACGGTCTAAACGGAAATCAGGAGGTTCTTCCGAAAACCTTTGAAATCTGCGGCGAGCTCGGCTATCCCTTCCGGATGTTCAGAAAAATTCTGCCGCAAAACGCGCCTAAAGGACTGCCAATAAGCCCTGATGATATGACCATGGCTAATATGCTTGTCAAGGGTATCTGCCGCCTTGCAGACGAGAATAAGGTTCCGCTTGTTGACCATCTCCTCTTTACTCACTGGGATGAAAAAATCAGAGCAAGCTTTGAGGCATTCAAGGAATTCGAGCTGGGAAGGCTTGTGAACATTGTCGACGGCGAAATCACTGAAATTTTCATACATCCTTCAATTGAGTGTGACGAGCTGAAAAATATCACCTCTAACTGGCAGGCTCGCGTTTGGGAGCACCGTCTTTTCAGCGACCCTGAAACCAGAAAATACCTCGAGAGCAAGGGCGTTGTCTACATAAATTACCGTGACCTCGCTGAAATGAGAAAGGCTCAATAAGGGTTATTAGTATCTTAATAAACTGAAAGATCATTAAAAAACAAGTTTTGGGTTGTGGCTTTGCAAGCCAAGCCCTTGTCAGAAATTATTAAAGTCGTTTTTAGCGTCGAAAATTTTTTTCGGCGCTTTTTGCTAATTATTGTTTGTAATATAAAACCGCTCTTTCACCGATAATAGCTTTATCAGTTTACGCTGAAAATTGATAAAGGATATGATAAAAAATGATGTTTTTAAAGGCTTTTCTAGTCGGCGGTTTAATCTGTGCCATTGGGCAAATCCTGGTTGATTACACAAAGCTGACGCCGGGCAGGATTCTAGTTGGTTTTGTTGTGTTGGGCGTTGTTCTCGGCTCAATTGGTGTTTATCAGCCGCTTATTGAATGGGCGGGATGCGGCGCAACTGTTCCTTTAACAGGCTTCGGTACTCTGTTGGTTGAAGGCACAAAACAGGCAATTGCTCAAAAGGGACTGCTCGGCGCGATTTCCGGACCGCTTATTGCCGGTTCCGCAGGAATAATGGCGGCAATTTTAAGCGGGCTTTCAGTATCCTTCTTAACAAAACCAAGAGCAAAATAAATTAACAAAATTAACAATTTCTTCTTAATATTCTTATTTTCTGTTTACTTTAAAATAGACTTTTGTTATAATATACAATATATAGCGCATATTTTAAAGCTTTTAGCAGGGGAAGAAAAGCTTTTATAATAAATGTTACCTCGGTAATTTATTTAATGAAGGGAATGTTTAGAGTGGAAGTCGGAAGCGAGCAGAGAAAACAGACAATGGAGTATATCGTCAAAGGCATTAAATTTATTTGCGACACTTGCAAGGAGCGTCTGCCCGGCTCTGCAAGCGAGCGTAAAGCACAGGCATATTTCGCAGATGAGCTGAAAAAATGGACAGACACTACAATCAGCGAAGACTTTGACCTGCACCCTCTCGGCTTTATGGGTTTTATTCCGTTTGCGGCGGTTTTCGGGATTTTCGCATCTATATTGTTTTTCATACAAAGGTGGTTTGATGCTCCCGCGCTTGTTGTGGTTGCAATGCTTCTCGCCTTGCTTTGCGCGCTGATGTTCATCTTTGAATTTTTGCTTTACCGCGAATTTATTGATTTTGTTTTTCCTAAAAAACGCTCTTGCAATGTCTACGCTGTCCGGAAATCATCCGAGGAACCTATTAGAAGAATTGTTTTCGGCGGTCACGCGGATGCGGCAAACGAGTGGACTTATTCCTTCCGCGGAGGTATGCCCGCGCTGGCAACAGCAATCGGCGGCTCTGTTTTCGGCTTATTTTTTATTCTCATAAGCGACCTTGTTTATATTATTATGGGATTTCCCGCGATTCAAGGCGCGTGGAACATTATTGCGTACATTCAACTAGTTCTAATCGCCGCCTTTATAATGATAGCCTTTTTTATCAACTGGAAAATTGTTGTTGACGGCGCCAACGATAACCTCTCTGCTTGTTATGTCTCTATGGCTGTAGTGCGGGAAATGGCTGAAAACGATTTCCGCTTTAAAAATACCGAGGTTGGCGTAATAATAACAGGCTCAGAGGAGGCGGGGCTTCGCGGAGCCTTGGCTTTCGGTAAAAAACACCGCGAGGAAATGAGTGAAATAGAGACAATTTTTATTCCTCTTGAAACACTCAGGGAAACCTCTCAGCTCGCGATATATGAGCTTGACCAGACCGGAACAGTCAGAAATGATAAAAGAGTTTCGGCTTTGCTGCGAAAAGCCGGGCTAGACATTGGGCTTGACCTTCATGTCGCCGAGCTTTATCCCGGCTCAACCGACGCCGCTGGATTCACCCGCACGGGGCTAATTTCCTGCGGGTTGGGCGGAGTTAACCATAATCCGCAGAAGTATTACCACACAAGAATGGACAGAGCGGATAATATTTCCGAAGACTGCATGGAACGCACCCTTGAAATTTGCCATGCGGCGGCTAAAATCTTTGACGAGGTCGGGCTTTCAAACAAATAATCCCCGCTTTTTACTGTTTTCCTTATTTTTTTCTTCCGTGATGTAATAACTTTGTAATAATGCTGTAACCGTTTGTAACCCTCTATCTATTGACATTTGCTTTCAGTTCTATTAAAATATATTATAATGGTTATTAGTACCTTAGTGGGCTGAAAGCTCAATAAAAAACACTACTTGGGTTGTGGACTTGTCAAGCCAAGTCCACGTTAGTATAAGTATTGTACAAACGGAGGATTATAATTATGCGGATTATTAAAAAAAGTTTCATTTTTCTTATTTGCCTGTCATTAACTATCGGAAGCGCAGCTATTGCCGCTGATGCCCTTAATTATGCCGATTTGAATTACAGAACTATTAACGGCGGCTCTGAGATTGAGATTACAGGGTATTCGGGTTCTAGCGGCAAGGTGGATATTCCGAGTAAAATTGACGGCTTGCCGGTCACAAGTATCGCGGCGGACGCCTTCAGAAACAGAGCTGATATTGTGACGGTGCTTGTCGCTGCGAGCGTTAAACACATTGGAGACAGAGCTTTCAGCGGAACAACTTGGCTTGCTGAGAGAATTGTTGAGTTTGTCGTCATAAATAATGTTCTCATCGACCATAAAGACGCTGGCAGGAACAGCTTGGTTTTGCCTGATGACATACATGTCATCGGCTACGGAGCTTTTGCTAACTCAACCTTTAAAGAATTTACCTTTAACTCGAAAGTTACTGAAATTCTTGACGAGGCTTTTTATGGCTGCAGTAAATTAACCGCAATAAATATTCCTTCCTCTGTCAATTATATAGGTCAGCGCGTTTTTATTAAATGCCCCTCACTCGAAAAAATTGATGTTAATGCGGAAAACAAAAATTACGCTTCCCTTGACGGAGTTCTTTATAACAAGGATATTACAGAAATAATAACCTGCCCTGAAGGAAAGCTTTTCGCTTACACAATGCCCCAAACTGTTAACACTTTTGAGCGCTCGGCATTTTACGGCTGCAAGCTTTTGACCTCTGTGGTTTTATCAGACGCGTTAATAAGCATTCCGGAAAGCGCTTTTTATGACTGCACAAACATAACTTCCGTCACCTTCGGCAACTCAATAACTGAAATTGGCAAGTGGGCATTTACTAACTGCGAGTCTATTCTTAATCTAAAGCTCCCGGAATCTTTGAAAATTATCGGTGAAATGGCTTTTTATAATTGTTCGGCACTGAAAAGCGTTACTTTCCCGGCGGTATTGAGTGAACTGAATGATTTTTCTTTTATAAACTGCGTCAATTTGAAGTCAGTTACGCTTGGCACAAGTGTTACTAAAGTCGGCAATTTTGCGCTGGGCTTTATTCATAATTCTTCAGATGATTCGGTTCAGGTAGTCCCCGGTTTTATTCTTAATGTTAATAACAGCGACGGAACAGCGTTTACATCAACTGAAGCCTTCAGATACCTTGACTCTATGGCTGCCTCGCAGTTCAACCTTGGTTTTACTGCGAATAAAACCGATTTTCTTAAAGGCGATGTTAACGGAAACGGAATAATTGAAGCGACTGATGCACGCATGACGCTGCGAGCTTCCGCCGAGCTTGATGTTCTGCGCCCTATTGCCAGGCTCTCAGCTGATATAGACGGCGACGGCAATATTACCTCAATAGAAGCCCGAACCATTCTGCGTGTATCCGCAAGTCTGCAAACTTTTTAAATTAAACTTTTATTAATCTTAATAATGCGTTAACTTTAATAATATTTTGTATTTTAATTCGCGATTGGTTTAATATCTGGAATCCAGAATATCTTCATAACTATAATCTGGGAGTGAATTCATGACTGATTTCGATAATTTGTGCATGGGGTGTATGAAGGATATTGGTTCGGCGACGAATCAGTGTCCTTATTGCGGTTATAGCAGGTCGAGCATGCAAATCGCACCGTATCTGTCACCCGGCACTGTAATCGACGGAAGATACCTTATCGGAAAACGCCTGGAATCAAACGGTGACGGTGTCACTTATATGGCGTGGCATATTGACAGAAGTGTTCCTGTTACTGTCAGGGAATTCTTGCCTGACACTATATGCGGGAGGGCTGAGGACAGCCCGAGGGTTGCAATTCTTCCCGGCAGCGAGGTTACATATTTCGATTACATGCAGAGCTTTATTGACCTTTGGCGAAAGCTCGCCCGTATGAGAGGTCTCTCGGCGCTGATACCTGTTTTTGATATTGTTGAGGCTAACAGAACCGCATATGCGATTTCGGAATATATTGAGGGTATAACGCTGCGCGATTATCTCTTACGCAGTAATACTGGTTTTATTTCGTGGGATCAAGCCAGAGCGCTCTTTATGCCGGTGCTGTCAACTCTTGGCGCTCTTCATAATGCGGGAATTATTCATCGCGGAATTTCCCCCTTGACAATAATTGTTTGCCGCGACGGTAAATTACGACTCAGTGGTTTTAGTATACGCCAGGTCAGGTGTTCTATTGGTGAGCTAAACTCTGAGCTTGTTGACGGTTATGCCGCTATTGAGCAGTACAGCATAGATTATCAGCAGGGAACCTGGACAGATGTATATTCTTTTGCCGCAGTTTTATATAGAAGCTTAATTGGCAGCATTCCCCTCGACGCCTCTAAAAGGGCTGTTAACGATACTCTTATGATTCCCGCGCGTTTCGCCGAACGTCTTCCGGCACAGGTTGTAGAAGCATTGATTAACGCTCTGCAGGTATTCCCGGAGGATAGAACCAGAAGTATTGAGCTGATGAGAATTGACCTTTCACTTGATACTCCTTTTGAGCAGCCGCGAAAAATAGTTGACCCCGAAAACAGAGAGACTGCTCCAGTTAAAACGCCTCCGCCGGTAAGGCAGGCTAGTGTTAATGAAAAATCTGCTGAGACACAAAAAAAAGAAACGAAGCAGTCGCCTAAAAAAAGAAGCGGTGGGAAGACTGCCGCCATAACCTTGATGATATTCCTCCTTTTAGGCGCAGTCGCCTTTGGCGCGTATTATTTAGGTGAAAACACCGACTTTTTTAACAAGCTTCCCGGTGTTTCTCAGGAAACAACAGTGACTGAACCGCTAAAATATACAGTTCCCGACTTTTCAAATAAAACTCAAGCAACTGTTCAATCCGAAAGATCGGCAAATGAGTTTTTTGTTCTTACTTTCGAGAATAAAAGCAGTAAAACAGTAGAAAAAGGATATATTTTTGAGCAAAATGTGCCGGCTAATTCGCAGGTTATTAAGGGTACTGAAATTATACTTTATGTCAGCAGCGGACCGGCAATGATTAAAATACCCGACATCACAGGGCTTTCATACGCCGACGCAGCAGCGCAGCTCCAGCAGCTCGGGCTGGTTTGCAACGAGTCAAAGAAGTTTAATGACGGAACTCACGAGGGCGGGCGCGTTATTGACACAATCCCTGCTATAGGAACTGATCTTCTTGAAGGCTCAACAGTTTTCATAAATGTCTGGGAGATGCCGGAAACGCAGTCAACTGCACAGCAAACAACAAAACTTTCTATTTTTGATTTCTTTTAATGTAATTTGATATAGTCTTTATTAAGGAATTGGTGAAAAATTATGGCTTTAGTTGAAATGGACGGCTGCCTGAATTTCAGAGATTTGGGCGGCTATGTAGGATTCGGCGGAAAAATCACAAAATCCGATGTACTTTACCGTTCGGATGATTTATCAAAACTCAGCGACGATGATATTAAAATTATGAAGGATAAGGGTATACATCTTGTAATTGACCTGCGTTCGGTTTCAGAAACAAAGATGGGTGACTATCCTCTTCATGAGCACAGTGAATTTGAATATATAAATATTCCTCTGAGTGACGACATGAACGCCGACAACGCCGCAGATGTTCTCCCGCGGACAATGACAACCTTGTATATCTGCATAGTTGACGAGTATTCATCATCAGTTTCAGAGATTTTAAAGCTTATCGCGAAAAACGCGGGAAAAGGCGCTGTTGTTTTTCATTGCACTGCAGGAAAAGACCGCACAGGCGTTATATCCGCATTAATTTTGCAGCTTAATGGTGTCAGCCGCGAGGATATAGTTTGCGATTATTCTCAGTCATATACAAATATGAAGCCATTTTTTGATATGATGGTTGAGCCGCTTCGAAAAAGAGGCATTTCAATACCTGAATATGCTTTAAGGTCCGACCCGGATTTTCTTGAAAAATTCCTTGATTATTTTGAGGATAAGTACCAAAACGCTGAAAATTATATGCGACAAATAGGCTTGACCGAAGAAGAAATAAAGATTTTAGCTAATATTTTATAAAAAAAAGAGCAGAAGGCTGCAAGACTACCTTCTGCTTATTTTGATGCTTTATATTTCTGTATTAGCGATAATGTTATCTGAAATAATTTTCAATTCATCAATATTTTTTATATTTGAGAGATGATTTCTATATTTTGCTGCGCCTTTAATTCCTTTTGTATACCAAATAGCATGCTTTCTTGCTTCATTAATTCCGTTTCGCATGCCGCGGTATTCGCATATTTTTTCAATATGCTTTAACATTACCGCCATTCTAAGGTGTATATCCGGCTCTTTATAATCATTTCCGCAGTTCAAAGCAGCGTTGATTTCAGAAAAAATCCACGGTCTTCCAAGCGCACCGCGCCCAATCATTATCAAATCGCAGCCTGTATACTCAAGCATTCTTTTCGCACTTTCCGCGCTAATTATGTCACCGTTACCGATAACCGGAATCCCGACAGCGTGTTTTACGGCTTTTATTATTTCGAGGTCAACCGGCGGCGCGTACATCTGTGAACGTGTTCTGCCATGAACCGTAACAGCTGATGCGCCGTTTTTCTCAGCTATCAGAGCCATTTCGACTGCGTTAACGCTTTCCTCATCCCATCCCTTTCTGATTTTAACGCTCACCGGAATCTCGACTGAACTCACAACCGCTTTTATTATCTCTCCCGCGAGCTCGGGTTCTCTCATAAGTGATGCTCCGCTGCCGCCCCTGCTGATTTTCGGCGCGGGACAACCCATGTTGATGTCAATTATGTCCGGATTATACTCAAGTGCAGATTTTGCAGCAAGCGACATGATTTCCGGCGAGTTTCCAAAAATCTGCACAGCTGCGGGTCTTTCCGAGTCAGAAATATACATCAGCTCTTTCGATTTTTTATCGTCCATGCTAACGCCCTTTGAGCTGACCATTTCACCGACACAATAAGCCGCGCCGTAGGAAACACAAAGCTCCCGAAACGCCCTGTCGGCAACGCCTGCCATTGGGGCGAGAACGGCGGGATTTTTTATTTCAACATCTTTTATCTTCATTTTTTTTCCTTTTTATATAAACTAACGTGGGCATTGGCTTGCCAAGCCCACAACCCAAGTCTTGTTTATTATTGAGCTTTCTGTCCACTAAGGTACTGATAAACACTCAAAATATATTAACACATTTTCCTCAGTTTGCAAATAATATTTTAAATTTTTACGCAATTTTCAGGGAAGGGTTATGATTTGAAATGAAACTGCTCGTAATTGACGGCAACAGCATAATTAACAGAGCTTTTTACGCCATAAAACCGCTCGCGACCAAAGGCGGCAAGTTCACTAACGCTATTGTCGGCTTCATGAATATTTTTCTCGGCGCGCTCTCAAGCATTGAGCCTGATGCAGTCGCAATAGCCTTCGATGTAAGGCAGCCAACCTTCCGGCATGAGATGTTCCCGGAATATAAGGCCGGGCGCAAACAGATGCCGCCGGAGCTTGCCGAACAGTTTCCTACCTTAAAAGAAATTTTAACAGCCCTGGGCTACTGTATAGTTGAATGTCCCGGCTTTGAGGCGGACGATATTCTCGGGACGCTTTCAATTGCTGCAAAACAAAATGACACCTGCTACCTCCTGACCGGAGACAGGGACAGCTTCCAGTTGATTTCTGAAAACACTTTTGTGCTTTATCCCTCGACGAAGAACGGTAAATCTGTTTCGACTTTAGTTGACAAGCAAAAAATTTTTGAGGATTATAAGGTTGAGCCTTTAGAGCTGATTGATGTTAAGGCGCTCATGGGCGACAGCTCGGACAATATCCCCGGCGTCGCGGGAATCGGCGAAAAAACCGCGGTAAGCCTTATTTCTCAATATAAAAATATTGATACGATTTATGAAAATATTGATGAGCTGAAGGTTTCGGCAGGAGTCAGAGAAAAGCTGAAAAACGGCAGAGATAACGCCTTTTTAAGCCGCAAACTCGGATTAATTAACCGCGAAGCTCCAATTAACCGCGATATTTCCGGATATCAAAGAAAAACTCCCGACACCGCAAAGGTGCAGAAGCTTCTCAGCGAGCTTGAAATGTTCAAGATGCTAGAAAAGCTTGATTTGCAAGCCGGAACAGTTACTATTAATAATATCGCCGCTGCTGTTATTGAATGCAATGTCAGTGAAGTAGGTGATTATCATGCTTTTTTAAAAAATTTATCTGCGGAAAAAGCAGCCTATTTCTGTGTTTCTGTTTATGAAAATGACATAGATGCGCTTTGTTTTGCGTATAAAAACGAGCTTATAATTTTACAAAGAGGAAATACTTTTGATGCCTTCCTGAAAGAATTTTTTGAGAATGACGAAATAGAAAAATATACCGATAACTCAAAAGCTATCTTTGCGTATTGTGAAAATAAATCTTTAAATATATCAAATATTGTTTTTGATATTTCTCTGGCAGGTTATATTATTAATCCGAACTCTTCTGACTATTCCAGCGCGACACAGGCGCTAACATATGCAATTCAACTCCCGAATCTGAATTTTTCCGACCCATTTTTAGATATGCAATATAGAAAACTGATAACTGACAGTTCGGTTCTGCCCGCCTTAACGCAAGCCCTGCTTGAGGAACTGACGAAAAACAACCAGCTTTCTTTGCTTCAAAATATTGAAATTCCGCTTGCAAAGGTCTTAGCTGATATGGAAAACTGCGGTTTTTCGGTTGATAAGGAAGGCATTAAGCTGTTCGGTGAAACACTTGAGAAAAAAATAAAAGATCTCGAGAAGAACATTCACGAATACGCCGGCGTTGAGTTTAACATAAACTCACCAAAACAGCTTGGCGAAATTCTCTTTGAAACATTAAACCTTAAAAAGGGTAAAAAGACAAAAACCGGATACTCAACCAATGCCGAGGTACTTGAAGGGCTCGCCGACGACCACCCGATTGTCAGTGAAATCCTTGAATACCGCAGCCTGACAAAGCTTAAGTCGACTTACTGCGACGGACTTCTGAAGGTTATTGCCCCTGACGGCAGAATACACACGACCTTTAATCAGACTGAGACGCGAACCGGACGGATTTCCTCACTGGAACCGAATCTGCAGAATATACCGGTACGTCAGCCACTTGGGAGGGAGCTACGGAGATTTTTCCTCGCAAAGGATGGATATGTTTTAATTGATGCCGACTATTCCCAAATTGAGCTTCGGGTTCTCGCGGACATAGCGGACGATAAGACTATGATGGACGCTTTTAACAATAATGACGATATTCACACAATAACCGCTTCTCAGGTTTTTAATATGCCGCTTGAAATGGTGACACCTCTCATGCGAAGCCGCGCGAAGGCTGTAAATTTCGGAATTGTTTATGGAATCGGCGCGTTTTCACTCGCTAAGGATATAGGTGTCGCTAGATATGAAGCAGACAAGTACATCAAGGACTATCTCGCTCATTATTCCGGCGTAAACGACTATATGCAGACCATTATAGAAAAGGCAAAAGAGGACGGCTTTGTTGAGACCGTTTTTCACAGGCGCAGATACCTTCCCGAGCTTGCCGCATCAAATGCGATTCAGCGTTCCTTCGGCGAGAGGGTTGCGAGAAATATGCCGATTCAAGGCACTGCAGCCGACATAATAAAAATAGCAATGATTAATGTATTTAACCGTCTTGAGAGGGAAATTCCGGATGCGAAACTGATTTTGCAGGTTCATGATGAGCTTATCGTTGAAGCGAGGGAGACCGACGCTGAAAGAGTCAGTATTTTGCTAAAAGAAGAGATGGAAAACGCAGTAAAGTTGAAAGTTAAATTGATTGCTGATGTGCATATCGGAAAAACATGGTTTGACACTAAGAGCTAACGTGGGCTTGGCTTGCCAAGCCCACAACCCAAGTCGTGTTTTGTATTGAGCTTTCAACCCACTAAGGTACTAATATTTCCGTTTATGAAATTTTAGATTGTTAGTTATGACAAACTGCGACTTCCAATAAAAAAACTCTTGTTTATATAAACAAAAATGGGTGAAAAATGTCGACAAGCACGACTGATTGTGTTAAAATCGTAACAAATTTTTAATCAGGGGGTTTTTTTATGAGTTGTTTTATTAATGAGAATTATGCTTTGAAAATCGCGGAGATTGCCGGAAAAAATAAAACTCCGTTTTATCTTTATGACGAAAAAAACCTGATTAAAAAATGCCGCGAAGCAATGAGTATGCCTAACGCATTCGGCTTGCACGTAAGATATGCGATGAAGGCAAATTCAAACAGGACTTTTCTGAAAATCGTTGAATCTCAGGGTTTGTATATTGACGCGAGTTCATTGAATGAAGCAAAAAGAGCTGTTATGGCAGGTATTGAGCCGAAAAAAATCATGCTGACAACTCAAGAAATACCTCTGGGTGAGGATAGGGCAGAGCTTGAGAGCTTGATGCTGCAAGGTATGAAATACAACGCCTGCTCACTCAGGCAGCTATATTTAATCGGCGATTTCGCCAAAAATAACAATATAAATTTGTCGGTTCGGCTGCATCCGGGTGTTGGAGCAGGGGAGAGCGTCACCCGCAACACCGGCGACAAATATTCCTGTTTCGGAATTCATATAGACGATATAATAACTGTCCTTGAATACACCGCAAAAATGGGCATTAAGATTACCGGAGTGCATGTTCATATCGGTTCGGGCGGAGAGAGCGAGGCATGGAGAGAAAACATTGACCGCGAGCTCTCGTTTATTAGTAAATATTTTCCACAGTGCGATACCGTAAGCTTCGGCGGCGGTCTGAAGGAAGCGAGAATGCCGGATGAAACCGCGGCTGATATTAAGGCTCTCGGGGAATATGCAACGAAAAAAATAGAAGAATTTTACAAGGAAACCGGCAGGAAACTGATGATGGAAATCGAGCCGGGGACATATATTGCAGCAAATTCGGCGGTTCTTGTGACAAGCGTTGTCGATAAAAAAAGAACCGGCGGCGACGGCTTTGATTTTATCATTACTGACGGCGGCATGGAGGTCAACACAAGACCGCTTTTATACGGCTCATGTCACCCATTCTTTATTATTTCGCAAAAAGGCGAGCTTCTCTCAAGCGAATTTATGACGGACAAACTCTCAAGGTGCACTGAAAAAGTCATTGTCGGTACCTGCTGTGAGAGCGGCGACTCGCAGAGCCTTGACGAAACAGGGCACATTATTCCGCGAAAAATGGCGGACTGTGAGGTATGCGACTATGTTATTGTCGGCGGCGCTGGAGCATACACCTCGTCAATGTCGCTTTTCAATTATAATTCCCATGTCCAGATAGCTGAAATCCTCTTAAAAAGCGACGGCACGGCGAAAATAATCAGAAAAAGGCAAACGCTTGAGCAAATATTGGTTAACGAATCGGAATAAAATTGTTTAAATTAAATGAGGTTAGGAAATAAAGTTTCTTAACCTCATTTTTATAAATATTAATTTTTAAGTTGAGCTTCAACAAGGGTTTCACTGCAGTATTTTGCTCTGAGCTTGGGTTTTTCGATTTTTCCCGTAGGATTTCGCGGTACCTTGTCAAAAATTATTTTTTTCGGACGCTTATAGCGAGGGAGGGCATTACAAAAATTATTAATGTCCTCTTCTTTTATATTTTCAAAGCCTTCCTTAAGCTCGATTATCGCGGCGGTTATTTCTCCAAGCCTTTTTTCAGGCAGACCGATAACCGCGACGTCCTTTATCGCCGGATTCGTACGCAAAAAATCCTCAATCTGCACCGGATAAATATTTTCGCCGCCGGTTATAATTACATCCTTTTTTCGGTCAACAAGGAAAATAAAGCCGTCACTGTCGCGTTTTGCCATGTCGCCGGTCAGGAGCCAGCCGTTTTTAAGCGTGGCGGCGGTAGCCTTTTCGTCCTTATAGTAGCAGCGCATAACTGCGGGACCTTTGATATATAGCTCCCCGACCTCACCGTCTTTAACAGCGTTGCCGTTCTCGTCAGCTATCATAACCTCCCATGAAAAGCCGGGTATGCCTATTGCCCCGACCTTGTCAATGTTTTCAACGCCGAGGTGTACACAGCCGGGACCTGTCGACTCGCTTAAGCCATAATTTGTGTCATATTGATGCTGAGGAAAATGCGTCTGCCAGCGTTTGACAAGGCTTGGCGGTATCGGCTGCGCGCCCATGTGCATAAGCCTCCACTGCGACAGCTCATATTTACTAAGCTCTATTTTACCGCTCTCAATAGCGTCAAGAATATCCTGAGCCCAAGGCACCAGAAGCCATACAACCGTGCATTTTTCTTTATGTACGGTTTCGATTATCCATTCGGGTTTTATGCCCTTGAGAATAACACCCCTGCCGCCGACGAGAAAGCTGCCGAACCAATGCATTTTCGCACCTGTATGGTAAAGCGGCGGAATGCAGAGAAAAATATCATCGTGCGTCTGGGAATGATGCTTGTTTTCGGTAATACAAGCGTACATCAGGCTTTTATGCGGATGGAGAATCGCTTTCGGAAAGCCTGTTGTACCGGATGAGAAATATATTGCCGCTTCATCATCATCAGTGAGCTTTATATCCGGCGGCTGTGAGCCCGCGTCAGAAACAAGCTTGTAGTAATCCTGAGCAAAAACCGGGCAATCGCTGCCGCAAAAAACAATATTTTTAACAGCGGGAATATTATCTTTTATTGCTTCAACCCGCTCGGTAAATTCTTCGCCGAAAATCAAAAATGACGCGTCAGAGAGATCGAGACAGTATTTTATTTCATCACTGGCATAACGGAAATTGAAGGGAACCGCCAGCCCGCCCATTTTCAGAACTCCGAAATAAACCGGAAGCCATTCAAGACAGTTCATCAAAAGAATTGCGATTTTATCGCCTTTTTTATACCCAAGCTTCAAAAGAGAATTAGCGAAACGGTTTGCTTTTTCGTCAAACTCCTTCCATGTAATTTCGTTTCTGTAATATTTGCTGAGTGAAGCCTCGACTAGCCCATCCTCTTTCCAGTTATGGGGCTTTTCATCCGTATTATTCGGATTTATTTCCACAAGAGCAATTTCACCAGCATACAATTCAGCGTTTCTGACTAGAATATCGGTAATTGGCATTAGATTCACACTTTCAAATAAATAATATTATAGTATACAAACAAATCCCGAAATTACACTTTAAAGCGTTAAAGCTTTATAGTGTTACGTTTTGTATTATACTATATATTTTCATGTTTGTGAAGGGTTTTTTAAAATTTTTATAAAAATAGAAAGCCGGAGGAATTTATACTATTCCTCCGGCAAAAATATGTTAATTCTTAATAGAACCAACCGGGATTAAAATCGGGGAGTCTATCAGGTGTCCATCTGCCGGGGTCGTCAAGCATAAAGGGTTTTTCGGCAAGAGGACCGCTCTCTGAGATTCTCGAAATTCCAAGCTCCTTCATATCGTTGAAAAGCTGGGTATTTGCAGTATATAGATTAATGGGATTGAAGTCACTGACCTTCTTTGTTGATTTCCAGTATCTCCAAGAAATCTCAGAAGCCCTGACACGCCTAAGCTGTTCAGCGGTCAGATTCAATGATTTCGCGTGTGCCCAGAGGTCGTCCGCGTACTTAATATCAGCCAGGCTCAGCAGCATGTTACCGTCGTTGCCCATATAATCAAATATCTTTAGATGCTCTGATTTTCCGTCTTTTCCGCCGGTGCGGTTCATGAGGAGGGTGAGATATTTCATGATGTCTTTTCCTGCCTCACCGTAATAAGCGTCGCAGAACTCAACCATAGCCTTATGGTAATCAATCTCGCTGTCCCACATAAGCTGAGCGAGGAGGTATGAGCGCAGGTCGGCAAACTCGCCGTTGCTGACAGAAGCGTAGTAATTTCCTTCTTCATAAACACCGACAACATTATTGTTGACAAAGAACTGCATGTTCGGCTGAAGGACATTCCAATCATTAAAAGGTCCGTTGAAATTGCCGTAATTGGTAGTATAGTCCCATATATGCAAGGTCGGGCAAATTGCCTTCCAGTCGCTTATATCCTTTGCGAAATCAGCATTTCTCTCACAGTCAGGGTCATCTAAATTATGAACAAAGCAGCATTCGATTGAACACAGGCGCACTATAACATTATCGCGCGGTACAGTAATTTTCGGCGCCTTGCGGGTATACTGATAAGCAAAGGTATCAACCTTTACTTGAGGATAGTCAGCCTTAATTTCGTCGGCAATACGGTTTACAAAACGAAGCATCAGTCCGGCAGGGCTGCCTTCAACATCGTATACAGCCATGCATTCGTCACAAACACAATAATCCATATTGTCGGGATGAGTAACCGTCACTATCTGTGCGTCCGGTACCGCTGTGAGTGCTTCACGCACTTTTTGCAAGGTGATTTCATAGGTTTTTTCCTTTGACAGGCAGGGGTGTCTGTCTGTAAGAACACCAGCCTCGAACCCTAAAGCGCGGCATTCAGGGTTTGCTGCCATAACATCAGGGGTAAAAATCGACTGAAGAGAATGGGCGAAATATACCGCATACCCGACTCCGCCGCCCTCATTCACGCCCAGCGGTCTGTAAATTTTACCGTTAAGCTTATTCGCGACACTATAGGTTATGTTTCGGGGGCTCAGCCAGTCAGTCTCTCTGAAGGCGAGCGCGGGAACATAGGTATAATCAATTACAGCGGGGATTTCAAGAGTGTCGGCTGTCGGAATATCTATGCAATCCTCGGCGTACCAGTGGCAGTCAAGATACTTCTCAAGGAAGCTGTAAACAGCATAAAGCGTTCCGCGCACAGCTCCGCCGGTGATAATGATATTACCGTCCGCTACTTCGATGTGGATTCCCTCGTCACCGAGAGCCGCGCGGTCAATGTCATAAAGTGAACCTTCACGGTTTGTTATTCCGACAATGATTTCATTTCCGCTCGGAGCAGCAGTGTCTGTTATAATCGGGAAAACTGTGCCGCAAATCTGGGATAGGTAGTTCTGAAGAGTATCAGCCGCGACATTATCAACAGTTGAAGCTGATGCGCTTTTAACAATAGAATAGCCCTCGTCAAGGCTCATCATCTCTACCTCTTCAGCCTCAAGAACAGGTGCGACCTCAGGCGGTTTGTAACCGAAAAAGAAGCTCAGTGAAAAAACCAATGTCATAATCGCCGCGACAACGCGGGTGAAATAGCTGCCGAGTGAATTCAGAATTTCCATTTGCAATACCCCTTTTCTTATTCTTATTTATTTATTTTTTTATTAATTCTCGTTTCTTATTGCGGCGCGTCTAATTTTTCCGTTAACTGTTTTAGGGAGAGCGTCAACAAAATCAATGATTCGCGGGTATTTGTAAGGCGCAGTCTGCTCCTTGACAAATAACTGAAGCTCTTTCTTTAATTCTTCTGAGGGAGAATAATCCTTAGTCAGAACAATTGTAGCTTTTACGACATTTCCTCTTGTCGGGTCGGGAACACCGGTTACCGCGCTCTCAAGCACCGCCGGATGTGTCGCCAAAACGCTTTCTATTTCAAAAGGCCCGATTCTGTAGCCGGATGCTTTAATGACATCATCAGTCCTGCCGACATACCAGAAATAACCGTCCTCGTCCTTCCATGCGGTGTCGCCGGTGTGATAAATTCCGTTATTCCAAACCTCTGCAGTCTTTTCGGGGGCGTTGTAATACTCGGTGAATAGCCCGAAGGGGGCTCCCTTGTCGGTTCTGATAACTATTTCGCCGGTAGCTCCCGCGACGCAGGAATTGCCGTCCTCGTCAATTATATCAATATCATAATGCGGAACCGGCTTGCCCATCGAGCCTGGCTTTGGTGTTGTATTTAGAAGGTTCGCAATCATGACAGTCGTCTCAGTCTGCCCGAAGCCCTCCATAAGCTCGATTCCCGTGTATTCCTTCCACTTGTTAAAGACCTCGGGCTGAAGCGCTTCACCTGCAATTGTGCAATATTTAAGGCTCGAGAGGTCGTATTTGGCGAGATCCTCAAGCAGGAAAAATCTGAACATGGTCGGCGGACAGCAGAGTGAGGTTATCTTATATTTATCAATCATTCCGAGAATTTCTGCGCCGACAAATTTATCAAAGTCATAAGTAAAGACGCAGGCTTCCATAAACATCTGCCCGTACAGCTTGCCCCAGACAGCCTTACCCCAGCCGGTGTCAGCTATTGTAAAATGCAGGCTGTCGCCATCCACCTTATGCCAATATTTAGCGGTTATAAGATGACCCAAGGCGTATGTGTGATTATGCAGAGCCATTTTCGGGTTGCCTGTCGTGCCGGATGAAAAATATAAAAGAAGAGGTTCCACAGCTAAAGTAGGAACACGCTCAAATTTATCTGAGGCTTTCTCCATAAGTGTCATAAAATCGTCCCAGCCCTCACGCGAGCCGTTGACCATTAGCTTGCCGATAACGCTCGGACATTCCGGCAGCGCCTCGTCAATATTAGCCGCAGTTTCGCCCTCACCGGTGCAGATGATAAACTTCACTCCCGCCGCGTTCACGCGGTAGGTTACATCATGCGGCTTGAGCATAAAGGTAGCAGGAATAATTACCGCGCCGATTTTATGCAAGGCTAAAATTGTGAACCAGAACTGATAATGGCGTTTCAAAACAACCATAACCATGTCACCCTTTTTAACGCCTTTTTCAAGCAGCATATTAGCGGTTTTATCACTGTATTTTTTAAGGTCAGCATATGTAAAAATATGCTCCTCACCCTTTGTGTTGCACCAAATCATCGCGTTTTTACCGCCGTCAGCCTTAGCGATTTCGTCAACAATGTCATAGGCAAAATTAAAATTTTCGGGATAGATAAAGCTGTATTTTTTTATGCTTCCGTCCGGATTATATTCTTCATTGAGATATTTAAGATTTAAATTAAGCATCAATAACATTCCTTCCTTAATTTTCAGGTGTTTTTAAAATGATTGCAAGAAATTCGCAGCCTTCTTTATTTGCGGCAATCATACCGTGCTCATGTGAGGAATCATACAGCACGCTATCACCTTCATTCAACGTTTCAATATGCCCGTCCAGATTGAGTATAAGCGAGCCTTTTATCACAAAATCAAACTCCTGCCCGTCATGTGTATTAAGAGCGATTTCCGCATTATTAACACCTTCAATATACGGAGCCTGAACAAGGAAGGGCTCACAAAGCTTATCCTTGAGCATAGCGCCGAGGTGGAAATAGTTGAATCCGGTGCGGCGCTTCATTGGCAGTCCCGCGCCCTTTCTCACTATTGTATAGAAGGACAAATGCGGGTTTTCGCCTGTGAGCAGCTCAATCATATCTACCGAAAACTTATCTGCGCATTTATAAATAAAGGTAAATGAAAAATCAATCTCTCCGTTTTCCGCGCTTAAATATTCGTTTTCATTACAGCCGACTGCTTCCGCCATTTCAATTGTGGAAAAACCCATAATTTCTCTGAGGTTTTTAATTCTTTCGGCAATCTGAATAATTCGTGTTTCCATCATAATTTCACCTTTCGTTAATACTTAAATTCCGAAAAACTTATAAAAAAATCGGAACCCTTGTAATACTAATAACCCAGTTTATTATATATAATAAAAAGACGCTTGTCAATCTTTAAATGGTTAATCTGCCGCATGATAAAAATATTTTGTATCTTTTCTTAAAAGGCTACACAAACATTAAAATTTGTGGTACATTATATGTAATTAGGTTGAAAGAGGGAGGGTATAATGGCAGTCAGACTTGAAAACTCGGATGATACCGGTAACGATATTATAATAAAATGTAAAAGCAATAACCCCTTTGGCGCGGAGATTTACCGATATGCCTGCAGCCTCCTTGACCAGCCCTCTACAATACCGATGTACAAGGATAAAGAGGAATTTTTTATTGAGACGGATTTGGTTTTATATTTTGAGACAGAAATTAACGGTGTGATTGCTCACACCAGAGACGAAAAATATAAGGTCAAGCAACGGCTTTATGAGCTTGAGCTGACGCTGCCTGATAATTTTATGCGAATTTCGAAATCCGCAATTGCCAATACTTCTTATATTTCCTCAATAACAAGAAGCTTTTCCTCCTCAGGACTTGTGCAATTTAAAGGCAGCAATAAAAAGGTATATGTCTCAAGAAAATATATCAACGAGCTTAAGGTAAGGCTTTTGGAGTAGTATGTGTGATAAAGTGTAATAACAAAAAAGACCGGGGAAATTGTTTTCCGGTCTTTATTTTTTCAGTTAATCCTTGTTATGCAGAGAAAATGTTTAAGTATCTGAGCGCTGATGTGAATAAGGAGTGAAGAGCGACAAAAAAGCCTTTGAGATAAATTAAAATACTGTTGTTGCCGCTGTCAATTTCCTTTTGTGTCATATAATCATAATAAGTATATGTTTTTGTCTCATATTTGGTTGTGTCATTTTCGTCAAGGGTTATAGTGCGGAAGCCGCGTACCGTGTCATTTCCGTAAGACTGAAAGGTGATGCCTGCCGATTGTATGAGGTCAATACCTTCATTGGTATGAAGTATAAATGAGTTTACGTGGTCATGACCTGTTGCAATGCCGATGACGTCGCCGCGTTCAACCATCGCGGAAAATTCGTTTGTGTTTAAGTTGGGAGGACAGGGGAATTCGTTCAGCGCGGCATCCGGCTCAAGGTTAGCATCAGCTTTGAATTTCAAGAAGTAATTTGCGTTGCGTCCCTTATGAAACTTTGTGTTTGCCGAACTTTCGGGAGCGGTTTCAAGGTAGTCAAAGATTTCTGGAACTATAATGTGCTGGAAGACAAGCGAATTGACCTTGTGACCGGCTTCCGCTTCAAGCGCGGAACTTGTGTTTTTATACCATTCGACCTGATCGTCATGAACAATATCATAACCTCCGTCGGGATGATACATGCCTGAGTCGATAAGCCAGATATTAAAAGCGGTGTCTGTGCCGTCGCTTGAAAGAATCGGAAGATTGCAGTTGCCGTAGCTGGTCTTGCTGTCATAAGCGTTGTAACTCAGACATTTGCCGTTTTGCTTATAGAACTGCATATAAGACGCTTTATTGCCGAGATTTTCAGTGTCATGATTACCGTAAACATAACCGTAGGGGATACCGGCAGCGACAATAGGAGCTAGAGCCTGCTTAATCGCGGCTTCACCGAGGAAATTTGTCGGAACAGCGGTGTTGTCGCCTGTAAAAACAACCAGATCAGGTTTAATGTCGGCAAATGCCCTTGTCATGAGTGTCAGCATAGCGTCCGAGACGAAAATGTCGTCCTGCATATCGGCAATCTGCATAATAACAAATTTGCCCTCTTCGTTAAACTTCAGCTCAGCGGGAGTTTCCTGCGCGAAGGAGGGAAGCGCAAGAGCTGAAAGCATAAGGAGTGAAAGAATCAGTGAAATTGCTGCTTTAAAATTATTTTTCATATTAAAACTCCTTTGGTTTGTTTAAGGACAATTGTAGCATATCTGTCTGATAAAGTCTATGGGATTAATTGATTTTCACAAAGATTTTGATTTTTTTCGGTTAATTTTCCGAGAATTGGTATGCTTATTATCGGAATCAGAAAATAAACAACGGCAATAATATTTTCAAGAAGGATATTTCCAAGCCCTTGAAAATACATCTGCCCTGTAGCCTGTATCGACAGCATGGAATTAATAAACAAATAAGTGTCGCCGAGA
The DNA here is from genome assembly GCA_031551635.1 of Oscillospiraceae bacterium. Taxonomy (GTDB): domain Bacteria; phylum Bacillota; class Clostridia; order Oscillospirales; family Acutalibacteraceae; genus JAVBNH01. The sequence goes on along the minus strand of JAVBNH010000004.1, from coordinate 39,648 downwards.
AAATAAAGTGTTATAAGAATTCCGGCTGCTTTTTCCGTTCTCAGACCTGTGTAAATTCCGAACAGAATCAATGAGGGTACAGAGAAAAACGCGAGAAAAACAGAAAAAATAATTTTGGGAGTAGAATTGTCGTTAATTGTGTTTGATATAATGGCATTAATAAAATTAACGAAAAGCGTCAGAACCATCAGAAGACGTATTGAAGCCTTGTGTGCCTTAGGGAAAGGAAAGACGATTTTCAAAATCAAAAGCATGGTCAAAAGCTTTGTTATCAAGGTACAGGAGGTTATGACTATAAGCTTTAAGTCGTGCGGAGCACCGGCAGGGAAACCTCTCGCCATCAAATCGGACAGCGCGAAAAACGCATTAACTGTAAAGTGATTAAATGCGATTAGGCAGACCGCCAGCGATATTATTTTTTTAGTTCTCGACACAACCACATAATCACTCACAATTAATACAATAAAAAGTCAAGCTAACGTGGGCTTGGCTTGCCAAGCCCACAACCCAAGTCTTGTTTTTTATTGCGCTTTTAGCCTACTAAGGTACTAAATTACATATTCCGACGCTGCGGTATCTCCGCCGTGACCCGTCCAGTTAGTGTGGAAAAACTTACCTCTTTCAGCGTCAAGACGCTCATAGGTATGCGCTCCGAAATAGTCGCGCTGTGCTTGAAGAAGGTTAGCAGGGAGGCATTCGCAGCGGTAACCGTCATAATAATTAAGCGCGGTTGTCATTGCCGGAACAGGTATGCCGTTAGTGATGGCTGCTGCGCATACACGTCTCCAGCCGGCTTGAGCGTTGTCTATAATTTCTTTAAAATAAGGAGTCAGAATCAAATTAGTGAGGTTCGGGTTCTCATCAAAAGCTTCCTTGATTTTACCGAGGAAAACGCTTCTGATAATACAGCCACCGCGCCACATCAGTGCGATTCCGCCGTAGTTCAGATTCCACTTATAAGTCTCCGCTGCCGCTCTCATTAAAGTATAGCCCTGAGCGTAGGAGACTATTTTTGCGGCGTAAAGCGCGGATTTAAGGTCATTAATGAGAGCGTTTTTGTCGCCGGTGAAGTTTATAGCCGGACCGTTTAATTGCTTTGAGGCAATAACTCTTTCGTCCTTCATTGCGCTCAGGCAGCGGGCGAAAACCGCTTCACCGATAAGGGTTAGCGGAACACCTTCATCAAGAGCGGCTATGCCTGTCCATTTTCCTGTACCCTTCTGTCCCGCAGTATCAAGAATTTTATCGACAATAGGCTTTCCGTCGGCATCTTTATAGGCGAGTATATCGCGGGTGATTTCTATGAGATAGCTGTCAAGCTCGCTGTTATTCCACTGAGCAAACACCTCGTGCATCTCGTCCGCGGACATTCCAAGCAGGTCGCGCATTATCTGATACGCTTCACAAATAAGCTGCATATCGCCGTATTCAATACCGTTATGAACCATTTTCACAAAGTGACCAGCACCGTTTTCGCCGACCCAGTCGCAGCAGGGGGAACCGTCGGAGACCTTTGCACAGATAGCCTGAAGAATCGGCTTAACGCTTTCCCACGCAGCGGGGGAACCGCCGGGCATCATGCTCGGACCGTTCAGCGCGCCTTCTTCACCGCCGGAAACGCCTGTGCCGATATACAGCTTACCGTTTGCCTCAACATGAGCGGTTCTTCTAATTGTGTCTGGAAAATGGGAGTTACCGCCGTCAATAATAATATCGCCGTCCTCAAGCAGGGGCAGAAGCTGCTCAATAAAATCGTCAACCGGCTGCCCGGCTTTTACGAGCATCATAACCTTACGCGGCTTTTCAAGCTTACTGATAAGCTCCTCAAGGGAATAAGCCGGCAGGATGTTTTTGCCTGCTGCTCTGCCCTCGACAAATTTTGTAACCTTTTCTGCGGTTCTGTTATAGACAGCAACGGTAAAACCCTTACTCTCCATATTCATAACGAGGTTTTCGCCCATAACGGCAAGTCCGATAAGTCCGATGTCTGCTTTTTTCATTTTGAATATCTCCTTAAATTTTAATACTGAAATATTTCTTATTACGCATTTTGGATTCGTCCTTTTAATTCGTTTTCGATAAAAGGCTTGATAAACGGCTCGGTTTCATCATTTACAGGAAAGAGGAAGCAGTTGTATCTGCATTTTTTTTGTGTTTCGCCGTCAAGCTCAAAGGTGTAGCCCATTTTGCACTTTTGGTTGCAATCGGCGGGATTCATAAGCCGTTTGCAGTTCGATGACTTTTTTACAAGCTTTTTTACACTGCCAGGGAGGCTTGCGATAAAACCTAAATAACTGTTTAAGCTGTCTGAATAGACACGAATATACAAATCTGTTTTTCTGAAAACAAAATTAAAAAGCACCTGTTTCGGCTTTTTTATACTGTATGACGCAACAGGTCCGCTGGCAGCTTTTTTGAGCTCAAAAATACAACCGGAGTCAATCAAAAAGTCATGGATATCCTTTGTCATTTTCTGATAAAAAACCGGAACATTTAACTGAAAATCATTAAAATCATATTCAACCATAATAATAAGACCTCCGGTATTTTTTATTGTTTAATCAATAATCCTGTTGAAATCTCCCATAAATAAAGGCTTGCTACAGAGCAATAGGGTGAATATCTTTCTCTTAATTCCATAAAAAAATGTTTATCTATTTTTTCACGATTATATAAAATCTGCATACCTCTGTGAATACCCAAATCTCCAAAGCTAAGCACATCAGGTCTTTCGAGGGTGAAAAGCATAAGCATTTCAGCAGTCCAAACGCCGACACCATCAAGAGTGAGCAGGGAAGCCGTCAGCTCGCTGTCGCTCATTTTTTTGAGCGAATCAATGCGAAATTCACCGCTTAGAACCTTTGAAGCAAAGCTTTTTATATTTTCAGCTTTTTTAAAGGTGACACCGTATTTTTGAATTTCATTTACCGATTTTGCAGAAATAGTTTCCGCTGAAATATCCTTTAGGTCTGAAAGCATGCGCGTATAAACAGTTTTATGTGCCTTTGCGGAAATTTGCTGACCTACAATAGCGTTAATTACTCCTGAGAAAATATCCGGATTAGTTTCACGGTAAATGTGACCGATTTTGTTTATTGCATCACCTAAAAGCATGTCATTTTTTTTCAGTGCTTTGACTTCTTTTTCGCCGTATTCGAAATATGTCATAGCTTCCATGATGGAATTGTCGGCAGGTATTTGTCAAATTCATCAAGAACCTTCTGCTGATAAGCCGCGTCAAATTTTCCATCAAAGAACATTGAGACTGTTTCATTGTTCAGCCTTTCCCAAGAAGCGTCTTCCGCGCCGGGATTTATCGGATAGAATTTGACTGAATTTCCCTTTGCGGCATTATAGTCGCCGGGAGCGTCGCCAATCATTATTACTTTTTCGATTGTATAGCCCTTCGCCACAGCGGCGGCTATACATTCCTTCTTTGAGCCTGCTTCCTGACCGGCAATGACGCTGACATATTTGTCAATACTATGCAGAGCCCATTCGCGTGCAAGAGCGTCTGTGGGCGTGCCTGAAACAATGATTATGTCGGCTTTTTCACTGAACTTTTTAAGAACCTCGATAACATAAGGGAAGGGCGGGACAAAACGCACAACCTCCTCAATTGTCTCGTTTACAGCCTTAGACCACACCAGTGTCTGCTGCATGATTTCGTCATCAGGATTAGCTTCACAGTATTTAATCAGCGCTGGATTTCCGAGCTTTGTTTCGGTTTCTGTCCATTTGCGAAGCGAAGAAATATCGGGGGTCTTGTAGCCTCTTTTCTGAACGTCTGCCCAGTCGTCTAGCAAATCAAAGGTTTTGACCAGAGCGGGGAAGCGGTTGCAGCCCCTATCCTTTGAGTAAAGGTTAACAAATTCCGCGGCGGCACGGGCATACTTCGAGATAGCCTCAAGATGCCAGTAATTAATGATGTTGGGGATAAAGCACTCCTTGTGCTTGACCTCCATGGTGTCAAAAACACAACCGTCTGAATCAATACAAATCAGATAATCTTTTGTTTTAATCAAATCGTTAGGTGATAAAGCGATACTCATTTTATTTTTCCTTTCAATAATATATTTAATTTCTTATTTTTTCTAATACCGAATATGGAATGTGCATATTTCCGTAACCGACACCTATTTTTATATGCGGCTTCATCGCGGCGTGAAAATCAGTACCTCCGCAAATTTTAAGCTCTAAATCAAAAGCAAGCTTCTGATATTTCCCTTGCTGCTCCTGAGTATACTCGGAATAATACCCCTCGATGCCGCAGAGACCGTAGCTTTTCAGCTCCTTTACGAATTCAATGAGCACATCGTCCGGCTTTTTTGTAAGGTGAGGGTGAGCGAGAAAAGAAAATCCGCCGCATTCCCTGATAAGCTCAACACACTCCCTGTCAGTTAGCTTCTGGCGGTTGTTGTAAGCCGGTTTTCCGAAAGCCAGGTATTTGTCAAAGGCTTCCTTGACACTGGAAACATAACCCTTTTCAACCATGAGCTTCGCGTGATGAGCCCTGCCGACTATACCGCCGGGAGCAAGCGCTTTTACCTCCTCAATCGGCACATCAAAACCAAGCTGTTTCAGGAGGTCGCTAGTAGCAGCCATTCTTTCCTGCCGTGAGATAAGTGCGCCGCGAAGTGCCTCCTTCAGCGCAGGATTTTGAATGTCTATATAAAGCCCGAGAATATGTGTTTCGGTGTCGGAATCAGCGGACAATTCAATGCCCGGAACAACCTCCAAGCCGATTTTTTTGCCTTCCTCAACCGCTTCGTTTACGCCGTCGATGCTGTCATGGTCGGTAATAGCAATCGCTCTCAGCCCGGCAGCTTTCGCATGTCTTACAAGCTCTGCCGCAGTCATTGAGCCGTCTGAGTTAACTGTATGGGTGTGTAAATCAATAAACGGTGTTTTCACATTTAACCTTCTTTATTCTGTTTTATACTGACAATCAATTCTTGAGCATAGGGGAGGGCTTCAATCCAGTGGCAGAACTCCCGCCATTCATCAAGCTTATGCATTTTTCTCGCGTAATACATATTAACAAGGTTCTCATAATTCATTGTACAGGTTCGCATCTGATTATAGCTTGAGGGTAATAATTGAATTATATTATACCAGACAGCCTTGTCTTTAGTGGCGCTATATTCCTCTCTCAGATTTTCAAGATGAAATATAACAGATTTCAACATTTTTATTCCGCTGCCGTCAAGCTTGTCATGGCTGAAATCGGCAAGCTCAAAGGGCTTACTGTGGATTTTATGCATAGTGCTCGTTGAATTTGCTGTTGTGCCTACCTTATAGGTGTCAAACTCCTTCCACCAGTAAAGCGGAGCGAGGATATCGACGCTCAGCATAATCTGACGCATGAATTTTCGCTCGTCGCTTCCGGCACGGCAAAGCCTCCCGGCAAATGATAAATCAATCTCTCCCAGAACAAAGGCATTGTTTTCGTCAAAATAGCTGTCACTCTTTTCCCAGCTGTTCATCGGGTTGCGTGCGCCTCTTATTGCGTTTTCAAAATTATAAACGCTGCACCTGCTTATCTCTATCAAAACCTTACACCAGCCTTGTGATTATTTTGCAGTCCAGAGCCCGAGCGCAGGATTGCTTATATAATAAATTTCCTCACCGCTTTCGAGGATATTCCAGCCATCGTTAAGCTTCGAGGGGTCATACAATTTAATAGCTTCATCATAATCGCTGTATATAAAACACGCGTCTTCAATTTCTTTTTGCGAAAGGTTTTTTGCGGCGTAGCTTATCGAAAAACGACCGTCGCTTGAGCCATGAATGAGGTGGGCGGCAACCGAAAGATTACCTTGCAAATCCTCGTTTGTTTTAACAAGCTCAAGCACCTTTTCTCTGCCGCAATAGCCGTATTTGCGTATGAGAGCGTCGTTTGTGTCATCCTCGCCGAATTTTCGCACACCCGGAGCGAGAACAATAAGCTCGCCGCCGTCGGCAATAGCCATTCTTGTTCTGTAAATAGCCTTATTCCCGAGCCAGGTGCTCTTGAATTCTCTTTCATCAAGGTAAACAACAACCTTTTTAAACGGACGTTCGACATGGGTGAGGTTGTTCTCCTGAGAAAGTGATACCGCGTTTTCAAAAAGAACCCTTTCGCGGCCGATATAAAGCCCGTGCATGAATACCTCATCACCCTTGTTAGTGGTGACGGTCAGCACATACATGAGAGGAACATCCTTGAGATAATTTTGCTCAGCATAATCAAAAACCTTGCGCACGGGTGAAAAATCCTTACCCATAACCCTCTCCATACCGTAAAAAGCGCCGAGCATATGCGAGCTGTTTATCATACTGCTGCCGCCGCAGCCGACAAAAATATTTTTTGAATAATTCGCCATTCCGACAACCTCGTGCGGTACAACCTGCCCCATCGAAATAATGAGATCATAGGACTTGTCTACTATGAGTTTATTAACCTCGACATCTATTTTTTCGTTAACGACACCCTCGGAAACCTCGTTGACAAAATCGGCAGGAACCTCACCGAGTTTTACGACATCAGTCCGCCAGTTATGCTTTATGATTTTTTCAAAGGGCACATTTTCGCCGAAGAAGGCAAGGCATTCCTCTCTTGTCATAGCCTCGTGAGTGCCGAGTGCAGGTAAAATATCAACCTCGCAGAAATCCTTTAAAATATCGTAGTACATTGAGCAGAGCATGCCTGCGCCGGAATACATTCGGGTGTAGTCGGGCGGTAGCAGTAAAACCTTATTTAGCTGTTTATTTTCAAGGGATTTTTCAAGCGCTTTTCTTATTTCGGCGTTTTTCAGTCCGCTAGTGCTGACAAGTTCCATAAAATTAACCTCTTTTTTAAATTCATATAACCAATTGAATAATATACCATAATATTTACCATATTTCAATAATGAAAATCGCTCATTTATTAATTTTTTGCAAATTATAATAACTTATGTCAGCAGTTTTTTTAATTCCTCAAGCTCCAGAAGCTCATTACTCACCCCGACTTTGCCACTTTAAGCAGAAAAAAAAGGATAAAAAAACTTAAAAAAAGCCAATAAAATCAAGGAAAACCCTTGACTTTTTTTTGCGCTTGTGCTATAATTAATATGTACTCACATCATAACATGGGGGAATATCGATGTTTATAGACATATCAAAAAATAATGGAAAAGATTATCTCCGGCTGGTAAAATCAAGAAGAATTAAAAATGACAAAGGAGTAAAGGTTGCTCGCAATACAGTTATCTTTAACATTGGTCCGCTTGAAAAATTTGACGACGGTCAGCCGGATTTTGTGGAGCGTCTGCGTAAATCTTTCCGAGCCGGGACGCCATTAATCGCGTCTCTTGAACCATATTGTACAAATGAAATACCTCGCGAGAAATATGCCTTTACCTTCGAGGAAGGTAACCCAAACTGCATCGGAAATCCTAAATTGTATTCCCATTTATTTCTGGAACGGATTTTTGAAGAAATCGGGATGAGAAACCTCTTTGCTTCATATAAGGGATTTACAAAGATCGAATATGATGTTTACGGCTTTGCAAAGCTATTGGTTTTCGGACGGTTTTTAAATCCAGCGTCTAAATTTGCCACGGTTCGGCAAAATGAAGCTTATTATGAGCCGATTATTGATGATTTTAATCCGGATAATGTTTATGATACCTTGGATTTTATTGCCGAAAACAAAGATAAAATTATACGCAGGATAAATACGAGCTTGGTGAAAAAAGCAAAGCGCTGCCCTGAAGTCATTTATTATGACGTAACAAACTTCTATTTTGAGATTGAAGAACCAGATGTGGATGATTTGGACGAAAATGGTGACATTTTAGAAAAAGGTCTTCGTAAAATGGGCGTATGCAAAGAAGAACGAAAGCAGCCTATAGTCCAAATGGGACTCTTCATGGATGACAAAGGCATTCCGATAGCCATAGAATCCTTTCCGGGGAACACCCTTGACCACCTGACTTTACGCGATGCGTTAAAGAAAAACATTGACGACATTAATTTTTCCCGTTTTATTTTGATTGGTGACCGCGGAATTTGCATGTATCCGAATTTATTACATCTTATAGATATGGGACATGGTTATATTGTTGCAAAAAGTCTTTTAAAAAGTAAGGCTTCCGAACGGAATTGGGCTTACAATGAGGACGGATACATATATGTCGGTGATGATTTTAAGTATAAAAGCCGCGTTATTGACAGAAAAGCAACAGATAACAAGGGTATAGAACGAACTATTTCAGAAAAAGTAGTCGTTTATTGGAGTAAAAAATTCGAAAAACGGCAAATGAATGAAAATAAATCATTTTTGGCATTTATAGAAAAACTTATAGAGTCTCCGACAAGTTTTCGAGTAACAAAAACGCAGGCGAAAAACATGCGTCAGTTTTTGAAAAAAGAAGTGATTAATACTCAAACCGGTGAAGTTCTGAATTCTTCCGACTTAAAAGCAATGATTGATATGGACAAGCTTAACCGATTTAAGCAAGGCATGGGATATTACCAGATTGTTACTTCGGAATTGAATATGGATTCAAGAGAAATAATTGACAAATATCATGGATTGTCACAAATTGAAGATCAATTCCGAGTGATGAAAAACACTCTGGAAACACGCCCCATTTTCGTCAGAAACAGGGAGCATATCGAGGCTCACCTTTTAATCTGTATGATTGCCTTAATAATGATGCGAATTATTCAAAATCGAATTATGGATTCAGGTTTTGTTCCCTCCGCGCAAGAAAAAGGTGTTAACTGGTCTGCCGGTCTATCACCGGAGCGGATACAGGCGGCTCTTAATAAATGGCAGGTGGAACAAATGCCGGATGATTTTTTTAGATTTTTAAACACTAATGATCCCGATTTAAAGCTCATTCTTGATTCTTTTAATATAACAATTCCATACAAAATGTACCGAAGAGGCGACTTAAAAAGTATTAAAACAAATACACAAATTTTCATATAGTCACATTTTGTACTCACATTTTATCAAAACTCCCGATTGCCTTTCATATAGCCTTTTTCCTCGCTGTTTATAGATATTCCGAACGGCACTCACCCTCTTTTTCACCGATTAAGTGGCAAACTCGGGATATACCATAATATTTACCATATTTCAATAATGAAAATCGCTCATTTATTAATTTTTTGCAAATTATAATAACTTATGTCAGCAGTTTTTTTAATTCCTCAAGCTCCAGAAGCTCATTACTCACCGCGGTCAAATATTCCGTGATTTCTTCATTTTGAATAAGATATTTTCCCGCTCGCCTGACTGCTGTAATAAAATCCCGCGATAAACGCGGCTTATATAAAACAAGGGGGCAGGTGACGGCACGGGGGTCAAAAATCACATTCACGCTATAAAAACCGTCATCATTTTTTGCGACAACAGGAAAGAGGGGGTAAATTCTGCAGGATAGTGGACGGCTTTTCCTGTCGCAATTTCCGCCGCAAACCACAATTTTCGAGCCGAAATTACTAACACTGTCAAATATCTGATAATCACCCTTTCCTTCGAGCAGCTCACTCTCATACGGAAACAGGCTCATCCCTGTTCGGCTGTCGCCCTTGCAGCAAACCGAACCGCATAGCCTCCCGCAGTCACACTTGAGTGGAGTCGCATGCTCTAAAAGCTCATATGCCTTTCTCAGACATTCATCGGCTTTTCTGTCAGTCATATAAATCACCTGCTTTTTAATGTAATACTATTTTTAGGTTAAGACATAGATAACGGAGAGCCGCCGAATGTAAAATGGCATTCGGATTAGGCACGATAGTTATTTATGATTTTAACTTTAAATAGTATAACATGTATCATTATATATACCAATTATTAATAAATTTTTACTTTTATGAAATATGCCATATTTTTGTTGACTTTGCACTCCTAATATTTTATCATAGTTATAAAAATCGGATTCGAGGTGGTTTTTTGGATGTTGCAGCCTTATTTTTCATACGGTTAACCTTTGTCGTGCTTCTGTTTTTTGTTGTCGCAGCCGCTCTTGTAATGCTTTTCAAAAAATCACACGGCAGAGCAGTCCTCGCTCAGCTGATAAACACCATAAATGGCGACAGAATAGATATTACTTCATGGGAGTCGGCAATCGGGCGGGCAAAAAGCTGCGATGTTATACTGAATTACTCCGCCGTTTCCCGCTTTCACGCTGTTCTCGCCAGACGTAATAAGGGCTGGATGATTTTTGACACCTTTTCAAAAACCGGACTTCAGGTCAACGGCAGCATAATAAAAAAGCAGAGCTATATTTATGATGGCGATTTAATCACTATCGGGAATGTAGTTATGTGCTTCCGCTCTCCGCTTTTCAGAAGAAAGAAAGACCAGCGAATTCGTGAGGGTGCGAAAACTGTCGATATAAATGAGCTTGACGAAAGGGACATCTCTTCTGTGTATGCCGAGGTGCCTTCAAGCATTGAGATTGAATACATTTCAGCGCTGATTAATCAAGACGACGAATCGCTTGTGCTTCTTTTTCTCGAGGAATATTCCATCGGCAGGGCTTCATCAAACGATATTTCACTGCCTGTTATGACTGTTTCAAGAAAGCACGCTATTCTCTCGAAGGGTGAGAAGGGCTGGTATATTCAGGATACGGAATCAAAGACCGGAATCAAGCTGAATAACCGAAAAATTAAAGCGAGTGTTTATCTCAGAGATAATGACATTATAGACATCGGCGGTGTTCAGTTCCGGTTTATTGAGAATTATATGAGGGAATAAAAAACAATATGGCAAACAGAAATAATAATGGCGACATTAAAATAAACAAAAAAGATTCCGGAGACCATGTGCAGCAGGCTTCGGTGACTAAAAGCCCGGCAAAAAACCAAACGCACAGCGCAAAAATGCCCGATGATGAGGATATATATATCAGCAGGATTCCCAAAGCAAAAAAAACACCGCAAAAGGAAAACACCATTAAACCGGTTAGGGTAGACACATCTTTTTCCGCAGTTGAGGATGGCGATAACCACAAGAAAAAAAAAGTCAAGGTTCCTGTATTGCGAATGATTTGGTTTATTCTCATGCTGATAATATCAATATTCGAAATAGTAAATATTGTACTGATTGTCAGCGAAAACAAAGCCGAAGCAACTGAGCTGATGATGATTTTTCTTGTTTTTCTGCTTGTTGAGTGGGCTTATTTTTTCATTTTCTGCGTGATGTTCAAAAGGCGTATGGAGCTTGAAATAATCGGTTTTCTTTTTTCATTCATTGGTCTTGCTATTACCGCAAGCGTCTATCCTGACAGGCTAATGACACAGTTTATAGCTTTTTTAGTCGGAATGGGAATATATATTGTCATGCTCTGGTTTATGGAAAACGCTAACAGGGTTACTCTGACACGGCTTCCGATGGCTGCCGCTGCTCTCGGAATGCTCGCTCTAACTCTGATAATCGGCTCAACGAAAAACGGAGCGAAAAACTGGATTATCATAGGCAGCTTTTCGATTCAGCCCTCTGAGCTTGCGAAAATCGCCTTTATCTATGTCGGCGCGGCGACTCTCGACAAGCTTCAAGCGACTCGTTCTCTCACTGCTTACATTATTTTCGCCGCCGGCTGTGTCGGCTGCCTCTTTTTGATGTATGACTTCGGTACGGCGCTGATATTTTTCGCGACCTTCCTCCTGATTGCCTTTATGCGTTCAGGTGACATAAGGTCAATCATTCTTATTTGCTCCGCCGCAGTTCTCGGCGCTTTACTGATTGTCTGGTTCAAGCCGCATGTGGCGAGCCGCTTTGAGAATTACCGCCACATCTGGGAATCTATGGACAAGGGCGGCTTCCAGCAGACACGAATGCTCATTTATTCCCTTAGCGGAGGGCTTTTCGGCGTGGGAATCGGCGAGGGGCGGCTGAGATATGTTTACGCCTCGACGACCGACCTCGCTTTTGGTATGGTATGCGAGGAATTCGGTCTACTTATGGGAATTCTTATTCTTTGCACCTTTGTTTTTCTCGCTTTATACACCGTAAAAAACGCGAAATACGCCCGCTCGGCATTCTATTCGATTGCCGCCTGCGCCGCCTCGGGAATGATTTTGATTCAGACAGCCCTGCATGTTTTCGGCGTGACTGACTTAATCCCATGGACAGGCGTGACGCTGCCGTTTATCAGTAGGGGAGGCTCAAGCCTGATGTGCGCCTGGGGGCTCCTCGCCTTCATAAAAGCCGCCGACATCAGAACCTATCCTAAGGTTATGAAGGAGCTTTTGCAAAGATTATAACAAGCTTAGATCTATTGTCTAATGTCTAAAGTCTATATATACTTGACACACAGAAACATATAGGTTACTATAACCTTAATATCTTGAAATTTTTCTCATGAAAGGAAATTGTTATGAAGGAAGCTTATGTTCTCAAGCCTCACCTAGCGCGTTTTGTGAAGGTTTATCCCCGCGACAGCGCTGAGGTGCCTAAGGAGCTTTTCAAAATCAAAGCGGTCAAACCATGCATGGACGGAATTAATTACCCCCTACCGTCAAAAAAGAACGACTACACCTGTTTTGCTGAGGGCAATAATGGCGTAATGTGGTACGCAGGGAAAACCGGTCTCACACGCTTTGATAAAAACGCCGAGCGCAGGGATGATGTTATTATGTTTTTCTCTGCAGACCGAGACCTTGCAGATAATAATGTCCGCGCCTTGCTTGCCGACGGCGACAATGTATGGGTATTGACCGACAAGGGTGCTTCATATATTCAGCTTAAAATGATTACCATGGAGGAAAAAGCCAACATACTGCTTGAGGAATCTGTAAAATATGTAGACAGGCACGGAATGATTAGCCAGAAGGGTCTTTCGCGCTCGCGCGACCTCACTTCAAAGCTGCCTTTTGGCGAATGCGACAATGACGGCTGTTTTACGACAGGATTTAATATCCCCGAGCTGCTTCATTATGCAATACTAAAAAAAGAACTGGGCATTGACCACCCGGAAACACAGAGAATCAGAAAAATCGTCATGCGCTCGGTTGAGGCGACATTACTGCTCATGTATATCCCGCGCAGAGGTGACGGCTTCATTGCGAGAACCTACCTGACCACTGATGAGCCGGTTCCGGACGGGTTATTTTATAAATGCACAGACGGTGTAGCGCGGGCTGTTGAGACAAGCTATGCTGTAAAAAGAGGGGTCACAGGTATAGACATCAAGGCTGATGCCCCGATTCCCGAAAGACTCAGAAAGCTCTACACTGACGACGGCTACACCGATAACGATATTACATATAAGGGCGACACCAGCTCTGACGAGGTCACCCTTCATTACCTCAATCTTCTTTTTGTGCACGATATTCTCGGCGAAGAGGATCCGGAGCTTGACGAAATAGTCAAGGAAGCCGGAAGAAACAATCTCAGGCACATAATCGAGCATGGCTATGAGATGCACGAATGCAACGGCAAGCCGACGACCTGGGCGAAATGGAGCGAGCCTTATTTTAACACGGCGATGGGCTGGGCGGACGCCTGCCTTAACGCCGCTGAACTGCTGATGTATCACAATGTTGTTATGCATATCACCGGCGAAAAGGGAATCTGGCAGGAATCCAAGGATAAGCTGCTCGCAATGGGTTATGGTGAGCTGACAATGAAGCATCTCAACCGCTACGGTCAAATGGCATATCTCGGCGGCTTTGAGCTTTGCGAGGATCTTATGTACGGTGACAATATGCTTGCTACTTGTGCGTTCTTCGGTCTCATGCTCACTGAAAAAGACGAAACTCTCCTCGAGAAATTCAGAACCGGTTATAAAACATGGCGCTCTACAATAGCGAGGGAACACAACCCCGGCTATGATTTCCCCTTTATGTATTCCTGCCCCGGCGAGGAAGTCGATATGGAGAGAATCGCAACATGGTTCTACCGCACGAATACCTCACGCCTTGCTGCTTCCGTTTCAACAAGAATCAGAAAAGACATTCCGCAAAGAGTCTGTCAGGGCGGTTATGAGGAGGTTTCGACCGTCCTTGCTCCCGACGAGTGCTTTATCGCGAAATACGACCGCAACCCGCTTCAGCTCAGAGATGTGGACAGCGGCGGCATTCATTATGTCGAGAGCTGTTATGTCTACACATGGGCGTATTGGATCGGCAGATATTATGGGTTTATTAAATAAAAAAAGGGAGAAATTTTTATGGATATAAATAAAAGCATACATCTAATAGGCAATGCCCATCTCGACCCTATCTGGCTCTGGCGCTGGCAGGAGGGCTGCGGCGAGGTTCTGCAGACTTTCAGAAGTGCGCTTGACCGCCTGAATGAATATGATGACTTTGTTTTCACCTGCTCCTCAGCATCCTACTATAAATGGGTTGAGGAAATTGACCCGGAAATGTTCCTAGAAATTGTCGCGAGAGTTAAAGAGGGCAGATGGGTTCCGGTCAACGGCTGGTGGGTTCAGCCGGACTGTAACATGCCCTCCGGCGAAAGCTTTGCGCGTCAGGCACTCTACAGCCAGCTATATTACTATGAAAAATTCGGGAAAATTTGCCGCACAGGCTATAATGTTGACTCCTTCGGTCATAACGCCATGATGCCGCAGCTCCTCAGGCAGGGCGGCATGAACGCCTATGTTATGATGAGACCCCACCCGCATGAAAATCCGGATATGCCGCAAAATCTTTTCTGGTGGGACAGCATGGACGGCTCGCGCGTACTGACCTACAGAATCCCGACAGGCTACGCGGAGCGCGGCAAGGATAAGCTTGATAAAATCCTGCCTGAATATAAAGAGAGAGCTGCGCAGAACGGTCACGGCATGATGCTGTTTTACGGTGTCGGTAACCACGGCGGCGGCCCTGCAAGATTTGATATAGAATACCTCAAAGAGCTGAAGGATAAGGGTTTCTACGAGCTCGAATTTTCTAACCCCGATGATTTCTTCAATGAAATGCTACAAACACCGCTCGATTTGCCAAACTGGAACGACGACATGCAGCACCATGCAAGCGGCTGCTATTCAGCGACCTCGCTTGTCAAACAGCTCAACAGAAAAGCCGAAAATTGGCTCGCGGCAGCTGAAAAATGGAATACTATAGCCGCCGCAACTACAAATATGGATGCAAAGACCGCGGATTTTGCATCTGCATGGCGTGAGGTCTGCTTTAACCAGTTCCATGACATTCTTTGCGGTTGCTCGATTATGGAGGCTTATGAGGACGTTAAGGAGACCATGGGCTACGCGATGACTATCGCCTCAAAAGCTTATAATAACGCCACACTAAAAATCGCTAGAAATATTGACACATGGATTGACGGCGTCAGCGACCCTGTCTGCACGGAGGTTCGCCACCACAGCGCCGAAAGAAAGGAATTCCCGAGACCTATAGTCGTTTTTAACCCGCTTTCTTGGGAAATCGAGACTCCTGTCAGGGTTTATCACCCCTCCCGCAAGGCTCAGGACAGCAACGGAAACGAAATATCTTATCAAAATGTCCGTTCCTCTCGTTCTAACGACTCGCATCTTGACACAATTTTTACCGCGAAGGTTCCGCCAATGGGATACGCGACATATTGGCTATGGTTTATTGATGATACGCTCCCCATTACCAATATCGACACTGATGTCATAGCGGATGAGGATGCGATGTGCATTGAAAACAAATACTTAAAGGTAACTTTTGATAAATCAAGCGGTGCAATCAGTTCCATGATTTCGAAATGCGACGGCTTTGACTATGTCGCAAATGGCAGCAGCTACGCGCTCCCGACTGTTATTGACGACCACGAAACTGATACATGGGCGCATAATATTTTCAAATTCCATGATATAAAAGGCGTCATGGAGCTTGTATCCCTAGAGTTGATTGAAGAGGGGCCGGTTCGCGCTCTGGTTCGTGCAAAGCACAAATTCGGTAATTCCATTCTGACTCAGGACTTTATTCTCGCTGCAAATCAAAAAGTTCTCAGGGTTAAATGCAAGGCTATCTGGCTTGAGGATTTCACTATGCTGAAGATTCCTTTCAAAATGGACGGCTCTGACGCAGTAAACACCTATGAAATACCCTGCGGTTATATAAAGCGACCCACGAACGGCGAGGAGGAGCCTGCGTTAAACTGGGCAGACCTGAGTGTTACTGACGCAAAAGGCGTACGCAGGGGTGTTTCGATAATGTCCGATTCGAAATACAGCTATGACTGCCCCGATAACGAGCTGCGTCTGACTGCTCTTAGAAATGTTATTTTTGCTGACCACTACTCAAACCGTCCCGCCGCCGCGTTTAACTTCACCGACGAAGGCGTTCAGCGTTTTGAATACGGCATATTTGTTCACACCGGCGAAGCTGAACAGACTGATGTAGTCAAGGAAGCCGCGCTGTTCAACTGCCGCCCAGTCGCGATTCCCGAGAGCTATCACAAGGGAACAGGGGAGCCGCAGGTTAAGAGCTATATAGACATTGATGTTGACAATGTTATTGTCACGGCATTCAAGTACTGTGAGGACGGCTCCGGCGACTTTATTCTCAGGCTTTATGAAACAATGGGTAAAACTGTCAAAGCAAAAATAATGCTTGACATTCTTGACGCCGGGTTCTGGACAGACATCAACCCCCACCAGATAAAAACCTTCAGAATCAACAAGGAGGGCTTCGTAAACGAAACCACCTTCCTCGAGGGAATTGTCAGGTAAGGGTGTTATTCCTATTGAAACGCTAATGGTGCAGTTATAGAATATAGAAAAAACCATTAAAAATTAATCAGCTCGCATAATACTTTATTCCTGATTATGCGAGCTGATAATATTATCGCGTTAATGATAATTCTAATATGTAAAATAAATAATTATAAAAAAACTCTTGACAAAGACCGGGGGATATGTGTATAATACTAATCGCCGTTTAAATAGTCGAAATTCTTAATTGGCTCATGCGTAAAGTTATATGTTGCGGAATTGTGTAATGGTAGCACGACAGACTCTGACTCTGTTTGTCTGGGTTCAAATCCTAGTTCCGCAGCCAACGGCGGCAAAAAGCACTCACATTTGTGGGTGCTTTTTGTTTTAATCATATGTATTCATTGACAAAAGTCCGCGTATTTGTTATATTTATATGTAAAATATTGTAAAGGAATAGGATTTTAATGTTTAAAAAAGCCCGCTCAAAAAAGAAGATTTTACTCATTTCTGCCGGTTCTGTTTTACTTGTATTATGCCTGCTGTTTTCATCTTTTTATATTATCTTTACGCAGTATTCCGATCCCTACCATAAAAAAGTCGCCGACGCGGGATTTTCCGAAAAGACCGCGCAAATCGGTGAGGTCAGTTTTAACTATGCTGAGGGACCGGACAACGGTCCGGCTCTGTTGCTTCTGCACGCGCAGCATATGGACTGGTACAGCTACAGCCGGGTGCTGCCGGAGCTATCCGAGTCCTTCCATATTTATGCAGTTGATTATCACGGTCACGGCAAAACTATAGCACCGACCGCTTCAATGAACGCGAACAGCATCGGCGCAGACCTATCGGATTTTATAGAAACCGTCATAAAGGCTCCTGTTTATGTATCGGGAAATTCATCTGGAGGTGTGCTGACTGCCTGGCTTGCGGCAAATGAGCCTGACCTAATTAGAGCTATTATCCTCGAGGATCCGGCGCTTCTTTCAAGTGAATATCCGCGAGTGCTTAATACAATTGCGGATAAGTCCTTTGCAATCTGTGAAAAATTTATCACTGAGGGTGCTGATGATTTCTTATTGTACTGGATAAAAAGCTGCCGTGATTTCTTCATGAACTATGTCGGTTTTGACGCCGCGCCGCTTCTATTAGCTTCGGTAAAAGCGTATAGAAGCAGCAATCCCGGAGAGCCTGTTGAAATCATCTACCTGCCGGACATGGTGCGACTTATGATGCGCGGAATGGGCTTCTATGACCCGGCTTTCGGCGCGGCTTTTCATGATGGAAGCTGGAACATGGATTTTGACCATTCAGAAGCGATGCAAAGAATACAGTGCCCGGCATTGCTCCTGCAAGCGAATTTTGAAATTACAGAGGACGGAACTCTTAACGGTGCGATGTCAAAAGAGGAAGCGGAAAGGATAATGGAGCTGATTCCAGGTGCTGAATACATGAAAATCGACTCAGAGCATGTGATTCACCTTGACAAACCGGAGCAGTACATAGAAATTGTTAAAAACTTCTTTAATTAAAAAGCGAAGCTCTCCCTGAAGCGATTTTTTTCAGAGACTTGATGCTTTTAATAAGATACATAATATATATTTATTATATATAATGTAACAGTTATTCGTCCTTATCATTTATTACGTCTAAAACCAATTTTTTAATCATTGCGGTTTGTGAAAGCTCATTTTCTTTGCAATACTGCGAAAATCTTTCAAAATCTGCAATTGTCAATTTTGTACTAATAGATTTTAAATTTTCCTTCTGCCACTTTTGTTGCGGCTTATAATCCATTATTTTTACCTATTTGACTACAATATAAGCTTCAAATTTTTTGCCAATTACCCATTAGGAATATTGATTAAATCTGGATCTATTAATTCTTCAATAAAACAATTAAGCACCTTTGCGATTTTTCCAAGCAGATAAACATCTCTTGGAAGGTTTTTACCGTATTCCCAATCTTCCAGCGTTCTAATTGGAACGCTGGAGCGGCGAGAAAGTTCAGCGCGGCTCAGCCCCACCTCCTCACGTTTTATTTGAATTATGGTTTTTTCTTTACACATTATTTTTTTTCCTTTTATGGTATTCTAACGTGGGCTTGGCTTGCCAAACCCACAACCCAAGTCTTGTTTTTTTGTTGAGCTTTTAGCCCACTAAGGTACAATTAAGCTTTTTTTGTCTTTGCTTCTCTAATTATGTTTGCAGCTTCTTCTATTGTTTTTGCTTTTGCTTCAATCAGCTTTGCCAGTGTTTCCAAAAATACATCGAATTCGGCGTCTGTCATTCCTTGTTCTTCCATTCCTTTTAACCTCCTTCCAGATAACTAACGTGGGTTTGGCTTGCCAAGCCCACAACCAAAATCTTGCTTTTTATTGCACGTTCAGCCCACTAAGGTACTAAAAATTGTTACCTTTCTTTATGAGAATTATTGTACACCAATCTGTATAAATTGTCAATAGTTAGTAATACCGTTTGTAACACAATATTTTTTTGAGAATGAATAGGATAGAGAAATATAAAAAAAGCCCCTGAAGACTTATGCTTCAAGGGATTTATTTGGTCCGAGTGGCGAGACTTGAACTCACGGCCTCTTGACCCCCAGTCAAGCGCGCTACCAACTGCGCCACACCCGGATTTTTTACAGCTCACATATGATAGCACAAACTAAAACGAATTGCAAGCGGTTTTTTATGTTTTTGATGAGATTTTTTCTTTTTGCTTCTTGACATTTATCTTGCATTTAAAATCCAAATACATAAAGACATATTTTTATTTTCCCGGAAATGTATTTCTTATTATTATAAATGTCATTTATAATGTGTTTTTTACAATGGTATTATATGATAAATACTTTTTCGTGTTCGCTCATTTCGTTTACTGAGTCTGAAATATCAAGCTTTACAAATTTAATAAATATGTAAAAATAAGATAATGCTAATTATTCAACATTTTCAATAATTTCCATCTGCTCTCTTCTTTTTAGAAGCTCCTCGGATACTGTTTGCTTGAGTTTACCGTGGAGGTCGTATTTCAGCATCGGAATTATTGACAGAAGACCGAAAATTCCCGGAAAGGCTATAAAGGTAAAATAAACGGTGTTTTTCGTGAAGGATGTGAAAGACTGCGCTGTCGGACTGTAATTCGCGACACTCAGCATGATAAGCCCCAGTGCTGTGCTGACGGCTAAGGATACTTTATTTAAGAGCGTCAGAATAGAGAAAGCTACACCTTCGGTGCGTTTTCCGGTCTTGTATTCGTACCAATCCACACTGTCCGCGACGAGTATTGCAGGCATCACGAAAAAGGCGGTGAACTGCAGACCGACAAATAACATGCTGATTGCCATCATGATTTTATTTTCGAATCCAATAAAATATGATAGAAGCGAAAACACAAAACCACTTAAACTGAGCAAAACATAAACATTTTTTTCTCCGAATTTTTTGCAGAGCCATGGCAGAGTAGCGGTTGTGACTAATTGACCGATTCCGATTGTCGTAAACAGAATCGACAATCCCTGAGAGCCGAAAACCACATAGGCTGTCTGCACGCCGATACCGTTCTGCACAAAGCGTCCGCAGCCGAGCAGCATTGAGAGTACAACAAGCTTAAGAGGTCGGTTCTCTTTAAAAACCAACCACATATCCCGCATGGACATCTTTTCGCTTTTATAGGGCACACGCTCCTTGCAGGTGAAAACAATCATCGAAAAAAGCAGCATTCCGGCAATCGGCAGGATTATTGCAGCTGAAAGATATTCGGTATAGCTTATCGGAGCATCGTTTTTGTTAAGAACAGATGAACCGCCGGGGATAATTATGCATATTATCGGCAGTAAAACGCCTGTGCAGGCAATGCCTAGCCCTTTTATGAGATTTGAGAAAGAAAGCAGCTTTGTACGCTCATTAACATCAGGCGTCAGCACGGAGGACATTGCCTGAGATGACACATCACCAAGAGTTATCGACATATTCCAAAGCAGAAACAGCACGAAAAGCCACGCGTAAACA
Source organism: Oscillospiraceae bacterium (assembly GCA_031551635.1). Taxonomy (GTDB): domain Bacteria; phylum Bacillota; class Clostridia; order Oscillospirales; family Acutalibacteraceae; genus JAVBNH01. The sequence continues at coordinate 18,998 of JAVBNH010000004.1, read as the reverse complement.
AGCGCGCCTTGAAACGGGACTTTTATAAAAAGCAAGATTGTAAACAGTATGACCGGCGCAATGGAATAGAGCATATAAGGCTTGAGCTTGCCCATTTTTGACTGTTTCCGGTCGATTCTGTTGCCTATAATCAAATCAAAAACCGAGGAGAGCAGTTTGACAACCAGCACGACAATTCCGACAGTGGCGAAATTCGCACCCATATAGCTGACATAAAATTCTGCCTGATAAGTATTAAGTAATCCGATAATCATCTGAATTCCGAGTATGCCAAAGGAATAGCGAAAGATTTCACCGAAGCCGATATATTTTTTCGCTGTTGTTTTATTTTCCATGATTTCACTCCGTTTACCCATTTTAAGAATTACAGTTGAACTATTACCACGCACACAAACAGTAGTCATTTCTAACTTGTCTTTTTTGTCCTGAGCTTTGTTGTCGTCCTTGCCTTGCGTCAGCAAAGCTGCGTCCTCCGCCTTGCTCAGAACAAAAAATCCTGCGTTATAAATTGTCGACTGTTTGCGTGCGCGGTAATATCTTTAATATATCCTCAACAGTTGCGCGTTCAAACGGTTTTGCTTCGTCATATCTGAGTGTTCGGATTCCGAACATTTCCAGCACCTTCTTTGTAAGACGTGAGGAGTAAAGCTTGGTTTCCATGCTCCTGTCTTTAGCAACCTTTTCGCCGCTGATACCATTGTTTCCCGTGAGACGCATTTCCTCATCATTTAACGCCGGGTGCGCAACGATAAAATATTGAGCGCTCTCAATCGAACGCAGGAAGGGGAGCAGCTTTTTTATATCCTGCAGTATAACCTCCCACCCCTTTGGTACGGCGTAGTAATGCATGTGGTCAATGAGTCCCTTTTTTTTCGCCCATTCGCAAAGAGCTTCATCTAGCCCTTCAATATACGCTTCGGGAAACATATGACTGTCGACATAGCTTATATTAAAGCCGGAACAGGTCAGCTTGTCAAGCTGAGCGTCATACTCCTTAATTATCAGAGGGACAGGAGGTTTTGTCGCGGAAAACTGCCTGGGATTTGAAAGAAACATTCCGTTCCCGTCCGTCAAAGGGCTTCCCGCAGGCAAATCGCTGACCGGTCTCCACTTGACTCGATCCCATTCAGCATTAATTGTCGCATGCATTCCGAAGCAAATATCCTTGCGCGAAGCCAGCATATATGCCGCTTCCTCAACAAAATTACCCGGCGCCATAACAGAAACGTTTTTTATTGTGCCGCCATTTATTACCTTTGAAATCGCAAGATTTGCGCTGTGCGAGCTGCCCGCGTCGTCGGCTCTGGCAACAAAGTAAATTTCCTTACTCATATTATTTTTTTCTCCTGATTTAAATTTCGAGGCTGTCAAAATCGCCGTCGTTTTCTCTTGAGTCGTAAGCATCAGCGTTTTCGCCGAGCGAACGAAAAAGCGACGCGTGTTTTTCGACTGTCCAGGAATTAATCAGCTCGTAAAGCTCCGCGATTTTTTTGTAATTCAATGCGCATTCACTGCAATTAATAATATGTGCGTTATATGAAATTAAGATACTTTTATTTTCGTCATTTAGCTCCTCGCAGGAGGCTAGCTCATACATATCGTCAAATGACAGACATTTTTCTACCATACAATTATTTCGGCTCCTTTCCTAAGGCAATTTATTATTTATCGTCAAGCGTATAACCGCGTGAATACAGCTCTTTAACAAGTGCCTTTTGAATTGTTGACGACCAGTCGGCTATTGTTTTTTCGTTTTTTTGCACCTGAGAATAAAACTCGTTTACAAAATGCTCACGGTATGGGATGTTTTTGTAAATAATACTCAGCTTAGTATCAAGCGGGAGCAGGTTTTGCTCTTCAATTACGTAATAAAACTTAGTACAGTATAAAACAAAGCTTTCGCGTAAAAATCCAAGCTTTTTATCGGCAATTCTTTTAGCCGTAAGCGCCGAGCAGCCCCTGACATTGTGATTTGACTCGACACCGTAAACAAGGTTATTGAAGCAAAAGGCGAGTATTTTATAAGGCTTTGAATTTAGTGAAAAGAGAATTTTCATACTTGCCTGAAAAATCTCGAGCGTCTCGATAGGCTTTGTTGTCCCGCCGAGCGTTGCGGGTTCGATGTTTTCGGTATCCGACGGCTTTTCGGTAAATTTCTCGTCGTCAGTCGACTGCACGGTGTTATAAAGAGGCTCTTTTGATAAAATATCAAGAGAAATATGATAAGCGGTCTGATAGAGATAGCGGTAGAGCTCTCCCGGAGAAGAGCAGTTATAAAAAAACTTGTCAAAACGTTTAAGAATTTTCAAGGCTGAGGACTGAATGATGTCCTCATGCATTAATCTTTGCTGCGGTGAATTAAATTTATATACTACAATTTTTCTGATAATTTCATAGAGTTCACTGAAGGCAGAATCAAAATCAATCCTAAAATTATTTCTTAATTCAATAAAACTTTGTTCGCTAATAAAACTCGTGTTACTGCTCCCGTCCAAAAATTACACCCACTTTGTTTGCTTAATAAAAATCTATACATATTATATAGCGTTTGTTTTTAAAGGTCAAGATTAATTATAGTAATAAGCATTAGTATTATCAGTCATTATTGAATAAGCTGTCGCATATATGTGTACAAAGCTTATTTTAAATGAAGGGTTAGGTTTTCCATATGTTTGTTTTTTCCGTAAAATCAACGAAAACAAAAATCGTTATACTTTTAGCATTGATTATTATAGCAGTCGTGACTATTGCAGCTGTTTTAAGCAACAGCACGCCTGTTTCCGGCTCACAAGCGGCTGTGAAATATCTCGCCGCGAACGCAGAGGAACGAAGAACCTTCCTCACTCAGTACGGCTGGGAGGTCACAGACGATCCTATTGAGGTGGCTGAGGTTCTGATTCCTGCCGAATTTGATGAGGTTTATAATGAATATAACGAAATTCAGATGGCACAAGGGCTTGATTTGCTGGAATATGCCGGTACACGCGCAAAACGCTGGACTTACGGTGTAAACAATTATCCGGGTTACGAAAATTCAGATGTTATCCGGGCGAATGTTTTGGTTTATGACGGTAGGGTTATCGGAGGCGACATCTGCTCGATTGAATTGAACGGTTTTATGCATGGCTTTAAAATGCCGTAAATTTCAAATGAGATATAAATACTGACCTGTAAGATTACTTTTCTTGCAGGTTTTTTTTCTGTATATAAAGTGAATAATCACTTTATATATTGTAAAAATAAATAATAAGTAATCATAAAATAGGATTTGTTGGAAATCCACAATATTAACACGAAATATTTATGTAAGTTGTTAGATATTTGCTCTTGAATTTCGAATTTAAGAGGCGTAAAATTTATATATCAATTAAATAACACAGGCTACACAAGTTTTACGCTTTCTGCAACCTGTCAGGATCTTTTTTATAATAAAAAAGTGAAGAGGTGTAAGCTTATGGAATCAGTTATCAGCGAAATTATTAAAATGGACAGAAAGGCAAAAACAGCAGTCGAGGATGCTAAAAAGCTTCGTGACAACGCAAAAAATCATATTCAAAAAAAAGAAGAAGAAATATATTCATCAATGGTCCAAAGCGCTCAAAAGCAAATTGAACAGGCTCGAACTCAGGCGGATTCTACGTTGAAAACAAGAATCACAGAGTTAGAGCAAAAATTTGCCGAAGCCGAAAGGGACCTTGATTTGCGTTTTAAGCAAAATGTTGACAAGTGGGTCAGTGAACTCTTTAAGAGAACAATCAGCAGCTGAATTTTCCGCGATTAAATAAAAAAAAACACTGAAGAAGTGGTTACTTATGCCTGATTATGCTAAAAATGCGATTACCGCAAAAATAAAAGCTCTTTATGGCTCAAGGCTGAGTGAGGAGCAATATAATATCCTGATGAACAAGAAAAATGTTTCAGAAGCCGCGGCTTATCTCAAGGAGGAGACAGTATACGGCGCGCTGATGAATACCGTGCAGCCCTCATCTGTTCATCGCGGTGAGCTGGAAAATCTTTTAAATAAAGACCGTTTTATAAAATACAACTCATTACGTTACTATTCAAATTCCCAAGACAGCTATTATAATTATATTCTCGCTGAGATTGAAATCGGACAAATTTTGTATATGATAAGGCTATTAAACACCGGAAAAACAAGCGATTTTATTGCTCAGGCACCTTTTTTTATTGAAAAAGGGCTGAATATTGACCTAATTTCACTTGCAAATGTCGATAGCTTTGATGCTCTTTTAGAAGTTTTAGCTAAAACAGGTTACGCGCTTGCTCTCTCTAAATGCCGCCCATCGGAAAATGAAAAAATAGACTACACACTTTGTGAAACTGCTCTTTATTCTTTATTTTATAAACAGATTCGGCAGATTACAGCAAAAAGCTTTAACAAAAAGATTCAAAAGCAGCTTGAAACTCTCTTTGACACCTACATCGAGCTAACAAATATAAACAGCATCCTGCGATTGAAGCGTTTTTACCCCGATACCTCTGCCGCGAGGATTGAAAGCTATATCTTACCTACAAACGGCAGGTTAAAAAAAGATTTTCTCTATTCGCTTATAAACAGCAGGGACGCTGATGAAGTTCTTGAAAAGCTCCATAATTCTTCATTCGCGAAATATTTCGGCGAAAATGATGAAGTTTTTATTGAATATGATATTTACCAGATAAGATACAGACTGGCTTCGAGATTTCTGCATTTTTCGACCGATGCGCCGGTAGTTTTTACTGCCTTTATGATACTCAAGGCGATTGAGGTATCTAATATAACAATGATTATTGAAGGTATCAGATATAATATCGGAATGCAGGAAATTTCTACATTGATTGTGAGATGATAATAAATGGCAATTGAAAAAATGTCTCTGGTGCAGTTAACCGGCTCAATGCAGGCGCTTGACGAGACGCTGATGCGTTGTCTCTCACGCGATGATTTTCATCTTGAGCTACCCAGTTTTTCGGCGAATGTTCACGGCTTTTCAAGTATTAACGAAGAAAATCCTTACAGGCAAAAATTAAACGCCCTGCGCAATATCGCAAGTACCGCCGGTATTGAACTGCAAAGAAAAAAGAGCACCAATCCTGTTGTTAATGTTAATGAGGAAAAATCGATAGATGATATTTCAGCCGAAATATCCGCGCTTTTTTCAAAAAAGCAGGAGCTATTGACCGCTGTTGAGCAAAATTCTCAGGCTCTGCGAGAGCTTGAACATCTAAAAAATCTCGAGGTCAGCTTTGACGATATTTTTTCCTGTGAATATATAAAGGTTCGTTTCGGGCGATTACCGCATGACAGCTTCCCAAAACTCCGATACTACGATGACAGGATGTTTATTTTTATAGAGCTGAGTAAAAATGATGAATATCATTGGGGTTTTTATTTTACAACTCATGAGTTTGAGGCGGAAATCGACGATATTTTTTCATCACTGTTTTTTCAGAGAATCCGAATACCGGATTATGTCCACGGCACTCCCGAATTCGCGAAAATAAATATTAGTGAAAGCTATGAAAAAGCTAAATCAGGTCTTGAGGAAATTAACAATAAAATCACTGATTTTGTTAAGCGTAATACTGATTATCTGAACAGTATCTACAGCAGATATAGCTTCCTTAATGAATCCTTTGACCTTCGTAAATATGTGGCTGCGTATAATAACCGGTTTTATATAATAGGTTTTCTGGTCAGCTCACATGAGGGTGAATTTAAGCGGCACTTTGACAGCATTGACACACTGGAGCTCGAGTTTAAGCCGCCGGACAGCGACACAAGGCATCAGGTGCCGACTAAACTCAAAAACAACAGGCTTTTCCGTCCGTTTCAGACCTTTATTGATATGTTCGGAATGCCGTCCTACAACGAAATAGACCCGACACCGATGGTGGGCGTGACATATATGCTCCTTTTCGGAATTATGTTCGGCGACCTAGGGCAGGGCTTGGCAATGTCGCTGATAGGCGTTTTGCTATGGTTCGCGAAAAAAATGGAATTCGGCAAAATTCTTATCAGAATCGGACTTTGTTCGGCGGTTTTCGGAGTGGTATACGGCTCGGTTTTCGGACTCGAGCATGTGCTTGACCCGCTGTACAAGAACGTTTTCCACCTCAAAGAAAAACCGATTGAGGTTTTGAATCCGGATATTGTAAACAGGCTTTTAATTTCCGCAATCGGTCTGGGAGTAGTTTTAATTGTCGCGTCAATAAGCCTGAATATTCTCAACGGAATTAAACGCAAAGACCTCGAAAGGGCGTTATTTTCGCAAAACGGAGTTGCCGGTCTTGTCTTTTATGTCGCCCTGCTGATAGGAATTCTCTCGAAGTTTGTCGGCGAAAAAAGTCTTCTAACAAAGCCGTATATAGTGATTTTTTTAGTCATTCCTCTACTGATAATTATGCTGAAGGAACCTATATCAAAACTTCTCAGCGGCAGTAGACATCTAGAATTCGAGGACGGTATCGGCAGTTTCTTTATTGACAGCTTCTTTGAGCTGTTTGAGTCGCTATTGAGCTTTTTAACCAATACTATGTCCTTTGTCAGGGTTGGCGCCTTTGTCATTTCCCATGCCGGAATGATGACAGTTGTTCTTACACTGATGCATATGACAAGCGGCTCAAAAAGCATAATTGTTATGATTTTCGGCAACTTGTTTGTCATGGCTCTTGAAGGCTTTATTGTTGGGATTCAAATACTCAGGCTTGAGTTTTATGAGATGTTCAGCAGATATTTTGACGGTCAGGGTAAAAACTTTGTTGCTGTTTCGGAAATTTCTAAACAATCTTAACTCTTAAAAAATTTTATTTTATTATTGCCCCTCGAGATATGAAAGGATGGTTTTTATGGCTCTTTATTTTATTATTCCCGTATTATTCTTAGGTGTTTTATCACTGCCTTTTGTTATAAAAAGAAAAATGATAATAGGCAAAAAACAAGCAAAAAACAGAATTATCGCAAATGTGCTGCTTTTTGCCGTGATGGTTCCCGCGACTGTCGGTCTTGCTGTCAACGGATTCTCAATGATTGCGAAGGCTGATGAGACTACGACTGCTGAGGTTTCAGCGGAAGCAGGAGCTGAAACCGAAGGCGCAACGAACGCTATGACAGGCACTAACGCGCAGGGACTCGGCTTCCTTGCGGCGGCGCTCAGCACGGGGCTTGCCTCTCTCGGCGCGGGTATTGCTGTCGCAAGCGGCGCACCGGCTGCTATCGGAGCCATATCCGAAAATCCGAAATCCTTCGGTAAAGCGATTATTTTCGTGGTTCTGGGCGAAGGCATCGCTATTTATGGTATCCTTGTTTCGGTCTTGATTATTACGAAGCTATAAATTTTGGAGTGAGCCTTGTGAAAATCTATCTTATAAGCGACAATATTGACACCTTGGCAGGAATGAGACTCGCGGGTATAGACGGAATTGTTGTTCACGAAAAAAGCGAAGTCTCCAAAGCTATTGAAAACGCCCGCAACAATCCTGAAATCGGTGTTTTGCTGCTGACTGAAAAGCTCTCGGAGCTTGTCGGGGACGTCGTTCGCGAGATGAAGCTCGAGAGCCGCCGCCCCTTGCTTGTTGAAATTCCAGACAGGCACGGCGAGAGCAATATATCAGCGAATATGGAAGCCTTTATCAGCTCTGCAGTGGGTATGAAATTCAATTAAGCACCTTAATGGGTTAAAAGCTCAATAAAAAACAAATCCTGGGTTGTGGGTTTGGCAAGTCAAGCCCATGTTAGCATAGTATCGGAGGCGAAGGTTATGGCAAACAGCGATGAAATTATAAACCGCAAGCTCTCAGGCTTCGAACGCAGTATCATGAAGGTCGTCGCGGAAAAAACCGAGGCGCTTCAAAAAGAGCTTGAGGAGATTAAAAGCCGCGAGATTGAGGATTACAGCAGCGAAATCGAGAGGGATAACCGTGATATGGTTACCGTTAATATTTCTAATTTAAAAATAGATAATGAAAAGCTTATCGCCGCGAAAAAGGCAGAATACCGCAAAGCCCTTTATAAAAAAAGAGACGATTACATGAATGAAGTTTTCTTAAAGACTGCAAAGAGTCTTTCGGATTTTGCTTCAAGAGCTGAATATAAAAGTTTTCTTTTTTCAAAAATTGAGTTCTTCAGAAATAAATGCTGTCTGTCTTCATCGGAGATTTATATTTCCGAAAGGGACACAAAATATAAGGATGAAATAATAAAAATATATACCGCAAATTGTGCGGTCATTTGCGATTCAACAATAAAAATCGGTGGCGCTGTTCTAAAAAATGACGAAATCGGTCTCATTATTGATGAGAGTCTTGACAGTGCCCTAGAGGAACAGAGAGCTGTTTTCCTGGAGCAGTCAGACTTTTTCATTAATTTTTAACGCAAAGCGAGGTGAGTGTCATGGGTAATAATGTTATTTATTCGATTAACGGACCTGTTATCAAGGTGCAGAATTCAACTGATTTTTCAATGCTTGAGATGGTCTATGTCGGCGATAAAAGACTTATCGGCGAGGTTATTTCCGTCAGCCGCAGACTGACGACGATACAGGTCTATGAAAGCACAACAGGGCTTCATTGCGGTGAACCGGTAGAAGGTACAGCCATGCCGCTCTGCGTTAAGCTGGGGCCTGGGATACTCTCAGGCATTTTTGACGGTATCGAGCGTCCGCTCAATGAAATTAAGAGCCGGACAGGTATTTATATCTCGGACGGCATCAGAATTCCGCCGCTTGATGAAAATAAAAAATGGCAGATTACACTAAAAGTTAAAGAGGGTGACCTGATAAACGAAGGAACGGTTTATGCCGTTTGCCCCGAAACCGAGCTTATTGAACACCGCAGTGTCGCTTCCTCAAAAATGACCGGTCAGGTCGTTTATACCGCGGGAGACGGCGAATATACAATTAATGACATTATTATAAAAATAAAAGATAAGAACGGTGAGACTCAAAACCTGACACTCGCTCAGGAATGGCCTATAAGAACACCGAAACCTGTCAGCGAGAGGCTTACTATATCGCGCCCTTTGATTACCGGGCAGCGGATTATTGATTCAATGTTCCCTATAGCTAAGGGCGGTACAGCCGCGATACCCGGCGGCTTCGGAACAGGGAAAACCATGACGCAGCATCAGCTCGCGAAGTGGTGCGACGCGGATATAATTGTTTATGTCGGCTGCGGTGAACGCGGTAACGAAATGACGCAGGTGCTTGAGGAGTTCGGCGGCTTGGTTGACCCGAAATCCGGAAAGCCGCTCATAGCGCGTACAGTTCTTATAGCGAACACCTCCAACATGCCTGTTGCGGCGCGTGAGGCATCGATTTATACAGGTATTACTCTGGCTGAATACTATCGCGATATGGGCTATCATGTGGCGATTATGGCCGACTCGACCTCGCGCTGGGCGGAAGCACTCAGGGAGATTTCCGGCAGACTTGAAGAAATGCCCGCAGAGGAAGGCTTTCCGGCGTATTTACCCTCACGGATTTCTCAGTTCTACGAACGCGCAGGCTATGTCAAAACAATTTCAGGATGTGAAGGCTCGATAACTATTATCGGCGCGGTTTCACCTCAGGGCGCGGATTTTTCCGAGCCAGTTACACAGAACACAAAACGTTTTGTGCGCTGCTTCTGGGCGCTTGATAAATCCCTCGCCTATGAAAGACATTATCCCGCCATAAACTGGAACACAAGCTACAGCGACTATATGGACGATTTGAATGTGTGGTACAGCGATAACGTCGATAAAAAATTCGCTTCAAAGCGTCAGAAAATCCTCAATATTCTGCATGACGAAAATAAGCTGATGGAGATTGTAAAGCTTATCGGCGCTGATGTTTTGCCGGACGACCAAAAGCTGGTTATCGAGGTTGCGAAGCTTATCCGTGTCGGCTTTTTGCAGCAGAACGCCTTTCACAAGGACGACACATATGTCCCGCTTGAAAAGCAGCTTGCAATGATGGATATTATAATTTATGTCTTTGAAAAGCTTGAAACAGCAATCTCCCGCGGGCTTTTGTTTACCGACATAAGCGAGAGCGGAATTTTCAAAACTATTGTTAAAATGAAATATGATATTGCCAATGACGAACTTGAAAAATTCAAGGATTACTATAGCACAGTTGACGCATTTTTAGCCGGACATACTTCAACAATGATATAAGGCGGTGAGATTATGAGTATTCAGATTATAGGTCTCGAGGAGATTAACGGACCGCTTGTTGTGCTGAAAAACAATCTTTCCGTGGGCTTTGAGGAAGTCGTTGAGCTGAAGCTGAATGACGGCAGCGGTAGAATCGGCAGGGTAGTTCAGCTTGACCGTGAAAAATGCGTTGTTCAAGTTTTTGAAGGCACGAATACACTTTCTCTGACGAACTGCACCGCGAAATTTCGCGCAGAGCCTTTGAAAATGCCGCTTTCCTCCGAAATTCTCGGGCGTATTTTTAACGGGTCGGGTACGGTTATTGACTCCTTAGGTCCTGTTTTTTGCGAAAAAAGCCTGAATGTCAACGGGCAGCCACTGAATCCGGTAGCTCGTGTTTACCCTCAAAACTTTATAAATACCGGAATTTCCTCAATTGACTGCTTAATGACCCTCATTCGCGGTCAGAAGCTTCCGATTTTTTCAGGTGCGGGAATGCAGCACGACCGCCTGGCAGTCCAGATAGCGCGTCAGGCGGGGCTTCAGGGAGAAAACAGCGAAAAATTCGCTATAGTTTTCGCCGCTATGGGTGTAAAAAATGATGTCGCCGATTATTTCCGGCGTTCCTTTGAGCAGGCTGGCGTAATGGATAAGGTTGTAATGTTTCTCAACCTCTCGAACGACCCGATTATTGAGCGCATTCTAACACCTCGCTGCGCCTTGACCGCAGCCGAATATCTCGCTTTTGAAAAAAATTATCATATACTCGTTATCATGACCGACATGACAGCCTACTGTGAGGCTCTGCGTGAATTCAGCTCCTCCAAGGGTGAAATCCCCGGCAGAAAAGGCTTTCCGGGTTATCTCTATTCGGATTTAGCTTCGCTTTACGAACGAGCCGGTGTTGCCGAGGGCTCAAGCGGTTCGGTTACTCAGCTCCCGATTTTATCCATGCCTAACGACGATATAACACACCCTGTCCCTGATCTGACAGGCTATATTACCGAGGGGCAGATAGTTCTTGATCGCTCCTTGGATCAAAGAGGTGTTTATCCGCCGGTGTCCGTCCTGCCTTCACTGTCAAGGCTTATGAAGGACGGCATAGGAGAAGGCTTCACGCGTGACGACCATTCAGCCGTTGCTAACCAGCTCTTTGCCGCTTATGCGAATGTCGGTGAAATCCGCGCTCTCGCGTCGGTCATCGGTGAGGAGGAGCTTTCAAAAACAGATAAAGAATACATGCGTTTCGGTGAGCTTTTTGAGGAAAAATTTGTATCGCAGCCTTTTACAGTGAGCCGTTCGATTGAGGAAACCCTTGACCTTGGGTGGCTGCTTCTTTCAATGCTGCCGAAGGATTCACTCGACAGGGTAGACAACGCTGTTTTGGAGAAGTATTATAACAGAGAAAAGGCTATTCTTGAGTTTGGCGGTAAAAATACGGAAAACGGAGGCTGATACTTTTTGAGTCAGGTATTTCCGACAAAAACTAATCTCTTGAGCACAAAAAAAACCCTTGCTCTTTCCAGCATGGGTTACAACCTCCTTGACAAAAAACGTAATATCCTCATCCGCGAAATGATGGCGCTGCTTGAAAAATTTCAGGGGCTTAGAAAGGTGATGGATTCAACTTTCTCCGAGGCTTACCGCGCTTTGCAAAGGGCGAATATAACCCTTGGAGTTGTTGACGCGATAGCCCTTGCCGTCCCGCAGGACGACGGAGTGAATATCCGCTTCAAGAGCGTTATGGGTGTAGATATTCCCATTGTGGAATACAGCGAGACGCAAGTCTCACTCTCTTACGGTTTGCTAAACACTAACTCAGACCTCGACTATGCCTATAAATGCTTTCATGAGGTGAAAAAGCTGACAGTTCTGCTCGCGGAAATCGACAACAGCATCTACCGCCTAACCAATGCGATTCTGAAGATACAAAGGCGGGCGAACGCTCTGAAAAACGTTGTAATCCCCGATATGGAAACAAAAATTAAGTTTATTTCCGACTATCTTGAGGAAAAGGACAGGGAAGAATTCTCAAGAATGAAGGTTATAAAAAATCAAAAAGAATAACAAAACTCTGCCTTTTATTTTTAAGGTTGGAGTTTTTTAATATTGTTTTGACATTTTCTGAGGAATATGCTAGACTTCCCTAAAGGAGTGAAAAACATGCCATACGATTTTAAACAATTTGAAAAGGAACTGTACCTGCCGAAAACCTCGCCGTCAATTATTAGTGTACCTGAGATGTTGTTCATCGCAGTTGACGGTAGGGGAGACCCCAATACAAGCGCGGATTATTCGGCGGCTATTGAAACCTTATATGGCTTGTCATACTCTATAAAAATGGGGAACAAGTCAGTTTTTCAGTATGTCGTACCTCCGCTTGAAGGATTTTGGACGCTTGACGACATTTTTTTTAAGGGCGGCGGCGCGGCTATAGGTGACAAAAGTAAATTTGTGTGGACAATGCTGATTCGCCAGCCTGATTTTGTGACACGGGAAGTTTTTGAACAGGCGAAAATAAACCTTGCAAAGAAAAAGGGAGAGCTTGAGCTTTCGAAGGCGAGGCTGGAGCGTATAAATGAGGGTTTATGTGTTCAGGTCATGCATATCGGCTCGTATGATGATGAGCCGGCAACAATAAAAATGATGGACAGCTTTGCTTTGGAAAACGGTTATAAGCTTGACATAAACGATATACGCCGCCATCATGAAATTTATCTAAGTGACCCGCGCAAGGTTGCGTCCGAAAGATTGAAAACAATTATAAGACATCCGATTAAAAAAGAATAAGGTGATTTTATGAGCGAACAATTATTGCGAAACCCGGATATTGAACCTTCGCTGGAAATAATCGCTGAGGGTCTTTGCGAAGCAAACGCTGCTTATCTTGATTTTTTGAAGGAATTAAAAGGTCATTGTATTGACTTGGAGTGGCGTTACTACAATGACGGAAGCTCGTGGCTGGGCAAGGGCTTATATAAATGGACCGGCGCGAGAGGCGGTCAGAATGAAGTTACAGCTTTTTGGCTCTCGATTTGGGAAGGTTTTTTTAAAGTGACAGTATATATTCCTGAAAAATCACGGCAGGACGCATTATGCCTTCCTTTGAGCGAGAGCGGAAAAGAACTGCTGGAAAACGCGAAACAAATCGGAAAACTCAAGTTTTTCCCTATGATTTTTGACTTGAACTCGCACGATTTATTCACGGATGTTTTCACCTTGATTGATTTCAGAAAACAGATAAAATAAACTTAAAAAAAACTGCCGGAGTTAACTTCCGGCAATTTTATTTGCTTATTTGTACTGATATACCCTTACATAGTCGATTTTAAACTGAGAGGGGAGGTGTTCCTTTGTTATAACAGGACCTGCCCAGGACTCTGTCGGTATGCCGTCTTCTCCGCCGATTTCAGCTGTCAGCATGAGATAGCACTCCTTCGCAATGTCGCCCTTCGCGCTGCGGCGGACGGTTTCGACGCCGTCGATATAGAAAATATATTCGTTTTCGTTCCACTCAAGTCCATAGGTGTGGTATTCGCTGTAGGGGTCGCCTTTTATCCACGCTCTGGCAATTTTCTTTGAATAGTCGGGAGCGTAATTATTGTAAAAATGAACATTGTGAACGACAGAATTTTGTTTCATGCCGGAATCTTTAAAATTCGGCGCTTCCATTATATCAATTTCAATGTCCTCGCCGTTTTCTGGACCGTCATGGCTACGAATCCAGAAAGCCGCCCATTTACCGCTGCCCTTAGGAAGCTGAATCCTCGCCTCAAAATATCCGTAGCTCTGCTCAAACAGGTTTTCGGTGTCAATGCCGCTGCTGTAATAGCCGGCGGGACCGTTGTCTATGCCATTATCCTTGTAGTCGGTCGTGATAATCAGGCTTCCGTCCTCAACAGTTACCATGTCGGAATGCCAATAGCCGCCGCGTTGAATTATAGCCGTGTCGGCTATGTGGAAATTCGGATTCCATTTCGAGCTGTCCATTTCATCGCCGTCAAATTCGTCTGCCCAAACAGGCTCATCAGTGAATTTCGACATGTCGACTTTATCCCCTACGGGAATAATCATGAAATTGACAACAAGCAGCAGGAGAGATTGCAGCGCGGCAAAAAGCTTGATAAAACTCGAGTAAAAATTTTCAAACACTTCAATTTCCTCTTTCCATATTTATTACAGATTTAACTGTTAGCAGATATATTCTATCAAAACAGAATGGCAAATACAAGTACGCCAAAGCAAAAAAAGTCTAATATCCTAAAAATATGAGCATAATTCCAGCCAGCTGTTTACAACCATATATTCTATTCCGTTATAATAATCCCGCATCTGTGCTTTTTCGGCATTTTTGTCATATAAAACCGTTGAAATTCCGGCATTTGCCGCGCCGACGACATCACAGCCGAAGCTGTCGCCGCAATAAATGCACTCGTTCGGTTTTAATCCGGTCTTTTTCAGCGCAATTTCAAACATAAACGGTGCGGGTTTTGTAAAAAGCAAATCGGCGCTCGTTAAAACAAACTCAAACCTATTATTTGGCAACTTCTCGTCCGCGGCTGCTCTCATTTCAGCCGCGTTCATCGTAGTGTTACTGATTATAGCCGTTCTAACACCTTTTGAATTTAGCGCATCCTGAAGCCGCGCCATGTTCTGCGTCGGCATTCTTATAGGAAAATTAGCTCTGTCAAAAATGATTCCGCACTCACTGAGTGAAATGTCATACTTCAAACCAGAAAACTCAAAAATATAATTAAGCATTGGCTCAAGCGGAGTTTCAATTCCGTAAGGGCAGTCACTACAGGTGCCTTTTGCTGTTTTCAGACGCTCATGCATTTTGTTCCAAATTTCAAATAACTCCTCAGCGGAGGTGACCTCCGGATTTTTCGACGCAGCAAGCAGAGCACTAAAACCGCCGACAAAATCAGATTTTCCATTTTCGCATAAAGTTCCGCCAAAATCAAAAAAAACAGCTTTTGGGGTAATCTCAAACACAAAATCAACCCTCTTTATAAAATTTGATTCTATCTTAACAGAATCAGCGAAGATTTTCAATCTTTTTTGTGTGAAAAAAGACTTGCATTTACTAAAAATGTGTGATACCATAGAATAAAACTAATGAATGGAGCCGGAAATGATTCTTTAATCCCAATATCTTTCATAATAAATTAGGCAATCGTCTGATTGCTATTGTTATTATGCCGGATTCGGATTATTGAACTTTGAAGGTTTTTTTTGTTTTATTCAGAGTTTTTCTATCCTTTTCCGTCAGGAGAAGGATTTTTTATTTTTGGGGTGGTAAAATGTATAAGCATAAATTTTAATTCTACTAATATTAAAAAGGTGTGGTAAATATGTCTTTAATTAATATTTCCGATTTAACATTCTGCTATGACGGCAGCTATGATAATATTTTCGAAAACGTCTCTTTTCAGCTCGACACCTCATGGAAGCTGGGCTTTTGCGGCAGAAACGGCAGGGGTAAGACGACTTTCATGAATTTACTATTGGGGAAATTTGAGTATCATGGTAAAATTTCAGCGAGCGTAGAATTTGAGTATTTTCCTTACAATGTTGAAGACCCTTCAAAAAATACCATTGATATTATTAACGAAATAAGTCCTGATTCACAGCTTTGGGAAATTGAAAAAGAGCTGTCACTGCTGAGGGTGAATACAGATTGTCTTCAAAGGGCATTTTCAACCCTCAGCAACGGCGAACAGACTAAATGTCTGCTTGTAGCACTTTTTCTCACGGGGAATAAATTTTTGTTGATTGACGAGCCGACAAACCATCTTGACATGGAAGCGCGAGCAATTGTTGCTAGGTATCTCAACAGTAAGCAGGGCTTCATTCTTGTCTCTCATGACCGTTTATTTTTAGACGAATGCACAGACCACACATTGTCTATTAATAAAAATAATATCGAAGTCGTCAGCGGCAATTTTTCGGTGTGGTGGAAAGAGAAAAAAAGACAGGATGCCTTTGAGCTGGCCGAAAACGAACGCCTGCAAGCAGATATAAAACGCCTGAAACAGGCTGCGAAAATGCGCAATGAATGGGTAGGCAAAGCTGAAAAATCACTTAAAAAGAAAAACAACACAAAGGTCGCCGAGCATGAGGATATTAACACCGCCGACCAGTCACGTCTCATAGCAAAGACTGCGAAGCTTCAGCATAATATTGAGCGCCGCCAAAACAGAGCACTTGAAGAAAAATCAAAGCTGCTGAAAAATATTGAAACGAGTGACACATTGAAGATGTTGCCGCTTGAGTACCACAAGAAGCAGCTTTTGTTTCTAGATGATATTTCTGTTTTTTACGGTGAAAAGCAAGCATGCGAAGATGTTTCTTTCGAGATTCTGCAAGGCGAAAGAGTAGCCCTTTGCGGCGGAAACGGCAGCGGAAAAAGCAGTCTATTAAAGCTAATCTGCGGCGAAAAGCTTGATTATAAAGGCAATATCAACATCGGCAGTAAGCTCAAAATTTCATATGTTCCGCAGGATGCATCATATCTTACCGGCACTCTTGAGAGCTTTATAAGAGAACACTCTCTTGATGAAAGTCTCTTTAAGGCTGTGCTGCGCAAACTTGATTTTTCGCGCCTGCAGTTTGAAAAGATAATAAATGATTATTCCGCAGGACAAAAAAAGAAGGTTTTGCTGGCAAAAAGCCTCTGCGAAAGAGCGCATTTATATGTCTGGGATGAGCCTTTGAATTATATAGACGTGCTTTCCAGAATTTCCATTGAAGAATTGATTAGAGAATTTAAGCCGACATTACTATTTGTTGAGCATGACAGAATATTTTGTGAGAATATCTCAACAAAAACTATTCAATTAAATCCAAAATTTTCTTGACATTGTGACTAAAATATTATACTATTGAAATAGGAATATATGTTTTATTAACAATCAAACAGAAAGGAAGTAAATTCATGAAAACGAAAAGAATACTGGCGATTATCATGTCCCTCGCTTTGATTTTTACCTTGATACCCGCATCTGTTTTAGCGCCTTTAGCTGACAACTCAGGTTATTTTATTTACAAAATTCTAGGGGATAACACTATTGAGATTACAGGATATAGCAACGAAGAGGCAAATATTGAAATTCCTTCACAAATTTCAGGATATCCGGTAAAGTCTATCGGAGATCGTGCATTTTTTATGTACACAAATTTAGAAAGTGTTATTTTGCCGGATGGAATAAACAGAATCGGCCAAAATGCTTTTTATGGGTGCTCTGAAATTCTGGAAATAAAAATTCCTGACAGTGTTGTAGATATTGGTTATGGCGCTTTTACCAGGTGCACAAAACTGACAGCTATTGACATTCCGGCAAATGTAAGCTCAATCGGTCTTTATGCTTTTTTAGATTGCGTAAATATGCTTTCTATTAATGTAAATTCCGGAAATACAACATATAAGTCAGTTGACGGTGTACTTTTTAATTATTCAGGTACTAATTTAATTCAATTTCCAAGCGCTTCGCCTGTGACTGAATACAGCATTCCCGCGGGAGTTAACTACATCTCACCCTATGCTTTCAGCAACGGCAAAAATCTCCAAAATATATTAATTCCGAATAGCGTAGAAATTATCCAATCTTATGCATTCATAGGTTGTTCAGCTTTGCAAAGCATAATAATTCCTGCGAATGTTAGTCTCATTGGCGCTGCGATATTCGAGCTTTGTTCTTCTCTATCATCAGTCATTATTGATTCGGAAAATGAAAAATATAAATCAATAGACGGTGTTCTTTTTGATAAAAAAGGCGAAACCTTACTATTCTATCCACCCGCTAAAACCAATGTAGAATATGTTATCCCCGACGGCGTAATATTTATTGACAATTTCGCTTTTTATTCATGCATATATTTGCAAAGAATTATTATTCCGGACACTCTTGCCTCTGTCGGTTATTATGCATTCTTGAATTCCGCAGGAATCAGCAGCGTAACAATCCCTGATAATGTATTGAATATTTACGATTGCGCATTTGGGTATATATATGATAACGATGATTATACATATAAAGTAATCCCGGGATTCGTGATTTATTGCAATGAGGGAACCGCAGGAGAAACATATGCTATAGACAACGGTTTTTCACATTATCCTCCCAGCACCGAACCCTCTACAACTGAAGAACATACTACACAAGCTCCTTCGACGGAAGAACCAACAACGGAAGAACCAACAACTGAAGAACCAACAACTGATGTTCCCACTACGGAGGAACCAACAATTGAGGAACCGACAACTGAAGTTCCCACAACGGAAGAACCAACAGTTGAAGAACCGACAACTGAAGTTCCCACAACGGAAGAACCAACAGTTGAGGAACCGACTACTGTTACTCCTGCAACGGATGATCCTACTACAGAAGCTCCCACTACAGATGAAATTGCAACAACCATTCCTCCCGAGACGACTAGCCCTGTTACTGAGGAACCCACATCGAATAAACCAACAGAACCGACAACCTCAGAAATAACAACCCAAAAAGAGACAACTTCTCCTGTTCCTATTGAAATAATTATAAACACAGACTCCGACATCAAGGTTGACAATGCTGCAAACTGTCTTTCAAATGTGAAAACAGAGCTTACCCCTGAAAAACTGCTCGAAGAAATCGACAACGACAACGCGTCAGTTGTCGACTATAACGGCAACGCTCTCGCCGAAGGCAAATTTATCGGTACAGGCTGCAAGGTCATACTTAGTGACAATAAAGGCAAAAAGGTGTCGGAATATACCATAGTCATTACCGGTGATGTAGACGGCAACGGCGAAATAACAGCGGTTGACGCGCGTATCGCACTGCGTGTTTCAGCGGAGCTTCAGACTCTGGAAGGTGAG
>JAVBNH010000023.1:0-54451 GCA_031551635.1 Oscillospiraceae bacterium | reverse complement strand
GATTTATGACAAGCAGTTTGAGCTTCCGGTCTATTATGACATCGAGGACGCGCGACAGGAAAAGCTCGGCAAGCGTGTCTGTACGGATATGGCAATCGCCTTTTGTACCGCGCTAGAAAACGCCGGATATTTCGCCGGGGTGTATGCCAACACAAACTGGTTCACTAATTATCTTTACCGCGAGGCGCTTAGACGCTTTACACAGTGGGAAGCGAACTACTCCAAAAATCCGAACAAGGGCGCGGATATATGGCAGTACAGCGAATCGGAGCATTTTGACGGCTACAAGGGCAAGCTGGACGCGAATGAGTGTTACCGCGAATTCCCGGAGCTTATTAAGAGACTCGGTCTGAACGGCTTCGATAAACCGACCGAAAAGCCTGACTACTCGACCTACATACCCGGAGACGTGGACGGTGACGGCAGAGTAACAGCAGCCGACGCGCGGCTTGTACTGAGAGCTTCCGCGAAGCTTGTCGCTTTAACAGGCGAACAGCTCCTGCGTGCCGATTTGAACGGAGACGGCGAACTGACCGCCGCTGAAGCGAGAACGATACTGCGCATTTCGGCGGGGCTTGAGCCGGAGCTTGAACCGAAAAGGAGATAGGTTTTAGGAGATAGGAAATAGGGTTGATATTTAGAACCGAGGTGATAAAATGAAACGCTTTAAAAAAAGCATTTATTATTATATTTTTGCAATTCGCTGGTTTTATATAAATCGTGACTGGACAAATTCAAGGCAAAAATATAAGGCATTTGACAAAGAATGGGCGTTAAAAGAAAGCTCTATTTAAAAACATTAATGAGAGGATAATTATAATGAACGAATTTTTTACATGGTCATTTCTCGGCACCTTTGCCGGCGCCGGAATCGCAACAGCTATCATAACGCAGTTTATAAAGGGGTATCTTGCAAAGGTGCCCACTCAGATTGTTTCTTACGCCGTTTCGCTTATCGTGCTGCTTGCCGCGACCGCAGCGACAGGACGAGCCGGGGACTGGTCACAGTGGGCGATAGTGCCGCTGAACGCGGTGCTGGTCTCACTCGCTTCCAACGGCGCATTCGTGGCGATTAAGCGAATATCAGGCGGGGAATAAGCCCACAAATAATTATTACCCTCTCAGAGCTTTATTTAGCTTTAGGAGGGTAATGGTTGTGGCAATAAAACACATTTATCAATTCTGTCAGTAGAAACATAAAAAATAATGTTACTATACATATGAAGCAATATAAATAAGGGGAAAAATGATCTAATAAACAATTTGCTTTTCAAGTAATTTTAATATTGATTATATAAATATCTCAATATCATTATGTAAAAGATATAGACATATACATTTTTATATGATATAATAATCCACCTAGAAGGTGGGATATGAAAAAATCAACGAAAAAACAAATAGAACACATTAAATACATTTCTAGAAAAGTGTATAAGAAGCGAAAACATAGGATACGAAAAAGAAAACATAATATAAAAGAAAAGTATAAAATTATTAAGAATGACAATAATAATTTTCGGACAATTTTGCCTGAAGTCTTTAGTATAATTGATAATCCTGAGCAAACTATTGATTGTTTTAATAAAATTATATACCATATAAGTCAAAAAGATAGTATTAATATATTTTTTGATTTAACCAATATAAAACAAATTTCCATTGATGCCATTATGTATATGTTAGCTGTTATACGAAATATAAAAGTCAGCATGCAGAAAGAATATAAATTTAACGGGAATTTCCCCAAGAAGGATGATGTTCGTACTAAATTTGCAAAATCAGGATTTTTAGAATATATTAGAAACAATGTGATGGAACTCGATCATATAGGAAGTAATACTTTAATTAAAACTGGAAGTAACATCGACAATCTCGCAGCAAAAGAAATGTGTAATTTTGCACAACACTCTTTAGGTATGAGCCGTATAGATACCGTTTGTTTATATACAAGTATCATTGAAATGATGGGCAATACTGATAATCACGCATATAATGACAATATCCACATTCTCGAAAAAGTTTGGTATATGTATGGTGAAATAAATAATAAGAGAGTTGATTTTACTTTTCTAGATACTGGTCTAGGTATTCCACAAACTGTAACTAAAAAAGTCGGGGAGAGAGTAAAACTTTTATTTAAAATTGATACTTTATCTGATGCTGAATTTACATTATCTGCCTTTAACAGTAAATTTAGAACACAAACAAAGCTTTGGTATCGCGGTAATGGACTTCCTGAAATATATAAGAATTGTAAAAATGGATACCTTAAAAAAATGCGGATAATTTCAGGAAGAGGTATTTGTGAAATAGGTATAGAAAACGACAAAACAACAAACCTCAAAAAACCTTTAAGTGGTACAATATATGTATGGCACATTAGTAAGGAGGCAATATGAACACAATAAATATTTCAAAAGATTTTTCTGATATTCCAGGTGGTAGACATATCAAACAAGGACCTTTTTCAGGTGAAGCTTTTAGAACAGAGTTACTAAAAAAAGCATACCTAGAAGCAGTCAATAACGGTGACTCTTTAATAATAAATTTTGATGGATGTTATGGCTTTCCACCTTCATTTTTAGATGAGTCATTTGGCGGATTAGCTAGGGAACTAAAAGATAAAAATATACTAAAAAACATTCAAATTATTTGCTTTGATAACCCATATTTAGAAAATGATTTAAGGAAGATTGTTAATGAGGCATTTAAAAAAACATCGAAATAAGTATATTATATCCATTTTTTTAGTTTTTATTTTAGCGATTTCTGGATATAGTGCTTACCTTGATTATAAAAATTTTTTTAAAGTAAATATTACAGCAATAATTACTGTTTCTATCGCTTTTTTGTTTTCATTTTTATTGGTTCAACGAAAAACCGATGAACGCAAAAAGAACGATATGATTGATACTCTTATTATTTCTGTTATTAAAATATTGTCTGAAAGCGACCTTGATTCTTTCAAAGATGAAGATGACATAAAAAAACATAGAACTAAAGCAAACAGTGCTTTAATAAATATTAAACTGCTAATAGAGGTTAATCCCAAACAATTTGATATTGAAGAAATTAAATCAATTCATTCTGATTTAACAACATACATAGATCTCGTTGCCAATCACTCAAATGACTTAACTCATCTAATGAAATCGCAGCCAGACCTTGAAAAACTAATTACAAGCTCTCATGATAAATTAGTCAGGCTTAGATTTAAATTATATGAGGTTATTTCTCAATCAACTAATAACAATTAAATTTTCGCCGGGGGTTCTTTCGAATCCTCGGCGGTTTTTTTTTGCTTCGGGCGTGCAGGTGAAAAAATCAAATAAACACCAAGTAAACACCAGACAATAAAAATAAGCGAAAATATTTACACAAATACAAAGCGGGAAGCCTTGATACATAAGGCTTCCCGCTGGCACGCCGGAAGGGATTCGAACCCCCGACCTTTTGGTTCGTAGCCAAACACTCTATCCGACTGAGCTACCGGCGCATTTGGGTGGTGAACGCTTTAATAATCCGCATTCACCGGCGACAGTTATTCTAACATTGTTCGGCTTGATTGTCAAGCGTTAATTTAAAAGTTGCTATTGATTTATGATAATTTCATAGTAGCGTTAATTTGAAAGTTATTTGTTTTAAGGATTCACTTTGTACTTTTTTTCACCATTCGGCATTGAAAGGTGGGACTAATATTTTATCAAACGGCAGAAATACCTCAAGTATTTCGCACTTTTGATTTTGTTTCGCTGTTTAAAATGATTAACTTAATGCATCGCTTTTTTATCAGAAAATTTATTGTACTATAAATGTTCGGAATAGGAATGTAAGTTTATAATCTAATTCCGAAGGCGGTGCAGCCATCGGCAACCTCAAGCACCTCAAAGCCGTACTTTTTATAGTAGCCCATGCCTTTTTCGTTCTGATTGTAACAGGTCAGCATTACCCCGGGGATACCTTTTTCTCTGAGATGTTCGCAAAGGGCGTTCAGAAGCTTTCCTCCGAGCCCCATTCTTTGAAATTCCGGTAGGACATCAATATGTAGATGCGCCGGGAATTCCTCGCGGAATCTCTTATGCGAGGCATAAGAGTCAATCGCGTCATTATACCGCTCCTCGCCCATTGGCTTTATCTGCGGAAGGTATTTTTCATAAAAGACCTTTTCATATCTGTCGTAATTTTCTGCACAGTAAATATAACCAATTGCCTTGTCGTTTTCGTCAGCTGCCACAAAGGTATTTTCCGGCTCCTGCTCGATATAGTATTCACAATAGGTTTTCAAGACAAATTTCTGTGAAATGAGCGAATCCTTGTTCGGTCCGTCGCTGTTGAGTGTAACAAATTTAACGTCCTCGTAGTCCTTTGGCTGGTATTTTCTGATTGTTACCATTCTATTTTCCCTCTTCTTCTTTTTTTTACATTAAATATTATAACAATTTTGTTCCAATTTGCAAGGTTTTTCAGTATTTTTTTTGAAATCAAACAAAAACAAAACGCCAATAATCGGTGGCGAAACCGTTTATTGACGTTTGTTTGAGTTAATTCCGTATCTAAAAGGACTATTATCCCCTCAACGAAAACAAAAGAAATATTTGTTAAAAGATATCCAACAGGCTGTTGACTTTTTAACTTTGTATATAGTATACTGACAATGTGAAAGTAAATCAATAGTCAATTTAAATTAAAGTTGAAAAATAAACGTCAAATTGTTAGGTGTTTGTTGATTAAAAAATGGTTTACATTTTTTACCAAAATGATAGTGTTATTTTTTTGAAAGGATATTTGCAATTATGGAACAAAAAAAGACGGACCGCAGAGTTAAATATACAAAAATGGTAATCAGGGAGAGTTTTCTCTCTCTTCTCACAGATAAACCGATTACGCAAATTACCGTAAAGGAAATTTGCCAAAAGTCCGACATAAACAGGGCGACTTTTTACTCGCACTATGAGGATGTTTATGACCTTCTTGACCAGATTGAAAATGAATTTTATGACAGTTTGATGGAAACTATAAACGCTAACAAAAGTACGCTAAACTCTGTCGCGGTGCCGAATGATATTTTGCAAACGATTTATAAATACGGCGATTTGTGTACCGTAATTCTCGGCAAGCACGGAGATAAGGCTTTTTTGCGAAAGCTTATTAATCTCGGTTACATCGATGCCCTCTCAAGCTGGAGGTCGCTTTTTCCAAATATTTCCCACGACGAGTTATGCCTTATATATGAGCTGATTGCGAACGGCTGCATCGGCCTGATTCAGATTTGGATTGAGAAGGGTATGACGGAGCACCCCGAGGAGATTGCCGAAATTATTGTTAGCTTTACCATCGCTGGCTTACGCGGTTATAACGGTTTACATGACAAATAAGGTAAAGTTGTATTTATTTAAAAATAATTTATAAAAAACTTGACAATTTGTTAATAATTTACTAAAATATGATTCAAGAGAGCTTGGCTTTCATTAATTTTAAGGGGGTTCTACAATGCCTGAGTTTTTTAGCAATATCGGTTTTTCAATCAATAAGGTAATTTCCTCAATACTGGCGGCGATTTTTGCCTTTAGTATGCAAACCGGTCTTTACAAACCGACCGCAACGCCTACTTTTGAGGAGCCGGAGGCTGTAGAAATGATTGAAATCACTGACGATTATGTTATTGTTACCTCACCCTCCGCAACTGACGCGGAAAAGACCGCCGCGAGTGAGCTGCAAAAATATCTTATGCAAATAAGCGGTATAAATTTTCCGATTGTTAATGATTCCACTTCCAATGACAAGGAAATCATCGTCGGTATAACAAACCGCGAGGGTACGCTTTACACTGTTGACAGAGCTGCTCTCGGCAATGAGGGCGTGTTTATCAAAACCGTCGGCGACGACCTTGTTTTGACAGGCGGCGCGCTGCGCGGAACACTTTATGCCGTTTATACCTTCCTTGAGGATTATCTCGGCTGCCGCTGGTACACAAAAGAGCTTATTGTCGTGCCGGAAGCTGAAAAGATCATGATTCCTGAGGAGATAGACTATACTCATGTGCCGGTTCTCGAGTACCGCGAGACGGACTGGATAAGCCCGCGCGACAAGCAGTGGTCAGTCGCGAACAAGCTGAACGGTCTGGTTTATTCGCCGGTGGATTCCGCTGATGTGGGCGGAGGAATGGGCTACGCGGGAAGCTTCGCTCATACCATGCAGACCGTTTTTAATCCGACAGTTATGGCTGCGAATCCTGAAATCAAGGCTATCGGCGAGGAGACAGGAAAACCGACTGAGGAACACCCCTGCCTGTCTCATCCGAAGACTATGGAAATCATGCTGAACTGGGTTTACGCTCAGCTTAACGCGAACCCGAACAGGCAGATTGTTTCTGTAACCCACCCCGACAATCAGAATTACTGCGTCTGCGATAAGTGCAAGGCTGTTTATAAGGAAGAGGGAAGCCCCTCCGGCATGATGCTGCGTTTTGTCAACAGTATTGCCGACAGTGTCAAGGCAAAATATCCCGGACGTCCTGTATTGGTTGACACCTTTGCTTACCAATACACCCGACAGGTTCCCGCTGTTACAAAGCCGAGGGATAATGTTATCGTGCGCCTCTGTTCGATTGAGTGCTGCTTTGTGCATGCGCTTGACGACCCGAAATGTGACAGAAACGTTGATTTCATCAAGGATTTAAAGGACTGGAAAGAAATCTGCGAGCATCTTTATATCTGGGACTACACTACCAATTATTCGAATTTCAACGGTCCGTTCAACAACTGGGCGGTTATGCAGCCGAACATGAAGGTTTTCACCTCGAATAATGTTGTGGGAATCTATGAAGAGGGCAACTATCAGGCTCGCGAGTCCAACGGCGAATTCGGTCATCTGCGCTCTTATATTCTTGCGAAGCTCTTATGGGATGCTGAGGTTGATGTGAACCGCATAACAATCGAGTTCTGCAATGCCTATTACGGCGACGCAGCTCCATATGTGCTTAAATATCTGACACTTGCCACCTCGAAAGCAGGCACAACCAAAAATCTGCTCAAGGAAAAGCACATGGGTATATTCGACAATGTTGCGAATGCGCCGAATATGGATTTGAATCAGCTGGATATTTCTTATATAGACACACTTTGGGCGGACGCGAAAAAGGTCGAAACCCTTGATGAGGCACAGCTTTTCAATGTTAAGCTCTCAGAAATTTCATGGCGTGTCTGGAAATCGACAAAGGGCACAAGGGAATTCAGCTTCCTGACAAAATTTGTTTCGAATCAAGAGCTTTACAATGATATGAAGGAGCTTGGGATAACAAGAATCTGCGAGGGCTCCGAGGGCTTGATGGCTCAGGCGCCGTATTTCATGGATCCTCCCGGACGATGGTCTGAGGGTAAGGTACCGGATTTCCCGGCGGGGAAATACTATTAATAGATATTAGACGTTAGACATTAGATCGTAGACACCGGATGCCGGAATCGGTATAAAATTTAGAGGCTGTATGTTTTATTTAACATACAGCCTCTTTTTTTTATAAGATATTTAAATCAATACGGTTTATTCATTAATTCACAATCTTTTCCCCGTCAAACACTATAACACCGTAGCCGCCGCCGGTTTTTTTGTTCTCATTCAGTCTCTTTTTGAAAGCACGGCGCAGCGAGGTGTCCTCGGGTAGCTCGTCAAGCGGCTCAAAGGTGTAGCGTCCGAAAACCCTCCACGCGTCACCGAATTCGTCCTTGTCCCAGGAATCTATAATATCGAAATCGCTCATAAAGCTGAGTATATTTGAGTTCTCCGGTAAAAATTCCTCGTGACCCTTATACAGCAGCCACGAGCTGCAGACGAAAACTATAGATTTTCCGGTACCCTTAAAGCCGTAAAATTCATAGGCTTTTTTATAAGATTCGATTCTTGCTTCCTTCCCGAAGGGCTTTCCAGAGGAGGGAATGTGGAAATTATAGACCCTGTCACCCTTTTTCAGGTTAACGCCGCCCTTGTCATACGAATCGCGCGAAAATTCCGAAAGCTCATACTGAAAACGTCCGAGAGCGAAGCGGGAGAACTCAAGAAATCCGGCAAACCAAGTACCGACAAAGGTACCCCATACATCCTTGCATTCCTTGCATTCAAGCAGCTTGCAGCGGAAATCGTCCATCGTGTCCCAGAATATTTCATCGCTCACGCCCTCGTTTTTATATCTCTCGCGCAGGGTGTCGGTGCAGTTTATAAGATAAATAAAATGTAGCGTATACTGGTCAAAGCCTATTTCGTCCGCCTTTTCGCTGAGCTCTTGAAGAGCATCCGCAACGCCTATTTCGCCTTCCTCCAGGTCGTTTTTAAGCTTTTTAAAATAGGTGTTCAATTTTTCGTCACCGAAAATTTTCTCCTCAGCCGCTATAAGCTCCTTTTTTGCCTCCTCAGGGAGGTTCGTTTTTTCCATAAACAGCTTTATATATTCAAGAAATTCCTTATCACTCATTATTTTTCTCAACCCTTCTTAAGTTTTACCATTATAATAACCATCTTGTGTTTGCTTGTCAATAAATTTTATAAGGAATGTTCAATATTTTTAAAAGTATATTGTATTTATTAGCATGATTTGTTATAATGAATGAAGTTTAATTATAAAAAAAGGAGTCTTTAAAATGAAAAAAAGCCTGAAACGCATTATAAGCGTTATACTGGTTTCTCTGATGCTTGCGTCAATAAGCATTCCCGCAATTGCCGCGGAGCCGGTTGACTACGCGATTTCCAATCCCTATGTTTCCGTCGATTTCGACACCTGGCATTATTTCAAGGCAAACACCCACTCCCACACGCTTTTCAGCGACGGTACCCTCAGCGTTACCGATGTCGTCAATGAGTATTATAAGCAGGATTACGATATACTTGCGATAACCGACCACGGCGAGATTAACAAGGGATGGACTGTAAAGCCGAAGCTTATCCCCATTCTCAGCTATAATCAATATACCCAGCCGCTTAATCCGATGAGCAGCGAGCGTTATGCCGAGGTCACGAGCGGCGCCGGCAGGGACGGCAGGGCTATGCTTGATGTTGACAGAGGAATAGAGCTTAACGCGGGAGTTATCCGCAAGAACCATATCAACTCCTTCTTCAGCGATTACGGCAATGGCTATCTTGGCATCGAGGGAGACTACGAGACCTCTCTCAAGGGTGTTGAAGAAGCCGGCGGCGTTTGCTATATCAACCATCCGGGCGACTTCATCGTTTCCTCAAAGGACGTTAAAATAGCGACTGACCCGGCTAATGTAAAGTTCTTCGGCGATATTATTCTTAAATATGACGCGCTTCTCGGTATGGAGGTTTATAACAGGGTTGATTCCGTTACAAGAAACGACAGGATTTTATGGGACAGCGTTTTGCAATATACTATCCCGCGCGGTAAGGTTTACTGGGGCTTCGCGGGCGACGACTCGCATAAGTTCGATGATATAGGCGTTACCTCAAGCTTCTATTTCCTTCCCGAGCTCTCAAATGATGCTCTTCGCGCTTCCATGGAAAGCGGCGCGTTCTTTGTCGCTTCAAAGAGAGACAAAAATGTCTTAGGCGATGATTTTGTCGGCACAGGTGACTATCCGGTGATAAACAGGGTTACAGTTGACGACCAGAATGACACAATAACGATAAACGCCGAGAATTACGACAGCATTTCATGGATTGCCGACGGCAATATTATCTCGACAGACGCGACAATCAACCTGCGTGACTACAGCGATAAGATTTCCTGCTATGTCAGGGCTCAGCTTATTAATGACGAGGGCGGCATCATCCTTTCCCAGCCCTTTGTCTGCGACGACGGCACAATGGCAGACGGCATTGACCCGGACGACTGGAAACAGCCTCTGAGCTTTGAGCAGCTTTGGCAAAAGCTTATTTATATGATTATGAACATCAAGCTTATCGTTCTCATCAAGGAGCTTTTAGGCTGATAAAAGCATAAAAAAACAAGGGCGAATACAGCTTGTATCCGCCCTTGTTTTGGTATCTTATGTCATTAATTCATTTTTTTATCAACGGATATGGAAGTATCTACATGTCTGCTTTTCTCTATTTTAATTTGTATTTCTTTTGCACCCTTTTTAATTTCCAAATTTCGTTGTTCTAATGACAAGTTAACCCATTCAATGGATTTTTTTTCCCTTATTTCTCTGATTTCTGTTACTGTCATTTATTCCACCTCCTCTGCAACCATAGCTATAGGCTGAACTATGTCTACATTCCCATAACCTTCTAAAATTGATATTGCTCGAACACCTCGAATAGTATCGACATTTATTAAATGTTTAAAGTTCATTGAGACTATTAAATCACAATTATTTTCCATCGCTGTGCCGATATGTAATCTATCATTTTTATGTTTATCAGCAACCAACATGCCATTGATTTTAACTAGCTCCGCTATTTTCTCAGCAATACTGCCTGTTTCTATGTCAGATAATTGATTTGTGCCAAATAATCCGTTAAAGTTTTAAGTTTATTTGAGTTTTGACTAGCATTTAATTCGTCAAGTGTTAGCTTAGCTCGGAAATAGCTACAATAAACTCATCATTTTTAATCCTGCTCCATAGCGCAAGCATAGCTTCTTTATCCCTACTATATCTTTCTTCATTTTCATCTAAATAACCTATTGCGCTTGTATCAAGGTATATCTTTAGTTTTTTCAACCGGACACACCACCTTAAAATTTCGTACCAAATACTGGTTCTAATATATAATATCATATTTTGTATGGAATTTCAATAAAAAGCAAGATGTTATAATTCAAATATTGTTTGTAAACGATTGAATGTTATATAAGTTAACCACTGTTTACCTTGTTTGCAGATTCCGAATCGTGTTAATCATAGCCAGTGCGATTTCTTTCTCATGGTCGTTTTCGAAGATTTTTTTTGCCTTTGTCAGTTTTTCGGCTCTCTCAAGAATCAAAGCGGTTAATTTTCGGTTTGTTGAATTTCGGCTGTCTTTTTGCGGATATTCTTTCCCGTTTTCCTCGAAAATACCCGTGTTATCCTGCGTCTCCTTAATCAGGTGGTTAAAAACCTCCTCAAAGGTGTAAGTATTTTCGTATTCGAAATTAAAAAGCTCCATGATTTTTTCAAGCGCCAGAAGGAAATAATCAAGCTCGCTGACAGGCAAAACAGGGGAATCCTCGGTGATAGTGTCTGTTAAAACTGCGTGCATGGGGAGCCTCGCGGTGATAAAACCCTCTTTAATTCCCGGGGAAACCTCATTTTCGGTTATAGTTCTTAAAAAAACTCGGCTGTATTTCTTCAGCCGCTCTAAGTCCGGCAGCAAAAAGGTGTATTTATTGCCGCAGCATTTGCCGAAAGCCTTTAGCGTGTCGTTGTAGCCGAGCATAATCATGCGGTTGAGCTCGTCGCGGTCAAAACGCATAAAGCTGCCGAGGTCTACCGAGGGCTTGATATATGTCACATATGGGTGGCGGGTGTAGGCGTGGTGACCGGCTTTGTGGTTGAGGTCAATCGCCACTACTCGTTCCGCTCCAAGCCTAAACGCGGAAGCTATCGGGATATTGTCATAATAGCCGCCGTCCATGTAGCTCTGTTCGTCTATTTCGCAAAGCGGAAAAATCGGGAAACATGCGCAGGAGGCGACAATCCACTTGTTCAGATAACCCGGTTTTATGTCTTTTTTCGTGATTTCGACAGCTTCAAGACCGGGAAACTTCACGGTAATGAGGGCAAAGTCGATACCGGAGGCGAAAAAACGCTCCTCATTTGTGGTGGAGGCGACAGTGCTTATAAAAGGCGTGATGTCCGCGCCCTTTGAATTTATGTAGGTTTTGAAAAATGGTAACACATTTTTTCGCTGCTCAATGAGTGATTTCAGCCTCAAGTCAAGGTTGATGCCGTTCACCATGACATGGTCCATGTTCATCTGATTCCATACTAGTGTCGCTATGTCGAAATCCTGCTGTACATAGAGCGCGGCGTTGATTGAGCCTATCGAGGTGCCTGCCGCGATGTCGAATTCCTCTCCCAGCTCGCGCAGAGCCTTCCAAGCGCCGTATTCATATGCGCCCTTTGAGCCGCCTCCGGCAAAAACTATAGCTTTTTTCATTTATATACTCCGTTCCGTATGAGCATCATTATAATAAAATATAATAACACTTTTTCTCTATAATGTAAATATAATAGGGTAATAATCTTAAAAAGGAGGCAGCCGGAATTGCAGACTCAAGCACTGGGTATATATATACACCTGCCTTTTTGCCGCAGCAAATGCCCCTACTGCGATTTTTATTCCGTTTCGCAGAGCGGTGATATTATGGATGCATATAAAAACGCTCTGATAGACGAGCTCCGAACTCTCAGGCGCATAAGTGAATTTTCCGGCGAGGAAGCAAAAAGCAGGACTGTCGGCAGTGTATATTTCGGCGGGGGAACTCCTTCATTTTTCGGCGGCAGGCGGATTTCGGAAATTCTCGCGGAGCTCCGGCATAGCTTTCTTCTTAATGAAAGCTGTGAAATAACGGTGGAGTGCAATCCCTCCTCATGCTCGCAGGAATTATTTAAAGAGCTGTATGACTGCGGAGTGAACAGGGTTTCAATGGGTCTGCAGACGGCTGTTGAAAGCGAAAGGAAGGTTCTCGGTAGAAGCTTGGACGCATCAGCAGTAAAAAATGCTGTTCTAAGCGCAAAAAATGCGGGAATAGAAAATATTTCCCTCGACCTGATGCTTGGAATACCAAATTCAAATATGAAAAACCTCAAAAGAAGCATAGACTTTTGCCATGAGCTGGAAGTGCCGCATATCAGCGCATATATGCTAAAAATTGAGGAAAACACACCCTTTTGGCGTATGTCCGACACTCTCGATTTGCCGTTTGAGGACGAGGTATGCGAAATGTATTTGTATCTTTGTGAAACACTTCTTTCAAGCGGTACAGAGCAGTATGAGGTCTCGAATTTTGCCGTGCCCGGCTTTGAGAGCAGGCATAATCTAGGCTATTGGGACGCGTGTGAGTATCTCGGAATAGGCGCCGCGGCGCATTCGTTTTACGGGGGTAAAAGGTTCTTTTTTGAGAGGGATATACAGGGCTTTATTAATGGTGAAAAGGCTGTTTTTGACTGTGATGGCGGCAGCTTTGAGGAGTATGCCATGCTCAGGTTACGGCTTAACGAGGGCTTGCTTGAGAGTAAGGTCAGGGAGCGGTTTTCTCATAGAATCCCCGGAGAAATGTATGAAAAATGCGATAAATACAAAAAAAACAATTTACTTATCGCGGACAACAACGGCATACGCCTGACAAGGGAAGGGTTTCTCCTCTCGAACATTATAATCAGTGACCTTATTGCTGGGGAATAGTTCATAAAATAAAACAAATTATAGCATTATAACTTGTGAAAAAAAATAATTCAATAAAACTCTTGCATTCTTTGAGTTTTAGTGATACAATGACCGATAATAAAAAAACGCGATGAACAAGAGAGTAGACACTGAGCGGTACGGTCAAAAGACCAAAGAGAGGGCGAGGCGGGAAACCGCGGCTGGGAATCGCCTGTATCAAAAGCGTTGAAGTTCACTTGGGAGCGGCACGGCTGAAAACTAATGGGGAATCCGGAAGGGGAGCCCCGGAAAAGTAGGCTGTGACGGGAATCCGCCGTTATAAAGGATTACGGAATATTATACTAATCCTATTTGAAAACATAGACAACAGAGCGGCTCCGAATGCAAAAGGGCATTCGGGTGAAGCCGCGATAGGTGTCTATGATTTGAAAAAGGATTAGGATTTACTGTTCCGGAAAGTGTCGCTTTTCACAAGCGAAATTTGGGTGGTACCGCGGTAAGCTGTTTTATCATAATTGATGAAGGCTTATATCGTCCCTTGCTGTTTGCAGGGGTTTTTTTTATTTATAATATGGAAGGACTGACAAAAAAATATGAAAGAACAGCTGGAATCAATAAAAATTGCCGCTGCCGCTGAAATAGCGGCAGTGAGCGACGCGGCTATGCTTGACAGTGCGAGGGTCAAATATCTCGGCAAAAAAGGCGAGCTGACCGCAATCCTTAAACAAATGGGTTCACTCTCTGCCGAGGAACGCCCGGTTATGGGTCAGATTGCGAACGAGGTCAGAGCCGAAATTGAGCGTATAATTGAAGCGAAGGAAGGCGAAATCAAAGACGCCGAACGCGTGAAAAGGCTTGCGGAGGAAAAAATCGATGTGACTATGCCCGGCAAAAAGCAGAAGCTTGGGCACAAACACCCGCTGTCAATTGTGCTTGACGAGGTCAAGGATATTTTCATCGGCATGGGCTTCCGCATTGCGACAGGTCCGGAGGTTGAGCTTGACTACTATAATTTTGAGGCTCTCAATATCCCTCAGGGACACCCCGCGCGTGATTTGCAAGACACCTTTTATGTCAGCGAAAATATTGTCCTGCGCACCCAGACCTCTCCTGTGCAGATTCGCGTCATGGAGAAGGAGCAGCCGCCGATAAGAATAATCGCACCCGGCAGAGTTTACCGCTCTGACAATGTCGACGCGACACATTCGCCGCTTTTCAACCAAATTGAGGGGCTTGTAGTCGACAAGGGTATCACCATGAGCCACCTTAAGGGCAATCTGATGTCCTTTGCTAAAAGACTTTACGGAAACGAAACGAAAATTCGCATCCGACCCCACCATTTCCCGTTTACTGAACCCTCCTGCGAGGTCGATGTTTCCTGCTTCCGCTGCGGTGGCAAGGGCTGCGAGATGTGCAAGGGTGAAGGCTGGATTGAGATTCTCGGCGCGGGAATGGTTCACCCTAAGGTTCTCAAAAACGGCGGAATCGACCCGAATCTTTACAGCGGCTACGCCTTCGGCGTAGGGCTTGAGCGGCTTGTAATGTTCCGTTTTTCAATAGACGACCTCAGGCTTTTTTATGAAAATGACCTGAGATTTCTCGGACAGTTTTAAGGAAGGAGTGATTTATAATGAAGCTTTCAAAAAGATGGCTGCTTGACTATGTTGATTTACATGCAAGCGACTACGATTATATACACAAAATGACCATGAGCGGCTCAAAGGTTGAGGGAGTGGAAAAAGAGGGGCATGGCATCAGAAATGTTGTCGTGGCTGAGATTATTTCTCTGGAAAAACACCCTGATTCTGACCATTTATGGGTGTGCTCGGTGAATATCGGCAAGGAAGCCCCGATTCAGATAGTCACCGGCGCGCAAAACCTGAAAGTCGGGGACATTGTTCCCGCCGCGCTTGATGATTCCGTTGTCGCGGGAGGCAAGGAGATTCACGCCGGTAAGCTTAGGGGAGTCGAAAGCTGTGGTATGCTTTGCTCTCTCTCTGAGCTGGGTTTAAGCGTTCATGACTTCCCATATGCGGCGGCAGACGGAATTTTTGTTTTGGGTGAGGACTGCGAGAGAACCCTTGGCACTGATATTCTTGAAGCTATAGGCTTGAATGATACAATAACCGAATTTGAGATAACGCCGAACCGTGCGGACTGCTTGAGCGTGCTAGGACTTGCGAGGGAGACTGCTGCAACCTTCGATATACCCTATAAATTTGAGACACCTGCTGTGAAAAAGACCTCAGGAGACGTGACCTCACTTCTCAAGGTGCGTATTGACGCGCCGGAACGCTGTTACCGTTACTGCGGCGCGGTGGTTGAGAATGTGCGCATTAAGCCCTCTCCGCGTTGGCTTCGCGAACGCCTTCGCGCCAGTGGAGTGCGTCCTATTAATAATATTGTTGACATCACTAACTATGTTATGCTTGAGCTGGGGCAGCCTATGCACGCCTTTGACCTGAGATACCTCAGCGGCAATCAGGTTATAGTGCGAACGGCTTTGCAGGGCGAAAAAATCACAACCCTTGACGGCATTGAGCGTGAATTGACTCCCGATATGCTTGTTATTGCCGATGAAAAAGCCCCCGCAGCCGTCGCGGGTGTTATGGGAGGCGAATTCAGCGGGATTATGGACGACACCGCGACAATTGTTTTTGAAAGCGCGTGTTTTAACGGTATAGGCGTGCGCATGACTGCCAAAGCTCTGGGTATGAGAACAGAAAGTTCGGCGCGTTTCGAGAAAGAGTTGAATTCAGACGGCTGCGAGCTGTCATTGATGAGGGCTTTGCAGCTTGTTGAAATGCTCGACGCTGGCGACATTGTGAGCGGAATTGTCGATGTGTACCCGACAAAAAAGAAACAGGTTTCGCTTCCCTTTGAACCTGAATGGGTTAATAATTTCATCGGAATAAATGTCCCGGCTCTGGAGCAGAAAGCTATTCTTGAAAAAATCGGCTTCTGCGTTAAAGATGGTATGATTATCGCGCCGGATTTCCGAAATGATATTGAGCATCAGGCGGATATCTCCGAGGAAATCGCACGTTTTTATGGCTATGATAAAATCCCGGATAAGGAGCTTTCAGGCGTTGCCATCGGTTATCTCAGCGGTGAGCAGCAGTACGAGCGTTTTCTTGCTCAGACTATGCTTGCACTAGGTTACAGCGAGATTCAGACCTATTCCTTTGTCAGCCCGAAGGCATATGACAAAATTAATCTTCCGTCTGACTCGCCGAGGCGTGAAAGTGTGAAAATTTCAAACCCCCTTGGTGAGGACACAAGTATAATGCGCACAATGATACTGCCCTCAATGCTTGAGGTGCTTTCGCGCAATTACAACGCGAGAAATGAGAACGCGAAGCTTTTTGAGCTGGCGAAGGAGTATATAAGCAAGGGCGCGGATGTGCTGCCGGACGAAAACCAGATTCTGTGTCTTGGACTTTACGGCAAGGATTATGATTTCTTTACCATAAAAGGCGCTCTAGAGGAGCTTCTGTCACTCTCGGGCATTGATGAATATGATGTTGAAGCGGTATCAGACCTTCCATATTATCACCCGGGAAGGTGTGCGAAAATCCTCAAGGACGGCAGACAGATAGTCTTGTTCGGTCAGGTTCACCCTTCAGTTCAGGATAATTTTGAGATAGGATTGCCCGCATATACCGCCGAAATTGACTTTAACACGTTATTCTCCTTCAAAAAGAACGATATTACCTATAAACGCCTGCCGCGTTTCCCGGCTCTGACGCGTGACCTCGCTTTTGTCTGCGATAGAGACATTCCAGTGCTGAAGCTCGAAAAGCTGATAAAAAAGGCTGTCGGTGTGAATCTTGAGGCAGTCGAGCTTTTCGATGTGTATCAGGGTGAGCAGATTGCCGGCGATAAAAAGAGCGTTGCGTTTTCTCTCAGACTGAGAGGCAGTGAGGGTACTCTGACGACAGAGGAAGCTGACGAAGCGATGAAATGCGCTATAGAAGCTCTGAAAACAGCCGGAGCGGTTCTCAGATCAGTTTAACAATATTCACTCTGACAGATCAACAGGAAATTAAGTTTTTACAAATTTTTATAAATTCTTAAAAATAAATTAATAAATATAGCGATTAACCTCTTGCTAAACATTAGTTTTTACTGTATAATGATACTAATCCTCATTTAAAAAGAGAAATTCGAATGAGCCTGTTATGCGATATGGCATAACAGATAAGCGAATGAAAAATTTCGACTATTTAATTAAATGGCGATTAGTATGAAATAACAGGCGGTGCCAATAACCTGTTGCCTGTAAACCTGCAAAACTGTAACCTGAAAAAGGGGGGGTATTTTTGAACGACAGAACAATTAAGTTTGACATTGTGAAGGACAGAGATTCAGAAATAAAGCATATATTAGCAGAAGTGTATAATGCCCTTTCTGAAAAAGGCTATAACCCGATTAATCAGCTTGTCGGTTATATTTTGTCTGAGGATCCAACCTATATCACAACTCATATGAACGCCCGAAATCTTATTCGCAGCATTGACCGCGACGAGCTGCTTCAGGCACTTATCAAGTCGTATTTGCTAGTAGGGTAATAATAATCTTATTAAATGGAGATTAGTACCTTAATGGGCTGAAAGCACAATAAAAAACAAGTTTTGGGTTGTGGGCTTGGCAAGTCAACCCACGTTAGTATAATATTTGTAACTGAAAGGCGTGATTTTTTGGCGGCAAAGAATAAGGAGCAGAAGTTCCTTTTGTATAAAGACAAACCGCTTGTCAGAAGCGGCAACACTATTTATTATGGCAACCTCAGCGATGATTTTGTTATAATGATTCAGATTTTGACTAACCGTAAAATAGGGGAGTTTGAGGTTGCGGACAGGGTTACTGTTCAGCTTCTCAACACAGACCCGAGCGTTCGCCCGAGGGACAAAATTGTCAAGAAGAGCGAGAAAAAAGGGCTGTATGCAGCGATGGATATAGCCACGATATGGCTTGAGAGAGCTCTCGATGCCGCAAATGCTTAATTCATTATATGATTTTTTAGAAGGTTGGGTTTCCCAGCCTTCTTTTGCAATGGGAGTGAAGAAATGACCGCAAGGGAAATTATAAAAAAACGTCTTAACCATGAAGGCACAGACGAAACACCTTACACAATCAGCTTTGAGCCGAAGATATATGCGAAGCTCTCGGAGTATTACGCCGATGAAAATTTCGCGGAAAAAAAGCTGAAAAGCTATGTATGCAGCTATATGAATGTTGACACGGTTGGGATGCGTGAGCTTGACGAGGTTTACAGCACAGACGCTTACGGCACGCTTTGGCGCATGGACAGACAGCCTTGGAAGCTCGTTAAAGCACCGCTTGATGAGCCGGATATGTCGAAATACGATTTTCCTTCAAAGGATATATTTCTTAATCAGATAAATAAAGACAAGCTTGCCGCAATCGAAAAGTATAATGACGATAACGAAAAATATCGCATTATAAATATGGGTTGGGGGATTTTTGAGCATTCCTGGCGTATTCGCGGCTTTGAGAATGCCCTTATGGACACGGTTGCAAACGAGGATTTTTACCGTGAGCTTACGGAAAAAACGACTGATTTATATATCGAAATGCTTAAAGCATGCGCGGATATTCCGGCTGACGCTTATCTTTTCGGCGACGATTGGGGCGAGCAGCGCGGTGTTATCTTAGGTCCCGAGGTATGGCGAAAATTCATAAAGCCTTGCTGGGAGCGGATTTACAGGGAGGTTCACCGCCAGAAAAAGACAGTAATCCAGCATTCCTGCGGCAGTATATCGGATATATATGATGACCTGATAGAAATAAAAATGGATTGCCATGAGAGCGTTCAACCTGAAGCATACAATATGGAGCCGTCATATATCAAGGTGAAATTCGGCAAAAAAATGTCCTTTTGGGGCTGTCTGGGGAGCCAGAGCACGCTTGCTTTCGGTTCTCCGCAGGAAATAAAAAAGGAAATATTGCGCCTGCGTGACCTCTTCAGAGCTGACGGCGGCTATGTTCTCGCGCCCGCAAAACCGCTTAGTGATTCAATGAGCCTCGAGATGGCTGTCGCGGTTGTGGAAACTTTAAGTGAATTAAATAATTAATTAATATTTAATTATGGCATTAAAATCCTGTTGAATATAAGCTGCTAATTGCTTTCGTGTCGATTGGTGCGAATATTTAAAATAACTCGTGTATATTAGTGTTAAAAATACGCAAAAAATGCTTGAAAAGTACACGACTTTGTATTATACTAAGATTGTAAAGGAAAGGAGACATAAGGTATGTATCGAAAAATAACTCATTTTTTTGAGCAGTGGAAGAATAGCTCTCACCGCAAACCCCTTGTTGTTCAAGGCGCAAGGCAGGTCGGAAAAACATATTCCATTCTTGAATTCGGACGTAATCATTATGAAAATGTAGCATATTTTAATTTTGAAAGAAATAAAAGATTGAAAGAAACTTTTGACGAGGATCTAAGCCCAGCATATCTTATTCCTTTGCTTTCATATATTTCAAAACAAACCATTATAAAAGAAAAAACTCTTGTCGTGTTTGACGAAGTGCAGCTTTGCGAAAACGCGCTTACATCGCTTAAATACTTCTGCGAGGAAGCTCCTGAGTATCATATTATAGTCGCCGGGAGTCTGCTCGGTGTGGCAGTAAACCGGAAAGAATTTTCTTTTCCTGTCGGCAAAGTAGACATGATAACCATGCACCCGATGGATATTGAAGAGTTTTTTATTGCAATGGGTCATAAAGACATAACAATTAGTATCAGAGAATGCTTTGATTCATGCATCCCCATGCCTTCCGCTCTCCATGATATTGCATTGCAGATATATCGCCAATATCTCATAGTAGGTGGCATGCCTGAGTGTGTTATGCAGTTTGCAGAAACAGGTGATTATATTCTAATTCGCAACATCCAATCAACAATACTTGTAAACTATCTTCAGGAAATGAGTAAATATAACGATAAAACAGAAATTCACAAGACCCAGCTCACCTACAATAATATTACTG
The DNA here is from genome assembly GCA_031551635.1 of Oscillospiraceae bacterium. GTDB lineage: Bacteria > Bacillota > Clostridia > Oscillospirales > Acutalibacteraceae > JAVBNH01. The sequence continues at coordinate 34,108 of JAVBNH010000023.1, read as the reverse complement.
TACAGCTTTCTAAAAAGAACACCAGATTTCAATATAAGCTGATAAAGAAGGGTGGTAGAGCGGCAGAATTTAAAAATGCGATTGAATGGTTGATTTTGTCCGGAATCGTTTCAAGGGTTCACAGAATCGAGCTTCCTCGCAAGCCACTTGACGACAACAAGGATATAGATTCTTTTAAAATCTATGTTTCAGACCTTGGCTTACTCTGTGCAAAAAAGGAATTGGTTGCAGAGGATGTGCTGTATATGTCCGAGGATAGTGAACGCGGAAGAGAGCTTGACAATTTCAAGGGCGGTATGGCGGAGAATTACGTCAATGCTCATCTGTCAATGAAGGGCTATACTACTTATTATTGGGAATCTGCCCGCGGTGCGGAAGTTGATTTCATCATTCAGCTTGACGGGGCGATTATTCCAATCGAGGTAAAAAGCGCGGATAATGCGCAGGCGAAAAGCCTAAAAGTATATGTTGATACCTATAAACCCAACTATTCAATTAAGATTTCTACTAAAAATTTCGGATTTAATGACAATATCAAAAATGTTCCGCTGTATGCGGTATTCTGTATATGAATGTTGCATTCGAAAAATAAAAAAAATCAGGAGAATTGAAATGGAAAATGAACGCAAGCTGCCTTATTATGCAGGTGAGGAATTTGCCGATTTGAGCAAGCATGACGGAGGTCTCTTGCATGCTGTCGGCGCGTCGAATTATCAGGTGATGAGGGCAAACCGCACGAAAACCGATACCTCCGACGGCTTTGGCTATACCTATAACCATGCCCCGATGATGACGTTTTACAGAGGGAAATTTTATCTGCAATACCTCTCGAATCCTATTCACGAGCACACCGGCGGCGGGCATTCGCTGTTAGTTACAAGTAAAAACGGTATTGACTGGAGCTTTCCTGAGGTGTCTTTTCCTGTTATAAGGATTCCTGCGGGGAAATATACCTGCTCGAACGGCACGGTTGTCGAGGTGCCGGATGAAAAGGAAGGCTTTATGCATCAGCGCATGGGCTTTTTTCAGTCAAAAAGTGACAGGCTCTTTGTGCTGGGGTTTTACGGTCACGCGCCGCACCATGATGTCTGCCCGTGGAACACCTATGGCATGGGCAGGGTTATCCGCGAGGTGTTTGAGGACGGAAAGATGGGCGATATTTATTTCATCAGATACCTTGACTATTCCGGCTGGACGGAGGAAAAGCTGCCCTTCCCTTATTATAAGAGCTGCCCTGACAGCGGTTTTGTCGAGTGTTGCGAGGAGCTGCTCGGAGACAGGCTTGTCACCCAGCAGTGGCGCGAGGAGCACGGCTACCGCGATGAAACCATTGGCTTCAAGCTTTTCGCGAAGGATCCCAACGGCGACGCGCCTTCAAACACGCCCTATGAAGCCTCTTCAAGCTTCTGCTGGTATAATATTGACGAAAAGCAGGTTATAGGCTACTGGAAGCAGGGCAAGGTCGGCAGAAGCGACGACGGCGGAAAGACCTGGGTCATAGAATACGAGCCGAGCTTTGTGACAAGCGGCGCGAAAACATGGGCGCAGAAGCACAAAGAGGACTTATACACCGTGAGCTACGACAACAGCCTTTCAAGCGAGCACAGATACCCTCTTGTGACACTGTCGTCTTTTGACGGGATAAAATTCGACTCTATGTCGTGCGTCTACGGTGAGCTGCCGCCGAGGCGTTACGAAGGCACATATAAAGACTTCGGACCGCAGTATATAAGAGGTATCGAAGGAAACTGCCGCGAATACCCGTTTGACGCACTATGGCTCTGCCATAGCATAAATAAAGAGGATATAGGCGTGACGCGTGTACCCCTCCCGATAAGGAGGGAGGTCACGGAGCATGTCAATGATACCTTTGAGAATGATACCGATTTTGTGCGGGACTGGAATATTTACTCTACTGTCTGGTCGACAGTCCGCCCTGTTATACTTTACGGCAGTGAACCTGTTTTGAGAATCAGCGACAAAGACCCCTGCGATTATGCAAGGGCAATGAGAATTTTCCCGAGAAGCAAAAAAATCAATGTATCGCTTGATTTTATGTGCGCGGGACAGTATGACGAAAATTTAGAAATCGAGCTGCAGGATTTGCATGGAACACCCGCATGCCGTGTGATTATCGGAGGCGGTAAGGTAAAAGTCCTTTACGGCTCGAATATCGAGGAGGCTTTCTGGCTGCCGAGCGCCGTCATGTGGCACACGTTGCAATTTAATGTTTCTTGTCCGGACAATACATACCGCATTGAGCTCAACGGCAATGAGTTTGACGACGGCGCGCCCTACCGCTTTTTCAGCAAGGTGAACAGCGTTGAGCGGCTTATAATCAGAACAAAACCGCGCCGCTACCTGCCGAACAATGAGATTTACCCCGAAACGCCCGACCTGCCGGGGGTTGACGAGCCGCTGAGTGAGAGAATATACTATATCAGAAATGTGAAAACGGAGGCTGGGGAATGAACGGTAAAGAACGAATAGATAAGATACTCAGGCATGAGAAGGCTGACCGCATAGGGCTTTATGAGCATTATTGGGGTGATACGCACAGAAAGTGGCAGGACGAGGGGCATATTCCCGACGACGAGAGCTTTTCTGACCATTTCGGTCTCGATATAGAGGAGAGCTGGGCGTTCAATCTAGTCGCCGATTTGAATTTTAAAAATGAATTGATTGCCGAGGACGAACACACACGGACATATCTTGACGGCAACGGCGCGAAGCTCCGCCGCCATAAATTTCACGACACAACCCCCGAGCATGTCGGCTTTTCAGTCGCCGAGCGCCGCGACTGGGAGGAAAAAATCAAACCTCTGCTGACCCCTGACGAATCAAGAATCAACTTTGCGGCTTATAGATTCGCGAAAATGGATGCAGAGGAAAAGGGTCGGTTTTTCGTCTGGTCGGGCGTCAATGTTTTTGAGTTGATGCACCCTGTTTGCGGTCATGAAAATATGCTGATGGGCATGGTTCTCGAACCGGAATGGGTCGTGGATATGGCTGAGACTTATGCCGCGCTTACTGTAGAACTGCAAAAAAAACTCTTTGAAAAAGAAGGCAAGCCGGACGGCATATGGTTTTATGAGGATATGGGCTATAAGCTGAGTCCGTTTATGTCGCCGGAGATGTATGACCGGATTATAAAGCCCGCGCACAAGTTCACAATTGACTACGCGAAAAGCCTGGGGCTTCCGGTAATCATGCATTCCTGCGGCTATGTTGAGCCTTTGCTGCCGGGAATGATTGAGGCGGGGATTGACTGCCTGCAGGTCATAGAGGTAAAGGCGGGCATGGATTTATTGAAGCTGCACAGGCTCTACAGCGACAAAATTTCCTTCATCGGCGGAATTGATGTGCGAACGCTGTACTCGAATGACCTTTCAGTCGTCGAAAAAGAGCTGCAAAGTAAAATTCCCATAGTCAAAGAGGGTTTCAACTACTGCCTGCATTCCGACCACTCTATCCCCGATACCGTAAATTACGACACATACCGTTATTTTGTCGACCGTTCACTTGAACTGGGAGCTTATTAATCCGGTAATTAGTTGCTTGATTTCGAATTTAAAATGGTGGTTTTTTAGATGTTGCTAGTGGTTGAGTGATGCCGAAAGTGTATTTTTAATGATTTTATGCTTAATTTTCATCAAAAATGAAGGAATTAACAAAAAATTCACGACTTTTTTTAGTTTACGCTCATAGTTCGACATTTTTTTTAAATATAATCGTGTAATATGTGATTACAGCTACACTTTTATCGATTTATTACGAAAAGATTTCAAAAGGAGGTTTCGCTATGAGCGAGCGGAAAAAAGATTTTGTCGAATGGTACGATGAGTATATTAATAATACACCTGATTATATACGCGATACCGCAAGGATATTCTATGAACTGGGACTTCGGGACGCGCCCCAAAAAGTGGTATTCATCCCCGTTCCCATTCGGCAAAAGGGAAATAAAAATTAAAAAAATTCCGGCAGATTTTTTTCTGCCGGAATTTTTTTAGATTTTATGTTGTATAATCACTGACTGATTCGTTTGCTGACTGTTCGGCTTCATAATCCTTGTCGCCAAGCTTGTTGAGGTCATGCTGTGACTTCTCACGTCTTGCAATAAGCTCCTCATACATCTGGCGGCGTTTTTCATCATTTAAGGGATAGAAAAACTTCGGAATAACACCTACAAGGCTTGTTACAAACGGCACAATTGTGCAGTAAGCAAAGAGCATAAATTTTGTACGGTCGGTCTGCTCGTTAAAACCGGCGCTGATGTTATAACCGTATTTTTTCATCAGCCACGGATTAACCGAGCCCATAATCGAATTCAGAATTTTAGTTGCGAAACCTCTCGCGACCTGTGTCATGCCTTCTGTACGGTAGCCGTTTTTCCATTCGCAGTAGTCGAGACATTCATTAAAAATTTCATTCGGAATTATTCGCCTTATGCCAAGGAAGCCGTTTGCGACGAATTCCTGAATGGTCAGAGCGGGAATCATTTTCCACATACTGCGGAAGAAGCCGTTTTTCCCTGTGCCTCCGATAATGCCGTATAAAAAGACCACTGCCATTGTGAAATCTCCTGCCATACCTCCGGCAATCCATAGGGTACGTGTCGAAAATCTTTTTCGAAGACTGGTGACGGCGGCAATACCGGCGGTTGAGGTAATGCCTCCCGGAATGCCGACATAGTTGACTATCATGGCGTTTCCAAGCACATCGATATAGTAGTTCATTTTACTTGTCGAAATTTTAAATGACCCTAAGCAGTCCGAAATTGTCGCGACAAGCAACGGAGTGTTGTTAGCGATAGACTTAAATCCCTCTTTTAGGCTAGGAGTATTAAGGCTCTGCTGTACACGTTCTCGTGAGACAAGGAAGTAATAGAATTGCATGGCGCCGCTTATTGTTCCTGTAAACATACCCATAAACGCATATGTACCCTTCAGCGACCACTGAACCTTTTGTTTGTTTATCAGGTCAATAAACAATCCCATAAGAATATTGGGAATTCCCGTACCGAAAACGCCGGAGAACAGATTTGACATTACCATAAGTCTCGTTCTGTCAACAGGGTGAGGGGTTATAGTTGACAAATAACCTGTCTGGGCAATACCTCTGAAGGTACCCATAGCTTCGCCGATTACCCGTAACGCAAGATACATTGCAGCCTTACCGAAATCCTTCGGGTCGCTGGTAAAAATGAAAGGTATAACCCAGTCAAGCAGACCTAATAGCGTGCCGGGTACAGCCGTTAGCAACAGGTAGGGCTTGAATTTACCCCAGCGGGTACGGGTTTTATCAACCAATGCCGCGGAAAAAGTATCGTTTGAAATATCCCAGATAAAGTTAATAAAACGGATTAGAGCCATCCAACCCAAGTCGATTTTTAAAACATCCAGATTATACCTGTCAAAATAGTCGCTGATTAAAATACCGCCTGAGGCGTTGAACATTATATAGCCCCAGGTTTCTCTACGGCTTATATACCGCCGGTCTTGATATACAACCGAAACATTCTTCTCTTCAGCCAAAAAATCACCACCGCAATCCTTTACAAATTTTTCTCTCTTTTTATAGTATAACTTATATAAAATGACATGTCAAGTGTAATCAATAAGCAATTTTTAATGTTTTAATCTCAAACGGACGGAAGGTAAGGCTCAGGCATCCGCCGTTCAGCGTGAGTTCCTCCTGTGTTTCCTCGAGCATATTCGTTATTTCGGCGGATTTAGCACCCTCAAAGAGTGAAACGCTGGTGTTTGTATATGTCCCCTCAGCTTCATAAAGCCTTGCGATGAAAGCCTTTTCGCTGTCCTCGCAGGGCTTGACGCATTCCACGATAATGCTTGCCGCGTCTATTGTGAGCAAAGCGGTACTTTTATACTCACCTGCAGCCGTTATCGCAGGAACATTGAGCATGTAAGCAGGCTCGATAACACTGCGCGCCGAGAAGCCGTTGTTATGCGGCAGGAAGGAGTAGACACAGCGGTGAAGTCCGTCCTTGTCGCCGAAATGGTCGGGACGGCAGCCGCCCTTGTGCAGGGATAGCCTCATTTTGCCGCCGTCAAGGGTTATGCCGTATTTACAATCATTGAGAATCGCTATGCCGTAGCGGGTTTCACTGAGGTCGGTGTATTTGTGGTTGACAACCTCGAATTTTGCCTGCTCCAAAGAGTTGTTGCGGGTTGTCGGGCGTTTGACATAGCCAAACTGGATTTCCTGACGCGCACTGTCCTCGAAAACAGAGGTGTCGAAGGCTGCCTTGAGGAAGCGGTGGTCGTCGTTCCAGTCCATGCAGGTGTCAAAGCGCACCTCCGCGCTGTCTGAGAAGAAAATCATATCCTGAGTGATTGTGGATTTTTTCGTAATTTGATATTGTGAGCGAACAATATAAGCCGCCGCGCCGTCTGAGACGACTTCTCTTGATAAAAGTGATGAGCAGTCGCGGAATTTGCATTCAAAATCAGCGTCAACATCCCAGTTGTCCCATGCGGTCGGCACATCCTCAGCGACAAGCAGAGCGTTCAGGCTGTAGCCCTCGCCCTTTAGCTCACGGTTTGCCGCGGTATCAATAAAGGATTCGATTCTGCCCATATCGTCGAAAACAACGCTTGCAAATGGCGTGTCAAGCTTTTTACCGGAGCTTTTAAACGCACTTGTTTTATCAATGTCACCCTTGAGGAGTGAAAGCGTGATGCTGCCGAAGGCTGGAATTTTTACGCCCGCGATAATGAGCTTTTTGTTGCCCTCAAGGTCGGTGTAAAGCTGCTGGGCGTAGCCGCCGTCAACTATATAGCCGTCTTTGTAATCAATGAATACAGCGTCGTTTCTCTCAAAGGAAAGGGTGTTTATCAGCGTAATTTTTGTGCTGTCGCCGCTGACGGTCATTGAGTAAATCATATCCCTCGCGGTGTTAATGAGCGCTGTCGTCTGGGCGCGGCTCTCAACATGAGCGCGGTTTATGCAGGTGCCGGGCAGAATGTCGTGGAACTGATTGAGCAGCAAGGTTTTATAAAGCGGTGAAATGTCCTTGCTGTCGGCGGCAACACCCTTCCTGAGGGCTTCATTTACCGTGAAAAACTCGAGGTCGCGCAGGGCAAGCTCGGCTTTTCGGTTATTTCTCTTTATAGTGTGCTGATTCGTCAGAGTCCCCCTGTGCAGCTCGAGATACAGCTCGCCCCTGTAGGTGTTCGGTTCGACAGCTTCAGCCTCAAGCTCCCTCATGAAGTCCGCGACTGCCACATGCTTCGATTTCGCCACGCCGTCAAGGTCCTCGCACCGTCTTGCAAGCTCAACCATCTCAAACTGAGGTCCGCCGCCGCCGTCGCCGAAGCCATAAGTCAGGTAACGCTTGTCGGTGACGCTCTTTTGCTTGAGACCGCTGTTCTCGTCATACATACGGTTGCGGATAGTCGCCGCATCGGGGTAGTGGTGGGTTGTGTTGAAGTGCGAAAAAACCTTTGTGCCGTCCAGTCCCTGCCAGTAGAAAGTGTCGTAGGGGAATTTATTTGTGTCGTTCCAGCCGATTTTTGTCGTCAGGAAATAATCCACCGCGCAGCCCTTCATTATTTGCGGAATTGCCGCGGAATAGCCGAAGGTGTCGGGCAGCCAGAAGCAATTTGAGGTGTAGTTAAAGTGCTTGCGTGTGAAGCGCTGACCCCAGAGGAACTGTCTTATCATAGCCTCGCCGCCGGTGATATTGCAATCGCATTCGACCCACACCGCGCCGTTCGGCTCATATCTGCCCTCGGCGACCTTTTGCTTTATTTCTTCAAAAAGTGAGGGATAATGCTCGAGAAGAAAATCACTGTGGCAGGCGGAGCTTTGAATGAAGCGATATTCGGGGTATTGCTCCATAAGCGCGAGCTGATTGGCATAGGTTCTCGCGCATTTTTTGACTGTTTCATCAACATGCCAGAGCCAGGCAGTGTCCATGTGCGAGTGACCGGTCAGAGCGGCGAAAGGAGCGGACGCGCTTGTCTTAACGCTCAGAATCTCCTTCATAAGCGGCTTTACAGAGCGTAAAGCCTCAATGAAGGTCTCAAAATCGGTATCCTCAAGGGAATAATAAACGTTCTTGTGAATTTCATAAAGGCAATTAATAACGTCGCCGCGCCTGAAGCTGTCCTTAGGCAGGACTTTCGCGAGCTGATTTATTGTGACAAGGTCAAAGTAATATTCTTGAATCTCATAATTCTTGACACAAATATCCGCGCCGTTATACAAATAGTTAAAGCTCGGCTGGGGGTCATTGTCAAAGGGGCTGCAGCCGTAGCAGTAGTGACCGGAATAATATTCGAGGTCAATAGCGATTTCCTCGCCTGCCTTCGGCGCGTATTTCAAGAGGTCACAATAGTGATTTCCGTGACCTGTGAACACAATTTTTGTCGCAAAGGTGCCGAAGGGCTTGCCGTCTACCCACAGCATTGCTTCATAACCCTCAATATGCGGGCGGATAAAAAGAGGCTTGCCCTCAAGCTCGAGGGGAACCGTAAAGCTGCTTTTGAACCAGCAGTATGAACATTCCTCGCCCCAATGCCAACCAAGCGGAACAGGTGCGTAATTAGAAATATCGGGAATCGAATGGCGCTGTTCCCGAACGGGAAAGGCGGAAAATTCAACTGACGCGACCTTTTCAAAAATAAGCGGCTCAAGCTGTTTTTCGAAACGCTCGAGCTTGCCGAGCATGCGGTTTATCTGCTGTTCGTTTAACATAAATTTTACCTCACTGAACTGAATTTATTAGCTTTTTAAACAGGTAAATTTTAACTGATAAAGCGCTTAAAGTCAATGAAAATATTTTTATTTACCCTATTGTATGATATATAAATATATGTTAAAATATAAATAGCGAATAGTTAAGAATAATATATTTTATTTAAGGTGATAATATTATGAAAAAAAATAGTGTAAAAAAATTTGTATATGTTCTGTTTTGTATAATAATAATTGTTATTCAACCCTCAGCAATAATTCTTGCTAATGCAAGAAGTTTTGTTATGGGCGATGTTAACGAAAACGGTATAGTCACAGCGTCTGATGCTAGAATGGTTTTAAGATTTTCTTCTGAGCTGATTATACTTACTGAAGAACAAAAAGTGTGTGCTGATGTTACTTTCGATGGTAGTATAACATCATATGATGCAAGAAAAATTCTACGCTTTTCTGCTATGCTAGAGGAACCTATTGGAATTATTGCTTATATCCATAAAAGTTTTGGCTTAATATACCCTTCAGTTGAAGTAGAGAATCGATCGAATTATACGATATTTGATGATTCTGTTACAATATGGAACAATACATCTACTCCAGTGAATATTACAAGTGTTACAGAATCTGAAAATTATGTTATGTCTGGGGAATTCGCTGATACATGGAATGGAATGTACACAGCTCGAGACAGAAAATATCTTTTTTCTGGTCGTGCAGGAAAATTTAAAATAGAATTAAACGAACGTGTATTATTTGACAAATCAGACACCTATCGAACAAGTGTTTTAGTGCATGAGTTTGGTCATGCTTTTTGTTTGGGAGATAATCCTTCAGAGGGTGATGATTCAATTATGAATTATTCCAGAAATAGAAATTTTTTAACATGGCCAACAAACTCAGATATTGCTGGAGTAAATTATGCATACATATACAACAAAATTATATTGTAAAGCACTAATTTAGAATACTATAAAAATAAAATATATGCATTATTTAGGAGATGTTATTATGATTAAGAAAAAATCTCGCATAAAAATAGTGATTGTTTTCATGACCTTTTTTATAATTATTTCAACTTTAATTACATTAAAAAATTTGCTGCCGCCAATACAATTTTTTATAGGAGACTACCCCCACTATACTGATGCAGCAAGTATTATGAAAGCTGCCGATGTTGTCATAGTGGGGGATGTAATAAACGCAGGAGAAGTAAAAGAGCTTATGGTTGATGTTACGCCTGACAAAACTGATAAAGAAACCACTCCATATACGCTTTCAACCATAAAAGTCACCGAAATAATAAAAGGAAATATTAAAATCGGAGATATACTTACCATTAAGCAATTAGGAGACTATAAAAATAAACCTGAAAAAACTCTTTATGAAATGGACGGGTATGTAAAAAAAGATGAAAAAGAGTTAATGTTCTTATGTGAATATACTGATTCACCTTATTCACCGGTAAATCCTGCTCAAGGGATTATAAAAATTAACGCTGATGGAACACTATTTTCATCAAACAAATATTCACTTTGGGGATATAAAGAAACTGGAGAGGAGATTCAATCCACTAAAGAAATAGACAAAATTGATTCTGTCATAGATAAACTTAAATCATATAGTATAGTAACAAGCAAACAACCTGATGAATTTTTACAAAGTGATTTTCAATATTACAAAAATGCTGTAGATATAAAAAATGCTGCAGATGTTATCATTGTGGGTGATATAATAAACGCAGGAGAAGTAAAAGAGCTTATGGTTGATGTTACTCCCGACAAAACTGATAAAGAAACCACTCCATATACGCTTTCAACCATAAAAGTCACCGAAACAATAAAAGGAAATATTAAAATCGGAGATATACTTACCATTAAGCAATTAGGAGACTATAAAAATAAACCTGAAAAAACTCTTTATGAAATGGACGGGTATGTAAAAAAAGATGAAAAAGAATTAATGTTCTTATGTGAATATGCTGATTCACCATACTCACCGGTAAATCCTGCTCAAGGGATTATAAAAATTAATGCTGATGGAACACTATTTTCATCAAACAAATATTCACTTTGGGGATATAAAGAAGCAGAAGACTTGGAATCTGTAATAACAATACTTAATTCTTATTAAGATTATTTAAGAAGTAAAATTGAAAGTATTAAACCATAATCAAGTAATCGAATGCGAAAATATGGGGAACTCCGCTGGTGTGTCATTTTCCGAAATGATGGAAACCGCCGGGGTTAGCACCGCGCGCGCTGTCCTTGAAAGGCTTAGGGATGATGTGAAAAACATCACCGTAATCTGCGGCAGGGGCAAAAACGGCGGCGACGGCTTTGTTGTGGCTGAGGAAATTTCAAAATGTCTTTTTTATAATGTTAGCGTGATCCTAGCGATGGGGGAGCCGCGGGAGGAGCTTCAGCGGTCGAAATTTGAACGCTTAAAGGACACTGATATTTCTATTATGGATTATACCGCTAATGAGTCGGCGGTTTTTGACATAATAAATGAAGCCGATGTTATAATTGACGCGATTTTCGGCATAGGCTTCAGCGGTGATTTGGGCGGGGAGCTAGGGGAGCTTATTGAAGCCGTAAACGCTTCACACTCAAGGGTTTTCGCCTGCGATATTCCTTCCGGACTCTCTGCGGACAGTGCCGATTTGCCCGAGATTTATGTAAAAGCCGACTGCACCTGCACCATGCTTGCGATGAAAACTGCGCACGTCATGAAGCCGGCTTCGCTTGCTTGCGGCGAAACTGTTATTATTGATATAGGAATAAAAGCTTCTTGTCTAAATGAAAGTGATTTTCTTTTCCTGACTAAAACACTTGATGAAATAAAGCTGGATTTTCCGGGGAGGGCTTATAATTCGCACAAGGGTGACTTCGGTCATGTGCTGAGTATCTGCGGCAGTTATCAAATGCCGGGTGCGGCTGTTTTTGCCGCCAGAGCCGCCTGTGAATGCGGCGCTGGGCTTGTTACTGCGGCGTTTCCGTCTCCTGCGTACCCGGCGATTGCCTCAAAGCTGTGTGAGCCTTTGATGAAGCCTGTCAGCGCGAATGAGTTCGGGCGGTTTGCGCCTTTTTCGCTTGATGAGCTTGATGAGCAGCTGCAAAAAGCCAGCGTTGCGCTGCTTGGCTGCGGCATGGGACTTGATATGGACACTGAAAAATTCACAAATGAAATAATAAAAAATACAAATTGTCCGCTTATTATTGACGCGGATGGTATAAATGCCGTTTCCCGAAATATAAATGTATTGAAAGAAGTAAAAGGACAAATTCTCCTCAGCCCGCATCCCGGCGAAATGTCGCGCCTTTGTGGACTCAGTGTCGAGGAAATCAATGCTGACAGGCACAATATAGCGAAAAAATACGCCGGTATTTGGAATGCGATTGTTGTGCTCAAGGGCGAAAATACCGTTATAGCCGCGCCGGACGGACGCGTTACGCTCAACAACACCGGCTGCCCGGGTATGTCGCGAGGCGGCAGCGGTGATGTGCTCTCAGGAATGATTGCCGCCTTCGCCGCTCAAGGGCTCAGCCTTTATGACGCTGCATGCGATGCGGTTTACCTTCACGGCGCGGCTGGTGAAATGGCAGCGGAACAGTATTCGCCGCTCGCCTCGACACCCTCGCGACTGCTCGAGGTTTTGCCTTTGCTTCTGAAAAATTTATAGTAAGAAGTGGTTTTTTTTGAAGAGAAAGGCACTATGTGTTTTATTGTCGGTTTTCCTTTTTTGTTTTGTCTTATCAGGCTGTGAATTTTCTTTCAAAACGCCTGAACCGCCGGTAATTTCCTTCCCGCAGAGTTACAAAACCCTCGTCAGCTTTGGCGAGCTTGAGGCTGAATGCGAAATAACCTGCAGCAGCGCAGCATCGTATAAGATGACCTTCAGCAAACCCGAAAGCCTGAAACAGCTTGTAATTACCCTTGAAAACTCCGTATACCGCTACGAGATTCTCGGCATTGCTTCAGAGCATAAATCAGGGGATATGCCGGAGGGTAATCTAGCCTCTCTGATTTTTTCCGTGCTCGGAAACCTATACGCGAAGAGCTTCAGTGTCACTGAATATAAGGATGGCATCTGGCATTACGAGGGTATTGCCGAAGGGAGTTTTTTTATTCTGGAGCAAAATAATGAAAGCGGCAAGCTGACAAAAATTCAGATGCCGCAAAGAAATTTGATTGTGACGTTTGGTGAAGCTAGGGGCTAGGGGCTAGGGACTAGGGACTAGTGAAGGTCGCGTTCTAAATTGCCGTTGTTTTTTGGCAGTCTCTCGCGAGTGATTTTGAATAATAGCAGTTAACTTTAGTAAGGCTTGTAGCTGTTATGAAAAATTTTTATCCAATCGGGAGGTAAGATAAAAATGTGATTATATCCATCTTCTCGACCTCAATTTTCTATTCTCAATTCTCCATTCATCATTTAACTAAAACGCTCCTCCTAGTCCGAATGAGACCTGTAAAGCCTCATTGACCTTTGTCATTTCCATGTTGTCAAGGGTGCCCATACGCTCCTTCAGGCGCTTTTTGTCGATAGTCCGCACCTGCTCGAGCAGTACAATTGAATCCTTCGCGAGACCGCAGTCGGTCGCGCTGACCTTGATATGTGTGGGCAGATTCGTTTTGAATTTCTGGCTCGTAATCGCCGCGGCGATAACTGTCGGGCTGAATTTATTGCCCACATCATTTTGCACAATAAGTACAGGTCGCACTCCGCCTTGCTCGGAGCCCACTACAGGACTTAAATCGGCGTAATAAATGTCTCCTCTGTTGATATTGCTCATTATCTCAACTCCGCAAGTCATATTAGGTTTTACTATTACCTTAATCATATTTTTACCGGACTTGCGCCTAAATAAACTAAAACTACAAAAATATTTGCAATTCATCATTGATTTAAAATCATATTGATTCTATGGAAGTAAAGAAATGCGCATTGAAGAATTTTTTACTGATGAAAAAAAGGAAATTCGCCTTGTTGCTTACACCCTCGCAAATGAGGCAAACAGCGATTCCGGCGTAAAACGGCCAGCAGTTCTCATCTGCCCGGGCGGCGGATATATGTGCTGCGCACCGCGGGAGTGCGAAAGTGTAGCCCTCGCTTTTTTAAGTGAGGGTATAAATGCGTTTGTGCTTTATTATTCACTGAATGAAAATTCAATTTTCCCGCAGCCTTTGTGCGACGCTAACTGGGCGATGAGCTTGCTTCATGAGAAGGCTGATAAGTTTAATATTGACAAGGAAAAAATTGCCGTCTGCGGGTTTTCGGCAGGCGGGCATCTCGCGGCTGCGATTGGGGTGTCGGGTATAATTCGCCCGAGCGCAATGATTCTCGGCTATCCTTGCATAATAATGAAAGAAAATTTTGCGCATAAATACCCTTCGCTTGAAAAAATGGTTGACGAAAAAACGCCGAAATGTTATATTTTTACCACGAGGGACGATAATGCAGTTCCGGTTGTCAACACGCTTGAGTTTATTAGGTCGCTCGAAAGATATAATATTCCTTTTGAGGCGCATATTTTTGCTCACGGCGAACACGGATTATCGCTCGGCAAAAAGCATATATCCTGCGGTGAGGACAGGCTTATCAACCCGGTTTTCGCCCAGTGGTTTCCGCTTTGTATAGAATGGCTTAATTTATAAAAAAAGGATGGAAAATTATGATTATCAGAGAATTTTTTCGTGATGAAAGCAAGAAAGTTTCGCTGACGGCTTATATTCTTTCTGCTGAGACGGATTTAGGCGGCAACGGCTTTCGTCCGGCAGTGCTCGTCTGCCCCGGCGGCGGTTATCGCTGCTGCTCGAACAGGGAGGCTGAGCCTATAGCCACAGCCTTTCTCAGCGAAGGCTTTCATGCTTTTGTGCTGCGTTATTCGATAAATGACGATGCTGAATTTCCGCGCCCGCTTAATGACGCGGAGTGGGCGATGGATATAATTCGGGAAAATGCCGATGATTTCGGAATTGACGAGGTTAAAATCGCTGTTTGCGGCTTTTCGGCAGGCGGGCATCTGGCGGCGGCTCTCGGTACCATGGGGCGCGTGCGTCCTGCGGCGATGATACTCGGCTACCCCTGTATAATGGACAATCTCGGCAAGGTGCTTCAGTTTCCTATACCGTCGCTTGAAAAAGAGGTTGACGAAAAAACGCCGCCCTGCTACATCTTTACGACGAGGGACGACGCTACTGTACCTGTTTCACATTCAATTGAATTCGCGAGCGCACTCGACAGAGCAGGCAAACCTTTTGAAATGCATATTTTCGGCAGCGGCAGGCACGGTCTTTCACGAGCGAAGCCGCTCACAGCCTGCGGCAGAGACGAGATGGTCAACCCGATTGTGGCGCAGTGGGTGCCGATGTGTATTGACTGGCTGAACGCATTGTTTGAGATTAATTAAATCAAAGGACTTCAAGAACCTTCAGATATTCGGCGGCTATAACCGAATGCCCCGCGCTTGTCGGGTGAACGCAGTCTGCGGCAAGCTCGGCGGCGGTAAAATCTGCAACCATTTTTTTGTTGAAGATGCTCTGAAGCGGCAAGTAGAAATCGGCATACTGTTTCGCGGCTGTTTTTATAAACTCGCGTTTTGGGTCGAGGTCCTCATGCATTATTACCCTCTCAGGCATTGCAGGAGTGAGAAACGGCTCGATAATCATGATTTTCAAGAGCGGAAAATCGTCTCTGAGCTTCTCCAGCAGCTTGGTGTATTCCTCTGAAAAACGCTCAAGCGAACAGGGGTCATTGTTGTCATAGCGTCTCCAGACATCATTTATTCCAATCATAATTGATATAAATGTCGGCTGAATATCATAAATCTCGCTCTGGTATTTTTCAAGCAGATTTCGAACCCTGTCACCGGAACAGCCCTTATTTACAAAGGTTGTCGTGCTGCTGGGAAAAAGGGTGTTGTAAATAGCTTTGACAAATGCCGGGTAGCCGTTCCCCAGATTTTTAGGGTCGTCGCGCAGCCGTGAGCAGTCCGTAATCGAGTCACCCTGAAAAAGCACAATGTCGTTATTGTTGAAAAATCTTCCCATAATTAACCTCTTTCTGTAAATAAATTATTAACTCAATTGTCACACCTTTAAAAGTCATCTTTTTGATGCTAGATGCTGGATGCTGGAAGTTAGAAAAGGTCGCGTATTTATAACTACGCGAAAATCAAATTTTTGCTCGCGTAGTGATTATATTATAATCGTCCGCGTCCAGAAAGTTTGATGAAAATAAATGCTGAAACGCGACCTCTTCCAACATCCAGCATCCAGCATCCAGCATCTAGCATCCAGCTTCACAGGGTGCGAAAGTTGAGACAATTTACTGTTACTTCTATATAATATAAGCTTTATTTTCAGTAAATGTCAATAAAAATCTGTAAAAAACCGCAAAACATTAAAAAAGATAAAAAAAACACTTGCTTTTTGCTTATTGTTATGATAAACTAATCGGGCGTAAGAACGTGTATTAAGTTTTGCCTTGAAAAAGTACCTTACAATTTGAAAGGATGTTATATATGAGCATACCTGAAATTATTTTAGGTTCCTTGCTAATTCTTGTTTCTTTGAGTATCATAGTTTTTGTCATGATGCAAAAAAGCCGTGAGGGCGGTCTTTCTGGCGCCATTGCCGGCGGCAGCAGCAGTGATTCCTTCTTCGGCAAAAATAAAGGACGCACAAAGGAAGCCAAGCTCGCGAAGGTTACAAAAGTCCTCGCAATTGTTCTTTTTGTCGCCGTTTTCGCCGCATGGGGTTATCTCAAGTATATCGGCGTTTCAGGTGTCTGATTTTAAAAGCTTATAACCAAATAATATTTCAAGCTCTCTGAATGAGGTCTTGAAATGATGTGATTCAGTAGCTCAGCAGGCAGAGCACCTGCCTTTTAAGCAGGGTGTCCGGAGTTCGAATCTCCGCTGAGTCACCACTCAATAAATCCCCGCAACCGTTGATTTGTATCGGCTGCGGGGGTTTTTGTGTTTTGTTGAGGTTGCATCATTTGTAGATAACCATTTGAATGCTTTTGAAAAAAATTGTCATTCTGTCACCAAAACCGCGCCGAGTGAATTACGCTGATCTTCAGACGGCGGCGTTAACTTACCGCTCTCGACAAGCTTGTTGAGTGCATAAATTATATAAAGACCGTCAGAGAAAAATCTATGCTGCATACCATATGTCCGCGCTTTTTTCATGTGCTCCGGTGTATCGGAAACTAACAGGGACTTTAATTTTTCAAATTCGGCTTGATATTTTTCACGCAGTGAATCCGCGATACCGCGAAGCCGTTCATCTGCTTCATGGCTAAGCCAGACGATGCTCAGAGTGTCAATTATCCCGCCGCTCGGATGCTGTTTTCTGCTGATATAGCCTCTCTGTGTCATCCGCAGCGCGTCATCGTCGCTAAGAGAGCCTTCAAACATTGTTTTCAAACAGGCAAGGTCACGGTTTAGTAAATCAGGGAGATAATTGCCTATTCGGCTGCCTCCCCATTCGGAGTCAATGAGCCAGAGCTTGAAAATTTCGTCTCCGACACGGCTCGGACCTCTCATCTTCGAAAAACTGTCACTGTACTTTATAGGCTTGGCATCTGAGTTTTTTACGGTACATGCACAGATATTTACGCCGCCGTCGGGGCGGATTGTAGCCGCTTGTTCAAATGTGACTGCGTTGCCCGGTGTTCCGCTGTGTGCGATGATATACGGCACGAGCGCCCAAAGCACGAAATTTAAATCGCCGCCCGGGCAGATAACTCCGTTTTCGCCGATGTTGACATTTTCCGCGAGCGCGTCATATAACTCAGGTGCGAACATATCCGCGGCTTTTTCATACACATCGCTTATCAGCCGGTTATATTCTGTGGTTGGAATGTCAATTAAAACATTCGTGATGTATTTTTTGCCTCGCTTCAGTATAAAAACATTTTGTTCCAAAAAATCCACCTCGCTTTCAACATATACTGGTGAAACGCCGAGGCAGTCGGCAATATCGTTAATAGACATTGCTTCGCTTCTTGTGAGAAATAGTATATTTTGTGCGAGAGACGAGCGGAGATACACCCCGTTGCCACCCATTGAGCCTGCGGAGCCGTTTGTGCTTATCACACTGAACTCTATAGGATTAAATTGTGCTTCTGATGCTTTTTTCATATTATCCAACCTTTTCTGTAGTTCATTTTTTGCCTCAGACAAATGCCACTTCACGGTTCCGAGCGGCAAGCCGAGTATTTGCGCAATTTCATGCTGACGTTTACCTTCAAAGTAAAACATGATAACAATCCGGCGCTGTGTTTTCGACAAATACGCAATCTCGCGGTGCAGTCTTGAAGCCATTTCGGCTTCCTCCAGGCTGTTTGCGAAATCGGCAATGCCAGGCAGAATATCCGCAATTCCGTGAATCGGAACGCTAGCACCATGGCGGGAGCGGCTGCGGTAATAATTCGCAAGAACATTATGCGCAATTGTCCAGTCGAATTTGTCCGGTTCAGATATGTCGTCGCGGACAATCAGGACGCGAAAAAGCTTCAGGCATATTTCCTGTGTGATATCCTCTGCGTCCTCTATTGACGCGCAGCGGTTTTTTGTAAACCGGTAAATCGGTTTAATTAGCCGCATTACGATTTGCTCTGCCTGCGATTGTATCAAAATTTTTACCTCCTTCGGCGTTTATAGAACTACAAAAATACAGACACCGGTAATTTAGAAAGGTTGGAAAATTTTTTTTAATTAAATAGATTCAAATTTTATAGCCTATATGCGCGGCAATAAGTCCCAGAATACGCATAGGAATTATTTTTGAAACAGCTGAGCTTATACAGCCGTATTTGCGGTAAAGTAAATTAAAAAGCAGATAGGTACGTCTCTGAGCCTTTTTTACCGGCAGACGTTTTATAATATTCCGCAATGAGTAAAATTTTTTATAAATCTTCAGATATCCGTCTTTCAGCTGCTCTTGAGTCATTCCACGAGGGCTGAAAACAACATTTGCCGTGTTGTATTTTGATAAATCGTTATTTGTAATTCGACCCTCATTCAATAATTTTTTATAAAGCGCCGTGCCCGGATAGGGTGTCAGAATATGCGCAGTCATTGTTTCAATGCGGTTTTTAACAAGCCAATCGAGCGTTCTCGAAAAAGTATCCGCCGTGTCGCCGTCAAGGCCGAAAACAAGGCTCGCATTGACCATTATTCCGCGTTCATGGATGGCTCTGATAAGCTTCTCATATTTTTCAACTTGATTATCCTTGCTGACTTCCTCCAGAGATGCTTTATTTATGGATTCAAATCCTATGAAAAGGGTTTGGCAGCCCGCTGCCGCCATTGCGTCCAATAGCAACAGGTCATCAAGAATTTTTGTCGTGACAGCCGCGCCCCATTTAAAATCGAGCGTATGCAGGGCCTGCAGCAATTCCCGGGTATAATCAGGATTTGAAATAAAGTTGTCATCGGCAAAAACAAAATGTCTTGTCCCGAGTGACTTTATATCATGCATAACATCAGGTATTTCACGCTGGACATATAGCCTGTTTTCGCAGCTGTTATAACAAAAAGCGCAGCGGTTAGGGCAGCCGCGGCTGCTTAAAACTACATTTGTGTATAAATATTTATTCATTCCGTCAAAGCGGTAATCAGGAGATGCAATTTCTTTTCCCATAAAATTTTCGAAATCCTTGTAAACTGCCTGAAGCTTATTGTTTATGGCGTCATCAATAATTTTTGCCCAAACTCTCTCTGCGGGACCGATGCAAATTGCGTTAAAGCATTCCATACAGCTCTCAGGGTCGGATGTTATATGAATCCCGCCTGCGACAACTTTTTTGCCGTGTTTCATGAACTCTGCGGCAATCTGCTTTGACCGGGGAAAAACATCCAGTGTCACGGTAATACCGACTAACGAGGCTTCTATGTCGTAATCTATTCGCTCAATGTTTTCATTGACAATAATCACTTCATGCTCCTGCGGTGTCAGACTCTTCAATGTCAATAAGGCGAGCGAGGGTGACATTCGGGTTTTCAAATTAGTATCCATCGGACGTTTATTCATTTTGGGTTGTATTAGCAGTATTTTCATAATTATGACCACACCTCACCTTTTGAATAATAAGTTTTTCGAACTTACCTCGTTTTACAGCACAGCACAAATATCAAGTCGGAAAAAACTACTGATACCCAGTTTATAACTATAATGAAGGTCATTTTTTCTATTATTGCCGTCGTGTCATATAGAATCAATACATATATTCCAGCGACTGCAATCAGGGACAGCACCAGTGAAACAATCAGGCAGTTCACGAGTATCGAGATGTGATATTCATCATATGGCTTTTTCTTTTTTATCAGAAGAAATGCTACGAAAAATGTGACGGCTAACATTGCGAGAGCAACATAAACATGGTACCCTGAGGCGAGAAAATCACCCCATCGGCGTGTTAAGGAGGGGAGGAAGGCGGCTTCTGGGCTCTTACTGCCCAGCAACAATTTCCATTTGTCGCTTTGAGCGGTAAAAATGAAAACAACTGTGTAAAAGGACGTGAAAAGACATAGACAGACAGCATTTGTCACAGGTAATTTTAAAATTCGGTTCATTTTCGATCCTCCTCAAGAAAAATAAAAATAGATTCAATCGATGAGTTAAAAACTCGGGCTATATCATAAGCCAGCCAAATTGACGGGTCGAATTTCCCGGTTTCCACAGCATTTATTGCCTGCCGTGAAACTCCAGTCAATTCCCCGAGCTCTTTCTGAGTAATTCCTTGCTCCTCCCGAAGCCTTCGGACATTGTTTTGCATTTTTTCCTCCATTCCAACACAAAAGCGGTTCGATACTTTGTAAAACAAAAGATAAACCTATTTTTTTTATACTGAGCTATGCTTTGTAAGGTTAACCTGACACAATATTAGCATATTAAAGTTCATATGTCAAGTAAACCTTACATGTTTTTTGCAAAAAAAGCCGTGATCTTTATGTAACGGCTGTTGTTTTTATTATACTATCAAATAAAAAAAACAGCGGATAAACTATCCGCTGAAGTTCACTTCTTGTTTCAGACACAAAAAATAACACCTCGGTGATTCAATCACCAATTATGTTTATACTATACCAGTCAAAAGTCAAGTTGTCAAGATATTTTCGAAAAAAAGCCTGTTTACGCATAAAAATCCTGTTTTTCAGTTTCAGAGGGGATTAAATATGCCGTTTTCAGGCTTTGAACAATTTCCGGCGGAATGTTACTATTAATTGATAAATGTTCGGAAGTATCTTTAAGCATTAAAAATTAAAAAATACCGGGAGTGAGGAAATGCCGCAAATTGAGTTAAAGGAAATCAGCAAAACCTTTAAAGTCCGGGAGCGCCCGCAGGGTAAATACAGCAAGCTCAAGGGCGCTTTTGTCAGGAACACAAAGGTGATTAAGGCGCTAGATGATGTCAGTTTCACGATTGACGAGGGTGAGCTATTCGGCTATATCGGACCCAACGGCGCGGGCAAGTCCACGAGCGTGAAGGTCATGAGCGGCATACTCGTGCCTGACAGCGGCGAATGCAAAATTATGGGAAGGGAGCCGTGGAAGAACCGTATAAACTATGTAGCGCAAATCGGCGTGGTTTTCGGTCAACGCAGCCAGCTCTGGTGGGATATACCTGTCAGCGACACCTTCTCGTTGCTAAGGGATATATATGATATTCCTGCTAATGCTTTCCGCGAGCGGCTCTGCACACTGAGCGAGGCTCTTGATATCGGCTCTCTGCTGGAAACGCCCGTGCGGCAGCTTTCACTAGGGCAGAGAATGCGGTGTGAGGTTGCGGCGGCTCTGCTTCACCGCCCGAAAATCCTTTTCCTCGATGAGCCTACTATAGGTCTTGACGCAGTGTCAAAGCTTGCGCTAAGGGACTTCCTCAGGGAAGAAAACCGGCAGAACGGCGTGACAATGATACTGACAACGCACGACATGAACGACATTGAGGCACTGTGCGAAAAGGTTATGGTAATCGGGCACGGAAGGGTGCTTTTCAGCGGCGCTCTTTCTGTATTGAAAAAGCAGTATTCGCCTCTTCGCACAGTCAGGGCTGTTTGCTCGTCAACCTGTGAGCTTTACGGCATCGAAGGAGCTGAAAAAACAGAGCTGAAAAATAACGAATGGACAGTATATTTTAACCCAGAAACAACTCCGGCGCATAAAATCGTCGCACAGCTCGCGCAAAAGCTGGAGCTGTCGGACATTATGATACAGGAGCAGGACATCGACGAAATGATAGCGTCAATGTACCGTGAAATGCAATTATGAGAAAGACACGAAAAGCTGCTTTTTCTCTTTTTAAAATCAGCCTGCTGGACGGCTTGCAGTATAGGCTCGCCTCATTTACCGGCGCGATAGTCGGTGCTTTGGTGGCGGTGCTTGATATAATAATACTCACTGTTTTTTACCGTTACGGAAGTTCAAACGGGAGCGTAAATAATCTGAGCCTGTCGCAGGCGGCGTCATATATATGGTTAGGTCAGCTGCTTGTTCTCATGCAGTTCAGCAGTATTGAGGGCGACATCAGAAACAAAATCGTCAACGGAGACATCGGTATCGAGCTTTGCCGCCCGCTTGACTTATATTGGCACTGGTTCTCGCGCTCGGCGGCTTCAAAGGCATCGGCTTTACTGCTTCGTGGAAGCATGACGGTGATTATCGGTTGTCTTTTTACCGCTGCGGGACAAAAGAATTACGGTTTCGCAGCGCCGCTAGCGCCTGTAAATTTTATTTTCTTTGTGCTTTCATCCGTTTGTGCCTTGGTTTTCAGCACATCCTTCGGTATGCTTTTGACAGCTTTCAGGGTAAATGTTAACTGGGGAGACGGTCTTGTCAACATTTTGACAGTCAGCGGAATGCTACTGTCAGGCGTGTTTTTCCCTTTGCAGCTGTGGCCTGACAAAATTCAAGTTTTTCTGCGTTATCAGCCCTTCGCAAGCGTTCTTGACACCCCCGCGAAGCTGTATGTGGGTTCGGTAACAATAGAAAACGCGGCGCAGCTGATATTGATTCAAATAGTCTGGACAGTCCTTTTTATTATGGCGGGGAAAGTCGTATTGAGAAATAAGCTTAAGGGTTTGGTAGTGCAAGGAGGCTGATTATCAGGTTTTCAGGGTTCAGGTTACAGGATTCAGGTGTGATAAGGAGGGGATTTTAATGGGGGCGGAAATCAGGATTTATTTTATGCATTTGAAATTGCATATTTTTTCTTTAATCGAATATGACGGCTGGTGGCTTATGATTTTGCAAACAATTTTTATAGTTATTACCGACCCTATAGGGACTTTTCTGGTGTTTTCGCGTTTCGGCAGCATCGGCGGCTGGACTATGGAGCAAATCCTGCTGATTTATTTTATCGCCGTCACCGCCTACGGTCTCGCGGAAACCTTTTGCCGTGGCTTTGACTATTTTCCGTTTAAGATGATTCAGGAAGGCGGCTTTGACCGTGTTCTGCTGCGTCCGCGCTCACTCATTATGCTGGTCGCCGCCTCGCATTTTCACCTCCATCGTTTGCCGCGCGTTTTTACGGGTCTCGGTATGACGCTCTACCTGCTTTACCGCTTGAATGTGCCGTTTTCGCTGCGTAATTCCGCCATATTACTGCTTGCTCTAATTGGCGGCATGATTATGTATTCAGGGGTTTTTATACTCGCCTCCGGCATAGCGATTTTTACCGTCAAGACAATCAGCTTTGTGTATATCCTGACAAATGTCGGCTATAATGTCGCGCGCTGCCCGAAGGACTATATGCCCAAGCTGCTGTGGGGATTTTTCACCTTCGCGCTGCCGATGTTTGTCATCAGCTATTATCCGGCAGCGGCACTGTGCTCATGGGGCGAGCCGCCGTTCACAGGCTATCTCGCCCTACCCTCAGGTCTCGCCTTTTTCGCCTTTTCGGCGCTGATCTGGAAAATAGGTGTGAGGCATTATAAGAGCACGGGGAGTTGAATTAAAATTATAAGAACCGCGGACAGTTAATATACAATGTATTAACTGTCCGCGATATTAGTACCTTAATGAGCTGAAAGCTCAATAAAAAACAAGTCTTGGGTTGTGGGCTTGGCAAGCCAAGCCCACGTTAGTTAAAACGTCTTCCCGCTGTCGTGGGAGAGCTGCCAGCAGATGCCGAATTTGTCGGTGACCATGCCGTAGAGGTCGCTCCAGAAGGTATTCTGCAGCTCCATTTCGATTTCGCCTTCCGCACTGAACTCGGCGAAAATCCTCTTGATTTCCTCCATGTTCTCTGTGCCGATAACGGGGCTTATATTGTTGCCTTTTATGAGGGGCATGCCTGTTGGGGTGTCGCAAAACATAACATTGCAGCCGAAAATCGGAACGTTCGCGTACATGACCTTGTTTTTGTCCTCCTCGGGTATTTCAAAACCCTGCTCCGGCGGTGTTTCGCCGTAAAGCATCAAATCCTGAATCTCCGACTTGAATACCTTCGCGTAGTATTCGAGCGCGTCCTTGCAGTTGCCGTCAAAATTAAAAAATAATGAAAATTCCATTTTACCTACTCCTTGTTTTTTTATTTGGTAGAATCTTGTAGTTTCTGCTACCATATGTTATACTATCCTCAATTAAAATAGATGTAACCTGTCGCGACTTATTACACTATGTAAGGCGGAGCTGCTCCGTTTACGCCTTTTTATTTGGGGCTATTATATTATTACATTAATTTACATTTTTTTCAAGGAATTTTTTAAATTTAACAAAAGGATTGAATTTTATGTTTGAGGGATTTTCAAATAGAACGGTTGATTTCCTTTGGGGAATACGGCTGAATAATAATAAGCCTTGGTTCGAGGAGCATAAGGAGGAATATAAAAAAGAGCTGCTGGAGCCAATGAAGGCTCTCGGCAGCGAGGTTTTTGAAATTATTAACGACAAATACGGCTCGCGGGGCTTCATACACAAGACCTCGCGGATTTATCGCGACGCGCGTCGGCTGCACGGAGCGGACGGCCCTTATAAGGAGGGTATGTGGTTCTCCATTGAGCGTCCGAGCGAGGAGTGGACTTCCACACCCGTGTTTTGGTTCGAGGTCAAAAGTGATAACTGGAGCTACGGTATGGGGTACTATATGGCAAAAGCCGCTACTATGGCGAAATTCAGGGCGCGAATCGACAGCGGGACAAAAAAATTCGAGAAGCTGATTTTACCGCTTGAGAATCAGACGGAATTCGCCATCGAAGGTGAGGAATATTCAAGGAAAAAGGCGGCTCCCAGTGAAAAAACAGAAGCCTGGTACAACAGAAAATCCTTCTCCCTCATACATCAGCAAAGCATGAGCGACGATATTTTTAAAAAGGAGCTTGTCCTCAGGCTTGTGAGCGGTTTTGAGTTTCTGATGCCTTTTTACGATTATTTCATCAGTCTTGACAGTGACCCTATGCCGGAAAAAAAGTAGCAAATTAAACGGAGGTTGAATTATGCGCGGTGAGCAGGAAATATTTGATATGATTGTCGGTATTGCCAATGTTGACGAGGGTATACGCGCGGCTATGCTGTGCGGCTCAAGAGCAAATACCGAGGCGCCGCGGGACATTTATCAGGATTATGACATCACATATTTTGTCACTGACATTAAAAAGTATTATAATAATCTGTCATGGATAAAGGAAAAATTCGGGGAGCCTTTACTGCTGCAGCTTCCTGAGCTTAATACCCATCCGCTGCTGACACCTAAAAATGACGGTCATTTTGTGTATCTGATGATTTTTCCGGATGGTGTACGCATTGATTTAAGCATTGAATTTACTCCATATATCGATGACGGTGAGCCTGTTATTGTGCTTTTGGATAAGGATAATTTTTTGTCCGAAATTAATGTAGACAAAAGCTATTTTCACATAAAACCGCCAAGTGATAGTGACTTTTCCGACGCTTGCAATGAGTTTTGGTGGTGCCTGAATAATGTCGTTAAGGGAATTATGAGGGATGAACTGCCGTATGCCATGGAAATGTATAATCATTATGTGAGAGAAATGTTGAATTCTATGGTGGAATGGTATATCGGAATAATAACTGATTTTTCTGTTTCATCAGGTAAGATGGGTAAATATTTCAAAAAATATTTACCGCCGGAGCTGTATTTAATGTATGAAAAGACATATTCTGACAGTGATTACGAGCATTTTCGTGCTGCTGTCTTCATTATGTGTGATTTGTTTCATACCTTGGCTCTGGCGGTTTCGGATTCGCTTGGTTTTTTGTATAATCAGCAGGAAGAGGATGGCTCAAGGGCATATATGGCATTTTGTTATGATGAATAAATACCTTCAGTAGCCGTTTTCCAATCCTCAAGCAGTGCGTCTCTCTCCTCGAGTGCGCAGCTTGGAGCAAAAAGCAGGTAGCAGCGACCGTCTTTATACGCGCTTTTTAATATTCGTTTATAGAAATCGATTCTTGTTTCGCCGACTTTACCGGAAAATCCGCCGTAATAGAGCTTGCCCGCCTCCGCGCAGTCTGATAGCACCGTGCACATATCATGTCGCTCGGGATTTCCGAAGTTCAAAGCGTGAGCGAGCGGCTCGCGCATTACGGTTTTATACAGGTGGGGGTTGTCGCCGCAGTAGTGAATATACCCGCCGCCGCAACGCTTTAGTACCCCATGAATATATGGCGCGACAAATTCCTCGATATGCTCGGCGCACAGCAGGGTAGTGGTGTCCTCGCTGATTTTCAAGCCCCCCAGCGAGCGTGGAATGCAAAGGTTGTTGTAATGCGAAACATGATTTTCGCTGTCGGGAATAATGCTCAGACATGCATTAAAGGTCATAACCACAGCCTCGGCGCTCAGAGCCATGAGGTGGTGGATAAACGGCGGGTCATCGTATAAGTCGTAAAAAATATCGTCGCCGTAAACAAGGTGGGCGACATCGAAAGCACCTTGTATATCAAGGGGAAATACTCGACAGCCGGTGCCCTCAAGCATTTTTACCGCGAAACGCATATGCGACAGCGCAAGCTCAAATTCTGCGCTTACTCGTAAATCAGATATGTTCATTTTGCTAAGCTGCTCCTTGCTCAGACGCTGCTGAAGCCACGGCATTTTATCATCAAACAAATCCTGAACCAGCCCGAACAGTGCGCACACAATGCCGCAGCCCATATTCGCACGCACAGACGGCACCGCCTCCCTGCCGCCGTTCATGCTTGTTCGCGCGGCGGACATTGAGGTGACGAGCATTTTATCGGTCTCATGGTGGATTTCTTTCGTGTTGAAGGTGGGTATTTTCGCCTGCTCGTCAGTGAGTTTGCAACCGAGCAGCAGAGGGGGCTCGGCGGTATGCTCCAGTAAAAAAGCCTGTGCCTGACGGCGCGCACCCTGCTCATATTGCGATTTGTTCTGGGATAATTCGTTAGCCATGATGTCTATGTGCTTCAAAAGATTTTTGTCCATCAGAGAATTCTCCTTGTTTTATGTGGGGTAGTTATGCAAATGTCAAAAACATTTTTGCTACTAAATCAGATATTCGGAAAGAAACAAGGTTTTTTTTTAAATACATTTTATCAAGTCTATTTATCATCATTTAACCAATCTGTTAGATTCAATCCGACAACATACCGTAATTCACGTGTATTATTTGTTACTAATGTCAACATAGCTGACTTGGCATGAGCAGCAATCAACATGTCCATTGAGCCGACGGGAGTACCATTTTTTCGAAGCATTGCACGGATATTTCCGTACTCCATAGCAGCAGCTCCGTCAAAATTCAAAACGTCTAAACCAATTAAAAAGTTAATAAGATTTGTTCCGTTTTTAGCGGGATATAAGCTGTTGAAAACGCCGAAATACAATTCTGCAGCGGTTATTGAAGAAATTGCTATTCCGTTAGCTTTGAAATTTGTATAACGATTGACTACTGCTGCTGTATTCTTCATAAGAAAAATACAGGTCTTAGTATCTAAGAGATATTTCATAAGTTTTCCCTCGGTGTGTCGGGAAACTCTTCTGTGTGTTCCTTTTCAAATGAATCAAAAAAATCATCGGTAAAATTACCTAAACTAGAAAAAAAGAGAGTTTCCGCGCTATCCTTAGGATAAAGAATCACCATATCACCTAAACGGGAGACGCCGACTTCATCCCCCTCGAAACGGCATTCTTTTGGAAGGCGTACTGCCTGACTAGAGCCGTTGAAAAATAATTTTGCTGTATTCATTGATTATCACCTCGAAATAAGTATATACTATAGTATATACTATTGTCAAGTGAATATTAACGACAAAATAAACAAAACAGATTTATTTATTAATAATTGCAGAAACTGCAACTTTACTATTGCATAATCTGCAATTATGATGTATAATGTTTGCAGGTGATTTAATATGGATTTTGGATCTAAGCTGTCTGAGGTTCGCGAGAGCGCGGAATTAAGCCGCGCACAGCTCTGCGCACTTTTGGCAAAGAAGGGCTTCGACGTGAAAACCTATACGCTGTGCAAGTGGGAAACCGGCGTTTCTAAGCCCGCGGTTGACGCCTTTCTCGCAATTTGTGACATCTGCCGCGTGAATGACATCCGCCAGGCATTTTCCATCAAAAGAGAAATGCGTTTATATGATATTCCTGTCTCAGCCGGAAGGGGTAATTATCTCGAATCGGGCGGATATGAAATGATTGAGGTCGATGATTTGGTGCCTGATAGCGCGGATTATGCCCTTCGCGTCGGCGGTGACAGCATGATGCCGCGCTTTGTTGACAGGCAGATTATTTTCATTCATGAGCAACCGGCACTCGAGGAGGGGGAAATCGGCATTTTTTGCCTGAATAATGAAGCATATCTGAAAAAGCTTTCTCAATGCTGCCTTATTTCCCTGAACGCGGATTATTCGCCGATTCCGATTCGCGAGTTTGACGATTTCAGGGTACTAGGGAAGGTTGTCGGTTAGATTTTCATGAGGTATATCATATGGAACGCGTGATTTTGCACTGCGATATGAATAATTATTTCGCATCAGTCGAGGAGAAATTCGACCCCTCCCTGCGAAAAGTACCTTTTGCCGTCTGCGGAGACCCGGAAATGCGGCATAATATTGTTATGGCAAAAAACAGCCTCGCCAAAAGAGCAGGCGTTATTACAGGTCTGAGCTTCACTCAGGCAAAAGAAATCTGCCCGCAGCTCGGTTTTGTGAAGGCGAATATGCCGCGGTATCTTGAGGAGACTAAGACGGCGAGGAAAACTTATTTGAAATACACCGACTCTGTCATACCTTACGGTATGGACGAGGCTTGGATTGACTTGAGCGAGACCGGCGTTTCTATGAACGAGGGCAGGCAGATTGCCGACCTGATTCGTCTTGAAATCATGTACTCGCAGGGGCTTTCCGCGTCTGTCGGTGTCAGCGACAATCTTATTTTTTCCAAGCTGGGCAGCGACTATAAAAAGCCGAACGCGACAACGCTGATAACGAAGGAAAACTACCGTGAGCTTGTGTGGCCGCTTCCCGCTTCAGAGCTTCTTTTTGTCGGTCAGCAGAGAAAAAAGCGGCTAGCCGGAATCGGCATCGAGACAATCGGCGACATTGCGCTCTCGGACCCGAAAGTCCTTAACAGGCTGCTGGGGAAGGTCGGCTATGATTTGTGGTGCTTCGCCAACGGTGACGACAGGAATTTTCACCCTGAGAACGATAAAATCGGCAGTATCGGCAACACAATTACTCCGCCGGAGGATTTGCGCACTCTTGAGGACGCCAGCGCGATTATTTATCTGATTGTCAATTCAATCAGCGCGAGGCTCAGGAAGCACAATCTTAAGGCGTATTGTATCAGCATTATTCTCAAGGACAATAAATTTAACACACTGACCCGACAGTGCAGCACTTCTTATCCGATTGACAGTGTCAATTTGATTTTCAATCAGGCGTTCTCGCTCTTTCAGCGGCATTATAAATGGGAGAATCCTCTGCGAAGCGTGGGAGTCAGGGCGGATAATCTTATCGCTTCGGATTATGAGCAGCTTTCTTTTTACAGTGAGGACGACTGTCCCCTCTGCGCCGATATCGACGAGCGAGTCAGGAAGCTGACTTCGCGACTAGGCAGGCTCGAATTTGAAAAAGCCGCTACGGCAAGGGAATGATAATATGTGCGGAAGATATACAGTTTTGACGGAAGATGAAATCATTGAAATCCGTGGGATTCTCAGCAAGCTTTCTATGGCAATAGTCCGGGACGACTTTGAGCATTATGATGAGGTAAGCAGGGCTTACGGCTCCGGCGGTGAGGTTTTTCCAACCAATCACGCGCCTGTTATCACTAAGAATGACGAGGGAATTGCCTTCGAAAGTGCTAAATGGGGCTTTAAAAAGTGGAACAGCCCGGGCGTTATCATTAACGCGCGAGCTGAGACGATGAAAAACAGAAGCACATTTTCAAAACGCCTGGAGACAGGGCGGTGTGTCGTTCCAGCCGGTGAGTTTTTCGAATGGGAGAAGCTCTCTTCGGGGAAAAAGAAGCACTACGCCAAAGACAGGGACGGGAATCTCTTGTTTATGGCTGGTCTTTACCGGGACACGGCCGATGAAAACAATCCCGGGGAAACAGTCCGTGAATTTGTTATTTTAACAAAGGATTCCACCGGCGAAATGGCGAAAATTCATGACAGGATGCCTGTTATACTTCGTCTCGAGCAAATTGAACCGTGGCTGACCGGTGAAATTACACCTGAGGATACTCTGAAAATGGACTTTGATGTTTCCGTTTTGCCTTGCGAGAGCGATGAGGAGACGCAGTTGACGCTGTTTTAAATAACGTGGGCTTGGCTTGCCAAGTCCACAACCCAAGTCGTGTTTTTTATAGAGCTTTCAGCTCACTATATTTCTAATTGCTTTTTTTATAACCTTCGAGGATAAAGACATGCAAATTGTACACATTGACATGGATATGTTTTTCGCGGCGGTGGAAATTCGTGACAATCCCGCGCTTGCGGGGAAGCCGCTTATTATCGGCGCGCTGCCGAGTGAGCGCGGTGTTGTTTCCACCTGCAGCTATGAGGCGAGAAAATACGGCGTGCGTTCCGCTATGAGCATCAAGGATGCATATAAGCTATGTCCTCATGGGATTTATATGCACCCGAACGGACACAAGTATGTCGAAGCGTCACGGAAAATTCACGAAATCTGGGACTGTTATACAGACCTTATTGAGTATATCTCGCTCGATGAGGGTTTTCTTGATGTAACCGGTTCGCTGGGTCTTTTTGGCTCAGCGGAAAAAATCGGGCGCGAGATTAAACACAGGGTCAGGGAGGAAACCGGTCTGACCTGCTCTGCGGGAATCGGCTATTCTATGATGTCGGCAAAGCTCGCGAGCGAGGAAAAAAAGCCAGACGGCTTCTTTCAGATTCCGACGCCGCAGGCGCTCAGGGAGCTAATTATCGACCGCAGTGTGCGGATTGTTTACGGCGTTGGTCCGCAAACCGAGACTCAGCTGAATAAGTTCGGAATTTCGACAGTCAGGGATATTTATAATAACCCCGACGCTGTGCTGCGCGCTCTGGGAAACCAGGGACAGCATATAATAGACCTTGCGAACGGTATCGATAATCGCAGGGTTTCGACTCCCGCAAAAACACAGTCCTTCGGCAAGGAGATTACCTTTCAAAAGGATATAACCGACCGGGAATACTTAAAGGATGTTTTGCGGCTTTTAGCGCGGGAGCTTAGTTTTCAGCTGAGATTAGACGGGGAGTTTATAAAAACAGTGACACTCAAGGTCACATTTAAGGATATGAAAAAAATCACCCGCTCAAAAAGCGGTGAAACAACAAATAAAGCGGATGAGATTTATTTTGTCGCCGCCGCTCTGCTTGATGGAGTGGAGCATTGCCCCATAAGACTTGTGGGAATTAGCCTGAGCGGGTTTGATAATTCGCCGCAAAGACAAATGTCCATGTTCGATAATCCGGAAAAAGATAAAAAATCCGGTAAGCTTGACGAGGTGACAATAAATCTTCAAAAAAAATACGGACTTGACGCGGTGAAGTCAGGCAGCGAATTGATTGCGGAAAAACGTATAGACAAGGATTGACGCAAAAAAAAGCAGGCATTTTAATGCCTGCTTTAGTTTTGATAGATTATTCAACTGGTTCTGCTGCTGTTGTTTCTTCTTCTTTTTTAACCATGAGTCCGCCTAACGCATTAATAATCATTGCGAAGAAATCGGCAAGCATCTTAAATAATTGGGTCAAAAAATCGATATCCTTATCGCCCATTGGTTACACCTCTCTTCATTCATAATAATAATTGCACTGTAGCGATGTGCCGCGATGGCACAAATCCGCATGAAAAATGTATTTTCATGCAAGGACAACTATCCTGCCAACTAATACTAACACAATATTGCGCATTATGCAATAGTTTTTCGAAAAAATTTTAGAGATTTAATACAGTTTGGCAATAGAATGCTGCTTTAGTACCTAAATAAGCTGAAAGCTCAATATAAAGCAAGTTTTGGGTTGCGGGCTTGGCAGTCAAGCCCACGTTAGGCTAATTATTTGTCTGTGCTGTCGTCGCCTGCAAGCTTTGCGATAAAATCGGTAATCATTTTGATGATGCTCTGAATAAGTTCAACAAGCTTATTGATAAAATCCATAAAAAAGACCGTCCCTTTCTAATATCTTAAGTGTTTTTCCGGTAGGAATAACTCAGCTAATATAATACAATAGACCTTTGTTAAAATC
Source organism: Oscillospiraceae bacterium (assembly GCA_031551635.1). Lineage (GTDB taxonomy): Bacteria > Bacillota > Clostridia > Oscillospirales > Acutalibacteraceae > JAVBNH01. The sequence goes on along the minus strand of JAVBNH010000023.1, from coordinate 1,694 downwards.
AAGCATTTTTTAATTTATTTACAAAAATGTACAGATTTAAGGATAAATTTAAACAATTTAAGTCATTGATTTGACCGCGCTTATAAGGCATTTTCGACAAGAATTATTCAAAAAGGAACATATCATATAGAAGCAGGCTGACATTTTTTGAATCGCTGCCGCCGGAGACCTCAATTTTTATATCCCTCGCACCCTCAATATTGACAGAAAAGTTAATAGGCTCAGTGGATTTTGTAATCGAAGGAGTAGTATAAACGAGAATGTCGTTTTTGTATATTTTTACAGTTCCAACAAGCTCATTCGGTAAATCCCTGTGGGTATTTATCACTCCGCGGAGCACCTTGAAGCGTCCGCCAAGGGTATATTTCGCAAAAGTATCCTTCGCGACAATGTACTGCGCGCGCGGCGAAACAGCTTTTCCGGCGGCATTTTTGAGCGTACCCGCGCCGACTGTCCAGGTACCCGAGTCAATGGGTGTCATGGCAAGCAAATCAACCGGCGCCTGATTTTCAAGCTCGCGGAGCTTATCTTTGAGAACAGCGTCCTCGGGAAGATATGTTAAAACAGACTTGACCAAATCTATAGCTTCAAAAATATATTTATCGCTGACAAGAACATCAATTTTTGACATCGCGAAGGTCTTATACTTATCCGCGTTATTTTCAAAAGACTTTTTAAGCGCGGCATCGTCTTTATGTTCATCAAGCAATATCTGCAGTGAATCAAGGGCCTCGATAAATTTTTCTTCCTTGACAAGATTATTAACTTTTTTCAGTGTGTCCTCGCGCAGTGACTCGAACTGCAGCGCGACATATGAATCCCTCAGCTCCTTGAGATGGCTCTCGTTGTTTGAGACGATAAGCGCCTCGTCAAGCAGGGTTATCGCGCCGGTGTAGTTGCCGCTCTCTGCGAGTGTTTTTGCCTCGGCTAAAACATTGGCGGAGTAGCTGGCAATTGCTTCAGTGAGCTTCGCAACAGCGAGGGAATAGTTATAATCATCGCTGCTGACCTGCTTATAGGCAAGCACGGATTCCTTATATTTAGCGTCTAGGTATAGCTGTCCCGCTTCGGCATAAGCGAGCTTGGAATCGTTGAGCGCGTTGATTTCCTCACTTGTTTTGTAAAGCACGTCAACGATTTCGCTTATTTCCATTTCGTTAACTGCCTTGATGTCCTTCATGACCTCGTCATAGGTCAGCTCGCCTGAGTTCAGGCGGTGCTTCAGTCCTTGAAGGTGAAGGGTTAAATCCTTAATAAAAGCATCGCGGACATTTTCCTTGCCGGAAAAATTTACCTCAAAAAGCGCGAGAGCGTTTGTGTACTCTGCTTTTTCAAGATGCCGTACAAGCCTTTTTGAAGGGGTATTATACATCATTGAAACCAAAATAACTATAAGCAGCAGTATACCAAAGGCGGCGGCAAGGCGGGAGTAGAGTGATTTTTCCTCGCCGCTGAGCTTTCTCTTAACAATAATTTTTGTCTCCGGCTGAAAGCTGCTTTGCGGTTCGGCGATTTCGCTTTCTTCCTTTTTGGCGGTCTCCTCTTTGACCTTTGTACCGAGCAGTACACTTAAAGGCTCAGCCATCGGAAAGCCGCAGTTCGGGCAGTTTTCCGCGTTGTCCTCAACGAATATACCGCATTTTTTGCAAAACACAAATACACACCCTTTATAATAATGAAAAATGCACAATTAA
>JAVBNH010000031.1:0-4410 GCA_031551635.1 Oscillospiraceae bacterium | reverse complement strand
GATTTATGACAAGCAGTTTGAGCTTCCGGTCTATTATGACATCGAGGACGCGCGACAGGAAAAGCTCGGCAAGCGTGTCTGTACGGATATGGCAATCGCCTTTTGTACCGCGCTAGAAAACGCCGGATATTTCGCCGGGGTCTACGCCAACACAAACTGGTTCACGAATTACCTTTACCGCGAGGAGCTCAGACGCTTCACGCAGTGGGAGGCAAATTACAGCCGCAATCCGAACAACGGCGCGGACATGTGGCAGTACAGCGAATCGGAGCATTTTGACGGCTACAAGGGCAATCTGGACGCGAATGAGTGTTACCGCGACTTCCCGGAGCTCATCAAGAGCCTCGGTCTGAACGGCTTCGACAAGTCGACCGAAAAGCCTGACTACTCGACCTACATACCCGGAGATGTGGACGGTGACGGCAGAGTAACAGCAGCCGACGCGCGGCTTGTACTGAGAGCTTCCGCGAAGCTTGTCGCACTCACAGGCGAACAGCTCATACGCGCCGACTTAAACGGAGACGGCGAGCTGACCGCCGCTGAAGCGAGAACGATTCTCCGCATTTCGGCGGGGCTTGAGCCGGAGCTTGAACCGAAAAGGAGATAGGTTTTAGGAGATAGGCGTTAGGGTTGATATTTAGAACCGAGGTGATAAAATGAAACGCTTTAAAAAAAGCATTTATTATTATATTTTTGCAATTCGCTGGTTTTATATAAATCGTGACTGGACAAATTCAAGGCAAAAGTATAAAGCTTTTGACAAAGAATGGGCGTTAAAAGAAAGCTCTATTTCTTAATTATTGTTGAAATGGCAATTATATAAAATACTTATGTGAGCCGGAGTTTGAGGCGAGGAGAAAAAAGATGTGAATTTCTGTCAGTGTAAGGTTCATATAATAATGATATGTATGTTTCAAGGGGGACAAAACATAACATTACGTATCATTTAAATAACATTGCTAGGAAAGGTAATATTTCAAACGAAGGTGAATTATAATGTATATCGAAAAGTATGACGCTAAATGCTTTGCTTGCGGTGAAACACAAGTTTATGTGTTAATATTCCGCGATAGTGAGGACTTTGACAAAAAATATGCCACTTTTAGAGACCTTTGTTGTAAATGTGAAAACGCATTAGATAGCAGGGATATAATCTATCATGAGCTTGTTGGTGAGCAAGGAGAACCCGGAGAGCCTCAAGTAACCGATGATTTTATTAGACTCCAAGGAATACGCGGAGTTTACTGAAGCGTTTAAGATTAAAATTTAAACATTAAAATCAAGAATTCAAAAGCGTAAGGAGGTGTTTTCATTGATGAAAAATATAAATAATGCAAATGCGGATGAGATTTTAAGCCTCGCAAAACCGTTAATTGATTATATGCGAGAAAATCATCATCCGCATTGCAGTGTTTTAATAACAAGTGAAAGGGTTAGCATTCAAGAGGATTTGATTTCAATTCCTCATTTAACGAAGCCTGAAAATGATGCGGATTTTGGTTGTAGCAAGCTCGAAGACAGGGGAATGGACGGATTAGACGGGTATCCTAGAGATATTAACAAAATTCAAGGAATACGCGGAATTTACTGAAGTGTTTAGGCTAAAATTTAAAGGAGTAGAACATAATGAACGAGTTTTTTACATGGTCATTTCTGGCGACCTTCGCCGGCGCCGGAATCGCTACATCTATCATCACGCAGTTTATAAAGGGGTATCTATCGAAGGTACCCACGCAGATTGTTTCCTACGCCGTCTCGCTAATCGTGCTGCTTGCCGCGACCGCCGCGACAGGACAAGCAGGGGAGTGGTCACAGTGGGCGATTGTGCCGCTTAATGCGGTGCTGGTCTCCCTCGCTTCCAACGGCGCATTCGTGGCTATTAAACGAATATCAGGCGGGGAATAAGCCGAACAAATAATTTTTACCCTCTCAAAGCTTTAATGGGCTTTGGGAGGGTGTTTTTTCATCGTTTAAACGCTTCTTAGTCTTATTCGTCGTTTGTCTTAATTGTTTCTAAAATCAACTTTTTAATCATTGCCGTTTGAGAAATTCCGTTATCTTTACAATGCTTAGAAAACTTTTCAAAATCAACAATTGTTAGCTTGGTTCCAACTGTTTTTAAATTTTCCCTTTGCCACTTTTGTTGCGGCTTATAGTCCATTTTTTCACCTTCATTTTTTTAAGAGCAGTAAGCTAATCACAGACAATATTACAGATAACATTGCAATAATTATAGCAACTGTTTTTAAGCCTGCTAAGTATATGCAAACTGCAGAAACCAGAATCAGACACGATAAAATAAATAATATTGACTTTTTCAAATTCTGATAGTATTATAGGATTGTAAGGGGTACTCGGTTTACTTCCTTTCCCCCTTGTTCGTCTACCGCTTTTGCTTTGGCTTCTTGCTAGGTCGCTTTGCTTTAGCGGTTTTTTCTTTTCTAAAGGCTTTCGCCGAACAGAACATCGAAAGTGTGAATGGGTTTATTAATCGGCTGATTGCGGAGGCATGGAAATTAAATAAAATTATTTTGCAAGTCAAAATGCAAGTCAAAAATACATGTAAAGTCTTATATATCAATGCTTTAAGACGTGTAATTAGATTGCCTTCTAAGCAGTGGGTCGGGGGTTCGAGTCCCTCCAAGCGTGCCAAAGAAAGAAGCTGAATGTTTTTGTTTCAGCTTCTTTTTTTATTGCTTTTCTTTTTTAAAAACATATGAAGTAAATCTGTAACAATAAAATCTACCGTTCATATTATAAGATAGAAACTAAAGACTATAAATAGAAAGGTATGTTAAAAAATGGATGAACAAAAAAGCAAATATCTGGCATCAACTCCCCTGTCCTCCAGCTATGCAGAGACACAAGGAGGATATCAGGCAAATCCTGTCAACAGCATGATTATTCAGCAAAACAACCTTTTTCCCGCCGCAGATACTGCAGTGCCAAATAACGAAATGATAGCCTTATATCCCGAAATCTATAAGGAGATTTACCCTCTTGTCGCTGCTATTGCACAAAAAATGGCAGAAGAGGGATTTATGCCGACTGAGGAAAACATCGGAAACATTGTCGACAACATCATCAAAAACAGTGGTTTATGGTTCGAGGATGAGGACGGGGCACCAGAGGATATTGCGGTTATGCCTGTACAATACAGCTTCGGTAAGCGTCCCTACAGACGACACAGAAGAGGTTACCATAACCGGAACACGTTACGCGATATTGTCAAAATAATTCTTTTTAATGAGCTTATAAACAACCGCGGCGGATATCACGGGGGCTATCAATACCCTTACTATTATTGAGGAGTGAAATATTATGTTAAACGAACAACAATATGTCGTACAATCGCTTGAACAACATTTATTCTTCGGAAGAATCATGAAGGAGCATGCGATTTTTTTGGAAGCGGGATTTACTCCAAAAAACTCAAATCTCGCTCGAACTGCTGATAATTTTAAGCTGCGCTTTGAAGCGTTTCTGAGCACTGCGGTTCAGCTTTCAAATGGAATTATCAGCACTCCCGTGCTTCATTCCGGTGAAATAATAACCGACTTCACCCTCGGCAGCGAGCAAAAAACTCAAAATTTTTCGGGTATTCAAATCAACACAAATATAACTCAGGCTGAAAAAAGGCTCACCAGTAGTATGAATCCCGTTGTTTCGCCAGCGCTTGTACGTCAGGTTCAGAGCTTAAATTCCTCAATCATGAGTGAGCTTAACCGGCTTATTGATTTCAAAACAATGGTGCTGAACGGCATGCTCTCATGCAATATGTTCACAATGAACTATCCCCTTCTGATTGACCATATAATCAGAGAAGCAAAGATGTACCGCACCCTGCTTATAGCAATAGAAGACAGAAACGAAATTGATGAAAACCCGAAGAACACAGAGCTTTTCTGGGATCAGATTATGCTCGAGCATGCTCTCTTCATCAGAGGACTCCTTGACCCTTCGGAGGGCGAGCTAATAAACACAGCGAATGATTTCGCGCTTGATTATCAGGAGCTGATAAACAGAGCCGCGGCTGCAAATGATATAATGCTCTCAGGGGTGAGCGAACAGACTCTCGAGCAAACAAAAGCCTACCGCGATTTTAAAGCTGCCGGAACGAAAGGTATTAACGAGTGCAAAATCCGTTCAATAATAATACCGCTGCTTGCAGACCATGTTTTAAGAGAAGCAAACCATTATATCCGGCTGCTTGAACAGGCATAAACCATCTTCACTGCTGATGAAATCTGAAGAAGGTTAAATATTTTATAAATATCTTCCCCAATAAAGCATACCATATCTTGTTTTTGCAATTTTCTAACAAAATGATTCACATCAATTGATCTCGCAGAAACAGAAGCAAAAAAAATTTGCAATAAGTCTTGATTTCTAAAAATTAATATGCTATTA
>JAVBNH010000039.1:0-23671 GCA_031551635.1 Oscillospiraceae bacterium | reverse complement strand
GTCGTCTCCGACTATGACCTTGTTGCCTATCTGGAGGAATTCATTGAATTTAACGCGTACAATCAAGTCCTGCTCGCCGGTGTTCTCAACATAAACATCCTTGTTCAGCCACGGCTCAAAGTCGTCGTGGAGAAGTACATCGGGGGTAACGCCGCCTCTGAAGCGGTTTATAAAGCTCTGCGAGAAATCCGTCCACGCGAACGCTCCGCCGATAAGCAGAGCGCCGACAAGGACGAGGGAGGTCAGAGCCGCGAGTTTTTTCTTTGCACTCATTTTTGAGTGATTTCTAGTTCTTGACATGTTTTTACCTTTCTTTCCAATACGAAATTTTAATGGGAGATTGGTATTAAAGAACGCTCTCCCAAATTGCTATAAGCTTGTCCGCAGCCGCTGTTTTCTTATACTTTAAATCAACACTGTTCCATTTTTCAAAATCGTTTGAGGTGACCGCCTGGAGCTTTACATCAATTCCGTAAAACCAGTCGTCAACAGGCTCTTTTGTCGTCTTGAGTACACGGTCAAGCAAAAGGTTTGTCGCCTCGCCCGGAGCGAGAGGAACTGACCAATATGCCCACGCGCCGCCGTTTTCGACAGTGTCCGTGTCGTCAAGAATCCAGCAGCCTGTCATAACCTTTCCGTCCCATAACGCCTTGTCCTCAAGGCTCATGCTGTCGTATGCCTGCCCCTCCAGACGTAAAAACTCACTCATTGTTATCGGTGCGTTCTCTGCCGCTGTATCATTCAAGCCGGAGCTTGTATCAACCTTTCCGTCAGCGCCTAGCTTTGAATAGACAAGCCCCGGAGTACCCTCGTTGAATTTTCTCTGTGCGCCGGTCATTTCCCAGTCATAGTAGCTGTGGAAAAGATGCTTGGCGTCAACCTGACCGCAGTCGCCAATTGCTGTGCCGTCATATGTATGGGGTATCCATGTGGTTTTGTCCTTCACATTTGACGCTGCGACAAAGCTTGTTCCTCCGATTTCCATGTATTCGTCCAGTCGTAAGCGTACATAAATGGTCTGCGAGCCTGAATTTTCCACGAAAACATCCTTGTTTTCGCCGTCGAACTCGTCATGCAGTGTGACATCCGCATCAGTCGAGCCGCGGAATTTATTCGCTCTGGATTGAGTAAAATCAGTCCACGCGAAGGTTCCGCCAAGCATAATGGCGACAATAATAATTGATGCCGCAAGCGCCATTAACGGTTTTTTGTGAAATTTGTGTGAGATAACAGTTTTCCTCATTCTTGATTCTCCTCTAAAAATTGAATATTTATTGTTTCGCAAAGCGGAAAATCCGCTTTAACGGGACAAACATAATTATTTACTCAGCTTTCACACCTATAAAAGTCATCTTTTTGATGTTGGATATTGGATGCTAGATGCTAGATGCTAGATGCTAGAAAATGTCGCGTATTTATCATTAAATGGAAATAAAATCATTGCTCGCGTGGTGATTTTAGTATAATCGCCCGCGTTCTCAGGGTTAAATGTAAATAAATGCTTAACGTGACATCTTCCAATATCAAAAATCCAATATCCTTATTCACAGGGTGCGAAAGATGAGTTATTTATGTTTCAGACGCTTTTGCATTATCATCTTTCTCATCTTTCTTTTTGCCGTCATCATCTGAGAAAACAATTCGCAACAAGGCACTCAAAGCAAAGAGTATTATTGTTCCTGCGATGAACCATATCATTTTTTCAGCTATAAACGCCAGCATCGCGCCGAGATAGGGAATGTGAAAAATTACACGCCCCAGAACATTGTCCTCGTAGGTGATATAATCATCCGGGGCAGGATTTTCAACCCCCTGAGTCGTGAACATACGCTGTCCGCTGTCCTCATAATTTTCGGTTATATTTAATATCCGATGCACAACTGTAGTGTCGCCTTTAATCAGGAAAACAATATCGTCACCTATGTCAAGACCTGTGCGAAGCTGCTCATTAGGCTTCAAAGCCCATGATAAAACAAGCGAGCCCTTTGGATAAACGGACTGCATTGAGCCGGTGAGGACAGTGTTATACGCGAAAGGACCGAAGCGCTTACCCGCTTCGTCGTTTTTCGAGTAAATAAAGGCGAATATGATTGCCGTAACCAGAATTCCGTAAAAAATCGTATCCTTGACAATAGAACCTTTTGTCGTTTTCTGCTCGGCTTCGAGTTCCTCTTGAAAACAGAGGTAATCATATTGCTTATTAAATTCAATCAGGGGCTTCGGCATGTTCAGGCTCCGTTTCAATATATGAATATCTGTCTGTTGTAAAATCAATAAAATCACTGTATTCATCTTCCTGAGAATATGTAAGAGGGGTAGACTCTTCAAGCTCGGCAGTCTGTGCGACTGCAGCCGCTTCGTCATTTACTGTACCTGCTTCAAAATCTTCGTCATATTTCGAAATCTCATACTTTCTGAGCATCTGGTCAAAGCTTAGCTGCGGCGAAATTTCACAAGCCTTCATAACGGCTTCTCTGATGATGCTCCTTGCGTTCAGCTTCGCTTCAATCAAAGCGTCCGCTACTGCTTCCTTCTTTTTTTTGTACTCGTCAAGCTGCGAGGAAATCTCTGTATATTCATCAAACATAAGGTTATATGCGTCAACAAGAGAGCTTAGATACTTATCGGTTTCCAGTCTGTCATAGCCGCGAAAACGTACAGAGAACTCGGGAACCTTGAATTTGTCGAATTTTGAATAAATTTCATTCAGTTCATTCTTACCGATTTTTTCAGTTTTCCGTGCTTTTTCAGTTTCCGTCCCGATTTCGAGTTCACATTCTTTTTCGGCATCGGCTTTCTCTGCAGTTGAGCTCATTCCTTCATCTCCTTGGCGTAAAACATTCGACCAAAATCGACTTTATCTCTAAAAAAACAATAACATTTGCAATATATCAGACATTTGCAAAAAAATAATATTGCTATTTGAAATTACAGGGTTAAGTTTTGTTTACCAGATAATAGACATTTAAGGTGCCATTATCTATTATGCAAACACCAATGCAAAAAAAAAGCATAGATATTGTGAATACCTATACATGACGCCATTATTACTGATTTTTTTATATGCAATATGCTGAATTGGAAAATATGTCATTTTATGGAAAAATAGATAAACAGCGATAAAAACATAGCATTTTGTCGGAATTTATGATATATTCAGATGTATAAATTCAAATAAAAAAAGATTGAAACAAATTAGTACCTTAGTGGGCTAAAAGCGCAATAAAAAACAAGACTTGCCTTGTGAGCTTGGCAAGCCAAGCTCACGTTAGTATTTATTGCTTGAAAAAAATAAATAATCGGAGTTACGAATTATGTCGAAAACACAGATTTTAATTGTCGAGGACGATAAAGATATTCTAAAAATCAATTTTATTCATCTGACAAAAGAAGGCTATGATGTAATCACCGCCGAGACGCTTGAGGAAGCCTATGAGGCTGTCATGCAAAACAATCCCGGTCTCATTGTGCTTGACATCAAACTGCCAGACGGCTCAGGGCTTACCTTTTGCGAAAAAATCAGGGACATCACCTCAGTTCCGATTATTTTCCTGACCTGTTTTGATTCAGAACAGGATAAGGTAAAGGGGCTGATGGTCGGCGGAGATGATTATCTGACAAAACCCTATAACCTATCCGAGCTTTCCGCACGCATTTATGCCCTGCTCAGACGAATCCAGATTAACGATACAAAAATCCTTGAATATCCGCCGGTAAAAATTGACACAACCGCGCAGATTGCCTATCTTAACGGCGAGGACACACTGCTGACACCAAAGGAATATAAGCTGCTGCTTATATTGGTTAAAAACATGGGACGGCCGATAAATTCCTCAATGCTTTACAAAAAATTGTGGGGAATTGAGGCTGAGGAAGGGCTAAAAACCATTCAGGTGCATATTTCATCAATTCGCAAAAAGCTGAAAATGGACGCCGATTCGGCGGCGCAAATAAAAACAGTCAGAAATGTAGGTTATTGCTTTGAATATGAAAAAATTCATTAAGTTTACAGTGATTCTTGCGCTGTTCGCGGTATATTTAACCTACTATTTTGTTTTGCAGCCGCATTACTCAAGCTATCCGGGGCTTGAAAACGGCAGGATTTTTATAACTGACGCAAACTATTACAGCTATGATGACCTGTATCTCGCAGGTGATTGGGAATTTTACTATATGGAACTGCTTGACAGCAAGGGCTTCAGTGAAAAGAGCGAAAAAAAGTATTATACCCTGCCGGATTATTGGCAAAGAGACTGGAATGCCGCCCTAATCGGTAATAACGGCTTCGGTTCCTATCGCCTGCAAATTGATTTTGAGAATAAAAAAGATGTCGTCACCCTGCATATACCATGGGTGCATGGCGCTTATGAGGTCTTCGCGAACGGAAAAAGTGTTTTAAAGTGCGGAACTGTCGGTACCGCTGCCGGAGATGAAAGCGCTGACGTGCGTTCAAAATCAACAGTTATTCCCCTTGACAGTGACAAGCTTGAGCTTATTATACATATTTCGGGTTATCTCGGCGGTAAATCGGGGCTGCTGCTGCCAATTTCTCTTGGCTCATACCCTTCAGTCAGCAGAGAAATCGCGACAAAGAATATTCTTGACACAATTATTCTGGCGGGACTCTTAATAACGGGTCTTTATCATTTCATATTGTTTATTTTGAAGAAAAACGATAAAGGAATGCTGTTTTTTGCCCTGTTTTGTTTAGCCGCCGCGGTTTCACACGGAACAATATCCGCCGGCATTTTGTATCGGGCTCTTCCCGCTGATAACGGATTTCTTGCGTACGACTTATATATTCTATCAAAAAGCTGGCTGATAACATTTTTCGCGATGTATTCCTATTTTCTTTTCGGAAAAAAGAACGGTACGGGAAGAAGCATTATATTTATTTTGGCTGCCTTAAACTCATTGTCAACGGTTAGCGAGATATTATGGCAATACAATTTTTCGCTGGCGCTGTACATTCTCACATATTCCTGTTTTGCCCTCGGCATTGTATATATTTTGAAGGTTGTATATCACATGAACAGGAATAGGGACCGTTTCAGCTTTCTTTACACCTGCGGGGTTGTGTTATCATTTATCTCATACAGTTCTGATTTATTAGCTGACGCAGGGATAATAAATTCAGCGGAATTCGGCAGCACCTCGCTGTTTATATTTGTTCTTTTTGAAGCTGTGATTCTCGCGAAAATATTCGTGGACTATTCATACGAAAATGAACAGTTGCTGGGACATATGGAGTCTCTTGTCGATGAGCGCACGGCTGAGCTTGCGCAGGCAAATGAGCAGCTGCTCCTGAGCGAGCAGTCAAAGAATGAGTTGCTGGCAAGCATTTCGCACGACCTGAGAACACCGATAACCGCCATCAGGGGGTATATGGAGCTTCTTTTGTCTCAGCCGGAAAACACTGCGGACACGCTGGAATATATCGAGAGCGCCCACGCTCGCACTCAACACATGGAAAAGCTCATCAAGGATTTGTTTTTGCTCACACAGCTGACCGAAAACCGCCTGCAGATTAACAAGACTTCTGTCCATATCACAGATTTAATGAACGAGGGCTTTAAGGTTTATAAGCCTATAGTCAGAACAAAGGGAATTGAGCTTGTGCTCGAAAATGAGCTGGAGAATGAACGTGTTTCTGCAGACAGAAGCTATTTGATAAGAATGCTTGACAACCTCATTCAAAACGCCATTTATTACGCCAAGACGAAAGTTATATTCAGAAGCAAAAAAGATGGGGACAGCATAATGCTAAGCATCGTCAATGACGGCTACGGAATAGAAAAAGAGGAGCTCCCGCGGGTCTTTGACCGGTTCTATAAAAAGCGCGAGGACGGCGCGGGACTGGGGCTTTTCGTGGTAAAGGAGCTTGCTCTCGCCATGGACGCGAAGGTCTGTGCCGACAGTGTCCTGAATGAGTACACCGTTTTCAGTATCATATTTAAATTAAAACAGGGTGACTGAAATGAAATTAAATTTAGTTGATAAAATCCCGAATTGCGACAAAGAAAAGTGCTTTAAAAGAATCAATGATTTTTATTATGAGTTAAATTCCTGCGTTAAGCTGAGCAGTGTAGATGAGGTATGCGCGTTTGAAATAGAAAATGAAGGATATAAAAACAAATTTGAATGCTGCGAAGAGGTAAAGCTGATATTCAGTGATACTCCTGAGGAATTGCTGAGTGCGAAAGTCGGAACAAAACATCAATACATACTCACGGACAGCGGTACAAATCAATTTATATTAATCATTCAGGAAATTAACGCCGCTGAAAAAAATATTGTAGCTTTAAAGGGGAATCGTGACTTTTCCATTTTAATACCGGGAGAAGTGGAGCTTGAATGTATTATAGACTATGATAAACTGCCTGATATGGATAAGCTCGGAAATGCTGGGTTTGAAATATTTCCATCCTTCCACGAAACTCATGTTGATGTCATTGAAAAAGGAAAAAACAGCCTATGTCTGAAATTTTCCGGCGGTTTCCATCCGCTTGTCACAGAGATTTCAATGACAGGTATTTTTAAAGTGGAAACTAATATGGAAAATGACGCAGAGCCGCTTGATTATTTTGCACAGGAATGTCAGGTCGGCGAGGTTCTGATTTATACTCCTGAAAATCATTTTATCGTTAAAATTTCCAACAATTATGAAGTATGGAAGCCGGAGGGCTGGTATGAGGGAATCACTCCTTCTCAGCTTGAAAAAATAAGGCAAAACCCTTATGATATAATAAAAGAACCTCACCGCAACGAATACACGCTTTACTGCAGAGGTATCTCGTTCGACTTTGAAAAGCGTAAGGACAGTCGGTAATTACAGCGCCCTGAAAACACTAAAAGCGTTTTCAGGGCGCTGTATATAAGTATTGACTAATTTGCCAAAAAAATCTATAATATATTCACAATAAATTTTTGGAGGGTTTTGTATGAATTTTGCTTTTTCAATGCAGATGTACAAGGTAAAAAGGTTTTTCAGCTTTGTAATGGCAACGCTCATGTCGCTTATGGTCGCGGCAGGAGCAAAGGATTTGCTCAACACCGGCTCGGTGAGCTCACAGAAGTCCCACATCTCGCTGTGTATGTATGATTCGACCTATAAAGTACAGCGCTCTGAGCTTATCGGCAAGAAAGACAGCTACAATATGTATGTAGCGAAAAACGAGTATGAGGCTTGCCAGATTGTCTTTAAGGCACGCTGGACTCCTCAGGACGACCTGAAATGGATAATGGAGCCGCTGACGAATGAGAACGGCGACACGCTTGAGCTTTCTGTTTTCAAGGAAGAATACATCAGAACAACCGGCTCTCAGTATTACGGCTATTACCCGGACGCGCTTGTACCTGTCGATGTTTTGAAAAAATTCGGCGTTGGCAGCAACAATGTCAACGAGCCGTATTTTCTGCAGGTACACACAACCCCCGACACTCCGGCAGGGGTGTACAGCACGAAAATTTCCATTTATAACGAGGGCGACAGCGTCATGGAATGTGAAGCCGACCTGAGCGTCACAGTCTGGGACTTCACCCTGCCCGAAACCCCGACAAGCGATACCGCCTTCGGTCTTAACAGGTCACATATGGCGCAAAAATTCGGCGTCGCGGCGAATTCAACCGCGGGACAGGATTTGTATGAGAAATACTATGAATACCTCGTTTCACACAGAATCTCACCCTACAGCCTGCCCTATGATATTCTTGACCCGAGAGCAGACGCCTACATGAGTGACCCGAGAATTACGTCCTTCATGATTCCCTGCCCGGCTGACGATGTTAAACTGAAGCAATACTACGACAAGGTTCAGTCGAATCCAGTCTGGGCGGCTAAAGGATATTTTTATCCCATAGATGAGCCGCACACAGACGAAATGTACGTTCAGTACAACGCCATTACCGAACGCCTTGCGCGAGTATGTCCGGGCTACAATATGGTAACGCCCTTCGGCGAGTATGAGATGAAGGTTGATAACGTTAAAAAGAACGCAGTAAATCTACAGACCGGCAAGAGCAATATACTCTGTCCGATTTCCCCTGTTCTTGAAAACAGCGACTACTACGAGGATCTGATGGAAAGACAGAATGAAGGGGACAAGGTCTGGTGGTATGTCTGCTGTCAGCCTAAAAAGGATTACTGCAACGTTTTCACCCATTGGGAGGGCATCAAGCACCGTATACTTTTCTGGCAGCAGAAACAATTTAATGTCACAGGTATGCTTTATTGGGACACAACCTACTGGAAGGATGTATCGAATGTCTGGACTGATTCCCTCACAACCCCCTGGACGGGCAACGATACCTTCGGCGACGGCTCACTTTTCTATAACGGCAATGCTATCGGCATTAACGGTCCGGTCTCATCACTGAGGCTAGAGGCTGTTTGCGAGGGGCTTGAGGATTACGAGTACCTGACTATGGCTGAGGAACTGCTCGGGAAGGAATATGTTGACACCGCAATCGCAAAAATCACAAAGGATTTAACAGCTTATACCCTTGACGACTCCCTCTTTGCCAAAGTCCGCATACAAATCGGCAATGACCTCAACAATGCAATGAAATAGTAACACAAAAAGGGGACGGCTTAATGTGTTGTATAAGCACATCGGGCTGTCCCTTTATAAAAACGGAGGATATTATGAGCGTTTCGATTAATAAACTTGAAAATGAATACCGCAAGGCTCTTGCGGCTATTGATACTTTTACCGCTGATGAATTCATTGCATTTGCGATTAAACTTTTTAGCGAGATTAAAGTTGATGCTAACGATGATATGCTCTTATTTCAATACAGTGATTTTGACTGGGCGGATGAGAACGGCAATCATTTCGAATTCGACATTACGCGTCAGGTTTGCAATCCGCTAGAGGATGAACCGTATCAGCTTAACTTCACATTGATATATGAACCGTTGTCATTAGATAAAACAGAACCGGACGATTGTTGGAGTAGCGAGTTCGAAAGCATCGAAGATTTTGTCAGGCATATAAAAACAACTCCCGGCTATGAAGCTATTAGAAATAAAAAACCGGTAAAATATAATTTGGTATTCACACAATGCTGATATTTTTTTAACGCAGGGAATAAGACCAAAGTATAAGGGTGATTGACTTGAAAAATAAACACAAGCCATTAATCAGATTGCGAAATATTTTACATTACAAGCTGACTGACGCGTTCACCTGCGCGGATTGCGGCTGTGATATTTACATTATAAATCCTATAAAAAAAAGCAAGAATATTAATTTTATCAGCATTATATTTACGCTCACAATCTTTCATCTCATAAAAGATCTTACGAAAACAAAGTTTTTGTCATATCTCACAGAACTGACCGGCAAAGCAGGCAATATTATTTATATCGCTATATGTGTGATACTTATCATAATTCTCGTGTTTTTAATGTACGCCATAGTTCTTTATTGCGCCTTAAAAACAATAAAATATTCAGAAGAAAGATAGAATAAGGCTTGGGAAATAGAGGTTGAATAAATTATGCAAATCGATGATTACGATTGTGAATTATTTCGTGAGAGAGTGAGACAGCGGCCTAATACCAATCTCCCATTAAAAAGGCGATATCAGAGTGACGCCGAATGCAAAAGAGCATTCGGATGAAGTCACGATAGATATCAACTATTTTAATGAAGATTGGTATAAGATGTATTTCGGTTCTGTCTCGCTTGACGGTCTGCACTCCGCCCTTTTATTCCTGCTACTTCATTGCCTTGAAGGCGATATATCTGAGCTCTGTGTAACACTAAGCGGCGCTGATATAACTGTCCGGCATGACGGGAAGCCTCTCGAGCAAAGCTTAGACATTGAAGTAGTCAGAGCAGTCTGCGAATCATTCATTTATAAGGATAAGCAAATCAGCTTAAGGTTCGACAAGACAATTTTCAAAACTACCATGCTGAATAATGACGCCTTATTTGACAAGCTCAGGGAGCTTGCGTTTCTGAATAAGGATTTACGCATAACATATAACGGTTACAGCTTTAATTATGAAAATGGCTTGATAGATTTCTATAACTATTTGCACGCAAAAGCAGGCTTTTGCACATATAACACTTATATGCCCATCGGCTTTTATGCGGCAGACGGCGATATGTCGGTAGATGTTGCTTTCAGCTGTGCGAACTCATCACATTCTCCGGGTATTTTAACTTACGTAAATAATCAAAAAACAGTTAAAAACGGCGTACACGCGGACGGCTTTATAAAGGCGCTAAAACATGAACTGCGGGCTTACAAACAATTTTCATGTGAACACATAAGCACACTGAGGAATATTGATTTAGGCTTGATTGTACATGCCAGAACAAAAAATCCCAGCTTCGAGGGAGCTTTAAGGCAAAGACTTGCGAATCCTGAGATTTGCCGGTTTGTTTTTGAAGTAACCAAAGAAAACCTGAAACAGATTTTTATGGAGAATCCTGAAATAGCCTCCGCGTTTGTCAAATGCTGGAGGTGCCGGAAATAATATGCCGACAAAAATGTATTGAAGAAAGCAGGTTAAATAATGAGAGCTGATGTCCCTGAATTAACCTTCGCTTCTCGCGAGGATTTCCGCTTGTGGCTGCAAGACTATTCTGAAAAAAGTGAAGAAGCGCAGCAAAGAGATTTTGAAAAAATTGTAGAGAGGCTTAATGAAAATGACCCGAACACCTGTTTTTTGCATATACGATTAACCGACGGCGTGTTTTTTTAACAATAGTAAAAAATATGATATTGACCTTACTGGAGAGTGAAATAATGCCAGAACAAACTATTCAAGGCAGGTTGCATATTTGACATTGAGTTATTATAGCTGTATAATGGCAGTATGACTTGATTAGTTTATTGAAATAATATGAAAGGCAGCGGTACTTGGCATAAAGCTTATAGTTTCACTGCTCTTTATGCGATTTTTTGTACCGCAATGCGGAAAATGTCAGGCGACGGCGACATGCGTGAATCTGAGCGCGAACGCTCGTATGAGTACGGGCTTCCCGGTTATTTGCAAAACGATTTGGATGCGTATAAAAACGCGCTGTTAAACGGCTCAAATCTGTTTGACTGCCTTTGGGGAGAATTATACGGCAGCATAAACGCGGCGGAAATAAGCGACGGTGCTATTACGCCGGAGCATGCCGACTACCTGAGAAAGAAGTATTTGTGGGGTGACGGAAATTGAAGGAAATCGATTTTACTTTCTGTAAACGCATATTGGGAAAAGCATACAACGGCGTAAACGGAAAAAAAATTGCCGTTGAATATAACGGCAGCATTTATATGTTGAAATTTCCTCCCTCTGCTTCCAATAAAAAAACCGAGCTTTCATATGCAAACAGCTGCATATGCGAGCATATCGCCAGCAGTATTTTTAATATGCTTTCAGTTCTCGCGCAGGAAACCTTGCTGGGCACTTATAATATTGGAAGTAAAACAAAAATTGTTTGCGCCTGCAAGGATTTTACCTCGCAGCATAGGCTTCTTTTCGATTTCTGTTCAATAAAAAATACAATAATCGACTCAGAGCATGAAGGCAGCGGAACTGAGCTTGAAGATATAATGGAAACAATCGAAAAGCAAATGTATGTGTCACCTTCTGAATTAATGGAGCACTTTTGGGATGTCTTTATAATAGATGCTTTTCTTGGAAATTTTGACCGCCACAACGGCAACTGGGGCTTTATTTATGACAGTAAAACTGAAAAAGCTGAAATAGCGCCGATTTACGATTGCGGAAGCTGTCTCTTGCCGCAGGCTGACGAAGCTACAATTAAAAACTTGCTCGGCAGCGAGGACGAGTTGAACGCAAGAATTTATCAGTTTCCCACCTCAGCAATCAAGCTTGACGGGCGTAAAATTAATTATTATGACTTTTTATTGAACATAAAAAATCCCGACTGCAAAAAAGCAATCTTAAAAATTATACCTTTGATTAATATCGAAAAAATTAATGCTTTTATTGATGATATATTTTACATCTCCGATTTGCAAAGGATGTTTTATAAAAAATACATCTTCTCCCGATATGAAAAAATTTTACTGCCTGCATACAGAAAAAATATAATGTAGCATCCCGATACGCGGAGGGCTTGTAATGCTGAATCACATCGAGCGGGACGGCGAGTATATTCGCCGTCTCTCGGATTTTGTTAAAGATAAATATTCGATTACCGTGAAATCAATCGCTCCTGCAGTGCGCGGTTATTACGGTGAAACATGGCGCATTAATGCCGCGGAAAACAGCTATTTTCTCAAGCTGGACTATTTTCCGCGGCATAAGGAAAAATTTAAAAACAGCCTGTCAGCAGTTGATTATCTGTGCGGCTGCGGGATTGATTTTATCAGTAAGGTAATCAAAACAAAGAATGGCGGGCTTTACGCCAGCTTTGAGGGTGCGGTATTGGCTGTTTTCGAGTGGCTTGAGGGCGAAAATGTCGAGACTGACGAAACAAAAATGCCTGAATACGAGATGCTTTGCCGGGTTTATTCCCTGACAAGACCGGGTTTAAATATCCCGACGCAAGATTTTTCATCTTTGATGGCTGAGCGCTTCTTCGAAAAATGGCATGAGCTAAAATCAGTTGAGCAAAACAAAGCTAATGCTGAAGTTCTTGAGCTATTGGAAAGACAGGGCGAAATTCTGCGGCATTGCTCCGCACGGCTGATCTATTTCTCGGAACTTTGCAAGGATGATTTATCAAATTTTTACCTCACTCACGGCGACGCGGGAGGTAATTTTTTTGTGAGCGGTGAGCATAATTACATAGTTGACTGGGACGAGGTTATGTATGCACCGCTCGAGCGTGACGCTTGGGTCATGTGCTGCCGAGATTGGGCTAGGAAGCTTTTCAACGATACACTTAAGCAAAACAATATCAATTATAAGCTGAGCCTCGAGCGGCTTGCATTTTACTGTTATCACATGTTTTTCCTCTATCTCTGCGAATTTCTCGAGGATTTTACGGTGCACGGCATCAGAAAAGACATAGAAGATTACTTCAGCGGATTTATAATAGAAAGGGTAAAATACGCTGATACTATCTAACATGGGTTTGGCTTGCCAAGCCCATGTTAGTCTGAGTTGATAATAATATATCTGTCGCTTGAAGTAAATTCGTCAGGGCGGTAGGTTTCAATAATATATTGCTTTTTGCCGTCGAAGCGTATTGTGACAGATTTGGTGTAATCTGCTGTATTCGGCTCTTTTTCGCTGATTATCAAGCTTGCTTTGCATTCATTCATTGTTTCAAAGGTTGTCATAAACCCTATCCCGCTGCCGCCTTCGTTCTCGTGAGTGGTCACTCGCTGAGTCCCGAGCCGCTCCAAGGTGTCAACCTCAAACGGAATGCCGCTGTCAAAAACGGTAAATTCGTAGTGCTCCCCGGAAAGCCCAAGCACAGCCATAATGCCGCGATATGGGTTAGGGCTTGAATCAACCGCTATTTGAGCGTCTTTCAGGTGGTCTGCGATTAAGGTTTCCAGCCTGCCCCGGTCAATAATGTTTTCTGTCATATAAATGATGCTGCCGTTTATTACAAGGTTAAAGCAAATTTCTCTCTTCATAAACTGTTTCGCGAAATATGCAAACAAATTGTCAAGCGCCGTTATATTCGTCGATTTCAGCGGTTTAATGCCTTTAATCGCAGACAGCTCATTTTGCCAGTCTTTCTGCAGATTTTGAATATCAACCGCTGATACAACACCATTTTCAAGCGCGGCTTCCATTGCATCTATCCTGCTGGTAAATTTATGCAGCGCTGTGTGCATGGCATTGCTTGCCTCACACAGCCGCTCATTTTTTTCTTTTTCCTCAATCCATAACCTTTCATAGTGATCATCCGAATTTTGTCTGACTCTCTTCAACTGATAAATTTTCATCAATCTTCTAATCAAAATATAAATACCGACTCCGGCAATGATAAGACCTGCGATATCCATGTTATATCCGCGATAAATATTTTCCGATTTGGAAAGAAGATTAACCCATGACACAATAATCAGAATAATCCCGGAAAAAAGCAAAGCCGCGACTATAGTGAATCTGCTGAAGATAAACGGAAATCCTTTTCTAAGACGTCTGACCCGAAAAATCAAAAATGCTAATGTCAGCTGTAAAATAAGTGTAAGAAAACGTAATAAAAGATAAATAGGTTGATTATAGTTAATTGGATTTCCCGCAACAATATCATTTTGCATAAAAAGCGCATATGGTACAGAAACTAAAAGACCTGCGATATAATTCAAAATATAGCTGATTCCGAAAGCGAACAAATACGCCGAAACAGTAATTTCAAATATTTGTTTTTTCTTTAGTTTTTGCTGTTCTCCAAAACCTCGCTGTATTAATAAAAAAGCAAAAATGATGTTAGCCGTGCAAAGAATCACACGGAATAATAAAAAAGGTATCGAAGAAACAGTAAGAGCATAGAAAACAGACCAAGCAAAACACCAAAATAAAGCTAGAAACTTTTGAAATTTACTTGCGGTAAACCGAATGGATTTCATAAAAATATATAAGGATGAAATCATTATGCCTAGAATGATTATTAAGTGAATAAAAAAAGCATTAATAAAAATCCCTCCAATACTGCTGTGAATATTTTACCATAAAAGTAGTAGAAACACAAGAAAAGAGGCCGGTACTGCAACCGACCTTTTTTTATTTCTTTTTTTATTAACCCATGCCAAGAATACGGCGAATCCAATCCCACATAATCCATGTCCCCCTTTTTGTCATTTCAACGCTTTTGCGATATGACAAAAAAGTACCACATGGACAAAAATTATCCATGTGGCGGGGAGATGATGTTGATAGTTGTCGAATGATGTCGAAAGTGAAACCAATAGTTTCATTTCTATCTCGACAGATTTATAACAAGGGCATTTTTCTTTTTAAACGGTACTAACTAACCTAAAAGCCTAATTCCTAATCCCTAATCCCTAATCCCTAATCCCTATATTTACATACTGCGGCGAATTTTTTCAGCGTAAAAATGAATGAATTCGGTGGGGGTCGGCGAACCAATATCTTTCCTGACAGGGGCAGTATATACCTTCAGCAATTCCTCGATATCGTCATGATTACTCCAAGCATCATTAATGGCTGTCTGAATATTCCTTATAATATTATTATAGTGGGTTTTATGTGTTTTACTGAGATCCTGGAACACAGTATCGGTATCCTTACTATTCTTGCTCAAAAGAAGATATATTGCTTCCTCGGCGAGTTTTCGCCCCTTTAGCCTAACAGAAATGCCGAAGGCGTTTAATTCGCTTTCGATTCTTTGCAGTATGCGGTTTTTCAGTTCCAGCGGTGTTTCCAATGTTTGCAGCGTGGTATTGGAGCCGTGAGCAGTATATAAATACGGTCTGAGCATCAGCAAATGATTTATAACCATTTCGGGGCTGTATCCCTGTTGTTTTTTGGAAAACACCCATTCAACACCATATTCGTGCAGGCGTTCCTGCACAATCTCAGAGCGATTTCGTGTTGTAATGACAATTATGGGGCGTATGCTCAAATCCGTCTTTTGAAATTTCTCCAAAAATTCGAGACCTGAGCCTTCGCCCCAATTCAATTCCATATCCAAAATAACTGCTTCCGGCAACTTGGTCTTTACATATTCAAGCCCTTCGTCACTGCGTCCGGTCATGCCGACAAAATTAATATCCGTTCTGCACTTTGCGCAATCCATAAACGCCTTGCAGGCGGAAACGTCATCCTCAATTAGCACGACACGCATCGGTTTCTCATTATTAACCATTTTCTTGATCATTCCTTTCGCCAAAAGAGAAAAAAAACCCGGCTTTCGGTTCAATTAAAAGCCGTTGCCTTTTTCCAAAACCTCTATTCAAACCATCAACCGCTATGAACATTATTTAACAGCAATCAAAACCTTCTATGTTGAATTTTATCAAATTATATAATAAAGGTGTATTATTTTATATGAACCGGAGGAATTTTATGGCATTAACAGAAGTGGGGAAACG
The DNA here is from genome assembly GCA_031551635.1 of Oscillospiraceae bacterium. Taxonomy (GTDB): domain Bacteria; phylum Bacillota; class Clostridia; order Oscillospirales; family Acutalibacteraceae; genus JAVBNH01. The sequence goes on along the minus strand of JAVBNH010000039.1, from coordinate 7,681 downwards.
AATAAGAAATCTTCGCAAAGACAAAAAAATGACACAGGCACAATTCGGCAAGTTGTTGGGCATTTCAAGCCAATATGTCGGCAAAATCGAAAAAGGACTGAGCAGATTACCGATTGATTTAATCGCGGTAATCTGCAAAGAAACAGCTGTTTCGGCGGACTATATCATTTTTGGAATAAAAGACCCTCTGGGAAATATTGATTTATTACAAGATTTAAGCCCTATGCAAATAGAAATCGGTATGGATATTTTAAAAAAGATAGCGGAGTTGATTAACATGGAGAACGGAAACGAAATATTGATAAAGGAAATCCTGCGGCAGCAGAAATCCGCTTAATTTAGCTTTATTATACCAAATTCCGGGATATTTTTCAATAACAAATTGAAAAATATTTGGAGAGATAAGAAAATATCAAAAATGCATTTTATTGCGGAAAGATTAGGTGATACCAATGAGCTGAGCAAAAAAGCATAATTGACCTTTGTTGTTTTACAGTTTCCTTTCCTGTGCTACACAAAAAAAGCAAATGGTTATCGACATTGATTAAAAAAAAGGAGTTATATGAAAATTATGAAAAAGATGAAATCAATTGTAAGAATTATTTCAATACTTTTAACAGCGTTATTTATCATTCAACTGCTGCCTCTTCAGAGTATGGCTGCCGAAACACAAGAATGGCGCGAGGAGCTTGAGAGCAAGAAAGCAAATTCCGTGCTCACCTCCGACGTCGCTGATGAGACTTCTATAGACAAAGAATCACCTATTATCGGTGAAGATGAATCCCTTCGAAGTGCCGATACAAAGCATTTCAGAAAAGCTGATGGAAGCTATGTTGCTGCGGTATACGGCTCTCCTGTTCATTATGAAAAGAATGGTAAATGGGAAGAAGTCGACAACACTCTCGTTCCAATTGTCGAAAACGGCAAGACAGTAGGCTATGAGGCAAAGAGCCGAGACAATAAAATTACATTGCCGACAAAACTCGGCAAAAATCAGTTCATTACGATGTCCGACCCTAGCGACAAATATACAATCCGTCTCGGCTTTGTCAATGTTCTGTCCGATAAAAAAGGCATTAACTTTGAGAGCGCGGCACCTGTTAAAAGCGACAGCTTTATGAAAAGCATTATAGGTGACAGTGCTGAGCTTGAGTTTGCCGCACCTTCTGAGAGCGCTGAAATAACTAATCCCGAAGTGAGAGATAGCGTGAACGCTGTTAACCCTGACACTTCTGACGCTGCGCAAATCAAAGCGTATAATGATGAGCTTGTTGCTATTGATACACTTGATGCTCAGGCAAAATATAAAAATGTCTCCTCAGATACCGACATAGAGTATATAGTCACTCCTGACGGCATCAAGGAAAACATAATTATTAACAAAAAGCAGAACAGCTATATCTACGGTTTCGCGCTTGAAACTGACGGACTGACACCGCTCAAAAATGAAGACGGCAGCATTTCGCTTTATGAAGAAGGCAATGACGAGGCAGTGTTCATTATCGAGACGCCGTATATGTTCGACGCAAATAATGAGGTCAGCTATGCTGTAGATATGAGCATTGAAAGTGTAAACAGTAACGTTTACGCTGAAAAAATTGCCGCTGATAATGGCTCGGCAATGATTCTGAGCGTTAAAGCCGACGCCGGGTGGATAAACGACAGCAATCGCGTCTTTCCGGTCACCATTGACCCGACGGTTGTTTATAACAGCGAATCAAATATTCTTGATACTTATGTAAATTCATCATGGCTGGCTCCAGGAAATCATTCCAGTAGTATAAACCTTTATGCAGGTAAATTAGCAACCGGTTCATTCTGCCGCACATATGTTAAATTTAATTTACCGGCTTTACCTGATTCCGGAGTAATTACACACGCTCAGTTTGATCTTAAAAAGTGGGATGTAAATACAGGAAGCTATCCTATTCTAGTTTATGATGCTTATAAATATAACTGGGATCCGGGTACTATAAAATGGAGTACACAGCCTTTATCACAAACAGCAAATGCCTGTAAAAACAACACAAACTTACCCTTATTGACCGGCAGTTCAGGACTTTCTCCAAATGACCAATATTATAATATCAATATTACTCAAGCAGCTAATCGGTGGTATGAGAACAACAGAAACAACGGTTTAGTTATAACATCCGTGAGTGAAACTGCAAATGGGCAGGCTGCTTTCCATTCAGCAAATACCCTAAGCGCATCAGAAAAACCAGTATTGACTGTTTTTTATTATGATGCTAATGACCATAAAGATTCATGGACTTATGAAACTGCTGATTTGGGTCGTTCAGGTGTGGTTTATGCTAATCAGTTCAACGGTCAAATGACTTATATTCATAATGACATCAATATGAGCGGAAACCGTATGCCTCTTAACATCTCTCATGTATATAATTCTAACTCATCAAATTATGGCGGTAAACATGCCAATATGTATCTAGGTAAAGGTTTCCGTTTAAATATAATAGAAGAATTAAGAGAGTTTAATGCGGATGACGCATTATACGATTTGGGGTATCGCTACGAATTCATAAGCAATAATGAATCCTCATTTTATTTTATGAGTACGCCTGTAAGCAATAAATTTGTTTATGAATACAGTGTTAATAACAGAAATAACACAGATCAAGTAAATGCATCGAATTGGTTTATAATAAAAAGCGGAACTAATCTAATAATGGAGGATAATGAGGGAAATAAAAAAACCTTTACTAATGTCTTATCGTCGGAATCAAATATAAAACGGTTAGTAAAAATAGAAGATGCGAACACAAATCAAACATCAATAACATATTCAAACGGGAAAATAACACAAGTAGCTGATGGTGTAGGAAGAGCGGCTACTTTTGGATATGATTCAAATAATGATTTAGTAACTATAACTGATCCAGCGAATAGAATAACACGCTTTGAGTATATCGAGAACACTAATTTTTTTATTCAACTCTTGCAATCTTTAGGACAAACATATGCATGTGAATTATCTAAAATAACATATCCGGACGGCAAAATCACAAAACCTCAATATGAAGCCATACGTGTTCTTGGACTTCCGGCTGGTAATGTTTTAAAAGGTATAACAGCTGCTGACAATTCTGAATTAATTTTAGCATCGAGCGGTGGTAGTCTTTCTTCATACAGAATAGACGCTTTGGAACGTAAAGGAAAACCTGATGGTAATGGCAACCGCGAATTAAATTATACCATTGATTTTAATTATTCAAACAATAAAACAGTTGTCACAGACAGAACCGGCAGGCAAGACACCTATATTTTTGATAAGTTCGGAAGGACGACTGCTATATGGGATAAAAATGAAACTGTAGATATTATAAGCTATAATGACAGTGGAAGTATAAAGAACAAGGTAGCAAAAACCGCTGCTAATGTCTGTTACACAGAAAATCTTTCTAAGAATCATAGTTTTGAAGTAAGTGGAAACTGGTCGACATCGAATTCGTCCGGAAATACAGGTTCTGCTTCAAATATCACAGGTACTGCTTATCTGGGTACCCGGTATGCCAGTGTAACAAGTAATGGAGCAACAGGACTATATAACTACTATCAGGAGCATACCCTTATTCCGAATGAAACATATACATTATCTGCTTATGTAAAGCTTCCGTCTTCTTTAGCAGCGTCAACAGGCGGAGCATTGCTTGCATTTTATTATCAAAACGCAAGCGGCGAATGGGAAATTGACCAGGGTGAATACATAAAGGTATGCCCCGAATGGACACGGAATTCCTATACATTTACACTTCCCTCGGATTCAAATGGAAAAGTGCGGATATGTCTGAGCGTTGAAAATGCTCAAGGCACGGCGTACTTTGATGCTGTGCAACTGGAAAAAAAGGATACCGTAAATTACTATAACCTTTTAGAAAACAACGCATTCAATTATAAAACCAATAATTTACCTGACGACTGGGGGACAAGTAATCTTGAGGCTAACGATTACGTTCGAATAGTGAATGGAAATAGCTATTTTGAAATTCAAGGCAATTCAACCAAACAAAAATCTTTCCAGCAGACGGTAAAGATTAATGGAAAAGCTGGTGAAACAATAACATTTGGAGGCTTCGCAAAATCGGCAGTATTACCCTCAATAGGCAGCGACCCGTTATTATTCAGCCTTCGGCTTTTGGTTGAATATACTGACGGCACGGCAAGTACGACCCGTGTAAACCCCTTCAGTAATCTGGTAAAAGAGCGGCAGGTTTTAGCTGAATCCCTACTTTTGCCAAAGGACTGCAGCCAGATAACGTACCAATTTACATGGTATAATCAGTCGTCAAGCGTACAGTTTGATAATCCCTTTTTATACATAGCAGGTTTCGGTACGACATATAATTATGATGCATATGGCCGGCTTGCGTCAGAATTCAACGGCTCGGGAGAAACGATAAATTATACTTATTCAGGCAATAGTTCGGATGTAACGAATGTTGCAACGAGAAATGGGCTTGCAGAGCCTACTTTTACTGATTATACTTATGATAGCAAACACAATCTCACAAGTGTTACAAACGCTGACGGTATAAAAACCGAGTATTTCTACACAGGTGCAACCACGACATATGGCATGGCAACAAAAGTCAAGGTGACAGATTCAGCCAACCAAAAGCAGACTGAAAAAAATATTACATATACAAGCAACTATAACTATGTGGCTTCGGAAACCGATGAACGCGGAAAGACCACATCCTATGCATATAACAACAATACCGGATTGGTGACTTCCGTAACCGACCAAATGGGCTATGTGACGGCATATACATATAATGCAAATAATGATGCAATTACAACAGTTACCCGCCAATTGGGCAATAACACAACTTCTGCAGTGCAGTATGCATACAATGACAGCGATTTAGTTACATCAATCTCTCGTGCTGATATGAGTTATACCTTTGAACATGACAATTTTAACCGACTCACGCAAACAAAGGTCGGCACTCAAAGTTTAATCAGCAATATATATAACACCAACAGCACCCTAAATAAAAGCACATTCGCGAACGGCGATTATTACGAGCCTGTTTATGATGAGCTTGACAGAATTGTAAAAGATAAATATAATGGTGATGTAAAGTATGAATATGCTTATAACGAAAACGACGCTTTGTCGCAGATAAAAGACATTGAATCGGGCAATATCACATGGGATTATGTTTATGACGAAAACCAGCAGTTGTCGCTTATCAAAAATAGCAGTGGCATCCGCGCTGAATTCACCTATGACGAGAAGGGTAACCCAAAAGCAGTCCTGCTTAAAAAAGGCTCTGCGGTGTGCAGCGAGGTTGAATACTCATTTAATGACAAAGGTCTGCCGGTATGCGCGACTCTGAAATCAGCAGACGGCGGCACAGTTGGCTACAGCTACGACAGCTTTGAACGCCCGCAGGAAACTGTTCATACCCCGAAATCAACCGCGCCGAATGTAAAGGTGAATACCGCGCTTGAATATCTTAATGAAAACAATAACGAAACTGACTTCGTAAGCCGTATCACCCATAAAAAAGTCAGCGGCGGCAGTGAAAGCACCTGGAATGATTATGAGTATGTATACGATGACAAGGGTAATATTACCGAAATCAAAAATAACGGTTCAGTTGAATCCGCTTATGAGTATGACGCATTAGGTCAATTGATTTCCGAGACAGTCGGCGTTCAGACTTATATCTACACTTATGACTCAGCCGGGAATCTGCTCTCAAAGAAAAATTCGTCAGGCACAAATATAAACTCATACTCCTACGCAGACACAAACTGGGGCGATAAGCTGACCGCGTTCAACGGCAATGCAATCACCTATGACGCGGGCGGAAATCCGTTGAGCTACAATGGCTACACCTACACATGGCAGAAGGGCAGACAATTAAAATCCCTTGCAGGTAATGGCTTGAATTTGAGCTTTACCTACAACGAAAACGGATTAAGAACAAAGAAAACCAGCGGATCGACTACTACAGAGTTTACATACATAGGCGATAAGCTGATGCGGCAGGACACAGGCTCAACCATGCTAAATTTCCTGTATGACGCGAATGGCGTAATCGGAGTGCAATACAATGGCTCGAATTACTACTATCTTCGCAACCTGCAGGGCGACATCATCGGAATTTATGACAGCAATGCCAATGTCGTGGCACGTTATACCTATGACGCATGGGGTAATATCTTTTCCGTCAAGGATGCAAACGGAAACAACATCACAAGCCCGAGCCACATCGCAAATGTTAACCCGATTCGTTACAGGGGCTACTACTATGACGCTGAAACAAAGCTGTACTACCTCCAGAGCCGCTACTACAACCCGGAATGGGGCAGGTTTATCAATGCGGATAATGCACATGTATTGGATATTGCACAATCCGATGCTTCAAAGACAAATCTGTTTGTTTATTGTAATAACAGTCCAGTGATGTATTCTGATCCAACTGGACAAACACCTATACAAGCTGCGTTTGCAGCTCTTGGTGCTATTGCTGGGTGGTATCTTGGAGATTATGTTGCGAAAAAATTAGGTTATTATTCAGGGGAAATATATTGGGCAATCCGCGTTGGTACAATAGTTGGTGGAGCAGTAATCGGTTGGTTTGCAGCCGGAGCATTAACATCAATTTTAAAAGGGTTTATTTTTTCAAATCCAGCATTGATTGCAAAAACACCAATATTTGTTTACAAATTTTTAGGAATAAGTGTTGGTTCTGGTTCAGTTGTTCTTGGTAAATATCCATTATATGTTGAACTTGCAAAAAGATTAGGATCAAATATTTTTCAAATAGCTTCAAATGTTTGGAATAGTATGAGTTCAACTGCGCAATGGAATGCAAATAGAGCTTTTCTTGATAAAATAATTCAAAATGGTCAAAAAATAACTTTGCAAACAAATGCGAGTAAAGCAACTGGATATTTTTTGAAAGAGATAAACTATTTACTTTCAAAAGGGTATAAAATTGTAGAAAATGGTTGGGCCATGGTAAGAAAGTGAGGAATAATAACATAAATATGAATATTAATAATAGATTAAAAGAAAATGACTTTCCAATTGATTCATTTATAGAAGATAAAATGTTTTTTGGAAATATGGAAATAAAGTCGAGATTAAAATGTGGGATACCAATAGTTTTTATTAGGGACAGAGGTATCTGGGATTGTAATTTATTATTTGATAATAACGAAATTCCATTGGCAGCAGTTACTAGTTTGTTGTGCGAGGTGCAATTCAAGTTTGAAGATTTATCATTTGATTCTGATGAACAATTAATTAAATGGCTAATAAATCAAAAGGAAATATTAGACATGTTAAATAGTAAACATCTTAAAGAAGTGAATAATAAATGGACAATTCTTACCAATGAGCGGTTAAAGAATATGCTAAAATAAGTGTGAATTAACAAATCAATTCTAGACAAAAAAAGACAGGTGAGGATACCAAAATACAGGGGACGGTACTATGTCTTAGTGCTCAAAGAAAATTAATTCCCTCTAAGTCCCCTCTCCAACACCTCACTCAGGGCAGGCGGCACCTCCGCCGCCTGTCCTGCGCCCATTCTATTACGTCGGCGGAAAGCTTGCACCAGAAGATCGGCAATGACTATGACTGGTATTTTAACTATGACGAAAACGGAAATCTGGTATATCTGAAAAAAATCTGGACAGC
>JAVBNH010000009.1:0-79473 GCA_031551635.1 Oscillospiraceae bacterium | reverse complement strand
TTTTGAAATTGCTAGACCTACTCCTGTCTCCTGATGTGTAAATGGCGGCATAGCTCAGTTGGCTAGAGCATTCGGTTCATACCCGAAGTGTCGTTGGTTCAAATCCGACTGCCGCTACCATTTTTTACGAAGCGAAACCTGAATACTTGCAATCTTGTCAACCTGTAAACCTGTAAACCTGACAGCCTGTAACGGCCCGGTGGTCAAGCGGTTAAGACACCGCCCTTTCACGGCGGTAACACGAGTTCGATTCTCGTCCGGGTCACCAAAAAACTCACCTTTCTATGTGTTTTTCACAAGATAAGGTGAGTTTTTTTATTTGTTTATTTTGAAGAGGCTTTATTTTATTCCGGGTAAATGATTGAAGAATGATATACGGTTAAGTTCGATAAAAAATTGCAAAAAACACATTGACATTCTTGCTCATTTTTAGTATTATTAAACAAAGAAAAAATGAAAGGGATGTATGTTTATGGCAATGATTCAGACATTTTTTGTCGGCATTTTATTGTTTTTCCAATCGATTTTCGCGCCATTTGTCTATGATATACCCAAAGACCCCGTTGACTACGGTGGCGGCTTTGCCTATGAGGAGGCAGTGATTGAGGAGCCGCTCTATATCTTTGAAGGCGGCGAGACTGAATATTTCCTCGTTACTCCGGACAATGCCGCGCCTACTGTCGAGACGGGCATTAAGTGGATTCAGGACTTTATCGATAGAATGACCGGCGAGACCTTCCCTCGTAAAACCGTTTCGCAGCTCCAGCCAGGTGAAAAGTTTATCGCTGTCGGGCTTCCCGCCCTCGGCGGCTTTGAAGCTGAGGCTGACGCGCTCGGCGACGAGGACTTTGTTAAGAAGGTTGTCGACGGGAATATCTTTATTTTCGGAAGCTGCAGAGGCAACAGCCGCGGTACCATGTACGGCTGCTCTAGCTTTATCGAGGAGCAGCTTGGCTGCCGCTGGTTCACTCCTACAATTAAGTTCGCACCTGAAAAGGAAGACGTTTTTATTGACGCGGCGCTTAACGACACTCAGAATGCTATTCTTGACTACCGCGACGACTACTGGCCTTATGTTTACAATTATCCCGAATTCAAGGCTTTCCACAAGATAAATTCCTTCATGGGCGCCAGAATGGGAACTGAATACGGCAACAATATCGAATATATCAGCGGCTTCTGCCATACCCTTCATGACCTTGTACCGCATAGCCTTTTCGCGGAAAATCAAGAGCTGTTTGCCTATCGCAAGGATTCGAAAAGCTGGGTTCCCGATCAGCGCTGCCTGACTAATGAGACGCTCTTTGAAATGGTCAGAGACCGGGTTTTCGCGGACATTGAGAGACACCGCGGTGATTTAAATTTCAAAATTGTGTCCGTAACGCAGGAGGACAATGATAAATACTGCCAATGCCCGGATTGTGAGGCTATGGACACGCTCTACGGCGGACCTTCCGGCACTAATATCTGGTTTACAAATAAGATTGCAAAGGCTATTTGGGATAATTTCCCTGACAGGCGTGACATTCTCGTTGATACCTTTGCTTATACCTACACCCTCCCGCCCCCGAAAAACATTGTTCCTGACGGGAATGTTATTGTGCGTATGTGCTCAATTAGCTGCTGCTTCAATCACCCGATAAGGGACTGCGGTCACCGCAGAGGAGCCGATGGTGTTTTCGCGGATATGAAACCTCAGGAAAGCGAATTCGCGAAATATCTCAAGGAATGGAGCGAATTATGCGCGGTCAACGGCGCTCAGATTTATGTCTGGGACTATACCACCTGCTTCGAGTTCTATCCCGCACTTTACCCGAATCTGCATGTGCTCGCTGATAATTTGCAGCTCTTTGTTGAGAGCGGGGCACGCGGCGTTTATGAGCAGGGTTATGACACCGGCGGAGTTGAGGTGCTTCCCGGCAGCGTCAGCGGCGAATTCGGTGAGCTGCGCGGTTATATGCTGGCTAAACTTCTGTGGGATCCCTATCAGAACTCGAATCAGCTGATGACTGAGTTTATGAACGCATACTACGGCGAGGCTTCCGCTCCGTTTATCAGGGAATTCCTTGATTACTATACCAATAAAGCTATCGGCACAAACCATCTCGGTGTTTTCGGTCGTCCGGAAGCTTTCACTTATATGAACAACTCCGAATGCAAGAAAATGGAGGCGCTCTTTGATAAGGCTGAGTCTGCCGCGGCAAATGATGAGCAGCTGCTTAATGTCATACGCACAAGGCTTTGTCTGAGGCTTTATAAGGCGAATATGATGCTGGGTGAATTTTCTTGGGGGAATCCCGGACGTCTTGCCGAAAACAAAAAGCTTTTCTACGACTGTGTCAAGCTTGGAGTTGACCGTTTCAGCGCAGCAATGGTAGAGCCTTATGACACATATATCTGGCTGCACCGCCCGTATGACTGGGGTAAGATGAAGTCTTGGATTGATTTCTATGATGAGAGCAAACTGGTGCGGATGGATTTGGAAAAATACCGTGCGGAGAACCCGCTCGATTTAAACGATTTCAAGTAAAAATACGATAAAAATTAGGCAGGGAAATTCCCTGCCTAATTTTTTTATTCAATATCAGTCTGCCGTTTCCAATTCCGCTGAGATACGCAGTATCTTTCTCGCACTGACGGCGGTCAGCGTTGATTCCTTCAGCACATTCGCCGCGTCAAAGTATATCCCATCGAGTGTATCAAGCTCCGCGGACACCCTGAGCACCTTGCGCGCGTCAACGGCGGTAATTTCGCCGTCTCCGTTCACGTCGCCCGATACCACAAGTGTATAGGTGTCAAGCGTTTTGCCCTTTGTATCGAGCACAAGCAGCTTACAGCCTGTTCCGGCATAGCCCGCTGTCATTTTGTTTCCTTCATGGTCCTCGAGTGTGAGCTTGTCTGAGTCCTTAAACTGGGATAAAAACGCATCCGGAGACAGCGCGGCTTTAACTTTTGTTATCAGCTTTTTGATGCTGTCTACTATGATATTTGAACCTTCATTAACTGAGATTTTTACTTCCTTTGTCGTGGTTTCTGTTTTTACTGTTGTCGGCGCTGGTTTCTTTGTGGTTTCCTGAGGCTTCCCTGTTGTGGTTTTATTTGTCGTTACTTCCCCGGTGGTGGGAGGGGCAGTTGTAGTTATAGCATTGGTGGTCGGCTGTGTTGTTGGTTCAGTTGTCGGTTCTGTTGTCGGTTCAGTCGTCGGCTCTGTCGTCGGTTCTGTCATAGGCTCTGTCGTCGGTTCAGTCGCCGGTTCTGTCGTCGGTTCTGTCGTCGGTTCTGTCGTCGGCTCTGTCGTCGGCTCGGTTGAAGGCTCGGATACCGGTGGTGTTGCAGGCTCGGTTGTAGGTTCGGTTGTAGGCTCGCTCAGAGGTTGTGTCGTAGGCTCCTCTGTCACAGGAGCGGTGGTTTCCTCGACATCAAGCGAGAGAAATATTAAGCCGTTAGTGTTTGCGTAGCTCTGCGCGGCAGTGCCGTTATATCCTGAAACAGTAAATCCCGGAACCTTTATATATTCGCCCGGTTCTTCCGGAGATTTCATTCCGAAGGCATACGAGTCGATTGTTGTTAATCCCCGCGGAAGTGTGACTTCAGTAATGAGCGTACAATTCAGAAACGCGCCCTCGCCGACATGATTTAAGCCCTCGGGGATGTTTATATCTTCGAGAGCGGTACACCCGGAAAAGGCATACATACCGATATCTGTGATGCTTTCAGGAATAATGACTGAGGTGAGTGCTGCGCAGTTTGCGAACATATAATTACTGATGACACCCAAGCCCTCGGGAATTTCTACCGTTTCAAGCTGAGCACAATCGTAAAAGGTTCGCAAGCCGATGCTCGTCAGAGAATTTGAAAGAGTCGCTTCTTTTAACTTGGTGCAGCCTGAAAGCAAGTGATCACCGGCAACGGTAACCGTATTCGGCATTGCGAAGCTTTCGAGCTTAACACAGCTGCTGAAAACACTGTTGCCGAGGGTGGTCAACTGCCCTTGCGCGAAAGTAATTCCGGTGAGATTAGTGCAAGAACCGAACGCATAATCGCCAATGCTGGTGACAGACGCCGGGACACTCACTGTAACAAGGTTTTTACAATTGATAAATGTATTTTTCTCAATTTCAGTGACTGTGTCAGGTATGTCATAGTGAGTACGTGGATTCGACGAGGGATAAATCAAAATTTTTGAGCCGTCGCCGCTGAGAAGAACGCCGTCAAGCGACATAAAGTTTGGGTTTCCCCCGGAGATATTGTATTCACTGATAATGGGACAGTTGCCGAACGCAGTGGGGTCAATTGTCTGAAGTGTTGAGGGCAGATTGATTATCTCAAGAAGGCGGCAGAAGTCAAACGCGTTTTTACCGACAGTCTGCATCCCCTCCCCAATCGTCACCGTTTCAAGTTTAAGACACTCTTTAAAAGCGTTTTCCGGTATATTTAAGATACTGCCGGGTATTGTTATCTCTGTTAGCTCCTTGCACATTGCGAAGCTCGACTTACCGATGGCAGTCAGGCTCCCGGGTAGTTCAAGCTCCAAAAGCTTAGAGCAATTCAAAAATGCGTCATCGCCGATGCTTTCAAGCCCTGCAGGCAGCTCAATTTCGGTCAGGCTCTCACAGCTTCTGAAGGAGGCGAAAGCGATTGATTTTACGCCTGACGGGATAGTAATGCTCGAAAGCTTTGGACAGTTCGCGAATATCAGATTCGGAATAGTTTCAATACCTGCGGGAAGGACAGCCGTCTCCAGAGCGTCGCAGCCTTTAAAAATATCGCCGCCGAGTGAAGTGACCGAGTCAGGTATTGTGACTTCGGTTAGGGCATCGCAATCGGCAAAAGCAGCATAGGCAATTTCCGTCAGAGAATCGGGCAAAGTAAAGTTCCCGAGAACCTTGCAGCCGCCGAAAGCGGAAGCACTGATTTTTTTAAGCTTACTTTGCGGTGTAAGATCGAAAGTTACACTGTTGAGTTTTGTACACATTGAGAAAGCGCTATCAGATATAACTTCAACTGCAGATGGTATTTTAACACTTGTAAGTGAGGAGCAGTTACTAAAGGTATAAGGGCAAATTTCTTTGATTCCTGTAGGAATATCAATGCTGCCAAGGCTTCTGCAATTATCAAAAGCAGACTTTTCAATTATTGTCAGAGCATTTACAACCGGTATACTGAATGCTTTCAAACCACTATTATAAAACGCTTCCGCACCAATCACCTCAACGCTGGAAGCAAGTCTTACCTCAACAAGATTCTCATTATTTGCAAACGCACCAACAGCAATACACTTCGTGCCTTGATTTATTGTAGGACTGTAGTCAGCAGGCATTACTCCTTGATATGTATAAGCGCATTTGCCGAAATAGACAATTCCCTCCGGCTGATTTTCAAGCCATTTTGTGCCGTAGAGGGCGCTGCTGCCGAGATATGAAACATTTTCGGCATTGTTAATATTTTCTAGGATACCGCAGCTTGAGAAGGCATACTCCTCAATGCGTTTCACATTGCTTGAGAGGTTAACTGTATCGAGATTCTGATTGCTTTGGAAGGCATATTCCCCGATAGTTTCCACTGTTGCCGGGACGGTATAAGCCGAGACAGCACTGTCTCCCGCATAAAACACCAGTGTTTTTTGATTCTTATTAAAAAGCACACCCGAACTCGAGGAATAGTAATCATTGTCAGGTGCAACAATAAATTCAACGAATGCTGGACAAAATGTAACTGGGCGATACTTAATATTAATCACAGTTGAAGGTATATTTAATGTCGTCATATTACTCTTGTCAAAAAATGCATTAGTAGCAATTGTCGAAACATACCTTCCGTCTATTATGGCGGGAATGCTTACAACAACGTCGTCGCCGTTATAGCCGGTGATTTCAAGTGTTCCGTCATCAAGCAATGTGGTAGTGAAATCACTGACAGGTTCGGCGATTATGCTGAGCGGCAGCATAGAAAAAAGAAATGCGGCTGATAAGATTATCGCTGTGATTTTTCGTCCATATTGTTTCATTAACAATCTCTCCTTAAAATATTGTTTTTTAATGATTTTTGCTGCCTGTTTTCACATACTGATGTCCCTCCCTATATCCAAAACATATTTAAAAATGCACCAGAAATGTGCGGCACTTCCCAGCATTACAAACAGGTGAAAAACGAAGTGCATATATTTTTTCTTTTTGCCGATGCCATAGAAAATTACTCCCGCTGTATACAAAAAACCGCCGAAAAACATGAGGTAAAGCGGTGTTCGCGGGATATATTTCATCAGCGGGAAGGTCACGAGAATCATTGACCACCCGAGGCCTATGTATAAAATCATGTCAAGCACCTTTGACTTCTCAAAGTCAATTACTGTCGCGAGGATTCCGACTATGAGACCCGTCCAGGCTATGATAAACATAATCCAGCCGCGTGTGGGGCTGAGAGCATAAATGGAAACCATTGCGAAGGGTGTGACGCTCCCGGCTATTAGCAGAAATATCATTGAATGGTCAAGAATGCGGAGTATTTTTTTCACTTTTCCGTCCGGAAAGCTGTGGTAAAGCGTTGAAGCTGTATACAGCACTAAAATCGATATGCCGTAAATAACCGCTGCTGTTATAGCCATTTTATCCCCGCTTCTGGCAGCTTTAACAACACATAAAACAAGAACCAAAACCGAAAAGACCGCACCTGCAGCATGGGAAAGGGAGTTAGCAATTTCCTCGCCGCGCGAATAACTAACCAGCGGAACCTTATCCAGCAAGCTTTTTTTACCCACTTAGTCACCTTCTCATATGTTTTCTGTTAAAAAAACATTATATTTTCAATAAATCTGTCTGAAAAATCGGTGTTGTGCGCGAAATCAAGTACTTCAACACCCGCGATTATTTCGTTTATTTTTGACCTTAGAGCAATATCGCAGGCGTAAAGCGCTGTACCCATCAGGCAGGAATTTCCAAGCACGGAGGTCCCGCAGTCAATTTCCTTCGGCAGCAGTCCGATTTTCCTTGCGTTTTCAATATTAATAAAGCTCCCGAAGCCGCCGGAAAGATAAATTTTACTCACCCTTCCATAATCGATACCCGCTGATTTCACAAGCATTTCCACAACCGAGCAGACGGCGGATTTCGCAAGCTGAACCTCCCTGACATCCTCGGCATATAGGCTCACATTCTCCCCGATTTTATAAATGTCACCTTCAAGTTGACCCATCTCGTCTATTAAGCCCGCATTCAGAAGCTCGGCGGTCAGGTCAATAAGACCGGAGCCGCAAATGCCGCAAAGTGGTTGGTCATTTACGGTTCTTAATTCCGCGATGCCATTATTAAGCTTGAAACCGCATAACGCGCCGGGTATTGCAGCCATGCCGTTTTTGATATTCGCTCCTTCAAAAGCAGGTCCGGCGGCGGCAGAGGAGGCGAAGTATTTATCCTTGTTAAAAAGCACAATTTCAGCGTTTGTACCGAGGTCTATAAGCAGGGTATATTCCTCGCTTCGCGATAAATTGCACAAAACACCCGCTGATATATCCGCGCCGACAAAGCTTGATATACAAGGGAGAGAAGTGATTTTAACCGCGTTTTTCAAGCTATTCATTCCATTTTCCTGTGACAAAACTTCCTTCGACTCAAGAAAAACGGGACTGTAGGGAAAAACGCCTAAGGAGGTGCAGTCGATTCCGAAAAACAGGTGCATCATAGTCGTGTTTCCGGCAATGAAAAGCTCCTCTACACTTTCGATATTATTCTTCCTGAGTATTTTAATAAGCATTTTTTCCGTCTGAGAAATAATCAACCTGTGCTGCTCACCTTTATCGCTCGCAGAGCTTTTTATACGCGTTATCACGTCCGCGCCGTATGGCGACTGCGAGTTGTTTTCGGTAATACAGTCAATGATTTCGCCGTTTTCGTTAATCAATGCTAGAGCAAGCGTTGTAGTGCCGATGTCAGCGATAGCCTTAAGATTTTCGCAGTGATAATTTGCTGTTTTTGCAATTTCAGCAGTAGAAATCGACTGCTTTTTAAAGGTCTCAACTTCCATTCCCTCGAAAATACCGGTTTTGCAAGCGAGCCTAATTCCTTCTTTTATACGAGCTTCATCGATAAAGCATCTGTCGCTTGGTGTCGGTACAGAGGCGTTTTTTATTCTAACAAGACATTTTCCGCAAGTTCCCTTCCCGCCGCAGACCGCGTTCACATCCTCGCCGTTTTTCCTGAGTACCTCTAAAAGATTTTTACTGCTTTCACAATTTACTGTATTGCCGTTCAGAATTATTTCCATCTGTACATTTTAATCAATCAGGGCAACACTAAGGTCGTTTACATTTGTACCTGTCGCGCCTGTGATTATTAACCCTCCGCTTTCTTTTAATGCGTAATATGAATTATTATTATTTAGCTCCTCAAGCAGTGATATGCCCCTGTCACTGAGCTTCCGCGCAGTTTTACCGTCCGCGATCCCCCCTGCCGCGTCAGTCGGTCCGTCAGTTCCGTCAGAGCCTAGGGAAAAAATAATTATTCCTTCGCGAGAATCGATAACTCTCGCCGCTTCAAGGGCGATTTCCTGATTTCGTCCTCCCCTGCCGCTTCCCCTGACTGTAACCGTCGTCTCGCCGCCATAAATAAGTGCGGCTTTTCCTTTGTTTTCAGCCTTGATTTTTAATGCAAACTGGGCAATTTCATTTCCGAATACTCTGGCTTCTCCCTGCTTTTCGGTTGAAATTATATGAGCCTTATATCCGAGTCCTTCCGCCGCTGACTTAGCAGCCTCACATAGAATTTTAAGGTTGCCGACAATTTTAATATCTGTATTAAACAGCCTTTTCGGCGTTTCGGTATTAAGAAATTCTTGCTCCTGAGCACTCAGACAGATGCCATATTTCTTTATAACACTAACTGCCTGATCACAGGTCGAATTATCCGGCGAGCATGGTCCTGAAGCGATAACATCAGCCCGGTCACCGATAACATCCGACAAGGCAAGCACTTCAACAGTCGCCGGTAGGCAATGCTCCGCGAAACGCCCGCCCTTGACCTCCGAGAGTCGTTTGCGTACGGTATTCAACTCAAAAATATCCGCTCCTTTTTTCATAAGCATGTCTGATATTTCTTTTTGTCTCTCAAGAGAGCATAGAGGTATTTCAAAAAGCGCAGAACCGCCGCCTGAAATGAGTACGAGGACGGTATCATTTCCGTCAAGAATCAATGTGGACTCAAGCACTTTTTTTGACGCAATGACAGTGTTTTCATCCGACACTGGATGCCCTGCTTCAAAAACCTCAAAAAGTGGAGGAATATCCTTCGCATGATCGTACTTCGTTACAACAATCCCTTTTTTTATCCGTCCTCCAAGCGCGTCATAAGCCGCCGCCGCCATAGGTGAAGCGGCTTTTCCGAAGGCAATTACTATGGGAGGTTTCTTGTAAATCTTTCCCTTAAGCTTATTAAAAACCGCATCATAAGGGTTAGCGGCACTCAGCGCTGCATTTATAATTTCCGCTGCGGCATTATACTCCGCCTTTTCCGGCTTATAGTAAACCATAGCTATACCCTCTCGATTTCGAGATAATTATTTGGGATAGAGGGGCTGAGAAGCTCCCTCGCGGTCAGCTCAATATCATCAAAAACCGCCTGAATTTTGTCGCTTTTCAAGGCGGAAACGGGCAGAAGTTTTGCCGTGCGTCTCGGCAGCGCGGCTAAATCTGTCACTACCTTGTATAGACCGTCTTCGCTTGAAAAGGTGAAGCGCGAGCCGTCAAAAACCGCAAGAAACAATAGCTCAATATAGTCAAAAAAGCTGTCTTTTTCAAATTGCTTAGCCGCCTCACGGTCAACTCCACCGCCAAAGGAGGCTTTGTTTAAAATTTTTACTACTGTTTTCGTTCGTTTTATTTTGTCCTCAGTCTCTTTTGTGACTTTCTCAATTTTTTTGAAGGCTGCTTTTATCTGCTTTTTATCAAAAACAGTATATATGGTTAGTCTGCTGATAATTTTCAATGCGCGTTTCACATTAACATCCCTAAGATAAACCGCCGCTTTCTGAATAAGCTTATAATTCGCGTGGACAAAATCAGTCTTTATGCCTTGTGCGCTCAGCCTTTTTGTCAGAAGCTCCTCACTGTTTACAGCGCAGGCGACAATGTCGGTAAAAACTCCGGCAGTGTGCCTTCTGATAAAATCAAAACCTAGTGTCTTGCCGTCATAAACAAAGCTCTCAAGGTGCCTGACCTCGACTGTCGCTCTGTTTTTGCTGAGAGTGAAATATGTATATGGCATCGGGTAGCCGCACAGCGAGCCGAGATTAATCTGGTGCAGCGTATTTCCGTTTTCCGTGGTGATTTTCGCAGTACGCTGAAAATGCGAATGCCCCACAAAAACATACTCAAGACCGCCGTCTGCAAGGATATTCGCACGCGACTGCCAGTCACTTATAAGCTGGCTCGAGTTCACGAGCTTTGAGAGACACGGCATCATCAAATGATGCTCCATCGCAAAAATTTCGTCACCCGCCGCCTTCGCGTCCTTAATCTGCTGCAGAACCCATTCGAGGTGCTCGTCAGTGTAGCCCGCCTTGCCCTTGCCGCTGTAATCGTCGTTTATCCCGAGAAGCCTGTAGCCCTCCTTGATTTTCGTGCAATATGAGGAGGAGCCGTTAGGGTGTATAAATTCCGAAATCGCATTTTTCACTCCGAAGTCAAAATACATCTCACGCAGTTCATCCTGCTTTACGCATTCGACATCGTTAATAATATCATCACCGGAATAGCGTTTCGCAAGTCCGTTCGAGCAAAAATCATGAGTGGAGTAGATAAGAAAAACCGGTTTGTGTTTCTGCAGCTCAAGGAGCTTTTCTTTTATTTCAGCATGGGAAACCCTTTCGCCGTTATTGGTGATGTCGCCGGCTATCAAAACGGCATCAGCATCGGAGTTTTTTAATATTTCAAAAGCTGAATCAATAATCGCTCCCGATTCAGCCAGACATTTCTGGTCTGTTTTCGAACGCATTTCATAGGCGCTGCCGCTGTCTCCAAGGCTTCGTGAATAATAATGCAAATCAGCGACCAATGCAACTTTTAGTTCTTCAGGCATAAATAAATCCAACTCTCTAATGTTTTTATACATATTTGTTATTAAATTATAACACATTGAGCAGTGATGTACAATAAAAAATTTAATATATTTAACAAAAAACAAAATAATTTATCTCTTATAAACATTGTAAAAATACCAATGATATGATATACTATTTTTGGTCAAAAGATTAAATTTTTCCATGAGGAAAGGAATCATTTTATGAAGTATAATATCAATTTTAAGAATCACGCGAATTTTAAGGTTTATGAGCTCAATAAGCTTGAGCCGAGAGCTTATTTTGTACCTTTTTCGGCAAAATCCATCCTTGAAAAAACCGATTTCAGAAAAGAACGATATGAGAGCGATATGCTTGACTGCCTTAGCGGCGAATGGGGATTTAAATTCTATAAGCAATACTCGAAAATGCCCGCTGTTATTGACACTTTAAGGATGAAATTTGACAGCGTTCATGTCCCCTCTGTCTGGCAGCGTGAGGGTCATTATGAGGAGCCTGTCTACCTCAACTGCCCCTATCAGTTCAAAACCCTCCCTCCTGAGGTTCCGGAGGATATGCCCTGCGGAGTCTACCGTAAGGAATTTATGATAAACGGCGCGGAAAAAACCCACCGAATCACATTCCTTGGAGTTGCAAACAATATCGGCTTATATGTAAACGGTCAGTTCGTTGGTTACTCCGAGGGCTCGCACAACACTGCCGAATTTGACATCACCCCCTATATTAAAAACGGGCTCAATGAGCTGCTTGCGGTCAGCTTCAAGTGGTGCAATGGCTCCTTCCTTGAGGCGCAGGATTTCTTCCGCGAAAACGGCATTTTCAGGGATGTTTATATCACGAAACAGCCGGATGCCTTCCTTTGGGATTTCAAGCTCGAAACCCCAAAGAGCGGCAAGACTTATGACTTGAATATTGAAGCTATGCTGTGCGGCGACCTCACAGGAACAATTGTCAACGCCGCTCTTTTCACAAAGGACGGCAAGCTTCTCTGCGAGGACAGCGTGAAAGCTTCTGAAGCTGTAAATTTTAGTTTTAAGAAATTGAATGTAGAAGAATGGAACGCTGAAATTCCGACTCTTTATGACTTATATCTCAGCGTTGTGAAGGAAGGCAAAGAGCTTATGTGCCTTCGCAATTTTACAGGCTTCAAAACTGTTGAAATACAGGGCGAGGTATTCCTGTTCAACGGCGCAAACATCAAGATGAAGGGCGTCAACCATCACGACACTCATCCTGTGCGCGGCTACGCGATGACCCTCGAGGATCTTGAGGACGACATTAAGCTCATGAAGTCCCTCAATGTCAATACCGTCAGGACCTCTCACTATCCCTCTGACCCATTTTTCCTGATTCTCGCCGATGTTTACGGTTGCTATGTCGTTGATGAGGCTGACATTGAAACCCACGGACTGCATGACCTCGGTCTGCATACAGACTGGATAAGCATGGATATGAAATGGGCAAAGCATTACCTTGACCGCGTCAAGCGCATGTATTATCGCGACCGCAACCGCGCCTGCATCACCATGTGGTCACTCGGAAACGAAGCCGGCGGCTACAAGTGCCACGATGTGTGCTACAAATACCTTCATGAAGTCTGCCCGCAGATTCCAGTTCATTATGAGGGTGTTGTGCGTACAAAACGTCATTCGTATGACGTAATCAGCGAGATGTATACCTCCATTCCAGTCATACGCGATATGCTCAAGCACAAGAGAACCAATAACCACAAAGTCGACAAGCGTTATTTCGGAAAGCCCTTCTATTTCTGCGAATACTGCCATGCAATGGGCTTCGGTCCGGGCAATTTGGAGGAATACTGGGAGGTCATGTACGCGGGCGACCAGTTTATGGGCGGCTGCATATGGGAATGGGCTGACCACTCGGTTTTCCACGGACCCGAGGATAAAAAATACAAGTATAAATACACCTACGGCGGCGACCATGGTGAGAAACAGCACGATGGCAATTTCTGCGTCGACGCGCTTGTTTATCCTGACCGTACACCTCATACAGGTGCGTATGAAATGCAGGTTGTCTACCGCCCGATTCGCGCGAAATCCCTCGGAAACGGTATGTTTGAGTTTTTGAACACAAACCGTTTCCGCAACGCCGACTACCTCAAAATCACCTGGGAGCTGCTTGAAAACGGCCTTGTTATTGACAGCGGCGAGCTGAAAAAGCTTGACCTCGCGCCGAAGGCGACAAAGCAGGTGGAGATTAAGCACAAGGAAATCAGTGAGGAAAAGGATTACCACCTCAACCTTAGTTATTTTGAGGACGGCAATCTAATGGCTCTCGAGCAGCTGGTGCTGAACGATGTCGAATACGAGTTCGAGTTTGAAATCGGCGACAAAATCTCCGCTGAAATTTATGATAATATCATCACCGTAAAATTCGATAACGGTTTTGTCAAGTTCTCCGATGAGGACGGTCAACTGCTGAATTACTGTGTTGACAAAAAAGAATATATCAACCAGACTCCCGCCGGAAATGTGAAGGGCTTCCTGCCGAATTTATGGCGTGCCTTCCTTGATAATGACCATTACCCGAAGAGACTCTGGAAGCAGAGCGGGCTTGACAAGATGAAGTCTGTCGCCGCCGACATAATAGTCGAGCTTGACAATGCTGTCGTCAATGTCTACGTGCTTTACGAGCTGAAGGTCGGCAAAAAGGTGTTTTATAATGTTGATGTAAATTATGCGATTTGGGCAAGCGGCGCAATGGATGTCACCGCCTCGCTTGAGGTCGCGAGCGACGACGCTCCGGTTGACCTCGCGCGCTTCGGACTGACACTTGAGCTTGCGAAGGAGCTTGATAATGTAAAATATTACGGCAGGGGCGAAAAAGAAAATCTGCCGGATATTATTGCCCAGTCACCGATGGGTATTTATTCCTCGACAGTCAAGGCAATGCACGAGCCTTATATATATCCCCAGGACAACGGTGACCACTGCGAGACAAAATGGCTTGAGCTGAGCGACAAAAAGGGCAGAGGTCTGACAATTTACGCCTATGATAAATTCGCCTTCAGTGTTCATGATTATACTCAAGAGAGCCTTGAAAAAGCGAAACATCAGGAGGATTTGAAGGACGAAAATACCGTTTTCCTGTCGCTTGACAGCTTCCAGAGGGGTTCCGGCTCCTGCGCATGCGGACCTGACACGCTTGACGAATACAAAAGAGATGCCTCAATGGAGGAACTTGTTGTCAGCTTTACTATTATACCAAATTAGACACTGGACGCTGGATGCTGGATGCTGGATATTGGTCGCGAGTTAAAACACGGTAGTTTTTTATAAACTGCTCGCGATGATTTTAAAAAGCATCATTTAACAAGACAAAGGAGGATTATCGTGAAAAGTAGAAAAACTGTCAGCATTATTCTGAGCTTAGCAATGATTCTGAGCATTTTTTCCCTGTTCGAAATTACACCTGTAGGTGAGTCTATGAACTATTCAAAGAAAACCCTTGACATCTCCCTGCGTGACCCCTGCGTCTTAGTGCATGAGGGCAAATACTACATGTACGGCACCGGCGCGGCTACAGGCGGCGGCATTTACGGCTGCTATGTCAGCGAGGATTTGGAAAACTGGGCAGGTCCTTTCAATGTCTGCACTCCTCCCACCGGCTTTGACGGTAAGACAAATTTCTGGGCGCCGGAATGCCATTACTATAAGGGCAACTTCTACCTGTTCGCGACTTATTTCTCTTCCCTGACAAATCATCGGGGCGTTTCTGTTTTCCGCAGTGCGAGCCCCCTCGGTCCTTTTATGGAAATCTCGCAGGGTCATGCGACTCCGAAGGACTGGGATGCTATTGACGGAACGCTTTATGTCGACAGGAGCAATCAGCCTTGGATGGTTTTTGTCCATGAATGGACCTCCATGCCGGACGGCAAGGGCGATTTTTCCGCCGCAAAGCTCAGCGATGACCTCTCAACCTTTATTTCTGAGCCGATTTCACTTTTTAAGTCTGGTGAATTGCCGACAAAGAAAAGCAACAATGTCACAGACGGCTGCTGGCTTTACACAACTAAAACCGGAGAGCTGATGATGCTCTGGTCGGGCAGCAGCAAGAACGGCTACTGTGTCGCGACAGCCCGCTCGGTAAACGGCAAAATTGACGGCAAATGGGTGCAGGACCCCTTCCTGCTCTATATGAAAAACGGCAGCTTCAATAAATATGACGGTGGTCACGGCATGCTCTTCACCTCGCTTGAAGGTAAGCTGATGATGAGCATTCACTCCCCGAACAACGCCGAAGTTGCACGGACAACACCTGTTTTTTATGAAGTCCGTGACCTTGGATATTCGCTTGAGCTGGTGAACACGGCGAAGGAGGACGGCAAATTTTTAACCGGCATAAAAAACACGGTTACAAAAATTTATTTCTTTATTAACAACACCTTCTGCTCGCTTTTTTATAAGCAAAACAGGGACGGCATAAGTCCTGTAACACCCGCGCCGCTCGTTACGCCTTACACTGAGCCCGCGCGTGCAGCTATAGATGACGCGGATTTTTATGTCAGTGCCATGGGCGGAAACGACGCGAACACCGGCAGCAAAGCCGCTCCGTTCAAGACACTGACAAAGGCTCAGGACGCGGCTCGAGCCGAAATCGCAGCTATGAACGGTACCAAGCGAAACCTTACAGTCGCGGTTTTCGGCGGTGAATACTCGGGTAATGCGAATTTTCTCAGCTTTGACGAAAGAGATAATATCGGCGAAGGATACGAGCTTAAATTCGCCGCATATGACGAAAGTCCCGTTACCGTCACAGGAGCGGCAACGCTTAACCCTGCTGACTTTACATCACTCAATACCGCAGAAAAAGCAAGGCTTAGCCCTTCAGCCGCCGACAAGGTAAAAAGCGTTGATTTATCACTATACGGCATAAGCAAAGCCGACTACGGTAAGCTTTATTCCATCGGCGCATATTCAACCGCTTATAAATATGATGGTGACCACACCGGTATTCTGCCCGGCGAATTTTTCTGCAATGATTCCCGCCAGACTCTCGCGTCTTACCCGAATAACTCACAGTATCTCAAGATAAACAAGGTGCTTGATGTCGGCGACTGCTCAGAACCAAGCCCGCAGAATTATGACAACACTTGGGCACAGAGACGCAACCACAAGGGCGGCACCTTTACCCTTGACGAGGAGACTAACAACCGCGTTAAAAAGTGGCAGACACTTGAGGATGTGTGGATGTTCGGCTATTTCTTCTGGGACTGGGCGGACAGCTCAACGACAATTGCAGCCTACAATAAAGACACCGCCGCCGTCACAACTAGCTATGTCAGCAATTACGGCTACAAGGAGGGCGCGCTGTATTCTTTCTACAATGTCTTTGAGGAGCTTGACACAGTCGGCGAATACTATATAGACAGAAATGCTAATAAGCTTTACTTCTATCCTCCCGCGGACTTCGCGAACAGTGAGATAGCCCTTACGACTTATACCGGAAGCCTCTTAAAAATCGGGAGCACTGCGGAAAATATCGTAATTGACGGCATAGATTTCAGCGGTACGCGAGGCTCCTGCGCCGAAATTTTCGGCAAAAACTGCACATTGCGGTACTCAAAAATTTCAAACGCAGCAGCGAGAGGTGTAACCGTGCAGGGCAGCGGCAACGAGCTTTCCGGCTGCGAAATTTATTCTATAGGCAAGGATGCGGTTTACCTCGGCTCTGATATGTATAACTCACAGGGCGTTGATATCCGCGCGGGCGGTCTGGTTTTTGAGAATAACACAGTTAAAAACAACAGTATTCACGACTACGCGGAGATTCAAAAAACTTATGCGTCAGGTGTTTCGCTTCACGGTGTCGGGAATGTTGTTGCGAATAACGAAATATTCAACGCCCCGCATATGGGGATATTTTACGAGGGTAACGAGCACCTTATTGAGAACAACTACCTGCACAATGTTGTCCGCCACTCAAGTGACGCGGGCGCGATTTATGCAGGGCGTAACCTGAGCTACTACGGTAATATTCTCCGCTACAATATCATTGCAGACATCGGGACAGGTGAATTTACACCGAACGGAATCTATTTTGACGACGGTCTCGCCGGTCAGACAGCATATGGCAACCTCCTTATCAATATTCCAGGGAACGCCTTCCTTATCGGCAGCGGCAGGGATATTGACGTGTCAAACAACCTCATAATCAACGCGAAAACAGCGATTTATTACGATGACCGCACCTATTCGGGTTATCATGACGACGGCTGGTACAAGAGCTATGTCAAGGAATCGACAGGCAGGCACTGGGAGCTTCTCGCAGAAGCCAAAGCACTCAACGCCGCTTGGGGTCATAAATATCCCGGTATTGACCTGATGCTCGGCTATAACGCGAACAACAAGGATAAAAATTATGCGATAAACCCGAACGGACATGTTTACAACAATATAATTTTATCCCCCAAAAAGAATATCGGAATGCTGGACGACGGTGTTAAAAAATACGCGAATATTGAAAATAACAAAATTTTTGCTGTCAACGATATCGGCTTTGTTGACTTCGCAGGCGGGGATTACACATTCAACGACAATTCACAATTCAGCTTCTTCGCGCCCATACCACTTGATAATATAGGAAGAAAATAAAGGAAAAAATATGATAACATCAAAATTTATTTTGCCCGGTGAGAACTACGATGACGCGCGTGAGGTCAGGATAGCTGTATTCTGCGATGAGCAGGGGTATTCGGTTGCCGACGAATTCGATGAGCATGACGAAACCTGTCACCATCTTGTAATTTACGACGATAAAAAGGCAGTAGCCTGCGGCAGAATTTTCGAAAACAGCGGCGGCAATCATGACTTTTCGCCGGGGCGTGTGGCGGTACTGCGCAGTTATAGAAGCCGCCATCTCGGCGCGAGAATAATGAATGAGCTGATGGAAAAAGCGAAACAGCTCGGCGCTGAAAGCTTCTCTTTGGGAGCCCAGACCTACGCTGTACCCTTCTATGAAAAATTCGGCTTCGCACCTTACGGCGTTGAATATATGGACGGTCATATTCCTCACACCCATATGGCAAAAAACCTTGTTTTTGACGGCTGCGAGTGGCTGGAATTTAAAAAGGACGCTGAAGCAGTCCGCTTCAGACGCTCATTTACAGCCTGCGAGGTCAAAAGCGCGAGTATAGACATTACCAGTCTTGGATTTTTCGAATTATACATTAACGGCGAGAGAATCAGCGAAGATTTGAATGTCCCCGCATGGTCCGACTATGAAAAACGCCCGCTGGATAAAATTAATATGCCGATATTTGACACCCTCTCTCACCGAATTTATTATTTGAATTATGACATAACGCATTCGCTCAGAGACGGCGAAAATGTGCTGGGTGTCCATATAGGTAACGGCTGGTACGCTCAGCACGAGAGCCGCAACGAGGGCTTTACCCGCTGCGGTCAGCTTAAACTGTGCTATAAAATCACAATCGAGACGAAAAGCGGCGAAAAACTGTGTTTCGTTTCGGACAAAAACGGCTGTTTCGATACGGGTGAAATTACCAGAACCAATATCTATTTCGGTGAAACCCATGATATGCGCCTTGCGAAAAATGGGTGCTTTGAACCGTGTTTTGACTGCTCTGACTGGGAAAAACACTACAGTGTTCCCGCGCCGAAATCCTTGATTTGCAAGCAGGAATGCCCCAGCGATAAGGTTATTCGCCTAATCGAGCCGAAATGCATCCGCGAGTTCGGCGATTGCAAAACCTATGACCTGGGTGAAGCTGTTTCAGGTTACGCGGTTTTGCGTTTTTCAAACAAAAGGCGGGACGACACCGTTTTTGTGCGCTATGCCGACTGGCTTTTTGAGGACGGCTCGCTTGATTTTGAATCAACAGGCGGCACCGCACGAATGCAGAGAGATGTTTTCATCAATGACGGCGACTATGAGGGTGAGCTATACCCGCGCTTCACATGGCACGCCGCGCGGTATTTTGAAGTGCTTGGGAACGCGGAGGTAATCGAGTTCCGCGTGGTTCACTCGGAAATTGAATGCATCAGTGAATTTGAGAGCAGCAACGAGACACTGAACTGGATATATAACGCATATATCCGCACACAGAGCAACAATATTCACTGCTGCGTGCCTTCCGACTGCCCCCACCGCGAACGCCTCGGCTACACAGGCGACGGTCAGATTACCGTGCGTTCGGTTCTGACAAATTATGACGCGAAGGCAATGTACCGAAAATGGATGCAGGACATTGCCGACTGTCAGGACAGATACAACGGTCATGTCCAGCACACCGCTCCTTTCTATGGCGGAGGCGGCGGACCCGGTGGCTGGGGCGGAGCAATAGCAATTGTGCCGTGGAATTACTATCTTTTTACGGGCGAAATTGATATTCTGGAAAAATATTATCCGCACATAATAAAATACCTTCATTACCTCGATTTACGCAGTGAAAACGGTCTGGTTGTCCGCGAGGAGGACTTCGGCTGGTGTCTAGGTGACTGGAACCCGCCGGGAAACAAGCTGATAATCAGCGAGCCTTTTGTGAACACCTACTATTTCGTGAAATGTCTTGAAATAGCGAACAAGGTGGCGGAAATCCTCGGAACAGACAGCGACAAAAGCTTTATTGACGAAAAAACAGCCTCCTGCAAGGAGGCATTGATGAGCAACTTCTTCGATAAGGACAGCGGCAGCTTTTTCGGCGGTGCGCAGGCGGCGGACGCATTTATGTATGATATCGCTCTAGGAGATGAGCGTCTTCTTGGTAATATTGTCAAGCGTTACAATGAACTCGGACATTACGACACTGGCATTTTCGGAACGGATATTCTGACAAAGACACTTTTCAGGAGCGGCAACGCTTCACTCGCTTATAAGCTGCTCACCTCGGCGCATGAAATTTCCTTTGATTTTATGCGCAGGAGCGGCGCGACTACGCTCTGGGAGGAATGGAGCGGAAGAAACTCAAAAAACCATCCTATGTTCGGCTCTGTCGTTGAATATTTCTTTACCGATATTTTGGGAATCCGGCAAAAAGAAGGCAGCTTCAACTGGAGCGACTATGAAATCAAGCCAGCGGAAATCCCTGAGCTCGAATGGGCTAGAGGCAGCATTCGCACTCCAAACGGAATTATAAAAGCCGGGTATTGATATTAATTCCAAATTAAAAAAGAAGGTTAACGAGGGTGCCCTTTTGCGAATGAGCAAAAGGATTTGCTCACGATATAAACCGACTATTTTAATTAAAATTAGCATGATATTGCCCAGTAAATCAATTATTCCCCGCCTGGTTATTTTTCCGGCGGGGTTCTTTTTTCTGATTTTTTGACTTTTATGTCAAGAAAAATCAAAATATTCTGATTTTTCTTGACATAAAAGTCATATTATGCTATAATAACCTCACGAATTTCTACGCGAACAGAGTTCGCTAGAACTTCGGAGAACATTGAATGGTTGATTTGGGTTGCGCCCTCGCGGCACTCCCGCACATCCTGCTTGCGCAGGATGAAATCATGATATAATAGCCTCACGAATTTCTACGCGAACAGAGTTCGCTAGAACTTCGGAGAACATTGAATGGTTGATTTGGGCTGCGCCCTCGCGGCACTGCCGCACATCCTGCTTGCGCAGGATGAAATCATGATATAATGCACTTAACATTTTTTAGGAGTTTATCATGAAACGAAAAATAACGAAAAAACTGATTGAATGGAAAAACCAACTGCAAAATCGTATGCCGCTATTGGTTTACGGCGCCAGGCAAGTTGGCAAAACACATATTCTACTAGAATTCGGCGCACAGCATTATAAAAATGTAGCTTATGCAAACCTTGAAACCAATCAAACAGTCAGCTCATATTTTACAGAGAATATTGACCCGGAACGCCTTATTCGCTTTTTAGAAACAGAAACTCACGAACGAATTATCCCAGGTGAAACACTTATTATTTTCGATGAAATTCAAACCTGTGAACGCGCTCTGACTTCTCTGAAATATTTTAACGAAAAAACTCCTGAGTATCATATCGTATGTGCAGGAAGCCTTTTGGGTGTGGCTATAAATCGCGGACAATATTCTTTTCCGGTCGGCAATGTGGATTCTATTACTCTTTATCCTTTGGATTTTGAAGAATTTTTATGGGCTGTTAATGAAGAAGCGCTATGTGAAGAAATAAAACAGGCATTTGAAAACAATTCAGCTCTGCCTTTGGCTTTACATGAAAAAGCCCTTGATTTGTTCAAGCTGTATCTCATAATCGGAGGGATGCCCCGCGCTGTTCTCACATATACACAGAGCGGAAGCCTGCTCGCTGTTCCGGATATTCAAAATAAAGTCATCAATGACTACATCGCTGATATGGCAAAATACGCCACAAATGCTGAGAGTGTGAAGATTCGTGCGGCATATAATTCAATTCCTGTTCAACTCGCAAAGGATAATAAAAAATTTCAATATAAGCTGGTTCAACGCGGTGGAACAGCAACCATTTTGGGTTCAGCCTTGGATTGGCTGCATTTTGCCGGTGTGGTATTAAAATGCACGCGTATCGAACATGTCATGGAGCCGATTTCAGTCTACAGCGATCTCTCAAGCTTCAAATTATATATGAGCGATGTCGGATTATTAAGAGTAAAAAGCGGAATTTCACAGCAGACAATATTAGCAGCGGGAAAAATCGACAACGCTTTTTTGGGAGCAATATGTGAAAACTATGTTGCACAGGCTTTCGCAGCCAAGAATTATGCTTTATATTACTGGACGAGCGAGGGTACCGCGGAGCTTGATTTTATTTTACAAAAAGATTCCGAAATTATCGCACTTGAAGTTAAAACAGGTATCAGAACAAAATCAAAAAGCCTTAATCTATTCATCGGAAAATATAAGCCTGCTTACTCCATTCGAGTTTCAGCGAAAAACTTCGGATTTGAAAACAATATAAAGTCTGTTCCGCTTTACGCGGTGTTTTGCATTTAAACAGCTAAATTAATTCAAGCTCAGCAAAAATCGGAAAATGGTCACTGGGATAAACACCGTCATAGGTCTTTGTAATAACCGCGTATTTATCAACCTTGAAGCCTGTTTTTGAAATCATAATATAGTCAATGCAAGGTCTATCCAGAGCCTGACCCCAAGCCTGGAAAGTGCAGGAGGTCATGGTGTCCTCGGTCTGATATTTAACGTCAAGGAAGTTTTCCGTGGCGCTTTTATAGGTTACGGAATTTTCAGCGGCATTAAGGTCGCCCATCAGAATTGATGGTAAACCGCCGAACTGCTTGATTTTATCGAGCACAACGCCAATACCCTTAACCCTCGCCTCATCACTGACATGGTCGAGATGCGTGTTAAACACCACAAAATCTCTTCCGCTTGCGATATCTGTCAGGATAACATAGCTGCAGATACGGTAGCAAGCGGAATCCCAGTCACGGCTCATTTTTTCAGGCGTTTCTGAAAGCCAGAAAGAGCCCTTGTCTTTCAGTGTATATTTGTCACTACGGAAAAATACAGGGCAGCCCTCACTCAGCAGTGACTCGTCGCGGTAGGTTATAATGTTGTCGTAACCGATAAGATTTTCTGTCAAATAATCATAGTGCAGGGGCATAACCTCCTGAAAGCCGATAATGTCCGGCGCGTTGTCACGGATATTCGCGAGAACAAGCGGCGCGCGGTAAAACCAGCTCTTTTTGCCGAAATCGGTCGGCGAAAAACAACGGACATTGCAGCTCATAACATTTATTTTTCCCATATTATCCACTTTTGAAATATCAAAAGCCTCCTTACTGCTTAAATAAGACGGAACATATACAAATAATATTCCGCAAACGCTTAAAACAACTGCCAATAAAAGTGCTGCTAAAGTCAATAAAATCTTTTTTATAGTTTTTTTTCTATTTTTCATATTATTCTTCCTTGCTCAAGATCTAACCAATATATTGTTTTCGGCGAGATATTTTTTTAATTCGCTGATTTCGACTTCACGAAAATGGAAAATACTTGCCGCGAGCCCCGCATCCATACCCTCGTGCTTAAAAAGCTCCAAAAAATCCTCTTTTTTTCCTGCTCCGCCTGAGGCGATAATCGGCAGCTTCACTCTCGCAGCAATAGCGTCAAGCATTTCGAGGTCAAAGCCGTTTTTAACACCGTCAGTGTCTATGCTGTTAACAACCAGCTCACCCGCGCCGTTATCCTCGCCGAATTTTGCCCATTCGACGGCGTCAAGCCCTGTGTCCTCCCTGCCGCCTTTGACAAAAACATGGAATTTTCCCTCAACCCTCGCAACATCCATTGACAAAACAACGCACTGGTTGCCGTACTTTTTCGCGGCTTCTGAAATAATATTTTTGTTCGCGACAGCGCCGGAATTTACGCTAACCTTGTCTGCTCCGCACTTGAGTACGCGGTCAAAATCCGCGACACTCCTTATGCTGCCGCCGACAGTCAGAGGGATAAAAACCTGCGCGGCTACCCTTTCGAGCACATCCGTAAAAAGAGGGCGGTTTTCATAGGTTGCGGTAATATCGTAAAAAACCAGCTCGTCCGCTCCGCTCTCATTGTAAAATTTCGCAAGCTCCACCGGGTCGTTGACATCCTGAATCCCTTTAAAATTCATACCCTTGACAACTCTGCCGTCACGGATATCGAGACAGGGTATAATTCTTTTTGCAAGCATAAAATCACTGCCTTTCTATTTTTTCAACCTATTTATTGCCTCCTCGAGGTCTATAGCACCTGTGTAAACCGCCGTCCCGGTGATTGCAGCCGTGATTCCGATTTCGTCAAGCTTTATGAGGTCGTCGAGGGTGCTGACGCCGCCGGAAGCGGTTATTTCAAGCCCCTCAACCGTCATCAGCTTCTCATAAATATCAAAATTCATGCCCTTCATTGCCCCGTCGCGGGAAATATCGGTATAAATAACATTTTTTACGCCGACATCTCTGACCTTCCGGCAAAATTCAATTCCGTCCAGCTTCGTCACTGTCAGCCAGCCGTCAACCGCGACAAAACCGTCTCTCGCGTCAACTCCGACTGCGATTTTTTCCTTATACTTCAACGCGGCTTCGCATAAAAATTCAAAATTATTGACCGCGGCAGTCCCTAAAATTACTCTGGCGACTCCCGCGTCAAGATACTTTTCTATGCGCTCCTCATCGCGGATACCCCCGCCGACCTCAACAAACAAATCAGTCGAACGAATAATTCTCGAAATAACATCAAAATTCGACAGCTTGCCATCCTTCGCACCGTCAAGGTCAACAATGTGCAGATACTCAGCGCCCTTTGACTTAAAAAACTGTGCAGCTTCGCAAGGTTCATAATCAAAATAGCTGACCTTACTATAATCGCCCTGCATTAGCTGAACAACCTTGCCGCCTTTCAAATCAATTGCCGGGAAAATCTTCATAATCCAATATCACCTTTTATACTAACGTGGGCTTGGCTTGCCTAGCCCACAACCCAAGTCTTGTTTTTTGTTGAGCTTTCAGCCCAATAAGGTACTAATTTCATTGAACGCTTGCAATATCCTCAGTCCCGTTTTTCCGCTTTTTTCCGGATGAAACTGACAGCCGTAGACATTTTTGTTTGCCGCAACCCCTGTAACTTCAATCCCGTAATCGGAGCTGGCGACAATCGAAGCCTCGCAGTTTTTTGCGTAAAAGGAATGAACATAATATACATATTCGCCGTTTTCCGTATTTTTCATGAGCGGATTATCACTCTTTTTTATATTTAAGCTATTCCACCCCATTTGAGGAACCTTATAATCGAAACCCCCGCTGCGTAAATCCGGCTCAAGCGGGCAGACACTTCCGCGAATCAGTCCGAGACCCTTACAGTGGCCGTATTCAAAGCTTTCCTCAAACAGAAGTTGCATGCCGAGGCAAATCCCGAGAAGCGGCTTCCCTTTTGCCGCCTCCTCAAGCACAACAGGAACAAGACCGGTTTTTTGCAGGCGTGTATACGCGTCCGCAAATGCGCCGACTCCGGGTAATATCAGCCTTTGCGCTTCTTTTATTTTTTCCTTATCGGCAGTAATGATGCAGTCGATTCCTAAAAATTTCAATGAACAGGAAAGGCTGTAAAGATTCCCTACGCCATAATCGATAATTGCAATCATAAGTCCGCCACCTCTTCAATGCCTAAGATTTCACGGGTCGCGTCAAGTAGCGTGTCCATTTCTTCGCTTGTGCCAATGGTAATTCTGACAAAATCCTGCAGCCTGTCTTCGTCAAAATATCTCACAAGAATATTGCGCTCTTTAAGCGCTTGATAATATTCTTTTCCGGACAAAATCTCTTTATTACTGATAAAAATAAAATTACTCAGGCTCGGCAAAACTGTAAAGCCAAGATATTCAAGCTCCCCGCTGACAAACTCACGGTTTTCCATTATGATTTTTTTGCAAAACTCGAAATATTTATCGTCCCTAATAGCCGCTTCAGCCGCAAGCAAGGTCAGTCGATTGACATTATAGGGGTTGAAACTGAAGCGCATAGTATTCAGCTCCCCGATGATTTCCGGATTCGATATGGCATAGCCCAGGCGCCCTCCGGCAAGCTGGCGCGATTTCGAAAAAGTTCCGATAACTATTAGGTTGTCGTAATTTGAAATCAATTTCACCGCACTTTTTCCGCCGAAATCGATATATGCCTCGTCAACTACCACAAGGCGGTCTTTATTTTGCCGTAGAAGTATTTCAACTTCCGCAAGAGATAAATACATTCCTGTCGGAGCGTTCGGATTCGCAATAAAAAGCGTACCTCGGCACTGCGAATAGTCGTCAACACTGATACTGTAATCGCTTCTTAAGCGGATTATATCGCTTTTTACGCCGAACATTGAGCAAAAAACCTTGTAAAAACCGTATGTGATGTCCGCAAAAGCCGCGCCTTTTTCGCAAAAGGCATGAAAACAAAAGGCAAGCAGCTCATCACTGCCGTTTCCAAAGCAAATCTGGTTCGGCTCAACGCCGAAATAGTCAGCGGCAGTGTTACAGAGCGACGAGCAGGTCGGGTCTGGATAGAGCCTTAGCTTCAAGACTTCCGCTGCGCTGATAGCCTCTAAAACTGCAGGGCTCGGCGGAAAAGGGCACTCGTTTGTGTTGAGCTTGATTAGCTCGCCCAGATTTTTTGGCTGCTCACCGGGTATATACGCCTTCAAGCCTTCAAATTTTTTATCAAAAAACCTACTCATACATTATTTCCCTCAAACCTTATGCTGACGCTTCTGCCATGCGCATCAAGCCCTTCCCTGTGCGCGAAATCAACAATTCTACCGGACACATCCCGTAAGGCGTCTTTTGTATAATAAATAAAGCTGCTCTTTTTAACAAAATCATCAACTGAGAGTGCGCTCGAAAATCTAGCGGTGCCTGAGGTCGGCAAAGTGTGATTTGTACCGGCAAGATAGTCTCCGAGGGCTTCAGGAACATTCTTACCGAGAAATATACTTCCCGCGTTTTTAATTTGCCCAAGCAAAGAAAAGGGGTCATCAATGCAGATTTCAAGGTGCTCAGGCGCTATATAATTTGAGATTTCCGCAGCATGAACAAGGTCACTGGCAATTATTATCATCGAATAATCGTCAATCGATGCCCTCGCGAAGCTCTCACGGGGCAATAATGGAATCTGTTTTTCAAGCTCTGTTGAAACTTTTTTTGCATATTCCTCACTCAGGCAAACAAGCATCGCTGAGGCACGTTTATCATGCTCCGCCTGGCTGAGCATATCCGCCGCGACAAATACAGGTTCAGCAGTGTCGTCAGTTATCACAAGAATCTCACTGGGTCCGGCAATCATATCAATTCCGACAAGACCGCTGACCTTCTGCTTAGCGGTCTGAACGAAAATATTACCGGGTCCGACAATTTTATCAACTTTTGGTATACTCTTTGTACCGTATGCAAGAGCGGCAACAGCTCCGGCTCCGCCTGTTTTGTAAATCGAGCTCACTCCGGCAATTTTAGCTGCAGCCAGAATTGCGGGTGCGACTTTTCCGTCTTTCCCGGCGGGTGTTGTCATAATAATTTCACCCACCCCCGCGAGTTTTGCGGGTACAGCATCCATGAGCACGGTTGAGGGATAGCTCGCTGTGCCGCCCGGAACATAAATGCCAACCTTTTCAATAGGTGTTATTTTCTGTCCGAGAATAACGCCATCTTTTTCATTGATTATATAGTCATTTCTAATCTGTTTAGAGTGATATTTTTCCAAGTTTTCTTTCGCCAGCCGCAGTGTATCAAGGAAAAAATCGTCGCATAGTGTGAACGCATCGATTATTTCCTCTTCGCTGACTTTCAAACACTCAAGACGCACTCCGTCGAATTTTTCAACATACCGCAGCACCGCTTTGTCGCCGTTTTGTTTCACATCGAGAAGTATTTCATCGACTGCCGCGGCAATTTCGGCACTGACAATCTCTGCGCGGTCAGCTTCATAGACAAAGCCGTTTTCGCGCGCGTCAATAATTTTAATCACTGTTATCCCTCCTTTGTGTATAAAAGAGCCTTCAAATCCTGAACCAGTTTATCTATATTTTCCTTTTCGAATTGATATGTGCTTTTATTAACAATCAGCCTGGCGCTTGACTGTGCGATTTCGCTGATAACCGAAAGATTATTTTCCTTCAGCGTCGTTCCGGTTTCGACTATGTCTACAATAACATCCGAAAGCCCCAAAATCGGCGCAAGCTCAATGCTGCCGTTCAGCTCAACGATTTCAATTTGCCTGTTGAGCGAGGCAAAATATTTCGCGGCGACATTGGCGTATTTAGTTGCGACCCGAAGCGGCATGCTGACATCGTCCTTAAAATCATTTTTTGCCGCAACCGCGAGCCTGCATTTGCCGAAACCTAAATCCAGAAGCTCATAAATCGAAGGCTCGCCTTCAAGCAGGGTATCCTTTCCGACAACCCCGATATCAGCCGCCCTATGCTCGACATAAATCGCAACATCTGAAGGCTTGACAAGAAAATACCGCACTCCTTTTTCCGTGTTTTCAAAAACCAGCTTACGCGAATCCGGATCCATATCCTCACAATAATAGCCTATTTTGCTGAAATAACTGTAAACCTTGTCGCCGAGTCTACCTTTCGGAAGCGCAATACTAAGCATCTGCTCCGACCTCCTTCAAGCCGTTTTCTTCGGCAATAAGAACTTTTTTTGTTCTCAAAGAATCATCCTTTTCGTTCGTACAAATAACGCTGAAGCCTTGCTTTTGAAGCGTTTCAACATTTTCCAAAAGCTCTTTTACCGGCATATTATTTGCGACAAGTAGAATGTCAGCATCATATTTAGAGCTTCTGTGCAGAGCTCTGCGCAGCTCTCCGAGATACAAAGCAAAGCCGAGAGCCTGCTGTTTTTTCGAAAAACGCTTCATCATATTGTCATAACGTCCGCCCGAAAGAACCTCAGCCGCGGCTTCCTTAATATAACCTCTGAAAACAAGAGCGTTATAGTAGCCGATGTCGTTAATGACCGAAACATCGATATTCAATTTTTCACACGGAATAAAATCAGAAATATTCGCGAATAACTCACAAAGCTCATCATATGCAGCCTTCATTTTTTCATTAAAGATACATTCTTCAAGTGTTTTAATTGCACTGTTGAAATCACCGCTAATTTCCGTAAAGGCACATAATTTATTTACTTTATCCTGCGAAATATTGCTTTTTTGTGATAGATATGAAATGTCATGAACATTTTTATGTTTTATTGCGCCTTTTACAGCCTCGACATCCTCAGGGTTAAATCCGGCATATTCAAGTGCACCTTCTATTAACCCCATATGATTTACATTAAGCCTATAATCCTCGCTGAGCACCGAAAGGCTTTTGAAGGCGAGCAATATTATTTCTGATTGAGAATAATTCATCTCGCCGCCAATGCACTCGATACCAATTTGCGGAATTTCCTTATAGTCTCTTGATTTCTCGTCAAGTCGGAAAACATTTTCAATATAATAAAGCTTTTCCGTGGTCGTATTTTCTCTTAGATGCTTGACGATACTCGTTGTCACATCCGGGCGAAGCGCCATCAGGCTGCCGTTAGCGGCAGTAAATGTGATGATGCTTTCGCTTTTAATAAAATTTTTATGGTCTCTGTATAAATCATACGGCTCAAAATTGCTCATGCTGAACTTTTTATAACCAAATTGTTCATAAATCGAACGAAGCTTAAGCGGAATCTGTTCATCGGGCGGTAAAAAAGTGAAATAATCGTTCATCAGAATACCTCCTATATATGGTCTGCTTAAATATTTTATGATAGAAAATCTATAAAAAAATTGACCGAATGCATTCATCCGGTCGTGAATTTCATTGTGATTAGATTATCTCGCCCATTATACCGGGAACGGCCATTGCCGCGTTGGATTCGTCGGTATCAATATGCATAGCGAGCGCAAAATCACTTCTGACTCTGACAACAACGTCGCCGAAAACAAGCGAACGTTCAGATGAATCAACCTTCACACTTACAACCTGCTTGTCGTGGAGACCATAGGCTTCCGCGTCAGCAGGGGTCATATGGATATGTCGTTTCGCTACAATCACACCCTCGGTGATTTCAACCTCACCGCAGGGACCGACAAGCTTACAGCCCACGCTGCCTGTAATATCACCGGATTCGCGGACAGGCGCAACCAAACCGATGCTTCTCGCGTCAGATATTGAAAGCTCAACCTGAGAAAAAGGTCTCTCGGGTCCCAGAATAGAGACAGCGGGAAATTGACCCTTTGGACCGATAACGGCAACTCTCTCCTCGCAGGCAAACTGACCAGGCTGAGACAATTCCTTTTTATTTGTCAGAGCATAGCCTTCACCGAATAAAACATCCAAATCCTTTTTTGAAACATGTACATGACGCGCAGACGTTTCGACCAATACTTCTCTTTTCAATTAAAAAAACCTCTCGTTCGTTAGATTACAATATCCTGTCTATTATACACGAAAACGCCTTACATTGTCAACAAAAAGCTTTGCGGTTTCTGTTATTTTTTTCACAGTGCCTCCACACAGAGAGCTGCCCGCGCCAACAGCGAATGCTCCGGCTTCGAGCCATTCACCGACATTATTCGCATCAACTCCGCCTGTCGGAATCATTTTCGCGTAGGGAATCGGACCTTTAATGGCTTTAATGATTTTCGGACCGAATAAGTCAGCCGGAAAAACTTTTAAAATATCAGCACCGGCTTCCATCGCTCTGACGGCTTCGGTTATAGTCATAACACCTGGCATAACGGCAATTCTATAGCGGTTGCATAGCTTTACGGTTTCTTCGCTGAAATACGGACTGACAATAAACTGCGCGCCTGCAAGAAGTGCGATTCTCGCGGTTTCACTGTCCATAACCGTACCGGCGCCTATAATAACCTCACTGTCTCTGTATTTATCGCAAAGCGAATTTATAAGCCTGTCGGCATGAGGTACCGTGAAGGTCAATTCAATGGCTCTGATGCCGCCTTCTACGCAAGCATCGGTTACTTCCTCAGCCTTTTCAATATTATCAGCTCTGACTACCGCGATTATGCCGCATTCATGAATTCTTTCAATTATGGTTTCCTTGTCCAAAACAAAAACCTTCTATCTCTTAAAATTCCTTAAGTATTTCTTCTAAATTATAAATTTCACCCTGAGCTTCGGCATAAAAACGCCTGGCAAAATCTCTGAGGAAATCAAACTTTTCATGATATATTTTCTTTGAAAGATCAAAATTCAGCTCAGGTAAAAATTTTTCACGCTCATGCGGTCGCCCCTCATGCAGCCACTGAGCCATCTGAGGCATAGTCCAGTCATTCGGTATGACATATAAAAAGCTTGTCCATATATCAAAAGTGCCGAAGTGGTCTAAATGGTCCGCGTCCTGGTGAATTTTTAAAATATCGCTGAATGGATTTTGTTTATTTCCGGCATTTTTTCTGTTATCATGATTTCTGATTATATACTCAATTTCATGAAGCTCCTCGCTGCTGCATTCTTCACGCAAAGCCTCAACAGCTACAGCCGCGCCTAAAGCACAATGATTGTCGTACCCATTCATGCAGTCGTGGAAAATTGCAGCGGCAGTCAGAATTTCATCCTTTAAGTAAAATTCCGGTAAAATAATTTTTCTTAAGGTCAGCGCGAGCTTTGCAACACGCTGACCGTGATAATATTTATTACCTATGTCCTTACCCATATGAGAAGAGCGCTTACCGAGAAGCTCAAAAGCAATTTTATTAATATTTTCTAAATTCATATAAGCTATCTGATAACTCTCGCTCCCGCGCCCTTAACAATACCCTCGACCTCCTTGAGGCTTGCGGTTGAGGTATCACCCGGGGTTGTCATAGCAAAAGCGCCGTGAGCTACACCGTAATCGACTGCTTCTTTTAAAGTGTCTTTATGCATTAGTCCGTAAATAAGTCCCGAGGCAAATGAATCGCCGCCGCCGACTCTGTCATAAATTTCGAGAGCGGGCAGCTCTAAGCCACGGGCAATTTGTCCTTGCGAAAAAGCAATCGCGCTCCAGTCGTTTACCGATGCTGATTTTACTGTTCGCAGAGTTGTCGCCATAACCTTAAGATTAGGATATGCTTTATTGACCTCGCCGAGCATTTTTACATAGCCGTCTATGTTTAATTCCTTGAGATTTTCATCATTTCCTTCAACTTCAAAACCTAAAGACGCTGTAAAATCTTCTTCATTGCCTATCATTACATCGACATATTTCGCTATTTCCTTATTGACCTGCTGAGCTTTTTCCAGCCCGCCGATGTCTTTCCATAGCGAAGGTCTGTAGTTAAGGTCATAGGATACAATTGTTCCGTATTTTTTTGCCGCCTTGAGCGCTTCTATTACCAATTGCGCTGTTGTTTCTGAAAGCCCCGCGAAGATTCCGCCTGTATGAAGCCATCTTACTCCTAATTTTCCGAAAATATAATCCCAGTCAACATCGCCGCTTTTCATCTGTGACGCCGCTGTATGCCCTCTGTCAGAAACACCGACCGCTCCGCGAACGCCATACCCGCGTTCTGTAAAATTAAGTCCGTTTCTAGTCTTTTTGCCTATTCCATCGTAAGGGACCCATTTAATAAAGGATGTGTCTACTCCGCCCTGTAATATAAAATCCTCAAGCAGTCTGCCGACTTCATTATCAGCAAAAGCCGTGACAACAGAAGTTTTTAAGCCAAAGCATCTTTTTAGTCCTCTTGCGACATTATACTCTCCGCCGCCCTCCCAGACTCTGAAGCTTCTCGCGTTTTTTACTCTCATATCACCCGGGTCAAGCCTGAGCATAATTTCACCAAGTGCAATCATGTCAAAAGCGCAATCTTCTTTTTTTCTCAATTCAATAATCATAATATTCCCCTTCCGGCAAATTAAATATAGTGGTAAGTATAACACTTTTTAACAGATTTTTCAAGTGTGAAAAACTTTGTTTGTCGAAAGCTAAAGGGAGTGCAATAATGCACTCCCTTCTAACTAAACTAAATCGTTTAAGTTATTGCTTATTTCCTTTTCTTGGATACTACGAAAGCAGCACCAGCAAGAACTACAAGACCAGCAGCAACTGCAAGAGAAGCTGTGTCGCCTGTCTTCGGGATTTCGCTTGTGGTTCCAGTTGTACCAGCAGCTGTTGTTCCAGCTGTTGTAGATTCAGCAGCGGTATCCCAGATGTCTGTGATAACGGGCTTTACATAATCCATATCAGCGTTATTACCGTCAGAAAGAGCCTTTACAGTAACGTCAAGCTTAGGATCGCCTTCTTTTAATACTTTAAAAGTGAATGTTGCAAGGCTGATATCGTCAACAGCAATAGCAGTTGTTGCAGCGATACTTACAGTTACCTTACCGTCTTCAACTTTTTCAGCAACAACCATACCGGCTTTGCCAGCAGCGATGTCAGCAGAAGAGTCAAACTCTAAAACAGACTTGTCATAAGTCATGAAGAAGTTAGCAGCGCCGATGCCCTTTGCTTTCTCTAAAGCGAAAGTAAGAGTGATCTTCTCGCCAACAACGGCTTTTTTATCCTTAGAGATAACGATTTTAACGCCGGCATCTTTATAAGGAGATGTTGTCGCAGGAGCAGCTGTTGTGTCAGCAGCTGTTGTGTCAGCAGCTGTTGTGTCAGCAACTGTTGTGTCAGCAGCTGTTGTATCAGCAACTGTTGTGTCAGCAGCTGTTGTATCAGCAACTGTTGTGTCAGCAACTGTTGTGTCAGCAGCTGTTGTGTCGTCTTCTGCAGCAAAAGCAACAGCTGCAAAGCAGCATACAAGTGCTAATGCCATCAAGCAAGCAAGCATTTTTTTCGCAAGTTTCATTTTTAGAACCTTCCTTTAAAAATTATTTTTTTATATAAAGAACCGCTCTAAACGGCTCGTTTATATACTTTCATGAATTGTACTGAATTATACAATGTAATTAAACACATTCACTCAATACAAATGCATTATAAACTATAAAAACTAATACGTCAATAGTTTTTTTAAAAAATGTTGCCAAAATAAGAAAAATATTACAGCAAACCCATTATAAAAACTATTAAAAACGACTAAGATTGCTAAAATCGGAAGAATTTTTTACCGAAACAATAATTGTATATATATAAATTCCGGTGCCCTGATTCTTATGAAAAGACGATTCCGGTTGTCCGGAACCGTCTTTTTGCTTTGAGTTAATATACGAAATTACTATAGGAGACCTTATCCTGTCTAGTCGCGTTGCCGCCTTCGCTGCCGCTGCCATCTTTTATGGTTATTCCGCCAAGTCTTCCTTTAATTTCACTGCCGTAGTATTTCATTGACATATTTATTGATTCAAACATATTGGTATCTCTGTCAATGACTGCCTTCAATTCGCAATCCTTATAAGTCAGCTTATAAGAAATCGAACTGCCGTAAAGTCCGTACCACCAGCGACTCTTCAGAGTTTTGTTAAAATCCTCTCTTGCGTCGACCGGGAAAATAAGTGAGGTCAGGGAGTCGGAGCCTTCAACGTCAACTTCATTGTTAAATGTAATGGTTAAATCATACTTTCCGCTGCTGTTCAGAACACATTTCGCGGACTTAATAATTCCCGAGTCAACCAAATTGCAAAGATAAAGTGAATTCAGAGCGTCAACCGACGAGGGGGCAAAGGTCTGCGATTTCGCTTTCTTTTCAGGTGTCAGCTGGTTTTTGAATTCCGTGAAGTAAGACATTGTGTTTAAATTGAAATTATGATCTGTGACAGTCTGGTATCTGAGAATATCAAAACCTACTTCGTTTCTTGCGGCAACCTTCAAAATTTCCGAGTAGAACATCAGTATTTCAAACGGAGTGCTGGGTCTGGTCAAATACTCCTCAGGTGAAGAATAATCAAGTCCCGCTGAAAGCCTGAGTATCAGTCTCGCGTCATTAGCCATGACCTTTCCGTCGAAATCCATATCGCCGGCTTGCAAAACCGCATAGGATTTTGTCTGAATCAGCTTTGCGGAAAATCTGAGATAGCTGCGGGCATCAGCCGCGGTAACTATTTTATCATTATTAAAGTCTCCGGGAAGATAAAGCTTTTCAGCGATGGTCAAGTTATTTTCAAGAGCATATTTATGTCCTGCGCTGCCTTCATAACAATAAATTTCTGTGTATTTATCGGTTGAGACATTATTTTTATTATCAGTGTAAAGGTAAAATGCTTTATAACCGATTGTTTTTATCGAGGTGGGAATCCTGACATATTTCGCGCTTTTATTGCCCTCAAAGGCGTAATCGGCAATAGATGTGAAGGTGTTGGGAATGCTGACGATTTCTTTTTTGCCGACATACTTTATAAGGGTGTCGCCGAAGAAGATAAACTCGCCGGCATAATCCTTGAGCCAAGCCGTACCGCTGAATGCGTCGGTGCCGCAATACTGAACGGAACCTCTGGAGCTTACATATTTAAGGTTTGAACAATTATAGAAGGCTTTCTGCCCGATAGCAGCAACTCTTTCTGAAATTACAAGTGACTCTATGTTTTTATTTCCTTCAAAAGCTCCGTCGCCGATGCGCACAGTTGTCGAAGGGATTACTATGTTTTTATCGCTGCCCTTATAACCGATGAGAAATTTCAGGTTTTTGCCGTCACCGAGATAGATAAAATCAAGCTCGTAATTCTGGAACCACGGTGTATCAACAAACGCGCCGCTGCCGATTCCTGTCAGATTTCCCGAATAAACAACCTCTTGAATCATATCGCAGCCTTTGAAAGCGTCAGAGCCGATAAATGCAACTGTGTCAGCAATATCGACGGATCTCAGCGCAAGCTCTTTTCTGTCCGCTTTGCCTAAATTTTCAAAAGCATTGTCTGCGATACCGACTACTTTATAACCCTCATATTCCGCCGGAATAACCAATTCGGTGCCCAGACCGGTGAGGTCTGGAATGCCGGTCAGGGTAATGCCGCCATCAGTTTCCAGTTCATAGGAAAACTCATAAGCTCCTTCATCCTCCGCTTTTGCAAACAGAACCGAAGAAGAAAATACGACTGTCAACACGAGAATAAATGCAAGCACCCTAAAGGAAAGCGCCTTTGCATTTTTCATAGAGAATTCCCCCTATACTTAATTAGATGTAATAATGAAATTAAAAAACACAACAATTAAACAAAATAAGCGTTTTTTTACGTTCGTTAAAATTATACATGAGATTGTACAGAAAGTCAATGTTTTTTATAAAAAAACATTTAATACTAATTTATTGTTTATTTGTGTCAAAATAATCAGTAACATAGTGGGCTGAAAGCTCAATAAAAAACAAGACTTGTGTTCCGGACTTGGCAAGCCAAGCCCACGTTAGTTTCTCAGGCTGTGCATCGGCGCGGGAATCCGACCGCCGCGTTCAATGAATTCAAAGGCTGAATACGGGTGAACCGGCATAATGGGCGCACTGCCGAGAAGTCCTCCGAAATCAACCTTCTCGCCGACCTTTTTACCTGATGCCGGAATAATTCTGACCGCCGTGGTTTTGCAGTTCACCACACCGACAGTTATCTCATCGGCGATTATCGCCGAAATCGTCGAAGCGCAGACATCACCCGGAACAGCAATCATATCAAGCCCTACAGAGCACACGCAGGTCATAGCCTCAAGCTTGTCAAGGCTCAGCGCTCCGCTTTGCGCGGCTGCTATCATACCCTCGTCCTCGCTGACGGGAATAAAGGCGCCGGAGAGCCCACCGACATGGCTGCTCGCCATAACACCGCCTTTTTTTACCGCGTCATTAAGCACAGCGAGAGCCGCAGTTGTGCCGTGAGTACCGCAGACCTCCAGACCCATTTCCTCAAGAATTCTCGCCACACTGTCGCCTTGAACCGGTGTCGGAGCAAGGGACAAATCTATAATTCCGAAAGGAGTATTGAGGCGTTTTGAGGCTTCCTTAGCTACGAGCTGACCCATTCTGGTTATCTTAAAAGCGGTTTTTTTGACTGTTTCCGCAACATCGTCAAACGGAAAACCGTGGCACTCCCTGAGAGCGTTATAAACCACTCCGGGACCGCTTACACCGACATTTATAACGGATTCAGGCTCACCGATACCGTGAAAGGCACCTGCCATAAAAGGATTATCCTCAACTGCGTTCGCGAAAACCACCAGCTTCGCGCAGCCGATAGAGCCACTATCAGCAGTCAGCTCAGCGGTTTCTTTGATTATAATACCCATCAGCTTCACCGCGTCCATATTAATTCCCGCCTTAGTTGTCGCGACATTAACGCTCGAGCAGACGAATTTTGTGCCCGCGAGCACCT
The DNA here is from genome assembly GCA_031551635.1 of Oscillospiraceae bacterium. Taxonomy (GTDB): domain Bacteria; phylum Bacillota; class Clostridia; order Oscillospirales; family Acutalibacteraceae; genus JAVBNH01. The sequence continues at coordinate 42,677 of JAVBNH010000009.1, read as the reverse complement.
CGGGAATTGATTTTATCAGCTTCAAATCACCCTTTGTAAAGCCTTTATGCACAAGGGCTGAATAGCCGCCGATAAAGTTAACGCCGCAATTTGCTGCCGCGTCGTCAAGAGCTTTTGCTACAGGAAAACAGTCCTCGCCGTCACAGCTTTCAGTGATGAGTGCCACTGGTGTGACCGAAATTCTTTTATTTACAATCGGAATCCCGAATTCACTCTCGATATCCGCTCCTACCTTAACAAGATTTTCAGCAAGACGCGTTATTTTATCATAAACCTTCCCGGCAACAATTTTTATATCGCTGTGACAGCAATCCCTAAGGGAGATTCCCATCGTTATAGTCCTCACATCAAGATGCTGGCGGTCAATCATCTCAAGAGTTTTCATGATTTCTGACTGTGTTAGCACTGTTTACCATGCCCTTCATTAAAAAATAATAATTATAATTTTAAATTTCATTCATCGCATAAAAAATATCTTCACGCTGAATCCTGACGCTCAGCTTCATCTCCTCGCCTTTCAGACTCAGCTCAGCATTCAGCTCAGCGAAAGGCTGTGTGGACAAGGTCGTGTCAACAAGCATGGTCATGGTAAAAAAGTTTTCCATGACTGTTTGGTTTATATCAAGAATGTTTATATTATGAGCTGCGAGCAGGGTGCATATCTCAGCAATAATCCCTGTTCTGTCAAGCCCTGTGACGGTAACAATCGCTTTCATTTAATCGCTCTCCAATTTATTTCTATTAATTGTGAATGCAGGTAATTGCCGAAAATCAGCAATTGCCTGCATTCTATCGTGGGCTTGGCTTGCCTGGCCCACGACTCAAGTCTTTTTTGTTGAGCATTCAGCCCATTAATGTACCATAATTAGCTCTGCATTTGCAATCTTATTTCATTACATAGCTTCTGATGAACACGCCGAGAAGCTTATCGTAATCAAGCACATAGAAAACAACTGTGCCGTCATCCTTTTCTACGATTGTCATACCTTCAGCCTCAATGCCGTCAACATCCTTGCTGATATTTCTTGTGAAAGCAAGAGTAATTTCGCCAGTTTCAAGGTCAACAGCGTAAACATTCTTAATGTCTTTTGCGTCATCGCTTGAAGCGTAAAGTGTGCCGCCGTAAACCTCAGCGCCCTGGATTCTGTTCAGGTCGCCGCCGCTGAGCGGAATACTGTATAAAAATTCGCCTGTTTCAATGTCATAAGCGTTGAGCTTTGTCGCGTGATCCCATTCGCCGGTGTAGAAACAACCCTTAGCGGAGTCAACTGCCACCCACGGCACGCCGTGAATATGGTTTTCCTTCGGCAGCTCGAAATATTTTCCGGAATATGAAAGGTCACCGGTGTTAAAAAGAAGTATAAAGCTGCGTTCATAAGGCTTGCCCTCGAGCGAAGCATAGATATAGCCGTTATAATAGCTGATGCCTCCGATATGATTCATACCATAGTCGAGAAATTCCTGAGGAATCGCAAAGTCGTTACGCATAAGTATTTTGCCTGTATTCATGTCAACTTTTGAAATGAAAGTAGCCTTGAGAACGGCAACTGTTCCACTGGTGTAAAAAAATTCACCGTCTGTCGTTATGCCCTGACCCATAGTCACGGCGTCAGTGAAGGCATAATTAAAGCTGTCAAGATATTCGGCTGTGTCCGTGCTTGCGGGTGTTGTGTTCGTTGCCATAACGAAAACAAGAAAAACCGCTGATAAAAATGAACCCAGGGAGAGTAAAATACGCAGGAAACCAGTTTTGATACCGTCTAACATGAAATCGTCCTCTCTTATTTTACAAAATTTTATTTTTCAGATGCAAAAAAGTTACTTTATTAATTCTACATCATTTTTACATCATTATCAATAGCTTTGGCGGAATTTGTGAATAATTTTATCTTGTTTCCTTGTTGTAATATTAATAAGATCCTTTATTCTCTTTTCATATTACTTTTTGCTGAAATATTTTCAACCACCAGTTTTAAAACAGTAACAGCCGAAATTTCTTCATTTTTAAATGTAAAGCTAGTGTCCTTTACATAATGAGTCAGAATAAGATTCAATCCTTTTTCTTTTTCGGCATCATTATCACAGACAAAAATTCGCCCTTCGCCTATCACGCTTTTGTATTTCATCGTGTAACTGCAGGCTTTTCCGCCATTTTCGACACCGAACGCCAAATCAATTTCAAAACAGACAAAATTATTTATTTTTAGCATGTCAAGCTTTCTACCTTTACAAGCACAATGAAAATATAATGTCAATTTATCATTAATAACCTCATATCCGAAGTTCATCGGTACGATATAAGGTCTATTTTCGGCACAAAAACCAAGCCTGCAGACCTCAGCAGTTTCGATGATTTCATAAATAGTCTTTTTGTCATTTATCTCCCTGTCGCTTCGTCTCATTTTGTACTCCAATCACTTTGTTTTTTAAAGTGTAAATATTCTCTTCGGATTGTCATAAAACAGCGAATGTGCAATTTCTGCCGCTTTGGAAACAGAAAAAACATTTTCCTCGACTTTAATTGCCAGAGCCTTCGCGACATTTTGCTTAGCCATACGCAGATGGGCATATACACCGTCAATAAAGTTATAGTCGCCACCAAAAGCGGAAATTTTATTATAGGGAACAGCGTCAAGGAATTCACAGAGAGCCGCTACACTCGCGCCCGGTGAAATAATATGAGCCCAGCACATATCAATCGTCACATTCGGGAACATTTTACACAGCGCCGCAGAAATATTCTGATAGGGATAGCTGATGTGGAAGAGGTCAAAATTGACCTCGGGATATTTCAAAAACAGATTATTCAGCTTTGAGGGGTCACTGTTTGAAAGAGTGTTCGCATTGCTTTCAAGCAGCCCTGTATGGAACTGACAGGTTAAATTCAGCTTGCTGATTTTTTCCATCAAATAATGCAAAAGATAATCCTGAAGCTCGAGTGGGAAAGGATAATCCTCCGGTTCGCTGCCCGGCTCCTGCCGCTTGTCCATGACCTCCTCGAAAAGCTTTTTCGCCCTGCTATACGGCACCTCTTTGAATTGAAGAGTCCTGCAGTATGCGATTGCAAACTTTAAAACCTTAACATTGTGAACGCGTAAAACCTCTTCAAGCTTAGCCTCAAGCTCGTCAAGCCAATTATCAAGAGAGATAATCCTAAGCCCTGTATTTTTCTCAATCTGTTTGCATACTCTGTCCACCGAATCGCCGAATGGGAAACAATAGTCCCATGGCTGCCAGATATATTTTAGATTCGGCTTTTGTTCCTCAACGAGATTTTCACCAACATCGATAAGGCTATATTCGATTTTGCAAATATCCTGTAAAAGCTCTTTGTATCTCCCTGGCTTTTTGCTCTGCTGAAATTTCTCATTTAGCGCTAAAATCGTGTTACCGTTAATCTCATCAATGCCGTAAAGCTCCTTTGCGGCAATATCGAGAGCCCTTCCATAACCGGTATATCTCGATTTCTCCCAAAACGGCTCGACAGTTTTCCAGCGTTCCAGTAAATCGCCCTTACCGGAGCGGGCAAAATCAAGCTGCTCTTTAGAAAGACCTGAAGAAATTAAATCCGTACTGAAATAGTGAATAAGGTATTCACATAGGACATCCCTAGGGTTCGCAAGCCACAATTCCTCAAACATCGTGAAATGCTCATGCGTATCTATTACGGGCATTTCATCAATCTCTTTGTACAAGGATAAATAATTCTCATTAAACATAATAACACCCACTCTTTAAAATTTTGGATTTTGGTTACAATCCCTACCGCCTACCTCCTAATACCTAACGCCTTTTTCGCTGTTCCGCTTTTTATCGCAGCTTCAGCTACCGCTTTTGCGACAGCGGGACCGACACGCATATCAAAAGCTTTGGGAATAATATAATCAGCGCTCAGCTCTTTGTCGTCAACAAGCGAAGCTAGCGCATATGCCGCCGCAAGTTTCATTTCTTCATTTATATCGCTCGCCCGAACATCAAGCGCACCTCTGAAAATTCCCGGGAACGCAAGAACATTATTGATTTGATTCGGGAAATCACTTCTGCCTGTACCGACAACAGCAGCGCCTGCGGCTAAGGCAATTTCGGGCATAATTTCCGGTACGGGATTCGACATCGGCAATACAATCGCTTTTTCCGCCATCGAGTAAACCATCTCGCCGCTGACAATTCCGGGCACGGAAACGCCGATAAAAATATCCGCCCCGACAAGGGCATCAGAGAGAGAGCCTCTCTTAAAAGAGCGGTTCGTCCAGGACGCAAGCTCCGCCACCGCTTCGTTCATGCCCTCATTGCCCTCACAAATTATACCCTTGCTGTTGCAAAGCACAATATCGCGCACCTTCAAACTGTGCAGCAGCTTTGCGATAGCTGTTCCCGCCGCCCCCGCACCGCTGAAGACAACACTGCAATCCTCAAACTTTTTCCCGACAAGCTTCAATGCATTAATCAGCGCCGCAACACAGACGACTGCTGTTCCGTGCTGGTCATCGTGAAAAATCGGAATATCTGTGCATTTCTTAAGTTTTTCTTCAATTTCAAAGCACCTTGGAGCAGAAATATCCTCGAGATTTATCCCTCCGAAGCTTCCGGCAATCAGCCTGACAGTATTTACTATTTCGTCAACATCCTTTGAGCGGATGCAGAGCGGAATTGCATTTACCCCGCCGAATTCCTTAAACAGGACGCACTTGCCTTCCATTACAGGCATACCCGCCTCCGGACCTATATCCCCGAGTCCCAGCACGGCTGTTCCGTCGGTGACAACGGCAATGGTATTCCATCTCGAGGTCAAATCATAGGAAAGATTAACATCCTTTTGTATCTCAAGGCAAGGCGCAGCTACTCCAGGTGTATAGGCGAGTGAAAGCTCCTCTCGTGTTTTGACACTCGCGCGTGAAACAACCTCGATTTTCCCTCTCAATTTATAATGCAGCTTCAGTGATTCAGCTAAATAGTCCAAATTATCTTCATTCCTTTGTATATTATTGACAAATATCTTTATTTATTTTCAAGACAAAAATTAATTAAATCGTTAACATCCGCGACTGCGAGACATTCGACTGTATCGGAAGCCCCATAATAAATTTTTACCTCGCCGCTGTCCTCAAGAATCATTCCCCCAGGGAAAATCACATTCGTTCTGAAGCCGTTTTTGACTTCATAATCCGCTTCAGGCACCATCAAAGGCAACCTAGAGAGTCCGATAACGCGATAAGGGTCGTTTAGGTCAAGCAACATAAGCCCCATGGTATAACGCTTCTGCCATTTATCCTCCCAGCCGTTTTTCCCTCTGCTTTCATCAATATCAACGGCATGGAAGGTCGTCAGCCAGCCTTTTTCGGTTTTAATCGGCGGCGCCGCAGGACCGATTTTATCGTTCGCAAAGGGCACATCCTCAACACCCAAAAGCAGCCTGCTTCTACCCCAAAATTCGAGATCCCCTGAGCAGGAAATCCATACATCAAAACCCTTCGAGCGGTAACGCCCGTAAACCGGAAAAGGCCGCTCGAGACGGTAATAATAACCATTAATCTTTTCAGGAAACAAAACCATGTTTCTGTTATCGGGAACACTAAGCGATATTATATCAAACTTATGAAAATCCTCAGTCACAGCAATGCCTCCGCGGATTCCATGCTCGGTGTCCTGAGCGAAACAGATAAAAGCTCTGCCGTCAATCACGGTTATGCGCGGGTCATAAACCCTGCGTACTTCCCTGTCTGACATTTGCCAGACAGGCTCGGGCTCGACTTCCCATGCTAATCCGTCGTCACTGAATGCGAGCCCAAGGTTAGTGCCTTCAAGCGTTTCAGTATTGGAGTCGCCGTAGTCATTTCGGAAAAGCATCACATATTTACCGTTATATTTTGACACACCGGCATTAAAAACCAGGGCTGACTGATAAGGTATATCCTTTTCGCTTAAAATCGGATTACTTTTGTATCTTTTGATAATTTTACTAGTTTCTAGTTCCATTTTTCTCAAACCTTCTCTGTCCATGATTGAGCGCGCTCCACAGCTTTTTTCCAGCCGTTATATTTCTGTTTTCTCAGGCTTTCATCAATTTCCGGCTTAAATATCCGGTCAACCTCACGAATCGCTTTTATTTCATCAATATTTTTCCAAAACCCCACGGCGAGACCTGATAGATAAGCCGCTCCGAGCGCGGTTGTCTCGACTACACGGGGACGGTTTACCTCTGTATTTAAAATGTCGCTCTGCATCTGCAGAAGAATATCACTGACTGACGCGCCTCCGTCAACCCTCAGCTGTGAAAAGCCTATATCCGAATCGGATTTCATCGCCTCAAGGAGATCCGCGACCTGATACACAATTCCCTCAAGCACTGCCCTGGCAATATGTGCGCGGTTCACACCCCTAGTCAGCCCGACAATGCAGCCCCTCGCGTACATATCCCAGTAGGGCGCACCCAGCCCCGTGAACGCCGGAACAAGGTAAATCCCGTTGGAATCACTTACGCTTGCGGCAAGCTCGTCGCATTCTGGCGCGGATTTTATAAGCTGAAGCTCATCCCTGAGCCACTGTATAACTGAGCCGGCGTTAAAACAGCTGCCCTCTATGGCATATTCCACTTTGCCGTCCAAGCCCCACGCTACGCCGGTGAGGAGGTTGTTTTTTGATTTCACACGCTTTTTTCCGGTATTCATCAACAAAAAGCAACCGGTGCCGTAAGTATTTTTAGCCTGACCCATCTCAAAGCAGCACTGTCCGAACATTGCCGCGCTCTGGTCGCCGACAGCGCAGGCAATTGGTACGCCCGCAAGAGCCTCAGTACCCGGAATACCCTGTGAGATATGTCCGTACACCTCGCTCGAGGGTGCGACACGCGGAAGGATATTCATCGGTATATCGAGAGCCGCGCATAAATATTCGTCCCATTTAAGCTTATCAACATCAAAAATCATCGTTCTTGAAGCATTCGAATAATCAGTGACATGCACGCCGCCTGTCAGATTCCAGATAAGCCATGTGTCTATTGTGCCGAAAAGCAAATTACCTTCTTTTGCAAGCTGTCTCGCTCCTTCAACATTATCAAGAATCCATTTTATTTTTGTACCGGAAAAATAAGCGTCAACTACAAGTCCTGTATGTTCTCTTATATACTCAGTATAACCGTCCGCTTTCAGCTGCTCGCAGATATTCGAGGTGCGTCTGCACTGCCAGACAATCGCGTTATATACCGGCTTTCCGCTGCGTTTATCCCAAAGCACGGTCGTCTCACGCTGGTTTGTGATTCCGATTGCGGCAATATCCTTTGCCTCAACGTTTCCGACAATCAAAGCGTCCGCGAGAGCTCTTATCTGCGTTTGAAGAATTTCACAGGGGTCATGCTCAACCCAGCCGCTTTTCGGGTAAATCTGGGTGAACTCATACTGCACCTTTGAGACGATTTTACCCGCTCTGTCAAAAATTATTGCTCTGGAGCTTGTTGTACCCTGATCGAGCGATAATATATATTTCATCTTCACAGCCGTCCTTTCTTACAGTTAGATTTTAAACCAAAACAGAAATAATTGCAACAAAAAAATAATCGACAGTTTTTCACTCTTTTTCGCCTGTTTTACTTAAATTTCTTTTGCCGAATATGACATTTTTCTTTGCAGTAAATCAAGTATAATTATTTGACAAAGAACAAAATTGAGTTCGGGGTGTTATTTTGGACAAGCTATCGATAAAAACCATAAAACAGCATACAGATTTTTCAAATATGGCGGGCATTCTGAGAATTCTGCTCGTCCAGGGAGCTTACGCGCTTGCGGGCTTCATTCTCTCTCAGGCGAGCATTTTCGGCAGTTATTCACCTTTCGGGATTTCCTTTGTCGCTGCCGTAAATCCGACAGGACTACCGGCTGCTATTTCAGGTTCGGCACTCGGTTATGTGCTCTCGCACCCCGAAATGATGTCGATGAGATATATCGCCGCGCTGCTGATAACAGGAATGGGCGTCTATATTTTCAGACGCTTCAGCGGTAATCCGCTATCGGACACTGCCTGCGCCTGCATAGCATTGCTTTCAACACTCTCAACGGGCATTGTAGTAATGTTAACAGGCAGCATCAGCTTCGCGAATTCCGCCTTATACCTCGCCGAGGCAATCACTGCGGGCGGTGCGGCGTTTTTTATGAAGGTATCTATTGAGGCAATCGCCGCGAAAAAAAGCTTGAAATACATAAAACCGTCTCTGTTGGTTTGTCTGATGATCTTCTTCGGCATCATTCTTCTGTCTTTGGATTTTATAAAAATAATGGACATTTCACTCGCGCGAATCCTCGCCGCCTTTATTGTTATGCTCGCGGCGCGTTATTCAAAGGAGAGCGGAGGTGCGCTTGCAGGAATCACCTCCGGGCTGACACTGTCCCTTTCAGCAGGTTCCGGACACCTGATGAGCGGCTACGCGGCGGGCGGACTTCTCGCGGGATTTTTCGGTCAATACGGCAGATTTGTCGCGGCTATCAGCTTTATGACTGCAAACGCGGTCTGCGCGATGTCAAGCGAGGACACCCTTTTGGCTGTTCAGTCGATTATAGAGTCCGCCATAGCCGCCTTAATCATGGTTCTTCTTCCAAAAAAAATCTGCTTTATAGCCGAAGAGTTTTTCAGCTCCAGCGCTTCAACGCTCTCGGGCGAGAGCTATAAAAACCTGCTCCGATTCAAGCTCAGCACCGCCGCGGCTTCAGTATCAACGGTTTCAAGCTCTATAGACGCCGCCTCAAACACCATAAGAAAGATTGCGCCTGCCTCGATAAATTCGGTTTTCGACGCGGTGAGGAACGATGTCTGCTCGCGTTGTGTCAGGCGCTCGAGCTGCTGGGACTATAATTTTGAGTCGACAAATAAGAGCTTCAATGATATAGCCGCGCTACTCAAAACCGAAAAAACAATCAGCCCTGAATTAATTCCGCCGTATTTTGCCGCGAACTGTAAGCATGTTGAACCTCTGCTCGAGAGCTTCAACGGTCATTTCAACAAATTTACGATAAAAAACAGCCTCGAGGGCAAGGATAAAGACATAAGAAATGTGGCAGTCGACCAGATTTCAGCGCTATCAGCGATGCTCAGCGACATGTGCGAGGAATTGACAAGGGATATTCTTTTCATTCCCGACACCTCGGATACCGCAAGAACCACGCTTGAGAGCATCGGTGTGAATGTTACGGACGTTTTTTGCTTGTGTGATGAAAATAATCATACTCTCATTCAGGTTCTCTGCGGTCCGAAAAGAAAAAGAGTGACAAATAAAGCCGTTTTGAATGCAATGTACGACGCGACAGGCATTGAATTTGAGCCGCCGCTGGTAATAGAAGCTGAAAAGGGCTCCTCAATGCTCTATCTTTGTGAAAAAACCGCATTAAGCGTCAGCACCGGAACGAGCCAATATATAGGTGAGGGACAGGAATACAGCGGCGATGCCTTTAGCTATTTCCTTGACGGAAAAGGCAATTACAATCTTGTTCTCTCTGACGGAATGGGCTCCGGAGCGCGCGCGGCGGTTGACGGTACAATGGCTGCCGGGCTTTGCGCACAGCTCATCAAAGCCGATTTTTCGCCAGAATGTATAATAAAAACCGTGAACTGTGCACTTATGGTAAAATCCCGCGAGGAAACACTCGCAACCCTTGACCTGCTCAGCGTCAATCTGTATTCAGGCGAAGCGGTTTTTATGAAGGCGGGAGCCGCGGCGACTTTTATTTACAGAGACAATCGCACAATGAGGGCGGAATGCTCCTCCCTGCCGCTCGGAATAATACAGGAGGTTGAATTTCAACGAATCGGCGGGCGGCTTTTAGAAAAAGATATAGTCATAACCATTTCTGACGGCGCGTCAACACTGACAAAAAACATCATAAATGATTTGATTTGCGAAAATACTGGCTGCTCAGCGGCAATTCTCGCCGGAAAGCTTGCCAAAAAAGCAAGGGATCTAAACCTGAGCGAAAAAATCGACGATATAACCGTAATAGTCTCCGTTTTCGGCAAAAACGACAGGGAAATTGAGGAAAAACATATTTTATAACAAAAGATATTGATATATTCAATAAGATATTTCACTAATTACGCACATATTTTACAAAAAACAACAATCATTGCCCTTTGATGAAAATTATGCTTGTAATCCTCTTTCAAATGCTATAAAATGTAATATATTAGATATAATAGCATGTGATACTAATCCTCATTTAAAAAGAGAAATTTAAATGACAATTAGCATGAGAATGGAAAACGGCGCGGGTAATGATTTTTTTCGCGCCTGCATGTTTTTTTACGAAAGGAATCTGTGCTGAATGCTGGAGCTTAAAAATGTTTCGTTTAATGTTGAAAACAACAACGAAAGGCTTGATATTGTTGACAATGTCAGCTTGAATATGGAAAACGGAAAATTCCTTGTTATAACCGGCCCCAACGGCGGCGGAAAATCAACGCTGGCGCGCCTTATTATGGGGCTTGAGATCCCTACCTCTGGTCAAATTATTTTTGACGGCACCGACATCACAAATATGCCGGTGAACGACAGGGCAAAGCTGGGTATCGGCTACGCCTTTCAGCACCCTGCACGCTTCAAGGGCATGACCGTCCGCAGACTTCTGAGCCTCGCCCATGGCAGCGATTTGCCGGAGGATGAATGCTGCTCATACCTGACCTCTGTCGGGCTTTGCTCAATGGATTACCTCGGCAGAGAGGTCGACTCCTCCTTGTCGGGCGGTGAGCTGAAAAGGATTGAAATCGCGACGCTTATGGCGCGTGAGCTGAAGCTGGCTATTTATGACGAACCGGAGGCGGGCATTGATTTATGGAGCTTTTCAATGCTTGTGGAGAGTTTTAAAAAGCTCAATGAGAATAAAGAACACGGAATTATCATAATATCTCATCAGGAGAGAATAATGCAGCTTGCCGACGATATTCTTGTCATTGCCGGCGGCAAAATCAGGGATTACGGCAAAAAAGAGGATATTTATTCGGATTTGCTCAAGGAATTTGACAAGGAATGCACTTTAACAGTCAGAAATCAGGTGATATAAATGGAAAACAACAAAATAAAAATTAACGATTTCGGTATCTTGAAAACCGTCGCTGACCTGAGCGAAATTCCTGCTGTCGGCGCCTATAATATCAGGATGAACGGCAAGGGAGTTGAACGCCGCTCAACTGAAAACATTGAGATTATTTCAAAAACCGACAAGCCGGGTATCGACATCCGTATTAAGCCGGGCACAGTCGGCGAAAGGGTTCACATTCCTGTCGTGATAACCGAAACAGGTCTAAACGACATGGTCTACAATGACTTTTATATCGGCGAGGGCGCTGATGTGACTATTGTCGCGGGCTGCGGTATCCACAACAGCGGCTGTGAAACCGCCGAGCATGACGGCATTCACCGCTTTTTTGTCGGAAAAGGTGCAAAGGTTAAATATGTCGAGAAGCATTACGGTCAGGGCGAGGGCACAGGTCAGAGAATTCTGAATCCTGTAACTCAGGTTTATTTGGAGAAGGATTCCTACTGTGAAATGGAGCTTGTTCAGATTGAGGGTGTGGATTCGACAAAGAGGGAAAGCACCGCTGAGCTCGCTGAGGGTGCGAAAATTCTGATTGTCGAAAAGCTTATGACTCACGGCGCTCAGAGCGCTCAGTCGGACATGGAAATCAGGCTCAACGGCGAAAACAGCTCGGCGCAGATTATTTCACGCTCTGTCGCAAAAGACGATAGCCGCCAGGTTTTTTACCCGCGAGCTATTGGCAATGCCGCCTGCCGCGCTCATATTCAATGCGATTCCATAATCATGGACTCCTCGAAAATCCGCTCGATTCCTGAAATCGACGCACGTCACCCTGAGGCGCAGATAATTCATGAGGCTGCAATCGGCAGGATAAACAATGACCAGCTGCTCAAGCTTATGACACTTGGAATGGATGCTGTCATGGCTGAGGAAGTAATAATACAAGGCTTTTTATCATAATCTCATTTTAATTAGTACCTTAATGGGCTGAAAGCTCAATATAAACAAGACTTGGGTTGTGGGCTTGGCAAGCCAAGCCCACGTTAGATTAGGGATGAATTTATTTTGGATAGCGAAAATCTTGTAAGAGCCGACCAAGGAGTTGAGAAGCAGCTCCAAAAATCCCATACTATTTTACTTTTCGGAACAATTTTTACCTTTGTTCTGATACTACTGGTAACTCTTATTATGACCATAAAGAACAATTCTGACCAACGTAAAATTCTGGAGCAGAGCATAAAATCACAAATTTTATCAACTGCTTTAAGCGCCCGGGAAATACTCGACCCGGAAAAAATTGCCTCATACAATACCATCGATGACATAACAAACAACCCTGAATACAATAATACCCTTGCCGAATTGAGAAAACTGGCGAATGATACTGGAGCTGACTATATTTATGTGCTTAAATATATAAACAATAAGTGCTATTTTATTTTCGATACTGATATAATAGACCAGGCAGCCTTTGTTGAGTATACCCCCTCCCCCGTTCACATTGAGGCCTTCAAGGGTAATAACAGCGTGGGAATAGCGAATGTCAGCGATGAATATGGAAGCTTCAATACAGCCGCGGTTCCGCTTTATCAGGATGGGTTCGTTAGCTGTATAGTCAGCACCGACATAGGCGATAGCTTTTATAAAAACAGTACCCGCTCGGCTATGGTTAATTTAATTGTGCTAATCGTGCTGGTGCTGCTGATGATGATTTTGCTGCTGATTATCCTCGGGTATATGATAAAGAAAATAAATATTCTTCAAGATAAGCTATATGCCCTCGCGCATTACGACACGATTACAGGACTGCCGAACAGGCTTTATCTGCTTGATTATCTAAGCAGGCATACAGGAAGCGGCGCAAATGAGCCCTTCGCGCTGGTTTTTGCGGATCTCGATAATTTTAAAGCCGTCAATGACACAAAAGGTCACGATGCCGGTGACGCAGTTCTCAAAAGTATCGGTAGCTTCCTTCAGAATTTTAACAAAAATGCCGTTTCCTTCCGCCCGGGCAGCGGAAAGCTTAATATCTCCGCGCGTATCGGCGGCGATGAATTTATTCAGATATATTCAGGTATAGCCAACGAAAAAGACGCTGAAATTATCGGAAAAAGCCTTATTGAAGAATTCAATAAAGCTGAAATTGACCGCCTCGCGAAAAAATGCGGCGTTGGAATTAGCCTTGGTATAGCTGTTTACCCATATCATACCCGTGACTCTCATGTGCTTATAAAATATGCCGACAACGCAATGTATAAAGCGAAAAAAAATGGCAAAAACCAATGTGTTGTTTATGATGAAAACATCGGTGAAATAAAAGTTTAAGCAAACAAATCGAGCATAATTTGCTTCGCGTCAGCAAGCTTCATAATGCCGGGTGTTTTAAGGAAATTTTTTGTTCCATCGTTCCAGCGTTTACAGTATTCCTCAACCTCGGCGGCGGTCATTTTAATATTTACATCCGTCAGCCGCTTTATAGTTTCTTTAAAGGTGCCGCAGTCTGTTTTGCAAAGCTCAAACAGTCTCGAGCACCTTCTTTTTTTTCCGTCCTCATCCCTGAGAACAAAATCTATAAGCGCTGGCATAAAAGCGGTGCAGGCTTTCCCATGGGGAATACCATAATCCTCTGAAAGAACATAACCCAAAGCATGCGGAAACAGTGTACCAGTGACACAGATGGAATATCCGCCGAAAATCGAAGCTGTATAAAGCTTTTCACGCCTGTCAGCATCAGGCGGATTACCGGTCTTGTCGAAATAGACAAGAGAATCCCAGAGCAGGCTTATTGCCCGTTCGGCAAAAACAATCGACATCTCGTTACGGTTGAGCGCCAGAAAAGATTCAACTGCATGAGCAAAGGCATCAAGCGCGGTCGAAACAGTGACACTGTAAGGCATACTGTGTGTATATTTCGCATCGCAGAAGGCTATATCAGCAAAGCTATTGTCACCGCAGATGCTCTTCTTTTTGCCGTCCCGCGAATCAGTCAACACAGCCACGGCAGTAACCTCGCTCCCGGTTCCGGCAGTGGTTCCGATGAGTGCTACCGGCAACCTCTCAAGCTTTGAGAAGTCGGTGTAAATATCATAGTGCTGAAGAGCAGGGTTTTTCGCGTAGAAAGCGACTGCTTTTGCAGCATCAAGGGGTGAGCCGCCGCCAATTCCTAAAATAAAATCCGCCGAAAATGCTGCTGCCTCGTCACCTGCATCCCTCGCTGTCTGCGTGCGGGGGTTCTGTTCGATTCTGTCAAAAACACAATATTCGATTCCGATACGCGCGAAAAAATCCCTGACATCCCCAAGCGCGCCTGATTTTTCCGCCGAAGAACCGCCGCAGACAATGAGACATCTGCTGCCGAAGTCTTTAAGCATGCGACAGTTTTCCAAAAATGCATTTTCTCCCGATAAAACCTTCACAGGCATATAAAAATCCATATTCATAACTATTCACCGATTTCATTATTCATTATCATATTTTGCCGAACATTCCAAAGCTTCTGCGACAAATCGACATAGTAATTATGAGGAAACTCAAAGCGCAGAACCTCCTCCCAAAGACTGTCTACCTGCTCTGCGCAGTAAAGCCTGATTTCGTCAAGCCCCGGGGACTTATAAACAGGTTTGCCCTCCTCGAAAACCGGTACTAGCAGCTGCCTCGCAACAAAACCGCTGACCTTTTTGCGTTTCCAGGTATAATCCGGGTCAAAAAGCTCATAGCTCTCATTTTCGTCAATCACCTCGTCCTCAAGTGTGAGCAGGTCGCCGATAGCCTTACCGGTCTCCTTGTCAAAGAGCCGCCAGAGGAGCTTCGGACAGGGCGCAGTCATTTTTGTGACATTTTCAGATAGCTTCATTTTCGGAATAATTTTTCCATCCTTTTCAATAGCTGTCAGCTTGTAATCGCAGGCAGCGAAGCCTGTATCCTGAGCCGAAATGAGCTTTTCGCCCACAAGAAAGGCATTGATTCTGCCGTTATTTGAAATTATTTCTTTGATAATGTATTCGTCAAGCTTATTTGACACGATAATATCGCAGTCAGGAAAGCCTTCCTCGTTAAGTATTCTGCGGATTCGCTTTGAATTATACGCGAGGTCACCGCTCTCGATTCTGACACCCCGCGGTCTGCAGCCTCTAGGCAATATCTCTCTTCTGAAGGTCTCGAGCGCGTTTTTCATACCGGAATTTAATATATCATAAGTGTCAATAAGTAAAATGCAGTTGTCGGGATATTGCCTCGCATACGCGCAAAAAGCGTCAAGCTCGCTGTCAAAGGATTGAATCCAGGCGTGGCTCATACCGCTGAAGGGTGTGATACCGAACTTTTTACTGGCGGCGGCACAGCTTGTTCCCGAGCAGCCGCCAATATATGCCGCTCTCGCGCTGTAGAGCGCTGAATCGAAGCCTTGTGCCTTTCTGTCGGCAAATTCGATAACACTCCTACCCTGAGCCGCCCTGACTATTCTGTTAGCCTTCGTCGCGACAAGGGTCTGATGATTAATTGATAGCATCAAAATCGCTTCAATTAGCTGAGCCTGCACAATAGGTCCCTTAACCTTGATAACCGGCTCGTTCGGAAAAACAGGTGTGCCCTCCGGAACCGCCCATATATCGCAGGCAAATTCAAAGCTTTCGAGATATTCAAGAAAAACCTCAGACATACCGTTTTCGCGCAGAAAAATAATATCCGAATCCGAGAAAGAAAGCTTTTCGATATATTCAACCGCCTGCTCAAGCCCGGCCATGATGCAAAAACCGGTTCTGTCCCCAACCGGACGGAAAACAATATCGAACCATGCGACGGTATTATCGATTTCACTCATAATGTATCCGTTAGCCAAAGCAAGCTCATAAAAGTCGATTAAGGGCAGAAGTTTTTCAGCAGACTGCTTAATATTCATTATTATCATTCTCCTAACGACATATAGTTTAAAATAAAAAAAATTTTTTTTCAAAAAAATTCCTTAGTAAATTCTGGTAAACCGCGCTATTGCTACGTTTTCATAACCTATGAAATAATTTTCACAAAAAATTAATGCATTTTTTTAATATTTCCACTTGCAATTGTTATTCTATTATGCTAATATGTATACACATTTATTTATTGGGAGGAATAATTAGATGAGAATCAGAAAACAAGCACTCGGCACCAGAAATATTGTTGGCGCCAGAGTCGAACAGCGCAGAAAAGCAATCGGAATGAAGCAGAAGGATTTATTGACTCAGCTTCAGGTTAAGGGCATTGACCTTAACGCTTCCGGATTGTCAAAACTTGAAGGTCAGCTAAGAAGCGTTATGGATTTTGAGCTGGTTTCGATTGCCGAAACACTCGGAGTTTCCATTAATTGGCTTGTTGGTAAAGAGGACTAAGAGTTTTAATTACTGTCTCGCCGGTAAAACTGGCGGGACAGTAATTTTGTCAGCAAAAACAAAATTAACCGGAGAATCGCAGACAACACTATTTTAAAATGAAAAAGTGAGTAAAGGAGATTTTTGATTTTGTTACAAGAAAGAATTAAAGCTTACAGAAAGAGCAATAAACTTACTCAGCAGCAGGTTTCAGATGCGTTGAATATTAAACGCTCCACCTATGCGTATTACGAAATCGGAAAAAACAGACCCGGAATTAAAATCATTTCAAAACTTGCCAGGCTTTATAATGTTTCCATTGACACCTTTGTCGCGGGGACAGTTGCTGCGCCTGCGCTTACTTCCGCTCAGCCTTTGATGAATGACGGGACAAGCACTTACAACCGCGATTTTGATCCGAAGGACGATGAGGATGCTTTTGCCATCAGCGAAAACGAGGTCTTTGTTTCAAAACTGACTGAAGATGAGCAAAATATTCTGCTTCTTTACCGCCTGATTGACGACAAGGGAGCCGCTAAGCAGATTCTGACAGAAATGTCACAGGAAGATGAAAATTAATTGAGCGTTTCAGCGATAAAAATGATTATTAAACTTTAAATGTTTCTTTAAAAAGTCTGCCAAATATGGCGGACTTTTTATTTATGCTTATTTTCAAGCTCCAACAGTTTTTCTTTTATTCCCAGACCGCCTCTGTAGCCCGTCAGCTTCGCGTCACTGCCGATTATTCTGTGGCAGGGCACAATGACTGGAATAGGATTTTTATTGTTTGCGCCTCCGACAGCTCTGACAGCTTTATCATTGCCGACAGCGCGCGCAATATCCTTATAGCTTCTCGTCTCGCCATAAGGCACATTAACGAGCTCAAGCCATACCCTGCGTTGAAACTCGGTTCCCGCAAGGTACAGCGGAACAGAAAAAACCTTCCGTCTGCCTTCAAAATATTCATTAAGCTGCTCTGCTGTTTCAAGTAAAACAGTGTTTTTTTTGCTTAGAAGGCAATTAGCCGGCAGCCTTGAAGCTTCGGAATCGAAAAAAATATTTCTCAGCGCAAAAGCGTCCGCGCAAAGCGCCAGCTTACCAATCGGCGAGGGAAAGAACATTATTTCATAAACAGCAGTTTCCATATGACTAGCTCCTTCAAAAATTTTCTGTTCATACAATGCGCTATTTTAATTCCTAATTCAATTTTTAATCATAGAATTAATAGGATTACAAACCTATTTATTATTACCGCGCACGCAAACAGTCGACAATTTATGACGCAGGATTTTTTAGTTCTGAGCAAGGCGGAGGACGTAGCTTTGCTGACGCAAGGCAAGGACGACAACAAAGCTCAGGACAAAAAAGACAAGTTAGAAATGTCTACTGTTTGTGTGCGTGGTAGTAATTAAAAGCTTCGATAGATACTGACCTGTATAGCTTTCAGGCACTTTTGCCACTTCCTCGGGCGTACCCTCAGCGATAATCATCCCTCCGGCGTCTCCGCCCTCGGGTCCCATGTCAATAATATAATCCGCTGTTTTGATTATGTCAAGGTTGTGTTCAATAACCACAACGCTGTTACCCATATCGACAAGGGTATGCAGAACCTCGACAAGCTTATGCACATCGGCGGTGTGAAGCCCTGTTGTCGGCTCATCCAAAATATAAATTGTGTTGCCCGTCGATCGCTTCGAAAGCTCTGTTGAAAGCTTGACGCGCTGCGCCTCGCCGCCCGACAGAGTTGTCGCGGATTGCCCGATTTTAATATATCCCAGCCCCACATCATAAAGCGTCTGCAGCTTGCGCTCAATCTTCGGAATACTCGAGAAAAAGCTGAGCCCTTCCTCAACAGTCATTTCAAGAACCTCGTGTATATTTTTACCCTTGTAATGCACCTCAAGCGTTTCGCGGTTATACCTCGCGCCCTTGCAGACTTCACAAGGCACATAGACATCAGCGAGGAAATGCATCTCGATTTTAACGATTCCGTCTCCCTGACACGCCTCGCAGCGTCCCCCGGCGACATTGAACGAGAAGCGTCCGGGCTGATAGCCCTTCATTTTCGCGTCCTGTGTCATTGAAAAAAGCTCACGGATTTCGGTAAAAACACCGGTATAGGTCGCGGGATTCGAACGCGGAGTTCTGCCAATTGGCGACTGGTCGATGTCAATGACCTTGTCAAGGTTTTTGATGCCGTTCATTTCGCTGTGTTGCCCGTAGGTCTTCTTCGCGCCGTTCAGCTCACAAGCGAGACGCTTGAAGAGAATTTCATTTATCAGTGACGATTTTCCGGAACCGGAAACACCTGTAACGCTGACAAAAACCCCAAGAGGAATTTTAACATCAACTGATTTGAGATTATTCTCCCTCGCGCCAAGAATTTCAATATAACGCCCGTCACCCTTTCTGCGTTTTTCGGGTAACGGAATTTTCTTTTTTCCGCTTAAATACTGTCCGGTAATGGAATTTTTGCACTTGACTATATCCTGATAACTGCCCTTGCAGACGACTTCGCCGCCGTGAATACCCGCGCCGGGGCCGATGTCCACGATATAATCCGCCGCCCTCATAGTCTCCTCGTCATGCTCGACTACAATAAGCGTATTACCCAAATCTCTCAGGTTCACAAGGGTTTTCAGCAGTTTTTCATTATCCTTCTGATGAAGACCGATGCTTGGCTCATCAAGAATATAGATAACCCCCATGAGCGAGGAGCCTATTTGTGTGGCGAGCCTGATACGCTGGCTCTCGCCGCCCGAAAGACTGCCTGAGGAGCGTGACAGAGTGAGATAATTCAGCCCCACGCTCTCGAGGAAGCTCAGACGCGCAATAATCTCCTTGAGAATCAAGTCGCCGATGAGCCTTTCTCTTTCGGAAAGCTCAATATTTCTCATGAACGCAAGTGCCTCGCGAATCGACTTATTCGCGAATTCATCGATATTTATCCCGCCGACAGTGACGCAGAGTATTTCTTTTTTAAGCCTTGCGCCGTTGCAGTCGGGGCATTTGCTGTTTGACATATACTGCTCGATTTCAGCCTTTGACCAGTCGCTTGTAGTCTCCTTATACCGTCGCTCGAGGTTGTTAACTATGCCCTCAAACTCATGAATATAGGTGCCGCTGCCGTAGTCATTGGTACGCTCAAGCTTCAGCTTCGCACCTCTTGTGCCGTACAATATGGCGTTAAGCCCTTCTTTATTTATGTTTTTGACCGGCTCCTTGAGCGAAAATTTATACTCGTTCGCGAGCGCCTCGTAGTACATGCGTGCAATTGTCCCGTTTTCCGTGACTGTCCAACCGGTAGCCCTGATTGCCCCCTCGAGAATTGAGAGGTTCTTATTGGGAATCACCAGATCCGGGTCGATTTTCATAAAAAAGCTCAGCCCGGAGCAGGTCGGACACGCGCCGAAGGGATTATTGAACGAAAACATGCGCGGAGTCAGCTCATCTATGGAAAAACCGTGCTCTGGACAGGCATAGTTCAGCGAAAACAGCATCTCATTACCGTCTGTCACATCAATCAGCATAGTCCCGCCGGTCAGCTTCGCGCATATCTCAAGCGAATCGGAAAGTCTGCTGCGAATGTCGTCTTTTACGACAAGGCGGTCAACGATGACTTCAATGGTGTGTTTTTTATTCTTGTCAAGAAAAACACCCTCGGATAAATCATAGATGCTGCCATCGACACGCACGCGTACAAAACCGGACTTCCGCGCGCTCTCAAGCTCTTTGACATGCTCGCCCTTGCGGCTCTTGACGACAGGCGCCATTATCTGGATTTTCGAGCCCTCCGGAAGCTCGAGAACCTTATCAACAATCTGGTCAACAGTCTGCTGCTTAATTTCTTTGCCGCAGACCGGACAGTGCGGAATGCCGATTCTCGCGTATAAAAGCCGTAGATAATCGTAAATTTCCGTGACCGTTCCGACTGTTGAACGCGGATTTTTTGAGGTTGTTTTCTGGTCAATCGAAATAGCCGGTGAGAGACCCTCGATATAGTCAACATTCGGCTTTTCCATCTGCCCGAGAAACTGACGTGCGTAAGACGAAAGCGATTCGACATAACGCCGCTGCCCCTCGGCATATATTGTATCAAAGGCAAGCGAGGATTTTCCGGAGCCGGAAAGCCCCGTAAAAACCACAAGCTTGTCCCTCGGGATTTCAAGGTCGATATTTTTGAGATTGTGCTCCCTGGCACCCTTCACTATAAGGTTTTTTTGCATATTTTACCCTTTCAATATTTTTCGGTAAATAATATTATAAAATACCACAAGATTTATTTCCCACGCCTAAGCTGCTCAATCCTGTCTCTGAGGTAGGCTGCGTGCTCGAACTCAAGGATCTTCGCCGCACTCCTCATCTCCTCGGTGAGCTTTTTAATCATCTCTTCGCGCTCTTTTCTCGAGAGCTTCTGTGCCATACTTCCCTCAACGGAATTCTTTGAGGAAATTTCCAGTATCTCGCGTACATCCTTGATTATCGTTTTCGGAATTATTCCGTGAGCTTCGTTATATGCCGACTGAATCTCGCGCCTGCGGCTTGTCTCCCTGAGAGCCTTTTCCATCGAAGGCGTGACGCTGTCTGCGTACATAATGACCTCGCCCCTGTCGTTTCGCGCCGCTCTGCCTATGGTCTGAACCAGTGATGTCTCACTTCGCAGGAAGCCCTCCTTATCGGCGTCGAGTATAGCGACGAGCGATACCTCAGGCAGGTCAAGTCCTTCACGCAGAAGGTTTATGCCTACGAGTACGTCAAATTCACCAAGACGTAAATCTCTAATGATTTCCATTCGCTCAATCGTATCAATGCCGAAATGCATATAACGCACCTTGATTTTAAAATCCTCAAGGTATTCGGTGAGCCTTTCTGCCATATCCTTTGTCAGAGTTGTGACCAGTACCCGTTCTTTTCGCTCGACACGTGCGTAAATCTCGCCTATGAGGTCATCTATCTGCCCCTCAACGGGGCGCACGCTCACAGAGGGGTCAAGCAGTCCTGTCGGGCGTATGAGCTGCTCAGCTATCTGCATGCTTTTTGTTTTTTCGAACTCTCCCGGTGTTGCGCTGACAAATATTTTCTGATGTACCTTCTTATAAAATTCCTCGTCTGTCAGGGGTCGGTTATCAAAGGCTGATGGCAGGCGGAAGCCGAATTCTATAAGGTTTGATTTTCTCGAGCGGTCGCCGCCGTACATACCCCTTACCTGAGGCAGCGAGACATGCGACTCGTCAACGAAAAGTATAAAATCCTCCGGGAAATAATCAAGCAGGGTGAAGGGTGACGCCCCCGGCGGTCTGCCGGACATTATCCTCGAATAATTTTCGATTCCGCTGCAAAAACCTGTCTCGCGCAGCATTTCTATGTCGTATTCGGTTCTTTGTCTTATCCTCTGAGCCTCAATCAGCTTGCCCTTACTCTCAAATTCTGCGACTCGCTCGAGCATTTCATTGTAAATATCCGAAAGCGCGGCTTCCATTTTATCGCTCGATATAACATAGTGCGACGCGGGGTAAATCGCCGCGTGATTCACTGTTTTAACAACCTGCCCTGTCAAAGGGTTAATCTCACTGATTCTGTCGATTTCGTCACCGAAAAACTCGAATCTGAAGGCATGTCCGCTTGAATATGCCGGAAAAACCTCAACCACGTCACCCCTGACGCGGAATTTATTTCTCATAAAATTCAAGTCATTTCGCTCATATTGAATCGAAATAAGCTTTTTGATAAAATCGTCGCGTTCCTTTTTCATTCCTGTGCGCAGAGAGATAACCATCTCGCGGTAATCAATAGGGTCACCAAGGGTGTAAATACAGGAAACACTCGCGACAATTATAACATCCCGCCGCTCAGAAAGCGAACAGGTCGCCGAATGACGCAGGCGGTCAATCTCCTCGTTTATAGTCGATTCCTTTTCAATATATGTGTCAGTCGTCGGGACATAAGCCTCAGGCTGGTAATAATCATAATAGGAAACAAAATACTCAACCGCGTTATCGGGAAAATACTCCCTGAATTCACTGCAAAGCTGAGCCGCAAGAGTTTTATTATGCGCCAGAACCAGTGTCGGGCGGTTTACTCGCTCGATAATGTTAGCCATGGTAAATGTTTTGCCCGAGCCTGTGACACCGAGCAGGGTCTGCTCCATATAGCCCTTGTTAAGACCGTCAACCAGCTTTTCTATTGCCTGCGGTTGGTCACCTGTAGGTTCATAGCCGGATTTCAGTACAAATTTATCCATAAAAAAAGTGTTTTCCCTTCAAAACGCAAGTAGAAGCTCAAATATTATATTGCGGCTGCTCTGAGGCTACCCTTTTGGTATTACAAATGGAAAAAATCCCGGAAAATTTCGCGATTCTCGCCATTGCAAAGCTGTCCTCCTGCGAAATAATAATATGGTCGGTGAGGTTAACATCAATTTTCGCGAGCATTTCGGAAATCTGCCTTGTCGTGTCAACATCCGAGGCTGAGGGCACAGCCACGCCGTGCGGATGATTATGAGCGATAATCGCGGCGGACGCGCTGTCATAAATAGCCTCTTCGATAATCTTCCGGATATTCGCGTCGGTGTAGGTGAAGCCGCCTTCCGAAACCATCACGCAGCTTATGATGCTGCCGTTTTTATTCATTGTCAGAAGATAAAACTGCTCAACCTTTACTCCTGCAAATTTCGGCTTGAAAAACTCAATGGCATCCTCGGAATTTAGTATCGGCGCCTTGCTGTTTATCTGCTCGTTGGAGGTATAGGAAATGAGCTGACCGATTACCCTGAGAAGAAGCGCGGATTTTTTGCCAACGCCCTCGATGCTTGTCAGGGCTTTATAATCGGCGTTTAACACGCCTGAAACCGTTTTAAAGCGTGTTATCAGACGGTGAGCGGTGTCATTAGTATCGGCGCGAGGAATGGCAAAAAACAGAATCAGCTCAATCACATTATGCGGCTCAAAGGACTTGAGCCCCTCGCTGAGAAACCTGGAAATCAACCGTTGTCTGTGACCGTTATGGTCAACCTCGCCACCTTTTTTATCGTCCTTCATTAAAGCATAATCCTTCATCATTTTATAAATTTACTGCAAATCAAATGAAAAAAAACAATAAACAGTATCCGGCATGCAGATTAAAACAAATAACCTTTTTCTTATTATACAATGTTAAGCAAAAGATGTAAAGTCATTTCGGCAAATAAATGTACGTTTTTTTGTTCGGTTTATTTATATCGCTTAAAACAAAAGGCTTTCAAGCAACGCAAAAGCATATGACCGGGCTCGATCACATGCTTTTGCATTCACTCAATAACTATTCTTAACCCTTAAACATCTGTGTCCAGTAATGTCCGTCCTTGACATAACCCACGCCGATTTCGGTAAAAGCCGAATTCATCATATTCGCCTTATGACCGGGTGAATTCCACCATGCCTCGACTACCTTTGCTGGCGTGCTCTGCCCCATCGCGATATTTTCTCCCGCCGTCCTGTAGCTTATGCCGAATTTTTTCATCATCTCGAAGGGTGAGCCGTAGGTTGGGCTCTGATGCGAAAAATACTTCTTGTCATGCATATCCCACGACTTATAACGCGCGGTTTTTGACAAAAGAGTATTCGCGGTCAGGGGCTTGAGGCCGTTCGCTGTGCGCTTGAGATTGGTCAGCCTGATGACCTCCTTCTCGAACGCTTGTAAATCCTCATCGTTCAGCGGAACCTCGATTTTTTGCCCGGGATAAATGAGCGCGAAATTTTTTATCTGCGGATTCGCTTTTTTAATAGCGTTCACGTCAACCTTGTACTTTTGCCCGATTTTCCAAAGCGTCTCACCCTTCTGCACAGTGTGAGTTACACCCAGAGCATTGAATGCAAAGACAAAAATCAGAATAACACTGATTATAAGCACCAATATTTTTCTTTTCATAATTTTTTCCTCGTTTTATATTTGGAAGCAATAAATTTTTATATCAATAGATAACTTCCGATTATATTTTTTCATTTGCATTCAATAATAATCAATATAATTATTGGTTTATATTTTTGATATAAATAAAACCTATGTTAATTTTTTCCGTATACCAGATAAATTTTCTTGTTTTCTATTGTTTTCCAAGATAAAAAATGTTACTATATATTTGATTTTTGTTTTTTTGTAATACAGCACAATACTAAGTCGGAGGTATCTGCTTATGGAGCTTCAAAAAAGGAAAGAAACTGTTGAAAAAACTTTGTGTGCTCTGCACAATGATGAAAATGAACTAAAGGACGGCAGGCTTTCTGTCAGCGAAAAAATGAGGCTGTTGTTCGACTCTCAGAGCTTTGCCGAAACAAACGCTCTGATAAGCTCTTCCGCCGATATTCTCAGCGATAAAGAAAAATGCCTTGAAGGTGTTTTGACCGGCTACGGCGCGGTTGAGGGGCGGCTGTGCTACGCATACGCCCAGGATTATTCGCGTATGTCAGGCGCGCTCGGACTGATGGGCGCGAAAAAAATTGCCGAAGCTTACAAAAACGCTCTGAAGAACGGCGCACCTATGATAGCGGTTTTTGACTGCGACGGTGTTAAGCTTAACGAGGGCGTGAATGTACTCGCCGCTTTTTCTGTTGTTCTTGATGCTGTGGCTAACGCCAAGGGTAAAATTCCATTGATTTCCGTAATCACCGGAGTTTGCTCGGGTATAAACGCAGTAATAGCGATGCAGTCTGATTTTATAATTTCCGCAGGCGAAAAATGTGAACTGTCTATCTCGCCGCTTTCGGTAGTAAAACAGGCTTCCGGCGGTAATTTTTCCGCCAATGAATATAAAAAGTTGTTTTCACTCGATTGCGCAAGCGAGCAGGAGGCATTCCTTAATGTGAGAGCTCTGCTTTCTTACCTCCCTTCCAATAAAAAAGACGATTGTCCGGTTATTACCGGCGACGACCCTGAACGCGTTACACCTGAAATTGAGGAGCTTGTCTGCTCGTCATATGATATGCGTTCGCTCTTGAAAATCCTTGCCGACGGCGGAAAATTTCTCGAGCTTAACGAAAAAAACAGCTGCGAAATGATTACGGCTATATGCTCCGTGGGAACATTTTCCTGCGGTATAGTCGCGACAAATCCGGCTGTAAACGAGGGCAGACTGACTGCTGAGGGATGCGAAAAAGCCTCGTCCTTCATAGATTTTTGCTCCCGCTTCAACCTTCCGCTGCTGAGTGTCGGCGACTGCGCCGGCTATGACGCATCAGCCGAAGCTGCACAGCCCTGTGCGATAAATAGCTATGCGAAACTCTCGCAGAGCTTCGCTTGTTTTAAAGCACCTTTTGTCTCGTTGATTTCGGGAAAAATGTCAGGCTCGGTTTTCTCATTTTTCGGTTCAAAATTTCTCGGCGCGGATATGGTTTTTGCCTTAAAAAACGCCGAAATCGAGCTGATGCCCTCAGACAGCGCGGTTCAGTTCATGTTCGGTGAAAGACTGAAAACGGAAACAGCCGAAGAGCTTAAGACTAAATGGGAGCAAGAGATTTCTACTCCGCTTGAAGCAGCTTCCTGCGGGCTGATTGACTTCATCTGCGAATACAGCGAGCTGCGCGCGAGGATAGCCTCAGCCTTTTCAATGCTTGCCCAAAAGAAAAAATTCGCAGATTTTCTAAGTTAATAAAGGTGGGAATATGATGTTTTTGTCTGTAATAAATAATATATTATCAACCGGAGTCAACACCGGCAATATTAAAGACGGCTTCACTGTTCTGCTTCTCGGGATGGGCATTATTTTCGCTGCTCTGTCGATTATCATGCTTTTTATCACAATAATCGGAAGAGTTTTTAAAAAAGCGGATGCAAAAAAATCGTTGCTAGTCTCCACCGCAGATGATAATGCTCAAGAAGCATATATTTCTGAGCCGACAATATCATCAGAAGCAGCAGCGGCAAACCACAATGAAATAATCGCGGTGATAACCGCGGCAATCAGTGCCCAAAGCGGTAAACCGGCAAACTCATTCAGGGTAACAGGATTTAAAAAGAGGTAATCTTTACAGTGTACTCTGTATACTTAAATATCAATCAAGCTTGAAAGGTTGGTCACAAAATGTCAGTTAAAAAATATTGCATTAAGGTTAACGGTGTTATATACGATGTCGAGGTTGAGGAGCTTGCTCAAGGCGAAAGCTCAAGCCTTCAGGCTGCTTCAGCGGCAGCTCCGGCTGTGGCTGTGCAGCAGCCGGCTCCACCGGTAAACGCCGCACCCGCCGCTACCAAGGCAAACATTTCCGGAACTACTGTGCTCGCGCCATTGAACGGCACGATAATCAGCGTTGCCGTAAAGGTCGGCGACAGCGTTAAAAAAGGCTCACTGCTCTGTGTGCTGGAAGCTATGAAAATGGAAAACGAGGTATTTTCGCCGATAGACGGAACAGTCGCGGCGGTCAATGTCGGAAAGGGCACCGGCGTAGGAGCGGGTGACACTATGATTGTTATCTCTTAATAGCAAATAAAACCGGAAAGGTCTGGCATCTTATGGATACCTTTATTCAGTTTTTCGAGAGCACCGGAATCAGCAAGCTTTTTACCTCAGACGTATTGGGGTGGCAGACGCTTGCGATGTTTTTGATTTCCGGTGTATTGATATATCTCGCGGTAGTGAGAAAATTTGAGCCGCTTTTACTGCTGCCGATAGCCTTCGGAATGTTTTTGACAAACTTCCCTGGCGCGGATCTTTTTCACATGGAATTATTCCTTGGCAATGAGCTTGACATAGCTAAAATCCTCGACAAAGGCGGCTTCCTCGACATACTCTACATCGGTGTAAAATCAGGACTGTACCCCTCCCTTATCTTCCTTGGAATCGGCGCTATGACCGACTTCTCGCCGCTTATCGCGAACCCGAAAACACTGCTTCTCGGCGCCTCGGCGCAGCTCGGGGTATTTGTCGCCTTAATCGGAGCTTTGATTTTCGGCTTTGCACCTCCAGAAGCCGCTTCAATAGGCATCATCGGCGGTGCGGACGGACCAACGGCTATACTCACAACAAAGATTCTCGCGCCGAATTTACTAGGACCTATTGCAATCGCCGCCTATTCATATATGGCGCTCATACCGATTATTCAACCCCCGATAATGAAGCTGCTGACAACAAAAAAGGAACGCGCGGTAGTCATGGAGCAGCTGCGTCCAGTCTCCAGAATGGAAAAAATTCTTTTCCCTATTGTCGTCACCTTTATAACCGTTCTAATCGTCCCGACTGCTGCGCCCTTAATCGGACTGCTGATGCTCGGTAATCTCATTCAGGTCTCGGGCGTGACTGACCGACTCTCAAAAACAGCTCAGAACGGACTCATCAACGCTGTTACTATATGTCTAGGCTTATCTGTCGGCGCAACAGCTAAGGCTGAGAGCTTCCTCACACTGCACACTATTTTTATAATTGCACTGGGCTTATTTGCCTTCATGATTTCAACCGCAGGCGGTCTTATCGGCGGTAAAGTGCTTTACCTTGTCACAGGCGGAAAAGTGAATCCGCTCATAGGTTCAGCCGGAGTTTCCGCGGTTCCCATGGCAGCGCGTGTCTCGCAGATGGTCGGGCAGAAGGAAGACCCGTCAAACTTCCTCCTGATGCACGCAATGGGTCCCAATGTCGCCGGAGTTATAGGCTCAGCTGTCGCCGCGGGCGTGCTGATTAAATTTTTTGGCGGTTAATTCTGTTTAAAGGAATGATATAGATGATAAAGATTACCGAAACAATTCTGCGTGACGCTCACCAGTCGCTTATCGCCACGAGAATGACCACTGAGGAGATGCTCCCTATTCTCGAGACTCTCGATAAAATCGGCTTTCACGCGCTTGAGGCGTGGGGCGGCGCGACCTTCGACACCTGTCTGCGTTTTTTGAATGAGGACCCGTGGCAGAGGCTGAGAATTATACGCGACAAGGTCAAAAACACAAAGCTCCAGATGCTTTTCAGGGGGCAGAATATACTCGGCTACAGGCATTACGCCGACGATGTGGTAGAGTATTTTGTGCAGAAATCCCTCGCGAACGGCGTTGACATAATAAGAATTTTTGACGCTCTTAATGACCGTAAAAACTTTATTACAGCAATTAACGCGACAAAAAGGGAAAAGGGACATGTTCAGGCGGCAATCAGCTATACAATAAGTCCTGTTCACAATAATGCCTCCTTCGCCACTCTGGCTCACGAGCTTCAGGAGATGGGCGCCGACTCTATATGTATCAAGGATATGGCGGGTCTTTTAAAACCGTATGAGGCTTACGAGCTTGTTCGTGAAATCAAGTCGCGTATTTCCATACCGCTTGAGATGCATACTCATTACACCAGCGGCGTCGCATCAATGACCTATATGAAGGCTATAGAAGCAGGCGCGGATATAGTCGATACTGCGCTGTCGCCCCTTGCTATGGGAACCAGCCAACCGCCTACAGAACCGCTTGTCGCCGCGCTTCAGGGAACTCAGTATGACACGGGAATTAAGCTTGAGGAGCTTGACAAGGCGACAAAATATTTTGATACACTGAGAAAAAAATATCTCGAAAACGGACTTCTTGACCCTTCGCTTCTGAAGGTTGACATAAATACTCTTCTGTATCAGGTTCCTGGAGGTATGCTCTCGAACCTTGTTTCCCAGCTCAAGCAGGCGGGGAAAAGCGATAGACTTACGGCTGTGCTTGAGGAGGTGCCGAATGTACGCAAGGACTGCGGCTATCCCCCTCTTGTTACTCCAACCTCGCAGATTGTCGGCACCCAGGCGGTTTACAATATCATCGGCGGCGAGCGTTACAAGATGCTGACAAAAGAATTCAAGGCGCTCGTCAAAGGCGAATACGGCGAGACACCCATGCCGATTAGTGACGAATTCAGAAAAAAAATCATCGGCGATGAAACCCCCGTTGTCGGGCGTCCGGCGGACAATATCGCCCCGGAGCTTGAAAAGCTGAGAGCAGAGATAAAGGAATACAGCGAGCAGGACGAGGATGTTTTATCCTACGCACTGTTTGACAGGGTTGCGGTGGATTTCTTCAAGCACAGGCGAAACGCCAAATATGCCCTGGACGATAAAAACTCGGATTTCGATAAAAAAATTCATTCTATATGATAATAAACCCAGAGCAAATTAAATCGAACCTCAGGGAGCAGTATAAATCCTGCTCTTTGAGGTTTTTTTCTGTTATAGATTCCACAAATAATGAGGCGAAAAGGGGCGAATACTACCCGGGCTCGGTGATAATCGCCGCAGAGCAGTCAGCAGGCAGAGGACGGCTCGGGAAGAGCTTTCACTCCCCACTCGGCAGCGGAATTTACATGAGTATAATAGTCAATGCCGACAGCGAAAACCTTGAGAGCATGACCGTGGAAACGGGAAAAGCCGTGATTGCCGCTATTGAAAAGGTTACGGCGGTACGCGCCGAAAAACGCCGGATAAACGATATTTACTATAGGGACAAAAAAATATGCGGCATACTCTGCGAGGGAATCGTAAACTCGGAAAAAGCTAAAATCGAAAAGGTAGTCATCGGAATCGGCTTGAATATATTAGAGCCCGATGGCGGCTTTCCCGGAGATTTAGAGAAAATTGCAAGCGCGTTATTTTGCGGAAATGAAGAGGCTGACGCGAATTTAATCGCTGCTGAAATCATAAATGAGGTTCTTGCTCTATACGGCGAAAAATGAGCAAATAATGAGTAGTAAAAGAACTCGGAACTGTTATAATGGAGACAATCGATTAATCGAAAACGCAAAGGATATATAAACATGAGTGCAATTGACGTTATCCTGCAGGCTTTGATGTATCTCGAGAAGCACCAAAGTGAAGAAATTAACTGCGAAAAGCTCGCGGCATTGTTTAATTATTCGCCTTTTTATTTTCACAGATGTTTTCGTCTTTTGACGGGCAAAACAATAGCCGAATATCTGAGAATGCGAAGGCTTGAATTTGCCGCGGTTCTGCTGATTACAACGGAAAAGAGTATTTCCGAAATATGCTTTGACAGCGGCTTTAACAGCTTGCAAACATTTAACCGAGGATTCAGGGAAAAATACAAAATGTCCCCGAAACGATTCAGAAAAAGAGGGAAATTCCCTTCTATACAAACCGCCGGTGAAATCACTGATTCATACCGGCACAGAAAAAAAGGAGAAGTACAAATGGAACCTAAATTTGAAAACAAAGACGAATTTTATCTTGTAGGTGTTCAAGGCTATACAGGTAGTGGTAAAAATGTTATCGGCAAGGCATGGAGCGATTTCAAGTCGCGTTTTAATGAGATTGAAAATGTCATGAATCCTTCTGTCGCTTACGGTTACGAGGACTATTCAAAGGATTTCGACATTGAAAAGCTGCATTTTTATTATATGGCGGGCATTGAGGTCAGCAGCGTTGAAAATATTCCCGAGGGTATGTGCGCAAAATGCCAAAAGCCTTCGCTATATGCGGTTTTTACTGTTGAGGGTTGCAACGCGAACGGCGAAATAGGCAAGGCTTTCCGTTATATTTACGATGAGTGGCTGCCGAACTCCGAGTTCGCTTATAACATGGAATGCTGCGGCGATTTTGAATTCTACGGCGACGAATGGAACTGTACAAATCCAGACGGTAGGATGTATATCTATATTCCGATAGTAAAAAAATAGGCTGATATAAATAACATATCCCGAACAAGTTTTGAATACATTATATTACATTAGTAATTTTATT
This sequence comes from Oscillospiraceae bacterium, assembly GCA_031551635.1. Lineage (GTDB taxonomy): Bacteria > Bacillota > Clostridia > Oscillospirales > Acutalibacteraceae > JAVBNH01. Next base: position 11,642 of record JAVBNH010000009.1, on the reverse strand, counting down.
CTGAGCAGTTTGGGGTATTTTATGATTGAGCTTGCTGAAAATATTTATAGATTTATAAGCAGCCTTGTCTGGGGTTTGCCAATGCTGGTACTGATGTTCGGTACCGGCATTTATTTTACCTTCAGGACAAGGTTTTTTCAGCTGACGAGGGCGAAAGACATTGCCGACACGACTGTTTTCGCGATTTTCCGCGAAAAATCTGTGCGTAAATCAAAGGACAAAAATTCAATGTCGCAGTTTCAGGCGATGGCGACGGCTCTCGCGGGGACTATCGGCACTGGCAATATCGCCGGTGTCGCGACCGCAATCACTATAGGCGGCGCGGGGGCGATATTCTGGATGTGGGTCTCGGCGTTTTTCGGAATGATGACAGGCTACAGCGAAAATGTCCTCGGTATCCATTACCGTCCGAAGCTTAAAAACGGCGAAAAACACGCAGCACCAATAGGTGGGCCGATGTATTACATCGAATACGGCTTGAAAGAAAAAAAGCTGTTCGCTCCCCTCGCAAAGCCGCTCGCCTCCCTTTTTGCGCTTTTTTGTCTCTGCGCTTCCTTCGGAATCGGAAATATGACTCAGGCGAACACTATTGCTTCCACACTGCAGTCCTCCTTTGCCATTCACCCGCTTTCAAGCGGGATAGCTGTCGCCGCACTCTGCGCAGCGGTCATTATCGGCGGGGTGAAACGCATTGCCTCACTCACGGAAAAGCTCGTGCCTTTCATGGCGGTCATGCAGTTTTTATTGACTGTCATTGTTTGCGTTTCGAATTATAAAAGCATTCTGTCAGCGTTTTCGTCGATATTTACAGGCGCTTTCGGTTTGAGCGCAATAGGCGGTGGTATCGGCGGAAGCCTTGTGAAATCAATGACTGTCGGCTTCAAACGGGGCGTTTTTTCCAATGAAGCCGGGCTTGGCTCCTCAGTTCTCGCTCACACCTCTTCCGATGACGACAACCCTGTCAGGCAGGGCATGTGGAATATTTTTGAGATTTTCTTTGACACAATAGTCAGCTGCACCCTGACAGCGCTGGCGGTTCTTTCAAGCGGTGTCGCGGGGACGCTTGACGCGGGAGGAAAAATCATAGACGGCGCGCCCCTCGTCACACTCGCCTTCGGGAAAACCTTCGGAGATAACGCAGGCGCGATAATTTCGCTGATGGTGCTGTTTTTTGCCTTTTCAACAATGATTAGCTGGTCGCTCTACGGAGTGAAGGTCACTGAATATCTGTTTTCGAAAAAAGCAGTAATTGTATATAAAATCCTCTTTATTATCTTTATAGTCGCAGGCTCGGCTATGGATTTACACCTCGTCTGGGGCATATCGGACACCCTGAACGGTCTGATGGCGCTACCAAATCTTTTCGCGGTTCTGCTGCTCTCGGGAACTGTCATAAAATATACAAACGACTACAAAATAAAACATAAAAAATAGAAAGGGAATGATGCCGATGATTATCAAGTTTCGTAAAAAGGTCTTTCTTTATCTGCTATTTTTCGCTATAGTTCTGCTTTTGGGTGTTTTGTGTATAAAATTCTGTCCCGGCGAATCGTCTTTTTTCGCGGGAGGAAGTTTTGGGACGCAAAAATTTCCCGATATTCCTATCGGGGCGATTCACAATTCTGATACCGAAATTTATGACCGTTTTCGCCGTCCCTCGTGGCTGCGCCCACTTGACAATCCCTATTCCTTCAGCGACTTCCAAAAGGATAATGACGAAAAACCATTGATTACAAAAAAATTCGATTCCCCTCTTGATGTTTCGCTGGCATACTTCGGGATTTTAAACAAAGCTTCAAATCTGGAAGGTTATTCAGGCGGCTGTGGCTCTGTCGGTGACGGACTGAATCCATATCCCTATGCATATGAGCTGTTCACAGCGTCTAAGCAAAGCGAAATTACACTAAAAGATTTTATCGCCTCCTTTAAGGGTATCGGCTACATAACACTGCTTGAGCTGACACCGTCCTATGACCCTGCCAAAACAGAGAACACCGAAACCTTTATGTTTGAAATCGAAACAATAGAGGGCGACAAGGTGAAAGTGAGAGATGAGGAATGCAAGGATTGCGAGCATAATCATTTTGTCGGATTCTCATATTATTACGGAGTGATTAAGGCTGAAAAAACCGATGCGGGCTACAAAATAAGCTGCATTACCATGATTCCGGAGGATTTCTTGTGCGCACCTGAACATAGCTGGTTCTATCTCGGCGATGCTGTGGTTGAAATTGTCTACAAGGATAATCTGGGAATCATCGAAAAAATCGACAAAATGGAACAGGATGGGAATAGAATTTATATTTACGCCTCAGGACACGGCAAAAACTACCGCTTTGACTTTATCCGCGTCACAAACGGCTACGATATTCTTCTGTTTGAGAACATAAACGAAAGTGGCGTATGGAAGCCGGTTGACCTGGGCACGCAGGAGTGGAACATGAAGCTACAGGGATGCTGATATTTAATTGACAATTGACAATTGACAATTGACAATCAAAAAACTAATCCGGCAGAATTAAGGAATGACAAAGCCAAACCTAAATTCTGCCGGACAAAAAAACCTAAATCCTAAGTCCTTATTCTTCGTCCTCGAAAACAACATCCTCAAAAACAGTGCCGCAGGCAGGGCAGGACAAATCCTCCTGCTCCTCAAAAATGCTCTCGTCGAAATAGACTATTTCGTGGCAGTTCGGGCATTCAACTTCAAAAAGCTCGTCATCGTCATCATCGTCACAGCAATCGCAGTCACAGTCGTCAAAGAAACCCTCATAAAAAGCTTCCTCAAGCTCGTCTAAGTCCTCGTCGATAGCGTCAACCTGCTCTGTGATGAGAGAAACCTCATCGTCAAGGTCGCTTACTGTCATGGCAAGATCGTCAATTATATCCATTACAGCATTAAACATTTTTGTTTCCTTTGCGGCGGGGTCAAGTCCGAGACCGTCGGCGAGACCTCTGAGATAAGCAGCTTTTTCCGTAATATTCATTTATATTACCAATCCTTTCTATATAGCAATTGCACAAATCGCCCTTGAATCATTATTATATAACGTTCAATTAAAAAATCATGTCGAAAAAAAACATAAAAAATAATTGTTTCGGATGCCTAAAATGCTTACTCAAAACTAAATCAGGCTCTCGACATATATTCGCCGGTTCGCGTATCGATTTGAATTTTTTCGCCCTCATCTATAAAGAGAGGTACCCTGACCTCAACGCCTGTCTCAAGAATGGCAGGTTTGAGGGTATTAGTTGCGGTGTCGCCTTTAAAGCCCGGGTCGGTTTTTGTGACAAGCAGCTCGACAAAGTTCGGGGGCTCAACACCGAAAACCTTGCCCTTATAGGATAAAATCTTGCAGACCATATCCTCCTTGACAAACTTAAAATTGTCGTCAAGCTCGCCCGCGTTAATCGGAACAAGCTCATAAGTTTCGGCGTCCATAAAATAGTAGAGGTCACCGTCGTTATATGAATAGGTCATATCCTTACGCTCGACAAAGGCTGTCGGGAATTTATCGGAAGGGTTGAAGGTCCGCTCAATAACCGAGCCGACAATAACATTTCTGATTTTTGTTCTGACAAATGCCGCGCCCTTACCGGGTTTAACATGCTGAAACTCAACGATTTGCCAGACGCCGCCCTCCATTTCAAAAGTAACTCCGTTTCTGAAATCGCCGGCTGATACCATACATTTTCCTCCAAGTATATAAAAAATTTTGTTATCCAAAAAAAAGTATAAAAAGCTATACCTGCAATATCATAATATATTTCATAACGTTTTGCAAGAGATTTTTTGCTAATTTTGTAAACAAATTAAAAATGTTCGCATGATTTCGTTTATATTATCAGTAATTCTTTCGGCGCAGAGGTCAGATTTTTCACCGAATTATCTGTTATATACAGCATATCCTCGATTCTGACGCCAAATTCTCCCGGCAGATATATTCCCGGCTCAACGGTCACAACAAAGCCCTCGCACAGCGTTTCCGCCGAGCTTTTACTCAGTGAAGGCGCTTCGTGAATATCAATTCCGACACCGTGACCTGTGCTGTGCGTGAAATACTCGCCGAAACCGTTTTCAACTATATAATCTCTCGCAGCCTTGTCGGCATCCATACATTTCATTCCCGCTATTAGTTGCGATATACATCTTTTCTGCGCCTCAAGAACAATGTTATAAACTTTTTTCTGTTTTTCGCTGATTTTACCAATAGCAAGCGTCCTTGTCATATCGCTGTGATAGCCCTTATAAACCGCGCCGAAATCAAGTGTAATAAAATCACCCTTTTCGACCCTTTTGTCGGACGGAACACCGTGAGGTAGTGAGGAATTAACGCCGCTGACAACAATAGTCTCAAAGGAAACCGCTTGTGCGCCGTGAGTGAGCATATAATAATCAAGCTCTGTAGCTATATCCTTCTCGCTCATTCCTATTTTAATAAATCCTGTGATATACTCAAAAGCAGCCTCAGCAATTCTCTGAGCCGAAAGGATATTATCAACCTCGACAGCATCCTTGCGAATGCGCTGCGCTTTTAGAGCGCTGTCCAGCTTGTCAACGGTGAGAATTTTCGCGAAGGGCATATTTTTTCTGTATCGCCGCAGCTCAGCCAGCGTTACCTTCTCGCTTTCGATAGCCAGCTTCTTTTTTTCGGCTGTGCCGGGCAGCTCATCAAGCTGGTCTCGAAGCTGTTCTGAAAGCTTACCCAAGAGCACGACCTCGCAGCCTTCCGCCGACTTCTGCGCCGCCTCATAATATCTGCCGTCAACGAAAAGTACCGCTTTCTCGCCCGAAACGAAAAGGCAGCCGTCACTCGAAGGGAAACCGGTTAAGTAAAAGCGGTTCTCCTGAGAAAATACTAATGCCGCGTCGCAAAACGCTGTCAGCTTTTGACTGAGCTGTTTTATTCTCATAAATTTATCCTTTTTACCATGGATTAGTATTCAATATTGTGCTTGGCGAACAATTCTCTCTCAAGACTTCTGCGGCGGCGGTATTTCTTCGCGAATAACCATTCAACCATAAAGGGCTTGACCCAAACGGAAATTGCGCCCGCCTCATTAGCGCCTAAAATATCCGCGTAAAGCTGGTCTCCTATCATCGCAATCTCACTGACATCCACCCTCATACGCTCTGCGGCAATAAAAAACGCCTTTGTCTCCGGCTTTTTTGACAGTGCGGTGTAGTCAACGCCAAATTTCCTCGCGACTCTTTTAGCACGCAGAGGATATGTATTCGAGAGAATCATTATAGGCATACCCGATTTTTTTATGTATTTAACCCACTCATAAACGCCCGCGAGTGGCTTATAGCTCGAGTCATAAAGCGTGGTATTGTCGAGGTCAAAGCAAACTGCTTTCGCACCCATCTTTTGCAAATCCTCGATTGTAATGTCCAAAATCGAATTAAACTTGTATTTCGGAAGAGCCTTCTCCATAATTATACCCCCAAGAGAAATAAATAAGCGAACCCGTCTGAGCCCGCTTACAATTTTATTAATACTTACGTTTTCTGGCAGCCTCTGATTTTTTCTTTCTTTTTACAGACGGCTTCTCATAATGCTCTCTTTTGCGCACTTCCTGAATGACCCCATCCCTAGAGGTCTGACGCTTGAAACGTCTGAGGGCGCTGTCAAGGCTTTCGTTATCTTTAACTTTAATCTGACTCAAAATATATTCCCTCCCTCCGCTAACCGCAGGGGCATTAATCTATAATTGTTTGTGTCTTGGCGGAATATTGAATAAAAATAAAAGTCGAATTATCCCGAGACACTTAACGTATTATACACCAGTAAAATAGCGATGTCAATATCTTTTTTATGAAGATTTTTATTTTTCTCTCAAACTTGTTTTTTTCGCCGCCTTTCTCTTGATTTTTCTCTTAATTAGGATATAATATATAGATATTGGATTTTTTATTGATTGGATTTTTTATGGAACGTTTTTTGGAATTGCGTGAGAAGTATGGGCTGTTTTATTTTGACGGCTTTGAGATTGTGCGTGGAAAAGACGATATCACCCTCCGCTTCGATTTTTCACTTCCCAAGCTGTGCACCTTTTCGCCTGCTATTCGTATTATAACCGAAAATCTTGAAATTTTCAATGACCCATCGGATAATATCGCGCGCTCTATAGTCTTTTCTCTCGGAATCACAGAGGCGCTCAGCTATCTGAAGGCTGTCTGCCCGCGTGAGCTGCATGTAAAATGCGGTTTTCTCACCGGAGAACAAAAGGATTTTTTCAAAAAGCTCTACTTTAACGGACTGGGTGAATTTTTCCATGTTAACAATATAACCGGAATCACACAGGACAGCTTCATTGATATTATATGCGAGGGCGGCGAAGGAGAGACAGAAACGGCAGAATATTACCGCGAATCCGCATTTAACAGCAGTGGCAAGAATCTCATTCCAGTCGGCGGCGGCAAGGATTCGGCGGTTACGCTCTCTCTGCTTGATGGTTTTGCCGGAGATAATCTCTTTTTTACAGTTAACGACCAGCAGGCACGGACAGATACGGTGCTCCGGGCAGGTTATCCCAAAGAGCGTATAGTCCGCACGCTCAGGACAATCGATAAAAGACTGCTGGAGCTTAATAAGCAGGGCTTTTTGAACGGACATACACCCTTTTCGGCGATTGTTGCTTTTTTATCGCTTTACTGCGCATATATTACCGGAAGCGAAAATATTATTTTATCAAATGAATCGAGCGCGAACGAGCCGAGCGACCCCATAAGCGGGGTCAATCATCAATACTCAAAATCCTATGAGTTCGAATGCGATTTCAGGCGTTATGTATTTGAAAATATTACCGGAAAAATCGATTATTTCAGCCTATTGCGCCCCTATTCCGAGCTTCAGATTGCACGGCGATTCGCCTCCCTTCCGCATTTTTTTGACTGCTTTGTCAGCTGCAACGCGGGAAGCAAGGAAAATAAATGGTGTTGCAATTGCCCGAAATGCCTGTTTGTTTTTTCGATTCTTTATCCCTTTTTGAGCGAGGAAGAGATGCTGTCAATTTTTTCCGAAAATTTGCTCTCGCGGGCGGATTTGCTGGGGGATTTCAAGGCGCTGGTGGGGCTGAGCCCCGTCAAGCCCTTCGAATGTGTCGGGACAGTCAGCGAAATAAGGCTTGCGCTCTCACTCTCACTGAAAAAACTTAAAGCCGCCAATACACCTGTGATACCGTTTTTGCTCGCATTTTTCGATGAAAATTTTGTAAGCGACGAAATAATCAGCTCAACTTATTCCGAAATTCTTTCGGGGTACAACAGTGAAAATAATATACCTGAGAAATTCATAGAAGCTGCGGGGAGAATGTATGCAGAAAGAATTAATTGATTACTTAAATAATAAAGAGATACTCATACTCGGTTACGGACGTGAGGGACGCTCAAGCTATTCCTTCATTCGCCGTTATTTGCCCTCGCAGCCTCTGCTGGTTGCCGATGTGCGGGAATTCAATATTCCTGAAGACGAAAATGTCAAGACTTTCTACGGCGAAAATTATCTTGATGCGCTTTCATTATGCGATATATGCATTAAAAGTCCCGGTATTCCCTTCAAGGGTGTCAAGATTCCCGAAAGCTGTACTGTCACCTGCCAGAGCGACCTTTTTTTACGTTTCGCTGATTGTAATATCATCGGAATAACCGGTACAAAGGGCAAGACGACGACCTCAACCCTGATCTACCGTTTTTTAAAGGAAGCCGGGCTGAATGCCTGCCTTATCGGAAACATCGGTGTTCCTGTTTTTGAGGACATAAGCGCCTCGCCGGACGCCATAGCCGTTGTTGAGATGTCCTCGCACCAGCTCCAGTTCACCTCCTCCTCGCCGCATATAGCTGTGCTCACTAATATTTACGAGGAACATCTTGACCATTATGACAACGGTTTTTCGGGATATATGCGCGCAAAGATGAATATCGTTCTTAACCAGAACGAAAACGATATTTTTATCTATAATGCCGACCAGGGCATAGGTGATTTTATTGATGAAGGCAAAATCAAGTCCCATAAAATACCTGTCAGCGTTAAGACTGACGACGAATTTTTATTATCTCTTGAGGGTATCAATCCCTTCTTGAAAGGGCTTCACAATTTGCAAGATATTTATTTCGCGGTTGAGGCTGTGCGTAGATTCGGCGTAAAAAATGAGGCAATTATAAACGCTTTGAAGAATTATACAGGCATCGAACACAGAATGGAATTTGTCGGCACTTATAAGGACATAAAATTTTATAATGACTCTATCGCAACCATTCCTCAGGCGGTGCTTTGCGCAGTAGACGCCCTTGCTGACGTGAGTACGCTCATAATCGGCGGGCATGACAGAGGTCTGTCATATGCTGAATTTGCAAAGGAGCTGACACAGCGCAAAATCCCGAATATTATCTGCCTGCCCGAAACAGGTCATAATATCGGGAAGCTGCTTGACAATAGCGGTTGCGTTTCAAATATTATATACGCGCAGGATTTACCCTTTGCTGTCAAGTCCGCGTACAAGGTCACCGAAAAAGGAAAGAGCTGTATAATGTCGCCAGCCGCCTCGAGCTACAATGTCTACCGCGATTTTGAGGAAAAGGGTCAGCATTATAAACAGCTGATAAAAGAATTGTCATGAAAGTGCCGAAAGGCGCTTTTTTGTTATAAAAACTTTTTTCTTTACAGGTTTATGTCCTCACATATAAGAAAAAAACATTAAAAGTATAAATCTCCGTAAACGAAAACAAGCTGCTCATACGTTTTATTGGTGAAGGGGGGCGAATAGCAAAATGAATATATCATTGGCCGGCGATGAATATTTAAAACAGACTGTTGAGCGTTACAGCGATATGCTCATTCGTATCGCCTATCATAACACGGGCAATTACGGCGAGGCGGAGGATATTGCCCAAGAGGTTTTTATCCGCATGCTTGCTCAGGACAGCTTCAATGACGAAGAGCACTTGAAGGCGTGGCTGCTGCGTGTGGCGATTAATCTGTGCAGGGACTACACCCGCTCAGGCAAACATAAAACAAGCGAAAGATACATCGATGAGACACAGAGCGGCGAAGCTGTTTTCGAGATACGGGACGGCGGCATACTGAGCGAAATAATGAAACTGAAAAAAGACTACCGCAACGCCATATTTCTTTACTATTACGAGGACTATACCCTCGAACAAGCCGCAAAAATTATGAACATAAACCCGAATACATTCAGCTCGCTGCTGAGGCGGGCAAAAAAGAAACTGAAAGCCGATTTACTTGAAGGAGGCTATGAATATGAATAACATTTATAAAAAAGAGGTAGACACTTTAAGAGCGAATGATGCCTTTCGTGAAAACATGACTGCTCTGCTCATAAAAAAAGCAAGAGAAAAAAGCTTCAGCGAAAATCCTCATGAAAGTTCTCAAAGCTACAACAAAGCCTCGGGGAAAAACAGGAGAATTTTCGCTTATGCCGCTGCTATTATTCTTGTCTGCGCGGCAACTATAGCTGCTGTTGCTTATAATCTGAACAATCCAACCCCAATAAATGAAACAGACCCTGCGCAAACAGACGCCGAAACAACTGCCATTTCATCGCCCGGCTTTAATTTTACTCCAATCAAGCGGCAGTTTCCGGAGAAAAAAAGCTACACTGTCACCGATGAGAGCGATTACGTAAATAAAATGTTTTCGTCATCGGATTTTGGTATAAACAACGCGACGGGCGGCTGCGGAGATAAAAATCCCTACTTTCTTGAAAGCTGGGGATGGATTTATTCTGAATATTATGCAGACACTGAAGCTCTTGAAAACTCGGTTTACAATGATTTTCTGATGAATGACTTGAATATTACCGAGCTTCCGTTATATTTCTCAAAATACAAATATGCCGACTTTGGCGAATTAACCCACGAATCAAAACAGGAATACGACAACGATATGCTTGCTATGAGAGATAAATTTATTAAAGGCATTGGTTCTAAGCTTGATTCTACTAATGTTTACGGACATTTCATATACTCCGGTGATATTGAAATTTCGTTAGGCGAAAGACCAAACACAATGATGGTGAATATTCCAGGAAGTAATCTGGAAAACGCTAATTATAAAGACATTGACACCTTACAAAAAGCTATTAGCAAATATATAAACCCGGCAATAAATGCATTGAACATGAAAAACACGTTTATTACAGACATAAAATATGATAAGAATTCAGAATTTATTGTTTCCTTCAACATCAAAGAAAGACCTTTTGGCAACCGGGTTAAACCTGCAGATTTCGGCAAAGGAATCAGAGTGGAATTCGATATGATTATCAACGAAAACAATTCATATAAAGACAGAAACCTCATATTACGTATGGATACAACTGATTATTTAAATGAGAAAAATGTTGACATAATGCCCTATGAGGACGCTTTGAAGCGCATTCTGCTTGATAATCCGCAAAAAATACAAAGCGATATTAAGAGGTGTGAATTACAATATATTTATACGCTGTATAGTAATATTTTCTTTCCCGCTTATGTATTCTATTTTGACGAGCCGAACGGCATACGCGGCTACTATGTTATGGCTTGTGAATCTAAGGATATTCCCTTCAAAGGCGATGTTTCAATGCTGAGCGAATTTTTCACTTATAATGAGGGTGAGGAGCTTGTCACGCAGGAATTTAATGTTATGAATAAGCATATCGACCCGTCCTCAATACCGCTGATAAAGAATAATTACTATGTCTCCCAGGTGCCGATGTTTGAAATCAACGATGAGTATATAGAATCAAGTAAAAATAAACTGCGTACCTATATAGAGCTTCTGGGGTATGACTGGAAAGAGGAATCTGTCATTCTGAACAGTGACAGCCATTTTGACACTTGTCTTCTTGAGCTTGACAATGTTACCTATACCTCCTCCGCTCAGGGTATAAGCATTGACTTAAAAAACATTACAGTAGACCGTATTGACTACAATGCTGAATATATTGATAACCTTTTGAAAACTAATAAACAGCTTGCGGCGGCAGCGGCTTACCTCGGCATAAAAGACGCTCAGATATTAAAAATTCATTACAGCAGCGAAAGCGACAATTACTGGTTTTATGTAATTGATAAAGATAGCCCTTCACCGTTTATTGACCTGGATTTTCACTCGATTTATGTAACCTTTACCATCGAAGGAGGAATTTCTTTTCATATTTATGACAAAGAAACAACTGTTGCCAATGAAACACCGCTGTATCTCAGCTATAAGGGCGCGCTCGACAAGCTTTACTCGGAAATTGACGGCATTAAACCTGATGATATACTCGCCTGCACAATAAAATACTCCCCCTTTATCGTTAGCGGATACTATGTTCCGTGTTATGAATTCTATCTTAAGAGCGGCGAAACGCCTGAAACAGATTCGCAAACGCCCGAAGAAGGTAAAATCACAAAGCAGGCTGCAATTTATAGAATTCCCGCCTGCGACGTATCCGAACTCCCCTATGCATACCCGAAAGGTAGTTAGGAGTTAGGGGTTAGGTAATAGGGGTCAGGGATGAGTAAAGATGAAATATGCATTATAAAAACCTGAGCGCCGACGAAAGCCGACGCTCTTTTTTTAACGGAAAAGCTAAAAACTCCCAATACCTAATACCTAATACCTAATCCCTAATCCCTAATTCCT
>JAVBNH010000007.1:0-141978 GCA_031551635.1 Oscillospiraceae bacterium | reverse complement strand
TCGCGGGGGGTGATAAACGCGAGCTCCGTGTCGGGCGCGTCGCGGCGGTAAAGCACCTTTATCTCGCCGTACTGCAGCTCAGCCTCCCTGAGCGCGATGTCGGCGTTTTTGGCAAAACCTCTGACATAAAGGCTTGTCTCACAGTCGAAAATATTGACTATATAGTCCGCGCTTGAATCGTTCCAGCCCATGAGCTTGTTACGCACGGTATGCTTCGCACAGTCAATGATGTCCGCAACAACCGCGCTGGCAGTCGGCAGCTTGCCCGCTCCCCTGCCGTAAAAAACAACATCGCCGATGGCGTCTCCACGCACGAGAATCGCATTAAAAACATCATCAACTCCCGCGAGCTGAGAATGCGCGCCGATAAAAAACGGGCTGACACAGGCAGAGATTTTATTGTCGTCTACTCTTTTCGCGACTCCGAGCAGCTTCACGACACCGCCCCAGTTCGCGGCGTATTCAACATCCTCAGGCGTAATGGCTGTGATTCCGTCAGTCGAAACCTCTTTTGGGTAGACATGCTTTCCGAAGCAGAGCGAGGCAAGTATGCAGATTTTTCTGCAGGCATCCGCACCTTCGACATCGGCAGTCGGGTCTTTTTCTGCATATCCGTATTCCTGAGCTAAGGTGAGAGCCGCGCTGAAGGTCATTTTTTCGTTTATCATCTTTGTCAAAATGAAATTTGTTGTGCCATTGAGTATTCCGGCGATTTCATTAATTTCGTTAGCCGCAAGGCATTGTGAAATCGGGCGAATAATCGGAATACCGCCGCCGACACTGGCCTCAAAAAGGAAGTTGGCGTTATTCGCGTTCGCGAGCTTGAGAAGCTCAAAGCCTTTTTCAGCTACAAGCTCCTTGTTTGAGGTAACAACGCTTTTCCCGGACATAAGCAGAGCCTTGACAAATTCATAAGCGGGTTTCAGTCCGCCCATGGTCTCAACGACTATTCCGACAGAGGGGTCATTCAGGATAATATTGAAATCCTTAACCATTTTCGCGCTGTAGGGGTTGTCCGGAAAGTCGCGAATATCAAGGATATACTTGATATCGAGCTCCTCCTGAGTGCTTTTAGCCACGATGCTGTCGTGATTCTTTTCGAAAAGCTCCACAACACCGCTGCCGACAATCCCATAACCCATAACGGCTACATTCATAATCCTTTGCCCCTTTCTGATAACAGGTGATAATATTACATATTATCACATTCTTATGGCATAATAAAGGGGTTAATAAAAATTTTACAATTCTCATTAACCCCTTTAAAATTTATGCGCGTTTATTATGCAAATTACACTACATTTTTAACCGACAGCCACATTAAGAATATACTTCTCTGTATGGAACCACAGACCGGTATCGACCTTGATGTAATAAGTTCCCGGACCGAGGGTGATTTTTTTCGTCGTTATATAGGTGTCGCTCCAGTAGGAGACGGCATATTGCAGCGTTTTCATGCTGCTGTCGAGCAAGGTAATCTCCCAGCCCTCATAATCGGCGTTCAAATCCACGTGCTCGAACCTGAGGCTGAGCGTAGTCGGCGCTGTGAGGGTGAAGGTGTAATAATCGGTGTCAAAATTCAGCTTGTCGTTAATCAACGCGCCGTAAATCGAAGTTCCGGGAACAATAGGTGTCGCGGTTTCCTTTGTATTATTCTTTTCAGTCTCCCAGCTCGTTGAGGTGCTATAGTTGACATTCAGTGAATAAATCGCACTGTTGATGCTGATATTTTCGGAATCTATGCAAATATAATAAGTTCCCGCTGAAAGCCCCAAAGACGGCACAGTTGTGGTTTCAATGTTCCAGTATGACAATACAGAATAAATGGTTTTCAGCTCACTGTCAAGAACAGTAATATTCCAGCCTTTATTGTCTTCAACAAATTTTGGATGAGAAAATGAGACACTCAAAACACCTCTGACAGGCATATTGATTTTGTAATAGTCTCTGTCAATTGTTCCGGTGCGCGGGGTAATCGCACCGCTTATCGTGACGCTCTGTGGCAGAATTGTCGCAGTCGCCGGAGTGTCATTATGCTCAAGCTCAAAGTTGCTTTTCACAGTAGAACTGAGCTTGAGTGTATACAGCGCTGGCGAATTGACATTTGATATTATTTCAATAAAGTAATATCCTTTTTTAAGCCCCACAGCGCCGCTCAGCAGCTCTTTTGTACCGAGGGTCGACTTCCCGTTATAGTAGCAGTTTCCCTGAGCGTCAATAATATTGACAAGCCAGCCAACAGAGATGGTTTTCAAATCCTCATGCGAAAAACTCAGCTCAGCGTAGCCGTTCACTTTCTGCTCAAACATAAAATAGTCCTTATCCTCACCGCTCGATAACAGCGACGAGGAGCCGTTAAGAGGCAGCTCAGGATAAATTTCATTGTATCTGTTGAGATTATCATTGGGTTCTGCTTCATAATCATTCGCTGAGGTAAAACTCGCCGTGAGAGTATAAGTCTCATTTGAAAAGCCGCTTACAGGTGTGACTATAATCAGGAATTTGCCCTGATAAACCCCGACACGGTTCGAGGATACCGGCTTCTCGTCCAATGAAGCGTTTAGATATGTAAGCTCGCGGTACTTTGTTTCGCCGCCCTCGCCCTCTGTGTTATACTGCTCGAGGAGCTGAATTTTCCACTGAGGTGAGAGCCCTGTGGTCATTTTTTCATGGGTAAAGGTAAGCTCGAAATATCCGCGGCTGACCGCTGTTATTGAATAATAATGTATGTCAAGCTCGCTGACAGTCTGTGCTTTTTGCACCTCTGTGCTGATTATGGGCTTAATTTTATTTATCGAAACCGGAAGAGAAATGCTCGAAGCGCTCGCGGAGGAATCGCTCAGCTTCGGAATAAATTCGTGCGTCTGAGTTACCGCGCCTGTCTGCGGCTCGCCTGTTTCCGTCTCCGGGACTGTTGTGGTTATGGTACTTTTTTCTGTGTTTTCCTCAGACGCCGTTACCGCTTTAGCGGTATTTTGCTTGTTGACAGGTGCAAGCGCGGGAAGCGTAATCCCGCTGTAAAAATCCTCATAATCAATGTCATAACCGGCGGCGGCTGTCACTCCCTCGTCCTCAGCCACACCGTTTTCAGGGCTGCTTGCAGGCTCGGCAGGAGCATAGAAGGGCTTCACGGGAAAGCTCACCGGCGGCTTTTCGTCTTTTTTGCTCTCGTCTGTGGAATTTGAATTTTTATAGCCTGTAGTGTCAATGCGAATCAGCGTGCTGTCTGCAGCAAGTGAAAAAACCATTGACAAAATAAATATAAGTGATAATATGTAAGCCTTATTTTTCGTTTTCACAAAAATACACCGTTCCCTTCGACGAACAGGAAGATTTAGTGTTATTCATTTAACTTTTTCACTACATCATACATAGTATCATTTTAGAGATAAGTTTGTCAATTGAATAATATTAACACTTTATGAAAAGTATTTTTTCGCAGATTACACTTTTAACCAATAACTCATGAGAAAGCCCTGCACAGCTCGCAGGCAAAAGAAAAACATTTTATTTACTTTTTTTACCCATAGACTTTTTGACTGCTTCGGAAACCGTCCTATCAACATTCTCCTGCCACGAGCTCTCGAATGTCGCCGAATCGCCGATAAGAGCGTCGCAAAAAGCCGCGACATCGCTACCGGTTATCTCGAGCACATTCTTTTTCATGGCCGCGCCTTCCTCGAAAAGCTCGACTATACCCGTGAGCAGCTCTGTACCTTCAGACAGCTCAGCAGGTCCCACCTTAAAGAGGTATTTTTGCAGCTCCTTATAAACTATCCTGTAGTCCTGCGGCAACGCCTTGACACGGGCAACATGCGCGCGCCATTCTTTTTTGCCTTCAATAATATCACTGATACTCATTTTATTTCCTCCAGATCCGCTAATTTTTTGGCAACAGTTTTATTGAGCTCCTCCCGCCATTTATCGCGGTATGACCTTGCTCCCTCCCCATTAAAAAGAGCTGCGCAAAAGCCCTTGATATCATCTCCCAAAACCTCTTTTACTTCTTGATTATCGCAGACGCTTTCCTCGAGCAAGCCGAGTACGCCGTCAAGAACAGGGATAAGGTTGCGCCCGGTAAAATCCGCGTAGACAAAAGTGTTTTCTTTAATCTGCTGCCACGCTGCTTGATATTCTAAAGGCAGCTTTTTTGCCCGTGCTTCAAAGGCTTTATATTCCCTGTCCATATCGCTTCCGGTCACTTTTTCAAAAAAATTCATTGCGCTCTCTCCTTTAATTCGTTTATTTTAGCTGAAAGAAAATTCCATTTGTCCCAGAACAGCTTCAGTTCTTGTTTGCCCGCGTCATTGAGCCAAAAGAATTTTCGGGGCGGACCCATATCCGACGATTTTTTTTGGGTGTCTACCAGCTTGTTTTTTTCAAGCCGCAAAAGAATTGTATAAACCGTTCCGTCGACAACATCGGTAAAGCCCAGCGAATTGAGCCTTCTTGTTATTTCATATCCGTATGTATCGCCGCGGCTTATAATTTCAAGAACACAGCCCTCCAGCGAGCCCTTTAGCATTTCTGTCAGATTTTCCACCGTATCATTCCTCTCTACTCTGTATCACTTGTATTCAGTAATACTTAATACAAGTATATAGTATCACATAATAGCGAAGGTGTCAATAGAAAAATATAAAAAACCGGTTGAAAAAAGATTTTAATCTCTTTTCAACCGAGCTAAGCAAAATATTAGTTTAATCTTTTTTAGGCTCAATTTTTCCGTAAAGCGAAACCGTTTTTGCGTCTTTAGTCGCCTCGCGCTGGTCATTGGAGCCGCCGTTCTGATACCTCGGTGAGAAATTATTGTTCTTCTGGTATCCCCTGTTGCCGCCGGAATTGTTCTTATTGAAGCCGCCGCCTTTATTGAAGCCGCCGGGACCTCTGTTGTTGCCGCCTCTGCCGCCGCGGTTGTAGTCGCCGCCTCGGTTATAATCGCCACCCTTATGTGTCGCGGCGAAACCCTCGGCAAGAGCAATAACAACGCGTCTGTCCTCATTCATGCCGACAGAAAAGGATGTTACGCCGTTTATATCCTGAACTGTAGTGTGAACGATTCTGCGCTCATAAGGATTCATGGGGTCAAGAGTGACCTGCCTGCCGTAACGCTGCACCTGGGACGCGGTTTTTGAGGCGAGTGCGCGGAGCTTGCTGTTGCGTCTTTCACGGTAATCGCCGATATTTATCGAAACTCTGCTGTATTCATAATCCTGGCGTTTGGCGAATAAAATCATTAGATACTGAACAGCGTCAAGGGTTTCGCCTCTTCTGCCGATAATGATTCCGTAGTCATCCTCGCAAGCGACATTGAGAATCAGCTCGCCTCTTGAGGATAATTTTGCGGTTATAGCCGCGTTGCCAAGTCCCATTCCGTTTAAAATTATATTCAAATAATCGGTTAAGGGCTTTATTGTAGAAACATCAACATCGGCGAGGTCCTGCTCCTCATCGCTCATTTCCTTTGAAGCTGATGCGTTCTCGGGTTTTACAGCAGGCGTGAAATCCTTCTTCGGTGAAGGCTGTTCCTTTTTCTCTGTGCTTTCGGGAGCACTCTGCGTTGCGGATTTCGGCGAGTCGGCTGTCTTTTTCTGTGTTTGGGGAGTAAATTTATTTTTAGCCGGTGCCTGTTGTGTTCTTGTCTGCGGCTGAGCGGGCGCTTTTGTTTCCGTCGCTTTTACGGGAGCATCAGGAGTTTCATAATAAGCGCGAACCTTAGCCTTTGACCCGCCGAAAAGACCGAAGGTCTTTTTCTGGGGCTGCTCTAAAACTTCGAATTTAACTTCCATTTCATCAGGCGCCGCCAGCTGTGCTCTCGCGAGCTCAGTAGCCTCGATAACAGAATTGCCTGTTGCTATAGCTTCTTTAATCATAATCTTGTTTTCATTCCTTTTCTGTTCAATAAACGAATGCGGCAGCGCAATCTGCGGCTGTCGGTGATTCATTGGTTATTCAGATATTCCTTAGTGTTTTTAATGCTGTTTTCCCTTGAACGGCGCTGGACAGTTTCGTCAATCATAAGCTGAGCAACGACTTTCTTCGGATTGTGCGTATAGCTGAGCACAACAGTTTGGATAAAGGCAAGAATATTGTTCATTATCCAGTATAAACCGACGCCGGCGGGAAAGAGGAAGGCGAAATATATCGACATGGCGGGAGACATGAGGGTCATACAGCCTGTTGCGATATTATTGCCCTGATTTTGATTCGTCTGTTTCTGCTTGAAATACATAAATACGCTGGTCATCATGGCGGTAACGCCTGAAAGAATAGGTATGAGCCAGAGGGTATTAAACTCCTTGAAGGTAGGCGTTGCGGTGAGATCCATTCCCCAAAGCGTAAATTTCGAGATGAAGGACTGGATTTCGTTAATCATGTTTGAAGGCAGGTCGGGCATTGCCGCGACAAGCTTTTCGAAGTTGTTAAGTATAGGTATCTCGGAGGCGAAGCCCTTTGTTGCAGCCTCAACACCCAGCTCAGTGAGCTTTGAGGTAAACATGGCAATCGTTTCCTTGGAATAGCGCAGAACATGAGTCAGAGGATTATAAATAACGCCGTAAAGACCGAGCATGACCGGAAGCTGAATAAGCATCGGCAAGCAGCCCGCGGACATGGGATTAAAGCCCTCACGCGAATAGAGAGCCTGCGTTTCCTCTTGAATTTTCTGGTTGTTGCCCTTGTACATCTCTTGAATTTTCTTGGTTTTCGCCTGCATACGAACCTGCTTAGCCATGCCCTTCTGCTGCTTTATGGCAGGGGGGAGCATGACAATTTTAAAAACAACAGTCAAGAGCAATAAGGACAGGAGATAGTTGCCGGTCAGGGTGAAGAAAAAGGCAAGGACATAGCCAAAGGGTATGGCTAATATATTTCTGAGTTGCTCCATTATATTCTCCAAAATAATTAATTTCGGTTTAATACACCAAAATTAATGAGTGTGTTTTTCTTTTTTTTCCGGAACGGGGTCAACCCCGCCGGGAAAGAGGATATTGCAGCGAAGAAGTCTTTTTACCGCGAAAAAACCGCCCTTTAATAGTCCGAAGCGTTCAATGGCTTGTACAGCATAAGCCGAGCAGGTGGGGTAATAACGGCATCTCGCGGGGAACAGCGGCGATATTTTCCGCTGATAAAACCTGATAAATTTTAAAATGAGCTGTTTCATTGACGCTCAACCTTCGTTGCGGCGGGCTTAATTAAACCCGCGCTGCAGAGCTGCTTTCTGAGTATTTTTTCAATCTCTGTGCTTTTGGTAAATACAGCTTTTGACCTTGCCACAAAAACAAGGTCAAAATTCGAAACAATATCAGGTAAAACGGCGACAAACGCGGTTTTTATAACTCTGCGGGCGCGGTTGCGCTCCACCGCGTTGCCGATTTTTTTGCTGGTGGTAATTCCGAAACGGCAATTACCCGTGCGGTTTTTGAGATAATAAGTTACCAGCACAGGGCTCTGCAATGATTTCCCCCGGTTATAGCAGCGGCGGAATTCATGATTGCTTTTCAACGAAATTACCTCAGGCAAAAATCAAATCATCCCTTAAAAACATGAAAATCAGGAACATAATTCCCATATCAAATTAATAGGTCAGTCTTTTTCTGCCCTTGGCTCTGCGGCGGGCGAGAACCTTGCGGCCGTTCCTGTCAGCCATTCTCTTGCGGAAACCGTGCTCCATCTTGCGATGACGCTTCTTGGGCTGATATGTCCTTTTCACTCGAAAACCCCCATTTCTATTAATAATATATAAACAATATTATTAATGGAAAGCATCAATATTATTGTTAGTGGCAAAACCATGCGGCAAAAAAGTCGCCGAAAAATACAGGCATACCCTGCAAGGGATTATTATATAACAAACCAAACGCATATGTCAAGCAAAATTTTAAGAAATTAAAACAGAAATATAAACAATGATTTATATAACATCTTTAAGTGTACAGTGTACAGTGTACAGTGTACAGTGTACAGTTAAACTGTACCCCGTAGAATGGACACTGAGAAAAGTGGAAAAGCACAGGACATCCCCGAAAAATGGACAGAAAAAGTGGGTGAAAGAGTGCGGAACCCCAAACGGTGGACAATATGGAAGTAAGCAAAAGTGCTTAGTACCTTAGTGGGCTGAAAGCTCAATATTAAACAAGACTTGGGTTGTGGGCTTGGCAAGCCAAGCCCACATTAGAATAAGCACTAATTGGGGCGCTGCCCCAAACCCCAAGGTTTAACGCGTTTTTTTTCCGGGAAGCAGTAATACCATGCCGCATCATTTCGAATTAAACTTTGCACTATTAAAAATTGTCCTTGACAAAGGGTACACTTCAGTTCGTGAGATAAAATGCAGTAGTTTTTCTGTTAACTGCTCGCGAACGATTTAAAAAGTGTATAACTTAGCTGACTTAAAGCAGACAATTTATGCACTTATTCAAATCAAGTCGGGCGAAAAGAAAAAAACCAACACAATTCTACCTTCCCGACAACCATCTAGCATCCAGCATCCAGCATCTAGCATCCAGTATCTAGCATCCAGTATCCAGCATCTAGCATCTAATTGTAGGTGATTCTATCCTTATATTTTTCAAACATTTTCGCGTTGTATTCGTCTCCTCCGTCGAGGTTCGCGCTGACAAAAACAGGCGGCTCAATGCCTCTTTCAACGAAAATACTAACAGCCTCGGCGCAGATGGAATTGATTATTGCCGCTCCTGTGATGGTCGAGGTGGGGGCGGTTTTTTCCGCGAAGCCATCAACCTCAATAGCCGCGTCGCCGATGCAGCCGCAGTTGTCAAGCACTAAGTCACAAACCTCAAATAGCCTTTTGCCGCTTGGGTGTCTCGAGCTTGAAGAGGAGGAATAGGTGATATTTGTGATGCAGGCTGTCTGAATCCCTCTTTTTTTTGCTTCAATAGCAATTTCTACGGGCACACCGTTTCTACCCGAAACCGAATGTACAACGAGCAGGTCACCGGCGCAGATATTTGTGTTGTCAAGGATTTCATGCGCGTATTCCGGCTTTCTCTCGAGCACGGAGGTGTCTGTGACCGGCACTGTTTCAAGCGTCAGACCCTTGGGAAGAATCGGATTTGCGATTACTAATCCGCCGGTTCTGTAAAAAGCCTCCTGAGCGAGAATGCCGGCGTGGGAACAGCCGAAAAAGAAGATTTTGCCGCCCGCAACAGAGGTATCAACGAGTATTTCCGCAAGCTTTCTGATGTTTTTTTCCTGTGTTTCAAGCACTTTTCTCAAAAGCTCCTCAATGTGCGCGAAGTATTTCTGTGTGTAAGTCATTTTTTCTCCTCCAAATTAGTATTTATGCCGGTATAGAAACAAAAATTTGATTTATCCGCAGTATCGTCCAAACAAGGTATTGAGCGTCAATCCATCTCGCCTCACCATAGGCAAAGCCGTCCGCGCGGTATTTATCACCAAAGCCCGGGTCATGAACGAGAAATCTGTAGGAATCCCCGACTTTTTCATAGCCGTAAATCAGCTCGCAATGCCCCTGAGACTTAGCCTCTGCTTCTGAAAACATCGTCAGCACAATTCCGCCCTTGTCAAGAATAGAGACAACCGAGCTCAGACTGACCGGGTAAAGGGTGTGCTCAACATTATAAAAGGTGAGTGTTTCGGCAAGCTGTGCCAGCCACCAGCCGGCGGTGTAGTCGGGCAGAAGGCGGTTGCGAAGCTCTTCGGCTGTCTCTTGCGATGCGTTGTTCTTCCATTTTATACCCATCTCAGCCATGGCCGGCATGCAGTTAACTGAGGCATATTCACCCGAATCAAACTGCCGCGCGTACCAAGTATAATCGCGGTCATTGACAACTGTTTTTTTATAATCCTTCGAAACGCTTTTATATGAGGAGTAATAGCCGTCTGCCAAAATCAGGCAATTCAATGCCTGAAGCAGGGTTATCTGGTCCTTATAATCAGTTTCGTCCTCAAAACACGCTTTAAAACAAGCTGTGATAAATTTGTTTGAAACCGCCTGAAGCTCACTGTAAACGCAGTTATAATTCCCCGTGAACATTCCCGCACCGGGAAATTCGCTCATCAGCTCGTTTCCGACACAGTAAAGCGCGTCGGTATCGGTCGAGTCGGAAAGCACCAAATCCGAAATATCTTTTTCTTTATGGGAAAAATATTTTGAAAACAGCAGCGAAAAAACATCACTCAAACTGACACGGTTTACCGCGTTCGCATTTATTACGTCAACGCTGTTCGCGTTTTTGAAGGCAATAATATCATTACTGAGATTATTCCATATTTCCATTTTCGGATATGTTTTTGCGATTTCTCCGAACATTTTTTGCTGCAAATCCAACTCGTTAGTCAAATCAATCAGATTCATATGCTGGTTCGCAAGCCCGTAAAGCTTGAAGTTCAGAAGAGTCCGCAGTGCTGAAAAATACTTTATAAAAACGCTGCCCTTCAGCTTATCGGCGGAATTTTCGCCTGGGAAATCAGGTATCAGCTTCAGCGTTTTCAGGTGAAACTCATCTGTTATGTCAGGTCGTCTGACGGAGCTGAAATCTATTGTCTCGCCTGTTACATGCTCATAATAGATTGCCAATATCGAATAAAATTGTGCGACACTCAGAGGCTTGTTCAGCTCGGCAAGGCTTATGGGCAACCCGTTTTCGCTAAGCAGCATAAGCATTTCAAGCTGCTCATTATCTGTGAGAATATCAAAGGGTTTTATCGCGGGTAAAACACAGCTCTCGTCGGTAATCTCAATTTTCGGCAGGTCAATTTTGTTGCCGCTGCCGCCTTGAAGTTCCGAATAAAGGATATAATTGACATCGGTTTTCACCATAAAAAAGGATAGGGTCAGCTTGATTTCGCCTTCGTTAAAGCTGGCTAGCCTCTCGTTTATTGCGTTAAAATATTCTCTCAGGGAGTCATTAGTCTTTTCTCTGTTTCCTATGCCCTCAACCTGCGGATATTTGTTTTGCTGCTCACCGACGCTTGTGAGATACACCCCTTCAGGCGTGTATTCATTGGCTTTTTCACCGCAGCCGTACAGAGCCGCAAGAAGGACGGCGGAAATAAGCAGCAGGATTACTTTATTTACTCGGAGTTTTTCCATTAATATTCCAATCCTTGTGTCAATAGCAATGTCTTTTAATTATACCAGACCAAATAAAAAAATCAACGAAAAAATGAAAACAATTGCAAAAATAACTATTTTGTAGTATAATGAATGCAGTGGAAATAATATTTTAAAACGGGGTGTTATCAGTGGAAATGTACGATATTATTTTTAAGCGTAAATCAGTCAGGAAATATAATATGTCACCGCTCCCTGAGGAAAAACTGGCTTTGATTCTTGATTTTTCGAAACAGGTCAAGCCCTTGTTCAGCGATATAGCAACAGAATTCGCAATAAGCAACGCTGACGAGGCTTCAGGGCTTTTTTCCGTAAAAGCGCCGCACTATTTGTGCCTATATTCCAAGGAGCAAGAAAACCATTATCTCAACGCAGGTTTTGTGCTGCAGCAGATGGATTTGTTCCTCTCCTCTATAGGTCTCGGGAGCTGCTGGCTCGGTATGGCAAAACCGCCGGAAAAGAAAAAAAACGGTCTCAGTTTCATCATGATGCTTGCCTTCGGTGAGAGCGAGGAGGAGCTGTACAGAGCCGATTTAACTCAGTTCAAACGCAACGCCCTTGACTTTATAAGTGACGGAAACGACGAAAGGCTTGAGGCGGCAAGGCTCGCGCCTTCTGCAACAAATTCCCAGCCTTGGTTTTTTGTCGCGGAAAACGGCATAATAAACTGCTACAGGCAGAAGCTGAACCCTGTCAAGGCGGTCGCTTTTGACAGGCTGAACACCATTGATATGGGTATCGCTCTGTGCCATTTATGGGTGGCGAGCGAGGAAGTCGGCAAAAGCTTTTCCTTTAAAACGGGCGTGGTACCTGATTTGAAGGGTTATATTCCGATTGGGAGAATTGAGTAAATCAGTTTTTTTCAGCAGCTTTTTTCTCTTTCTTTTTTGGCAACTCAGAATTTTCCTCCAGCCTCAATTTTACGATTTCAACAATAAGCTCGCGCGGAAGCGGCTTTGAGTGAGGGAACTGTATCGCACCCTTCGAGTGCTTGTATTCCTTCAGCTTATCCTCAAAATTTTCAACACCGCTCGCACCGGGGTAAAACCCGGTGTGATTTTTATTGTTCGCAAAATGCACTAGATTTCCGTTGAGGAAAAATGTCGGCATCTGCCAGCTTATTTTTTCGCTCGCACCGGGTGCGGCGGACCTAATAATATCTCTTATCTCATTAAGCCTTGCTCTGTTTTCCTCGGGACATTCCGTAATGTAGTCGTCTATTACGCTCATATTATGTTCTCCTTATATCGTACTAACGTGGGCTTGGCTTGCCAATCCCACAACCCAAGTCTTGTTTTTTGTTGAGCTTTCAGCTCACTAAGGTACTAACGAAGCTTTGCTTCGTAAAACTCATTTGCAGTCAGCTTACTCACGGAATTATCCGCTGCGCGTATAATTCGCGTTCGGACTAACGAAGCATAGCTTCGTTAGTCTTATTCGCGTTCGGGAATTACAAAGCTTTGCTTTGTAATTCCTATAATATAACCAAAAACACTTTTTTGCAATGATTTTTACAAAAATGCCAGAAAATTTGCTATTTTACAGTTAATAACTTGTGAAGATTTTTGCGCTTTTATTGACTTAAAGCGCGGAAAATGCTATATTTATATAAACTATCTACAACCCAATATCTACAATCTAATGTCTAAAAACGGGGACGTGTTAATTATCAGACGATTAAAATGTATATTGACTATCTTTCTTTGCTTTGCCTTGCTGCTCCCTGCTGTTTCGGGGCTCAGCGCACAGGCCGGTACATACTTTCTGCAGTGGCCGACGCCCGGCAACTACGGTCTGACCGCCTGCTACGGCGACGGGCGCAATCACTGGGCTATCGATATTTCCGGCGCGAAGGGCTCCCCAGTCACAGCTGCGACTTCTGGGTATGTCACACAGGTCTACACCGGCTGTACACATAACTACGGAAAAAGCTACAACTGCTGCAACTCAATCGGCAATTTTGTCATGCTGAAATATAACGGCACGCTTAACAATATGCAGCTTGAAACGAGATACGGCCATCTGACTGACATCTATGTCTCTGTCGGACAGTATGTCAATATGGGCGACGTTATCGGGACTATCGGCTCAACAGGCTATTCCACCGGCAACCATCTTGATTTCAAGACATATTTTAACGGCACTCCCGGCGACCCAGCACCGTTTTTGCAGACCCCGACACAGCTGTATTACGCCGGACGCGACTGGGATTGCTGCGGACCTTACCTGCAGAAAATGAAGAGCTATAACAATACAAGCTATGGCGGTACACCCGTGAGCAATATTACGCTTAGCGCCGGTTATAACTATCCCATACTAATTAAGCAGGGCAGCAGCTTTTCAATAAAGGGCACCGTAAGCTCCTCAAACAGCCTCAGCAGTGTCACCGCGCGAATTACGACTGTTGACGGCAATGTCAGAAGTGAAAAAACTGTTTTCCCCGGAACAAAGAGCTTTGCGCTTGAAAATATCGCATCCGCCCTCTCCTTCAGCAGTCTCCCAGCGGGCTATTATGTGTATGAGGTTCTCGCGAAGGACAGCGCCTCAAGCACAGATTCCCGGCTGCTTTCGATTAACTTCACCGTCTCAAGCAACGCTACAATGGTTGCGATGATGGGGCACAGCTATCCTACCTCGCTGAAGCCCGGAAACGACTTTAATATTACGGGAACCATAGCTTCAATCAACACAATCGCCGCCTTGAGTGTAGCGGTGGTTGACACTAATAACAACGCTGTTATTATGAAGTCGAAGGTACCGAATTCAACTCTTTATGACCTTGCGGAATTTAACAAGGATTTGAATTTCGCGACTCTTCCTGAGGGCACATATTACTACAGAGTCAATGGTATGGACAACGCGGGAAACAAATACACGATTATTGACTATTTGTTCTATGTTACGAACAAAATCGGGTTGTTCGGAGATATCGACATCGGCGGGCTTTCCGGCGCTCCTTTTATTGGAGTGAATTTAAGACTCAATGCCGATATTTCCCCGGAGGACGGGACTTACAATATACAGTGGTACGCTGACTCACAGCCTATACCAGGCGCGACATATAAAACCTACAGCCCCACTTTTGCGTATTCAGGAAAAGCCATCAGCGTTAAAATTACCGGAAACGGAAATTATTACGGTGAAATAGAATCAGCGCCAACGAATAAAGTTATAAGAGTCGGTGAAGCAGCAAATTTTAGAATATTAATTGTTGAGGAAAGGGTCAGCCCCGCGCCGCTTGGGACAACTGTCGGCGAACTGATGGACGGTTTAATCTCAAACTTCATGTTTACAGGAATATATGACAAAAAGGGAAATAAGCTCTCTAATGATGACGTTCTTGTTACTGGATATGAATTAAAACTGGTCGGTTTATTCGGAGTAACCGTATATCGGTACTTCATTGTTGTTCAGGGTGACATAGACAGCGACGGCGAGATTACCGCGACAGACGCGAGAAAAGCACTTCGGGCTTCAGCTCAGCTTGAAAAGCTGAGCATCGCGCAAAAGGGAGCCGCTGATGTCGATGTAAACGGTGAAATCACGGCTGTGGACGCAAGAGCCATACTGCGTGCCTCAGCTGGGCTTGAAGCACTTCCGCCAATTATATAGTCTCGACTGTATAGCAATAACAGGAAATCTTATTGCTTATATATTAATATTTTGTAAATTTGAAGAAAAATAGCTCATATTGTTTGACTTTTGTAAAATTAAGAGTTATAATTACAATCGGTTTCATGTCCTCATAAGAGATGTTGCTCTTATATAAAAATATTTTCAGCATATGATGTTATAGTTAATTTAAGGTACATGGCTCGATGTTTACTGAAAGGTATGGTTAAAAATATGAAGAAATTATTCGCGATTCTTCTTTCTCTAGTGCTTGCCGTCGCCATTCCGGCTATAACGGTTTATGCCGCCGACTCAAATGTTATCGTTGAGCCGGGCGACACTACTGCGACGGATTCCTCCTTCGGCTCGATGTTTGCCGGTATAGGTGAAACACTGAATAAAATGATAACCGACTTGGGCGGCGAAACTGATTTTGATTTCTCTCCCCTCTTCAACGCTTTCGGCTCGGTTGCCGACCTTGACCTCGGTAAATATATGGAGGATTTTACGTTAAGTAATTTCTTCAACGGCATGGGCGAAGTCGCCGCCGGTTTTATGGACACCGAAAATATTAACCTCGGTGGTACGCTGTCATTGTTCAACGATATGGGCTTCGGCGACCTCGGCGGGCTGTTCGGCTCTGAAGGGCTTGGCGGGCTTATCGGAATCAATGCCGGAACCGGTGAAGCTACAACTGACGAAGACGGCAACGCTACAGAAGGCTCGGACGCCGCCAGCGCGGGACTTACCGGAATTTTCTCCTCCTTCGCGGGAACAATTGCTGATATGACAAGCAATATTGATATACTCGACATGATTGGCGGCTTGATTTCCGGACAGGGCTCAGGTAGCAATACAACTGAAACAACCACCGGCTCGAATACCCTTCCGACAGGCAACACTGTGCTCCCCACCGGCTCAAACTCCAGCTCAAACAACGGCAACTCAAACGGTAATACATATATCCCGGTTCCCACAGCAAACAACGCGGACGAAACTCCGGTTTACACAACTCAGGAGTATACAACAAGAAACGTTATCCTTTATGAGATTCAGCAGGATCAATCCCTTCCGGGCGGCACTGAAAACGACACCAAGTCAAAAGGCGCTGTCGCCGGCGGTATAATCCTCGTGCTTGCCTCCTTCGGAGCTATAGCTTATCTTGTTGTCAAGAAGGTTCTGTAATACATTAATAAGCATTAAAATCACCGGCTGGATATTTTCAGCCGGCGTTTTATTGAGTGTACGATTCGCAGTGTACAGTGTACAGTGTACAGATAGAGGTCGGGAAGGAAGAATGGCGCAGTTTTTTATCTTTTCACCCGAATTGATTTGAATAAATACATGATTTACCTGCTTTTAGTCAGCTTAATGATACTTTTTACAATCATTCGCGAGCAGTTTATAAAAAACTACCGCGTTTTATCTCGCGACATTTATTTGTACACTGTACATTGTACACTGTACACTTATAAATAAGCTTGGAGGAAAAATATTGAACGGCTTCTTAGATAGATATTTCAATCGAATAGGACTTGAATACAGTGAAAATCTCCGCGCGGACTTCGGGCTGCTCGAGAAAATTCAATATGCCCATGTGACGCACATCCCTTATGAAAACATCGATATACTGCGCGGTATCCCGATAAATCTCGATACTGACGCACTTTACGAAAAAATTATAGTGAACGGTCGCGGCGGCTACTGCTTCGAGCTGAACGGTCTTTATGCGCGGCTTCTGCGAGAGCTCGGTTACAAAGTCGAGGACAAAATGGCGCGCTTTCTCAGGGGCGAGACTGCTATGCCTATGAGACGGCACAGAATTTTGTGCGTTGAGGGTGTTGACGGTATTCGCAGCATTTGCGACGCCGGTGTCGGGACAATTTCGCCGCGTCACCCCTTACCGCTTGAATTCGGGAAGGAATTTCTCCAGTTCGGTGAAACCTACCGTCTGCGAAAAGACGAAATATACGGCACAGTCGTTGAGGAGCTGTATAAGGGCGAATGGCGCGATGTATATGGCTTTACGGATGAGGCGCAGTATGACCTCGATTATATAATGCCGTCATTTTACTGCGAAAAACACCCCGATTCAATTTTCAACAAAAGCTATATGCTCTCACTGAAAACAGAAACAGGGCGGCACACATTGGACGGAAATATCTACAAGGAATTTGTCGGAGAAGAAATAAGCCTGATTCGGGAATTATCCGAACCAGAAACAGTCGAATACCTTAGCGGGAAGTTTTATACAAATTTATAAATGATTTATTTTGGTTTTGATGATTGATTTATTGACTTTTGTGTTATAATATATTATAATAATAACACAAAAGGCAGGTGCAATATGTTTTATAAAGAAATTTTAGATAAAACACTTCTGGAAAAAGGGGTAATTGTGTTATCTGATGCGCTAAAAACTGGAATGTCAAAGCAATATTTTTTAGAATACGCAAACTCGTCAGGGCTTGAACGGGTCGGAAAAGGTATCTATACCCATAAAGATGCATGGCCGGATCATATTTATTTTTTACAGCTACAATATCCTAACATCGTTTTTTCGCATCAAACCGCAATCTATTTACATCATTTGAATGATAGTGAGCCGATGAAAATTAATGTTACTGTTATTTCAGGCTTCAACGCCGGCAGGCTGACGGAAAAAGGAATCAAGGTAGTTAGGGTTAAAGAAGAATTATTTGAAGTCGGTTTGACAGAGCTTAAAACGCCGGGTGGGCATTCTGTCCGAACATACAATCTTGAACGTACGATTTGTGACATCATTCGCAACCGCAGCAATATTGAAATCGGAGACTTAACCGATTCGCTGAAAACCTACACAAAACGGAAAGATAAAAATATTCCGGAACTCATGCGATATGCAAAACTGTTCCGTGTGGAAAAAGTGCTGCGGCAATAC
This sequence comes from Oscillospiraceae bacterium, assembly GCA_031551635.1. GTDB lineage: Bacteria > Bacillota > Clostridia > Oscillospirales > Acutalibacteraceae > JAVBNH01. Next base: position 124,348 of record JAVBNH010000007.1, on the reverse strand, counting down.
CTGGAGGTTTTACTATGATCCACACATCCCGCCAACTCAAGGATTTGGTCAGAAATATGGCGAAGAGCAACAGTACAAAGGCACAGATCATTATCCGCAACTATATGATGGAGCGGTTTTTGGAACGATTATCGCTTTCAAAATACCGTGATAATTTTATCTTAAAAGGCGGCGTGCTGGTTTCTGCGATGGTCGGACTGGATATGCGTGCGACGATGGATATTGACACCACAATCAAAAATTTGCCGCTTACCATTTCTGATACCCAGCAAATCACAAAAGAAGTTTCGGCGGTTGCGATTGATGACGATGTGACATTTGAGGTTAAGAGCGTTACTTCCATACTGGACGAATCCGAATACGGCGGCATTCGTGTGATGATTGAGGGCAAACTGGACACCATGAAAACGCCGCTCAAAATTGATATTTCAACCGGTGATGTGATTACACCGGGAGAGGTTTCATACCAGTTGAAAACGATGTTTGATAACCGCTCGATTACCATCTGGGCATATAATCTTGAAACTGTGTTATCTGAAAAACTGGAAACCGTGATTTCAAGAAGCGTTGCTAACACCCGAATGCGTGATTTTTATGACTTGTATATTTTAAATGAAACAAAATCGGATATGTTTGATGTAAAAGTTTTGAAGTCGGCTTTTGAAGCGACTTGCAAAAACCGTGAATCTTGGCATTTGATTAAAGATACCAATATGATTATTTCTGAAATCCGTGATAGCGAAGAAATGAAAAAGCTATGGAAAAGTTACCAGAAAAAATACAATTATGCTAACGATATTGCATGGGATGAAATTGTGGATGCGGTGCAGAAGCTTATGAGTGAAGTGACTTGATGGGGAAAATTTATAACAAAAACAAAAATAGGTTAGGAACGGAATAAGCGAACACGTTTTTACAATATAGTTTTATACTGCCGCAACTTTTAACATTAATACGGAGTCGCTTTGTACATGTGTTTTAAGTGGGACTTGGTTAATACTAACCACTGATAAAAAATATTGTATATTTACGGTCTTTTTTGTGTTCTACTGCGTTTTTCAGTACATATTAATTGGGATTCGCATGTTATGCTGTCATCTTATTTTTGCAATATCGTTTAATCCAACTGCTGTATATGCTTTTTATTCTTCGTATGCGAAAGCGGAGCTTTCTTTAAGGAAAGCTCCGCTTTGTTCAGTATTTTTTACTTTTTTATTTCACAGAATCAATAAGGGAAAGGTATTCTTTGACAAAGTTGGAAGCGGCATTTGAGTGAGTGGAAAGCAGCTCCTCATAATGCTTGTTGTTTTCGCCGAGGTATTTCGCGAAGGAATCCGCGAGGGGCTTCGCGTAATCATTGTCGGGCACGATATAGCCTATCATATCGTTTGTCAGACCGAAGGCGATTACATGCTTGCCGGGGAAGCTGTCGGCGAGAGGAGCGTACTCCCACTCAGCGTTATTCCACGACAGGTCTTTTCTCTGTGTGCCACCCCAGAAGATTTCAGCTGAGAATTCGCCGGGCAGAATGAATATCGCGAGAGTCTTGCCGAGCTCGCAGATGCCGATTTCAGTCGCGCCGAGCGCGTCATCAACCTTGTTCGAGGTGGCTATCATTGTGTTATTGACAACCTGGAATTTACAGAATGCCCACAGCATCGGATTGTTGACGGGAAGAAGAATTTCTTTTTGAGCGATATTTAAAATCGGCTCGAGAACAGTGTATGAAGCGGGACTCGCAGCTTTAATTTTATCGAGTATGAGCTGGGCGTATCTAGTCACGCTTTCATAAGAGGTTTCCGGTATGCCTAAAGGCGGCATCTGTCTGCCGATAGCGGCTTCCGCGCCGTTGTAGAAGGCTACATTCGCGCCGCATTGCTCCTTGGCTAGCTTTACAAGCATGCCGGGATAATCCGCGCTCAAAACACCGTCGCTCGAGGACATCATAGTCGGGTGAGCGCCGAGGTTAACCATCCACATCTCGCTCGAGCCGTCGTCAGGCACGAATTTGATATGGTTTATGTTCGGGTCAAAAGCCTGGGGCTCCTGCTTGTCAAAAATCAAATCCGCCGCGTCGATAGCAGCATATGAGAGGGTACCGGACTTCATGTTCTCAAGAGCCTCTGTGACCGCGTCCTCAGCATTTTCGAAAAGACTGTTCAGCAGCTCCGGACGCACCGACTGATATTCAGGCGCCTTGCGTGTTACGAGCCCGAGAAGGTTGGCTTTTATGGCGTCATTCAGTATAGTGCCGAGACCGTGAACGTCGGCGACTGAATGGCAGTGAGTGGCGGAAACGTTGATGCTTATAACATTTTTACCCTCAATCGCGCTCTTTAAATATTCGCGCAGGGCGAGAACGTTGTTGTTGGTGATGCCGTAAGCGTCAAGGGAGAGGAAAAGAGCAATGCCGTCGCCCGCGTCAAGAGCCGCAACTCTGACACATTGGTCGTCAAGAACCTCAGTGACGAAGGTACCCGAAAAGTTTCCGAAATAACCCGCCTTTGTATAACCATTTGTTAAAATATCTTCGGGCAAAATACTTCTTGTGGCATAGCCGGCATTCCATTCATCGGCTGTAGCGACATCGTTAAAGCTTCCGCCGTTGCCCTTGAATTCGGTATTTTCAACATAGTCCTCAATCTTTGTCCAATCTGGATTCGGGAAAAGGCGCAGGAGGGCAGAGATAAGGTTTTTTGTAATATAACCGACTGTGTTGACAATCAACCGCCCCTTGTTATAGTCGGGACCGTGGTCGGTTCTTGCGGAAGGATGAAAATATACGGTTTCGGCGAAAACGGAGAAGCCGAGAGCTGAGGACATCATAACAACAGCCAAAAGCACTGCTGTTATTTTTCTTGCTTTCTTGGACATGAAAAATCACCTGTTCCTTTTATTCTCTATAACGGAGTAAAATCATTATACTACAATAATTTACAACTGTAAAGTAGTTTATTATAGTGTTTGAATAAATTTCAAAGATTTTTTTACGGTTATAACTGTAAATATTATTGATTTTTTTAGATGCTGCGGTTATAACCATAACAAGTGAATAATACTTATTTCAGCCATTTTTTAATTGTCGAGGACAGTTCGTCCGGGTCAATCGGTTTTGTAATATGATCGTTCATTCCGCTATCAATGCTTTTGTCCCTATCTCCGGACATTGCGTGAGCGGACATGGCAATAATCGGAATACAGGCATAATTTTCGTTTTTTCTTATTTCCCTTGTGGCGGTAAGACCGTCCATCACAGGCATCTGAATATCCATGAGAATCAAAGCATATTCTTGCGACTCAAGCATTTCTATGGCTTCTTTTCCGTTTCCGGCTATGTCGACTTCATAGCCATCCATTGTCAGCAGCTCATGGGCAATAATTTGATTGATTTCAACATCCTCAACCAATAAAATGCGCGAACCCTGCATGCCAGCAGACTTTTCATCCAAACATGGATTGAGGGAATCATCGCTGATTTTATTTTTATCATACTCAGGAAGGCTCAGACTGACTGTAAAATAAAATGTCGTTCCGATTTCCGGCGCACTTTCAGCCCAGATCTTTCCGCCCATCATATCAACCAGATTTTTGCAAATAGCAAGCCCCAGCCCGGTTCCGCCGTACATGCGTGTGATTGAGGTATCAGCCTGCGAAAACGGTAAAAACAGTTCGCCCAGCTGTTTTTCGTTCATTCCGATTCCGGTGTCTTTTACCGTGAACAAAAAATCAGCACCGGTCTGAGTTTCTACGGTTTTTTCTATTTGAACTTCGATGCTCCCCTGCTTTGTAAACTTGACTGAATTGCTGATGAGATTTATCAATATCTGCTTTAACCTCAGCGGGTCGCCCGATACAGTGCCAGGCAGCCCCGGCTTCATGCCAATCGAGAAACTAATACCTTTCTCCTGAGTTCTGGGGAAAAACAGATTGTTTATTTCATCAAACATTTCGCGGAAGCTGAAATCCACCGTTTCCATTTCAAGCTTTCCCGCCTCAATTTTTGAAAAGTCAAGAATATCATTTATAATTCTCAGCAATGTTTTTGCGGATTTATCCGCTTTTTCGAGATAATCCTTCTGCTTATCGCTCAGCTCAGTGCTCAAAACCAGATGGAGAAGTCCAAGGATTCCGTTCATAGGTGTTCGGATTTCATGGCTCATATTCGCGAGAAATTCACTCTTAGCCTTTGTGCTTTCCTCGGCGATGTCACGCGCGAGGCGTAAATCATCCTCCGCCTTATGCATCTCCAGCAGCATAGCCTTCAGCTCTCGTAAATCACGAGTGTAACCCGCGACAATATATTCACCTCTGTGCTTTACCCGCACAAGAGTTATTTCAGACGGAATAGGCTCGCCGTCAAGCTTCTGGTGCATCCACTCAAAACGGCAGTAACCGTCCCTGAACGCGGTGGCAATATTTTCAACAGCCATTTCCGAGGTCAGGCGCCCGCAGGGCTGATACTCAGGCGAGAGCTCAAAAAAGCGCTCGAGATACTCCTGTTTGCTAGAGAGCTCAAACAGATTAACAGCTTCCTGATTGCATTCAATGTTATTAAAGTCCCTGTCCCAAAGATTACAACAAAGAGGAGTCGCATCAAGCATAAGCTGAACACGCTCGTCCGCTTCACGCATTTTTGCCATAGTCTCTTTTATTTCGCGCAAGTCGCGGGTATAACCGGCAACAATGTAATCATCCTTATATTTTACACGCACAAGCGTAATTTCAGACGGAATAGGCTCACCGTTCAGCTTCTGGTGCATCCATTCAAAACGGCAGTAACCTTCCCTGAAAGCTGTCGCGATATTTTCGGCAGCCATTTCCGAGGTGGGGCGTCCGCAGGGCTGAAGTTCAGGCGAGAGCTCAAAAAAGCGCTCGAGATATTCCTGTTTGCTTGACAGCTCAAACAGATTGACCGCTTCCTGATTACACTCAATGTTATTAAAATTCCTATCCCACAAATTACAGCATAGAGGGGTTGCGTCAAGCATAAGCTGAACGCGTTCATCAGCTTCGCGGATTTTAGCCATGTTTTCTTTCAGCTCACGCAAATCGCGGGTATAGCCGACAACTATAAAATCATCCTTATATTTAACGCGTACAAGCGTAATCTCCGCGGGAATCGGCTCCTTATTAAGCTTCTGATGCATCCATTCAAACTTGCAATAGCCTTCCTTAAACGCCTTTTCAACAAGTCCCTTCGCCATTTCAGACGAAAGCTTACCGCAAGGCTGATACTCAGGAGAAAGGTCAAAAAACCGTTCCAGGTACTCCTCCTTGCTTGAAAGACCAAAGAGATTGACAGCCTCCTGATTGCAGTCGATATTATTTGTGTTTTTGTCCCAAAAATTGGCGCAAAGCGGCGTTGCGTCAAGCATAATCTGCGTACGCTCGTCTGCTTCACGCACTTTAGACTTTGTTTGTACCTCCTCGCGTAAATCGCGGGTATAGCCCGATACCACTTCCTCGCCCTTATAAAGCGAGCGCACAAGAGTAACCTCGCAGGGGATAAGCTCTCCGTTTAGTTTTTGGTGCATCCATTCGAAGCGTACAAATCCCTCATCGAACGCCTTCTTTATATTCATTTCGGCGCTCTCGCGCGATGGTTTTCCGTCAGGCTGCGTTTCTGGCGAGAGCTTATAAAAGTTTTCGCAATAATACTGCTTTGAAGGCAAATCAAACATATGCACTGTTCCCTCATTGCAGGCAAGCAATTTATACTGCCTGTTCCAGCTCGTTCCGCAAATCGGCATGGCATCCAGCATTATTTGATTTAGGTCGTTTATATTTTTATTCTCAATATTTTTATCCGGCATTTTTAAATCCACTCCCATACACATCACATCAATATAGTTATATCATTTTTTGTCGAAAAAATCAATTATTTTTCGTCTTGTGATTATGGTGTGATTGTAATACTATTTATAGTACCTTAATGGGCTGAAAGCTCATTAAGGTACTATAAAGGGTAATCGTATGAATGTATATAGCTTTATAATGAAAATGAGGATGGCTCTTTCCAAGGGAGCCATCCTCAGAAGTCAAATATCTTGCTGATTGAACCTCTAAAAACGGTTTTAAATTAAATTTTCAAATTACTTACTGCGTATCGCAGCCTGCGCGGCGGCAAGTCTTGCTATCGGCACGCGGAAGGGAGAGCAGGAAACATAGGAAAGACCGATATTGTGGCAGAACTCGACGCTTGAGGGGTCGCCGCCGTGCTCGCCGCAGATGCCAAGCTTGATGTCAGGTCTCGTCTTTTTACCAAGATCGGCTGCCATTTTAACAAGCTGGCCAACGCCGTCCTGGTCAAGCTTTGCAAAGGGATCGGATTCGAATATCTTTGTTTTATAATAAGAATCAAGGAATTTCGCGGCATCGTCACGGCTGAAGCCGAAGGTCATCTGAGTGAGGTCATTTGTTCCGAATGAGAAGAAAGCGGCTTCCTTGGCAATTTCGTCAGCGGTTATTGCGGCTCTCGGAATCTCAATCATTGTGCCAACCATATACTCAAGCTTTACGCCTGCGTCAGCGATGATTTTGTTTGCAGTTGCAACGACGATATCCTTGACAAACTTAAGCTCCTTGACCTCGCCTACGAGCGGAATCATGATTTCGGGAACTATATTAAAATTCGGGAATTCCTTATTAACCTTAATCGCGGCGTTGATAACAGCAGTTGTCTGCATTGCGGCGATTTCGGGATATGTGACCGCGAGACGGCAGCCTCTGTGACCCATCATTGGGTTTTCCTCATGAAGTCCGGCGATAACTGCCTCGAGGTCCTCAACGCTCATCTTCATCTGAGCAGCAAGCTCGGCGATTTCATCAGCCTTTTTCGGCACAAACTCGTGCAGCGGGGGGTCAAGGAAGCGCACTGTCATGGGTCTGCCCTCGAGAACTTTGTACATCTCTTCAAAGTCGCCCTGCTGAAGGGGAAGAATCTCCGCGAGCGCGGCTTCTCTTTCCTCAACCTTTTTCGCGACTATCATCTTGCGTATTGCCATGATTCTGTCGCCCTCGAAGAACATGTGCTCAGTACGGCAAAGACCGATGCCCTCAGCGCCGAACTTAACAGCCTGAGCTGTGTCGCGCGGGTTGTCTGCATTTGTGCGAACCTTCAGGGTTCTTCTGCTGTCAGCCCATTTCATGAAGCGGTCGAAGTCACCGGAAATGGTGGCTTCTGTGGTCGCGACAGCCTCGCCGTAGATTTTGCCGGTCGAGCCGTCAAGTGAAATATAGTCGCCTTCGTTATATTTTTTGCCGTCAAGCTCAAAATATTTCTGGTCGGCGTGCATCTTTATATCGCCGCAGCCGGATACGCAACAGGTGCCCATGCCTCTGGCGACAACAGCCGCGTGGGAGGTCATGCCGCCTCTGGCGGTGAGTATGCCCTGAGCGGCAACCATGCCCTCGATGTCCTCGGGGGAGGTCTCAAGGCGGACAAGAACGACCTTCTCGCCTTTTTCAGCCCATGCCTTAGCGTCCTCGGCGGTGAAAACAACTCTGCCGCAGGCAGCTCCGGGAGAAGCCGCAAGCCCTGTGCCGATTACCTTCGCGGCACCGAGCGCCTTAGCGTCAAACTGCGGGTGAAGAAGGGCATCAAGCTGCTTAGGCTCAACTCTGAGTACCGCTTCCTCCTCTGTAATCATACCCTCGTCAACAAGGTCAACGGCGATTTTCAGAGCGGCGGCGGCTGTACGCTTGCCGTTACGGGTCTGGAGCATATAGAGCTTCTTGTTTTCAATGGTGAACTCCATATCCTGCATGTCTTTATAGTGTGTCTCAAGCTTATTTGCTATTTCGACAAATTGAGCATAAACCTCGGGCATGTCCTCCTGAAGCTTCGCGATAACGCTGGGTGTGCGAACGCCAGCAACAACGTCCTCGCCCTGAGCGTTGATGAGATATTCGCCGAACAGAGCCTTTTCGCCTGTCGCCGGGTCGCGTGTGAAGGCGACGCCTGTGCCGGAATCGTCGTTAAGGTTTCCGAAAACCATCGGCTGAACGTTAACGGCTGTACCCCATGAATAAGGGATGTCGTTCATGCGGCGGTATACATTAGCGCGCTCATTGTCCCAAGAACGGAAAACAGCCTTGACGGATTCCATCATCTGTACCTTCGGGTCGCTCGGGAAATCAACGCCTTTTTCTCTCTTATAATACTCTTTGAAGAGCTTTACAAGCTCTTTCATGTCCGCCGCGTCAAGGTCAATATCGTCCTTAACGCCTTTTTTCTCTTTGAGCTCGTCAATGATGACTTCAAATGTCTTTTTGGAAATTTCCATAACAACATCCGAGAACATCTGGATAAAACGGCGGAAGGAGTCATACACGAAACGCTCAAATTTGGGGTCGGGATTTCCTGCGATAAGACCGGCGACAACATCGTCATTCAGACCGAGGTTGAGGATGGTGTCCATCATGCCGGGCATAGATGCACGCGCGCCACTGCGTACTGAAACAAGAAGGGGTGCTTTTGTATCGCCGAATTTTTTGCCGTTGAGAGCCTCAACCTTGGCGAGATATTCATAAATTTCGGCTTCGATATCGGGAGCTATGACCTTTCCGTCCTCATAATAACGGGTGCAGGCTTCGGTTGTTACGGTGAAGCCGGAAGGTACAGGCATTCCGAGCCTGACCATTTCGGCAAGGTTCGCGCCTTTTCCGCCGAGAAGGTTTTTCATTGAGCCATCGCCCTCAGAAAACAGATAAACATACTTTGTGCTCATTTAATTTCCTCCAAAAAAATTATTGACAGTATACCGAATCATAAAAATATACAATAATATACCGCATATTTTTGACCTTTGGTTATTATAACAGAAACAAAAAAAAATATCTATACATTTTTGCCATAAAATGCACATTACATCTAATTATACTTTTGTAGTATCTTAACAATACCCCGCACACAAATCAAACTGCGGGAACTGAGGAAATCTCAGCCTTTCTCGCGAGCTTTTTTTTTCTTGATTTATAGCTCATCAGCTCGTCAAACTGCTTTTTCGGCGTCAGATAGTCGCCAATCAAAGTTTTCTGGCGGTTATATGAGCCGTGGAAATCGGAGCCGCCGGTCATAAGAAGCCCTGCGGACTGGGCGAGCTTGAAAAGAGTTTCGGTACCCTCCTCGTCGCTTGTCGGGTGCCAGACCTCAATGCCGTCAAGCCCCATCGAAACATACTTCTCGATATGGTCGACATTGCCGTATAAAAACGGGTGCGCAAGAACCGCGATTCCCTCGGCTTCATGCACAAGGTTAATCACGTCCTCAACCGCCGCGTATTTCGGGCTTACCATAATATTATCGGGCGAATCGGGTGAAAAAAGCTGATTGTAAAGCTCGCCGTAAATTTCAGTGGCGTAGCCGCACTCCATGAGAGCGCTCATAATATGCTGTTTAAAAATATTGGTCGAGCCTGAGGCGCATTTCAATACGAGCTCGGTGGTAATAGGGAATTTCGAGGCGGCCTTGATCATCATATACTGACCGCTTCTCTTGCGGATAATCGAATTCTGGTGACAAAGCCCCTCAAGCCTGTCCGGAAAATCGCATTTATAAGCGAGGATATGAACCGGCATATTAAGCTCTGTGTCCGTCGCAGACAGCTCAACTCCCGGAATAACCTTCAAGCCGTTCCTCTCGCCGATAATTTTCGCCCTGACAGTACCTGCCTGGCAGTCATGGTCGGTAATCGCAATTGCTTCAACGCCACATTTTGTGGAAAGCTGAACAATATCCTCAATGCCTAGTGAACCGTCTGAAAGCCTGGTATGACAGTGTAAATCTGCTTTCAAAATTTCTCTCTCCTTAAAAAAGTACGGGTTGCGTCGCTGCTGCATGCAGTGGAGTAACCCTGAAATTATGTATATAAATACAAAATGTAGTATAATTTTATTTTATGGCTTTAGTACGCATTTAAGATACGGATATAAAAACTGACAGACAGAAAATGTGAAAAAAGGCAAAAAAAATAAATATTGTACTATGACCTTTTGATTGTAACATATTTTGACTATCTTTGCAAGCTAAATTATGATATAATATTACGAAAATGTTAAATTTTATGATAAGTGCGCAATTATATCGAATTTTTTTGTATAATTTTTTGTGGCAAAAGATGCAAAGCGTCAGGAAGGGTATGAATAAGGGTATGGAAAAGGTTTTTGTTGGGATGAGCGGCGGTGTAGATTCCTCTGTTAGCGCGCTTTTACTGCTGCGAAAAGGTTATGAGGTTGAGGGTGTGACTATGCTTCTCACCGATGAGAGCCGCGAAAACAACAGCGCGGCTACTGACGCGAAGGCGGTCGCGGACAAGCTCGGAATCCGGCTTCACATCTGCGATTTCAGGAGAGAATTTTATGAAACAGTTATAACAGATTTCGCAAAGAACTACCTCAGCGGGCGAACTCCTAACCCCTGCATAGTGTGCAATCCGAATATTAAATTCGGACTGATGCTTGATTACGCGCTTGAAAACGGAGCTGATTATATCGCCACAGGGCACTACGCGGTTATTGAACACAGCTGCGATAGCGGAGCTTATCTTTTGAAAAAATCCCCGGTCAGCAAAGATCAGAGCTATTTTCTCTCGCGGCTAAATCAGTCTCAGCTCTCAAAGTCGATGTTTCCGATAGGCTGTTTGCCTAAGGAGGAGGTCAGGCTGCTTGCACAAAACGCCGGTCTTTCAGTCGCAAAAAAAAGTGACAGTCAGGAAATTTGTTTCATCAGTGACAATGATTACGCAGGGTATATTTCGGAAAAATTTCATGTTTCGTTTGAAAAGGGGAATTTTATTGATGAAAACGGGGCTTTATTGGGCGAGCACTCGGGCATCGCGCACTATACAGTCGGGCAGCGTAAAGGTCTGGGCGGCGGCTTCCGCGAGACAATGTATGTTAAGAGCATAAACGCAAAGAATAATACTGTTACACTGTGCGGCTCTCAGGGCAGATACACAGGAGAGCTGACTGCCGAAAACATGAACTGGATTTCCGGAAACTCGCCTGAGGAGGATTTTGAGGCGGAAGTCAAGGTAAGAAGCACCGCGAAGCCTGCTCGCGCGCGGATTTATCCAATTGACTCTCAGTGTGTAAGAGTGGTTTTTGATACACCGCAGATATGTGTCTCGCCCGGACAGACCGCCGCGATTTACCTTGGGGACACTGTTCTCGGCGGGGGGATAATTCAATAATATTTCATTTGACTATTAGCAAAAAATAGTTTATAATAACCCGGTAAATTTCTTTATAAGAGGAGAATATATATGGCAAATTTTTCTATAGGTGTTATTGTTGACAGTTTTCGCACGGATATTCGCGAAGGTGTAAAAAAAGCAGCTGAGCTGGGCGCTCAGGGTATTCAGGTTTATGCGACAAGCGGCGAGAGAGCTCCGGAAAACATGAGCGCCGCGAACCGCCGTGAATTTCTTGACTATGTAAAGTCAAACGGTCTTGTTATCTCCGCGCTGTGCGGCGACCTCGGCGGAGGCGGCTTCACAAACCCTGAAAAAAATGCGGAAAAAATCGAAAAATCAAAGAGAATTCTAGACCTCGCGAAAGATCTGGAAACCGATGTTGTGACGACTCATATCGGTGTTGTGCCGGGCGACGCGAATCACCCGCGATATAAGATAATGCAGGAGGCTTGCGCTGAGCTCGCGTCTTATGCCGACAGCATTGAAGCTCATTTTGCAATTGAAACGGGACCGGAGACAAGCGCGGTGCTGAGAATGTTCCTTGACAGCCTTAACTCAAAGGGTGTCGGCGTTAACCTTGACCCAGCTAACCTTGTTATGGTCACGGGCGATGACCCTGTTGTCGCGGTTCATACGCTGAAGGACTATATCGTCCATACCCACGCCAAGGACGGCGTCCAGCTTTTCTATAAGGATCCCGAAATCGTTTACGGCATGATGGCTGAGGTCATTGTCACCGGCAGCTCCTTCCTTGAGGTGCCGCTGGGCGACGGCAGTGTTGACTTCCCCGCTTATCTTAAAGCACTTGATGATATTGGCTATCACGGCTTCCTGACTATTGAGCGCGAGGTCGGAAACAAGCCGGAGGTCGACATCGGCAAGGCAGTTAAATTCCTTCAAGGGATTATCGCCGGAATGTAACGTAAATTCCGTAATTTTAATGATTGAACAGTGTATAATAGACACTGTCATGAAAGGATTGTAATTTCAGTGAAAAAAAAGTTATTCAGCATTTTTATAGCGGTTCTGATTGCCGCGTCCTCTCTTGTGTTCGCCGCTCCGGTGAGCGCGGATACCACCCTTCCGGTGTTTTCCGTTAGCAATGTTGATTGCAAGGTCGGCCAGGCGGTTGAGGTTTTCCTTCATGTTGAGAACGGCTCTGAATTATCCGCGGGTAATGTTTTTATATATTATGATACAACACAGCTTAAGTATATTCAATGGGAAGAAGCTAAATCCTTGAAGAATACAGATTTGCTTGCGGAGGGCGGCTTTGCTGAGGTAAAGAACTGTATCAGCGCCGCTTTTATGGCTCTGGGTAACAGGAAGGACAATATTAAAAATTTCGACATAGTCAGATTTGTTTTTGTCGCCCTTAAGGAGGGTAAAAGCGATATCACGGTTGAGCTTAGTGGTATAACAATCGGTAATGATAGCACCAACATTACCTCTCAGCTGACCGCGCCCGCAGCGAAAATCAACATCGGCAGCGATGTTGAGCCAAAAAATGTCGTCGACCTCGGCACGACAAATCCTCCCGAAACCGCTATACCTATGCCAAAAGCAAACACGACAAAAGCTCAGAACGACGGCTCGGTTAGCAACGAAGACAGTGAAAAGGATAAACCCTCGGCGATAAACCGCCTTGTTATCATTGTGTGCATTATTATTCTACTCATCGTGGCTTACTATGTTTACGCATATATCAAGCGCAGAAAAGAAATCGCCGGTGAAAAAAAATAACACGATAATACTATAGAGAAAGGTTTCGATTTTACTATGAAAATTACTTTTATGGGCGCGGGAAGCTCTGTTTTCGCGAAAAATGTTCTGGGGGACGTCATGCTCACCCCGGCGCTGCGGGAGAGCGAAATCGCCCTCTACGACATTGACCCTCAAAGACTTGAGGAGTCATACATAATGATTAGCTCGCTCAACAGAAACACAAATGAAAACAGGGCGAAGGTCACGAAATTCCTCGGCGTTGAGAACCGCAAGGACGCTTTGCGCGGTGCGATTTTTGTTGTAAATGCCATTCAGGTCGGACTTTATGACCCCTGCACAATAATCGACTTCGAGGTGCCGAAAAAGTACGGTCTGCGCCAGACAATCGGCGACACCTGCGGCATCGGCGGCATTTTCAGGGCGCTGAGAACAATACCGGTTCTGCGTGACTTTGCCGAAGATATGGCTGAGGTTTGCCCGAATGCTTGGTTCCTCAACTACACAAACCCGATGTCAATGCTCGCGGGCTTTATGCAGAGATACACCCCCATCAAAACCGTGGGGCTTTGCCACAGTGTTCAAGGCTGCTCAAGGGGGCTTCTAAACGCCCTTGATTTCGAGCTTGACGACATTGAGCCGATAAAAGAAAAAATCGCCGGTATTAATCATATGGGCTGGCTGCTTGAGATTTACGACAAGGACGGCAACGACCTCTATCCCGAAATCAGAAAACGCGCCACAGAGATGCTTGAAAGCGGTATAACCGACCACCATGACCTTGTCAGGTACGAATATATCCGCCGCCTCGGGCATTATTGCACAGAATCGAGCGAGCATAACGCCGAGTATAATAATATGTTCATAAAGTCAAAATACCCCGAGCTTATCGAGCGTTATAATATCCCCCTTGACGAATATCCGCGCCGCTGCGTCAATCAGATAGCACGCTGGAACAGCGACAAGGAAAAATACATAACAAATGACGTCAAGCACTCGAGAACAGGCGAATACGCTTCATATATAATGGAAGCGATGGTGACTGACGTGCCGTATAAAATAGGCGGTAATGTGATAAACAACGGACTTATTGACAATCTCCCGAGGGAAGCCTGCGTTGAGGTAGCCTGCCTTGTCAATAAATACGGCGTGCAGCCCTGCATTCAGGGGCCGCTGCCAGTGCAGCTCGCCGCGATGAACATGACGATGATAAACGTCCATCTTCTGACAATCGAGGCTGCTGTCACTCTTAAAAAGGAGCATATCTATCACGCCGCGATGCTTGAGCCGCACACCTCCAGCGAGCTGTCAATCGACGACATAATAAAGATGTGCGATGAGCTTATCGAGGCTCACGGCAATTGGCTACCGAATTTCAAATAAGCGATGATTACTCATCGTTTATTTGAACAGGAGACAGGTTTCAGGAGACAGTATTCAGGCTGTCTGTGATATTAAATAATGGTTATATTCCGATAAATATGCTATAAACAAAACACACTAAAGGCGGGAGCTTACATTGCTCCCGCTAAAATTTTATTATTATATCATCCAACCTTTTTTATCCTGATGTATCTATCTTACAAGGGTGATTTCCATGAATAAAGAACAGATGCAGAAAAAAAGCAATAAAACCGTCTTTAACGCTTTGGTAAACGACTATTACGCAAAAATCTATGCGCACGCGCTGAAGCTTTGCGGAAATGTCTGGGACGCCGGTGATATTACACAAAACACCTTTGTCAAAGCATTTATCAACAAAGACAGTTTACGCGACAAGAGTGCTTTTGGTCCGTGGCTATTTCGTATTTGCAATAACGAAGCGAATCAGCTTTTCAGAAAAAGCAGCCGTTTCGCTGACTTCACGGACGAACAGCTTGCCGCGCTGCCCGCGCCTGAGGACGATGAAGCAGAAAATCCGGATTGCTTCCGGAGTCTGCGTACAGTTGTTGGGAGCTTGAACGATGCGCAACGTTTCGCTGTGGAGCTGAAATATTACGCAGGCTTTACACTGCAAGAAATAGCGCTACTTACAGGTGTCAGCGAAAAAAGGGTAAAGAGCCGCCTCTATGAAGCGCGAAAGAAATTACGTCTGCTGCTGAATGATGAAGCATGGAATCTCCCGGAAAGGAGAACGATTTTAATGGAAAAACTGGAAAGAATTGAGCTTGGAACAAAAATTATACCCTGCATGTCCCTTTTCGCGCAGCAGGAGCTGCTGAAGGATGCGATTGAAAACCGCAAATTCTCGCAGAGTGTACTTTGTGAGCTTGCGCATATTAAGGAAGGCAAAGAATTCGTCGCCGAATGTGACGGTAAGCTTGACTATGAGGAGCTGCTGGAAATTCTCGTTTGCTGTGACGAGCATCTGCTTTGCCGCATCTCTGAAAACAGTGGCAATCAAACCGCGTGGCATTTCCGAGAGCAAAACAAAATCATCCGGGATCTCGCGGCAATTTCGGGTACCGGCGGGTATATAGAGAGTATTGAGCCGATTATGCTTGTGCCGTCAATAATTGAGACAGGCAAATGGTACGCGAAGTATTTAAATTGGGGTGGCTGCTGTTCACAGGAGGATGACGACTACGGCTACGGTCAGATACAGGCTTTCTCCGCAGAGGGTTACGCGCACAGAAAGAGCTTCAAGGGCTTCCACCTGCACAAGGGCGAGCCTAACGGCGCAGAATTCTTTTGCTTTACCATCGATGTTGAAGCAGTCCGTAAACGACTTATAGAAAACGGCTGGAGAAAGCTTGACGAAATTCACGACAGAGGTTGGGGCACAAAAGGTTTCAGTTGCACGGATTTGAACGGCTATGTCCTCGAATTTTGCGAGTGGATTAAAGAAGAGTAAAAAAAATACAGCCTTGAAAAAGACAACCTCAAAATCCGAATTCTGAGGTTGTCTTATCATTATTACACTTAATCAGGAAAAATCTTCAAGCTGGGCTGAAACCCGCAGTATTTTACGCGCCGCGGCAGCGGTCAGGCTCGTTTCTTATAAAACTTTATCTTTTTAACCAGTCTTTCGGATTTTCCAAGTTTGCAGAAGCGCGTAAAATTCTTCTAGCATTTCTCGCAATTATTAACTCATCAAAATCAACATTTGCAGCATGTTTTTGTATTTCGCTAAATTCTTCAAGACTTGCCGAATTTCGGAGAGTATGCCTTGCATCAGCAGCCGTTATCTGCCCATCGCTGTCAATATCTCCAATATAAATAATGAGATAATTAAAATAGCCACCATCAGCATTTTTTATATATGCAATTGCGCCTGTTCCGATTAAAGTATCAACAGATAACTCTTCATTGTTGTTTCCAAAAACAAAAATATGTTGATCGGGATATTGATTTATAAAGTTTGAAACTGTTGTTTCTTCTGCTATAAAAATTATATCTCCTAAGAAACTAAACTCATCACTTGTTTTTTTAAAACTTGCTGAAATATTACGATCTTTATTTGCAACAAAATTGTAAGATTGACTATTTCCACCAATCTTCCTCCCATTTTCATACCAGCCATCAAAGAAATACCCTTCTATTGGATTTGCATTAAGTAAGACTGAATCACCTTGCAAATAAGATCCGCTTCCGCGAACATAGCCGCCCCTTGACGGTATTGCAGTTATATTTACAATTGGGGCAGAAGACTTATTTAAAAATACACCCGGTAAGTATTTAGCACCTTCGGAGTTTAGGAAATAGTCTTCTTGATTACCATCATGAGTTATATTACTTTTATACTCCTGCCCTAATTGTATCGGAATATCATAAAAAACTATACGTTTTGTTTCGTTAGCCCCATCATAAAATATTGATGTATAAGAAAATAAACCATTATCATTTCCGATAAGTTTAACATCATAATCATCCTTACCAAGAATATGTATTTCCTTAATATCATTATTTAAAGTTAATCTTACATTTTTATTCAATTGAGTTACAACATTTTTAACAATTTTTCCTTGTTCATTACCATTCATGTCATAAATATAAACGTCTACAGGGCAATTAATTTTTATTATCTGTGTAGCACCGTTAATATTTCCTTGCTCAACATGACAATAACATGCACGTAAATTATTACGACTGGTCATGAGTTCGAACGAAGTTTTTAAGTGTTCTTTACCATTTATCCATTTGTTTGACAGGATCGTTTCGTATTCAATATTAACATCATATGAAAAAAGCTGTATGTTTTTATAAATTCTATATGCTTGATCAAATAATTTAGCATTTTCCATTATAGGATCATTTTTTAATTGATTTTCATAATCAGTAAGCACATCGTTCATTAATGAAGCAAAATATCCAAGCTTAATAGTCATTCTGGTGCTGTATGTAAGCTTATCATTATCTGTTAACTGATTTGCCAAATCAACACCTAGATTCCATGCCTCACTGATAGCTTTTACATATATGTTTTTATCTGCTATTTCATTTGCAACAAATGTTCCCAAATCAAGTAAGGTATCCGTTCCGGACTCAATAAATTTTTCACCTATCGCTTGTGCTGAATTTTTCTTATAGCTATCTAATTCTAGTATAAAGTCATTAATGGCTTTAAATAAGGCTTTTCCTTCCTTATCATTTCCATCAATGTAATAATTGTTTTCATACGCTAGGTTTACAATACAAGCTTTGTTAAGCACTGCTCTGAATTCATCAGATGTTTTTTCATATGCCTTGCAAGCAGATACATATTTTATTATATCATATATATTATTATAAGTTTTATTGCCAAAATCATATAAATCCGCATAAGCTGAAAGAACTTCTGAGACATTAAGATGCGTATTCAACTCTTCAATTATTTCATTTTTCGTCAAATCAGAAAAATGTTTAGCGTTTTTACTTACTTCTCTTAATGCTTTAATGTATTCATTTGGCAGTTTCATGGTATCTGCAATCATTAGAAGATTTTCATTAATTTCATTTAAAAGCTTATCATTAAAATTATCTGCTAGCATAGTATAAGTATCATTATTCGACAAAAGCTGTGCCAAAATGAAGTCATAATCGTTTGCATTGCTAAAATCAAAATTAATCCACTTGCCTACATTAGTAATAACTTCCCAAACAGTATTTGCTTCATCAACAAGTGATTTTTTAATATAATCTCTTGCCAAACCAGCAAAACCGTTATTCTCTTTAATGGCTTTATAAAGATCATAATCAAAGAAAATTATATGCTCTGCAATATAATCAAAATCGTATTTCGCTTCTTCAGCAATATTTCCAAATGCAAATTCCAAGTCTTCTACGTTATTTACTTCCCAAAATCCTGCATTTTGAATATCTTTCATAAATTTTCGGGGAAAATTTAGATTGTTTCCGTTAATATTGTGAAAAAAACCAAGTGAATATATGTTATAATTCAAATGGAGAGTTTCACAAATGGAATATACAGCATTTGCATATGCAAATTCTACTCCATCTGATAATGAATAACGTCCGTTATACAATGTGGTACCACTATTAGGAAGTCCGTCAGCCATAATAACAATATTCTTTATTGTTGCTGTAGATTTTTTTAATAAAGATTCAGCGGCATTAATCGCTGAAGCCATATTAGTCCCACCTTCAGCATTTATTGAATCAATGAAACTTATCAAATTATCCTTTTCAGAAGTAAAATTCAATGTGGAAGTTGAATTAGAAAATTTGACAATAGCTACCCGATTAGTTCCTGACTCTTTTAAAATACTATCACAAAATAATTTAGCAGCTTCTTTAAGTTTAGTTATCGGTATACCCAACATACTGCCTGACACGTCTAGGACGAGTACGGTATCTCTTGTTATACCTTCATTTGTAGAAGCATCTGCTGATAAAACATTTGCGCTAGTCATTAGCAAAACAAACGCTAGGAAGATTGAAAACAATCGTTTTTTCATATTAGTTTCATACCTTTCATATTGCTATATATCTTCATGACATTCTCTCTCTGTTTATTATATCAGAATTATTTATTTTGTCAACTAAAATGTTAATCAATTTCCCCTCCTTGACAAACTTCGGCGCATGAGATAAAATAATCCTATACTATTATATATACACTATTATATTCGAGTAAAGAGATTATATCTTATTAAAGTTATATCTTATTAAAGAGGTTATCATGTCAACTATCGCCGCAATTTCAACACCGCTCGCGCCGGGGGGAATCGGTATCATAAGGATTTCTGGCGAGGAGGCTATAAATATCGCCGACAGGGTTTTCCGCGCCGCAGGCGGGAAGACTTTATCCGCATTGCCCGGCTACCGCGCGGCGTTCGGCAGGGTTGTCGGGGACGGCGGCGCTGTGGTTGACGAGTGTGTGGCTCTGGTTTTCCGCGCGCCCAAAAGCTATACGGGCGAGGACACTGTCGAGCTTTCCTGCCACGGTGGAATTTATGTCGTTCAGAAGGTGCTGCGATTGGTTCTCGCCGCCGGTGCCGCTCCCGCCGAGCCGGGTGAGTTCACAAAAAGAGCCTTCCTGGGCGGAAAAATAGATTTAACTGAAGCCGAGGCGGTCATGGGGATTATTTCGGCTCAGGGTGAGCAGGCTCTAGCTGCTTCGCAAAACGCCCTTGAAGGCACACTGAGCCGCGAAATATCCGCCGTCACCTCCGTTTTGCTCTCTCTTGCCGCCTCCCTCGCGGTCTGGGCGGACTACCCGGATGAGGATATTCCCGAAATAGAAAATAACAGCCTGAAGCAGTCGCTGGAAACAGCACGCGAACAGCTTTCAAGGCTTATTGACAAATACGACGCGGGTCAGGCGATTACCGCCGGGGTAGACACTGTTATCTGCGGTCAGCCGAATGTCGGAAAATCCACTGTCATGAACCTTCTCGCCCGCGCGGAACGCTCGATAGTCACCGAAATCGCGGGCACAACAAGGGATATTGTCGAAGATACTGTAAGGCTCGGGAACGTTCTGCTGCGCCTTGCAGACACCGCCGGACTGCGCGAAAGCGGCGACCCGGTTGAAAATATAGGCGTGGAGCGCGCAAGGCAGCGAATGGAACATGCCGGTCTGCTGCTGGCGGTTTTTGACAGCTCGAACGCACTGAGCGGCGAGGATTTACGCCTTCTAGAGTTCGCCGGAAACAGGCGGACTGTCGCTCTCGTCAACAAGGCTGACCTTGAGACTAAAATTGATATTAATCACATTAAGAAATATATTCCGAATGTCGTCGAAATTTCCGCAAAAACCGGCTCAGGGCTTGAAAACCTCGAGCAGGCCATTGAAGAAATTCTGGGCACAAATGAGCTTGACACCTCGGCGGCAATGCTCGCAACCGAACGCCAGCTGCGCTGCTGCACCAGTGCCCTGTCGGGGATTAATGAAGCTATCCTCGCGATTGAAAGCGGTCTGACGGCTGACGCTGTTAATGTCAGCATAGATTTCGCCGTCTCCTCTCTGCTTGAGCTGACCGGCGAAAAGGCTACAGACGCGGTGATTGACGAGGTTTTCAAAAACTTTTGCGTCGGAAAGTAGATTCTAGATGCTAGATACTTTACAAGTAAAATTGTTGTTAAAATTTTTCAAGGTGATTTGTTTGAAAAGAAGAATTAATATGATAATTATTTTTTTGGTTTCAATTATTGCTTTTTCTCTGTTTTTATACGGTTTAAGTATTTTCCGTGAAGAGGGGCAATTGATTGATATTACCGCTGAAGCCGCAAAAAGCTCTTCTGTAAATGACATAGGAAAAGCAAGCGATATGCATTTTTATGATTCTATTGAAGTGCATTCGTTTTATTTTGACAAAATCGGAAACGATATTGAGATTGTCAGGAATGGCGAGGGTGAGCGTTTTGTAAAAGTCACGCGATATAGAGCGTTAAGTTTCACTCAACGTTGTTCTGACAGCACAAAGCTCCGCTCCCTCCTGATATATGACCGTGTAGCAGGGGATTTCCAGCTTATTTCGGAATATATTGATTCTTTTGCTGTATACGCGAAATTAAAAGCTTCAATCTCCATTGAAAGTGATGAAATAAATTGGAAAAATACCGCAGAAGGGTATTACAACTTGATTGTTTTTCACAACAGACTCTTTGAAAAAAACATGAATAATACATATTTTCAATCAACTTTTGACAATAATATTGCCCCCGTTTTCACCTTTGATTATAAAGAAGCTGCGGGAAAAAATAAAATAGTTCAGTTTTGGACTGGTTTTAAGTTAAAAAATTACGGCGAGCATAATCAGACAATTGTACTTAATATTAACAATAAGAAAAATGGACTTTTTTATAATTCAAACTATGATTCAACATTATCCTTTGATTATCAAATCTTTTTTGAGGAGCAATCAGCATGAAAATAGCGTTTATAGGCTTTCGTCACGGGCATATTTTTTCACTTTACGGAAAATGTCTTGAGAACCCGGAGATTGAAATCGCGGGGGCATGGGAGGACGGCGAGGAATACCGAGGCAGCGCGGAAGAGCAGGGCATTGAGTTCATTGACAGCGATTATTCCTGTTTTATGAGCGACCCGACTATTGATGCTATTGCCTGCGGCTATTATTTCGCAGGGCGCGGTAAAATCGCCCTTGAAGCCCTCAGCGCGGGCAAGCATTTCATTTGCGACAAGCCCTTGTGCACAAAAATGAGCGAGCTTGACGAGATTGAAAGGCTCTCACGGGAGAAAAACCTCTCTGTTGGTCTTATGCTTGACCTTCGCTATATGGGCGTAATTCCGCTCGCGAAGGAGGTTATCTCAAGCGGAAAACTCGGCAAAATCCATTCCGTCAGCTTCGGCGGTCAGCACTGCCTCGGCTATTCCTCGCGTCCGAAATGGTATTTCGAGGATGGCAAGCATGGCGGCAGCATCAACGACATCGGCATTCACGGAATTGACCTCATAGAGTATCTGACAGATACCCGCCTTGCTAAGGTACACGGCGCGAGATGCTGGAACGCCTTTGCCGACAAAGAGCCGCATTTCCTCGACTCGGCTCAGCTCATGGTTGAGCTTGACGGAGGAATAGGCGTTATCGGTGACGTCAGCTACAGCTCGCCATATGGACTTAAATACAAGCTCCCCCATTACTGGCGCACGACTTTTTGGGGCACAGGCGGCATTATGGAGTTTTCAAGCACCTCAGACGAGCTTTTTATCGCGTATAACAACAGCAAAACCCCCGAAATACTTACAGCAAAGCCGCTAGACTATGATTATCTCACGGATTTCATCGATGAAATAAGCGGGAAAAACGTGGTATTCAACACCGCTAGAAATCTAGCCTCGACGCGGGATTTGCTGACGATTCAGGAGTTTGCGGATAAATAAATTTACTAGGGGTTGAGAAAACATTGAAGCTTTTTAAAATATTACCATTTTTATTGATTTTCGCCCTGATTCTGACCTCCTGCGCAGACAATACAGGCGGAAACACGACTACCACGAGCGAGACGACTGCCGAAACAACAGCCGTCATTAATGAAGTCGATGCACCCATTGAGATGAGTGACGGCTCAATAGCCTATATTCCGCGGCTCTGGCTCGAGTATACCGCCGGCGGCAATGTGCAGACCGCGAACGCGACTATAAGCAGGGTTGTCTGGAGCATAAAAAAAGAGGGCACAAACGAAGTTATTGACTATAATTCTCTTGGTTATAATCCTCTGACCGCCACGGCGATGTTTAACCGTTTGGCAAGTGACGGCGAAAAGCTTCCTGTAAGGCTCAGCTTCACGCGTGAAACACAGAAAACAGTTATAAAACGCTGGAGCAGCGAATATATTAATAAAGCCGAAAAGCTCGACTCCTTCGAAACGTTGGAGCCAAGCGATGAATTCACAGCGGAGGTTAACTATATTTACGAAGTGACAGCCGAATGGGATGAGGGCAGTGTATCATATTTGTTTACGATAATTAGACCTTAGATTTTAGACATTAGATGGTGGTCGAGCAGGTAGAATTGTGTTTTCTTCTGTCTTTTTGCCCGACAGGATTTAAATTACCTGAATACTGGCTCCTGAATACTGAATACTGAGTTTTAACGATGATAAATCATCGTTAAAACTCAGGGTGCGCCTCATGTCTGCGGTATGCGTCCATAATATCCTTAAAAACCTCTCCACTTGACGGCGGTGTCCAGGTTATAGCGTTCGCGCCCGCTTCAATTGTCGCCATGATGCTCTCGTCGGTGGGTCCGCCCGTCGCGATAATCGGCACCTCGGGGAAGTCCTTGCGGATTTTTCTGACGACCTCGGCGGTTTTGCCCGCGGCGGAAACATTGAGTATATCGGTTCCTGAGGCAAGCCTGCCAGCGATGTCATCCTCAATCGACACGACTGTCACGACAATCGGAATATCAAGCTCCTCATTGAGCTGCTTGACGACCTCATTTTTAGTCGGCGCGTTCACGACAACGCCGATTGCGCCCTGAAACTCGGCGTGAAGCCCGAGGTCAAGCACACGTATTCCCTGCGTCAGACCTCCGCCAACTCCGACAAAAACCGGCACATCAGCTGCCGCCATTACCGCCTGAGTAATAATCGGCTGGGGAGTGAAGGGGTAGACCGCGATTATCGCGTCGGCATTTGTGTTGCGGATTATGCAGGCATCTGTGGAAAAGAGTATTGATTTAATTAGCTTGCCGAAAATCCTGATACCGGAGCATTTTTCAATGGGTTTCGGCACCTTCAGCATAAATTTTCTAAGCTCACCATGAATTTCAGGCACAAATTGGTCACTCATATTTTACCCTCCAAAAGATTTATAGGGATTAGGGACTAGGGATTAGGAGATAGGGAACCAGATTTAGTTTACTGCTTGGATTTTTATTATTGTTCGCGAGCTGATTATTAAACTCATAAAGCAATTTAACCCGCGACCACAATTTTTTCATTTTTCATTCTTCATTCTTCATTTCCCCAGCCCCTAGTCCCTAATTGAAAATATTATATAAAAGGAGCATATTTCATGTACAAGGAAATTAATTTTCTCGATGTAAACGAAAATATCACCAGACTTTTCGCCGAGGACTGGGCAATACTCACTGGCGGCTCGCCTGACGGCTTTAATTCGATGACTGTCAGCTGGGGTATGGCGGGTGAACTCTGGGGCAAGCCCGTTGCCACCGCTTTTGTGCGGCCGCACCGCTACACTAATGTTTTCATGGAAAAAAGCGATTTTTTCACCCTCGCATTTTATGACGCAAAGTATAAGAACGCGCTTGGCATTTTTGGAAGCAAAAGCGGCAGGGACACCGATAAATATGCGCTGACAGGCTTCACCGCGCTCACTGACGGCGATTGGGTTTACCCTGATAACGCAAAGCTCATATTGTTCATGAAGAAAATAGCGGTGCAGGAATTCAAGAACGAGGGCTTTTTAGATACGTCAATTGAAGAAAACTATCCGAAAAAGGATTACCACCTTATTTATTTCGGCGAGATTGTGAAAACTCTGATAAAGGAATAAGCACTTATATTCTACCATATTTTTCACTTGAAATATAGAACTATCCGCTAATTTAGTGCATAAAATTGTATTATGTTTTAGGGCTTTATTGTGCATTTCATACAAATATCACGATATTCAGGCATTCCGGTAAAAAACTTTAAAAAAATGCTTGACATGTGATAAAACAGGTGCTATAATAACCAAGCAATCAGAGGTAAGCGCCTCGGCACTATCCCCTGACAGTCGGTGTCTTTAACGATGAGGGTCCACCCGTTCCCATCCCGAACACGGTAGTTAAGCTCATCCGTGCTGACGATACTTAGCGGGCAGCTGCTTGGAAAAATAAGTCGTCGCCGACACAAACCCACTCACTTGTGAGTGGGTTTTTTTTGCCTGCTTTAAAAATTCACACGAGGAAAACAATGATTTAATCTATAATAGGGCAGTATAAAAATGGCTCATAAGGCGAAGCCTTATCCTACAGCATCCAGTGTCCAGTGTCCAGTGTCCAGCATCTAATTATTAAGTAAATATGAATTTTTTTCAAAACCCCTTGATTTTTGAAAAATTTTGGATAAAATAGATTTAGCACTCGAGCACATAGAGTGCTAACAAAAAATCGCTTAGATGATGGCAGACATCAGACATTATAGAATAGTCTATTATCTAATGTCTACAGTCTAATATCTAATATCTAAATTGAAAGGAATGCATTTACTATGACACTTAAACCACTTGGCGACAGAGTCGTGCTCAAATTCGTTGAAGCAGAAGAGACAACAAAGGGCGGCATCATTCTCGCTGCAGCTGCTCAGGAAAAGCCGCAGATAGCGGAGGTTATTTCGGTGGGTCCCGGCGGCATCGTTGACGGCAAGGACGTTATCATGGAGGTTGAAGAGGGCGATAAGGTCATTCTTAGCAAATACTCCGGCACTGAGGTCAAAATAGGAGAAGACACCTTTACAATCTGCAGACAGAACGACATACTCGCGATAGTTGAATAATTCATAATAATAAATATAGGAGGAAATAATCATGGCAAAACAGATTCTTTTCGGCGAGGACGCCCGCAAAGCTCTCCAGTCCGGCATTGACAAGCTTTCAAACACCGTCAAAATCACACTCGGCCCCCGCGGCAGAAATGTTGTTCTTGACAAAAAATATGGCTCTCCCCTCATCACAAATGACGGCGTTACAATAGCTAAGGAAATCGAGCTTGAGGACGCTTTTGAGAATATGGGCGCTCAGCTCATCAAGGAAGTCGCCACAAAGACTAACGACGTCGCCGGCGACGGCACAACCACAGCTACCCTTCTCGCTCAGGCGCTTGTTCGCGAGGGCATGAAAAATGTCGTTGCAGGCGCAAACCCGATGGTCGTAAAAAGAGGAATCCAAAAGGCTGTTGACGCTGCGGTTGAGGCTATTAAAGCCGCTTCAAGCCCCGTAAACGGCACTGAAGATATTGCCCGTATAGCAACTATTTCAGCAAGCGACGAAAAAATCGGCAGCCTTATAGCTGAAGCTATGGATAAGGTCACGGCTGACGGCGTTATCACGGTTGAAGAGTCAAAGACCGCCGACACAGTCGTCGAGGTCGTCGAGGGCATGCAGTTTGACCGCGGCTATGTCTCACCCTACATGGTCACAGACACAGACAAGATGGAAGCCGTCATCGAGGATGCTCTCCTTCTCATAACAGACAAGAAAATTTCTAATATTCAGGAAATCCTGCCCCTTCTTGAGCAGATTTTACAGTCCGGCAAAAAGCTTGTTATAATCGCTGAGGATCTTGAGGGCGAGGCTCTCTCGACTATCCTCCTCAACAAGCTGCGCGGAACCTTCACCTGCGTTGCTGTCAAGGCTCCCGGCTTCGGCGACAGGCGCAAGGAGATGCTCAAGGATATTGCGATTCTCACCGGCGGCGAGGTCATCACAGAAGAGCTCGGTCTCGAGCTGAAGGAAACAAAAATCGAACAGCTCGGACGCGCAAAGCAGGTTAAAATCTCCAAGGAGAACACAATAATCGTTGACGGTGCTGGCTCTCAGGACGACATCAGCGCGAGAATCAACCAGATTAAGGTTCAGATTGAGGACACAACCAGCGATTTCGACCGCGAAAAGCTTCAGGAAAGACTCGCTAAGCTCTCCGGCGGCGTTGCCGTTCTCAGAGTAGGTGCGGCAACAGAAACAGAGATGAAGGAGCAAAAGCTCCGCATCGAGGACGCTCTCGCAGCTACAAAAGCGGCTGTTGAGGAAGGTTATGTAGCGGGCGGCGGCGTTGCACCGTTGAATGCTGTTCCGGCAGTCGCGGCTCTCCTCGACACTGCTGAAGGCGACGAAAAAACAGGTATCGCCCTCGTTCTCAAGGCTCTTGAGGAGCCCCTTCGCCAGATAGCCATCAATGCGGGACTTGAGGGTAGTGTTATCATCAACAACATCACAGCCTCCGGCAAAAAGGGCTACGGCTTTGATTTTGCCAAGGAAGAATATTGCGACATGGTCACTCAGGGCATCCTTGACCCAACAAAGGTCTGCCGCTCCGCTATCCAGAATGCTGCTTCCATCGCGGCTATGGTTCTCACGACCGAGTCCCTTGTCACTGAAAAGCCCGACCCCGCCGCTGACGCCGCAAACGCAGCAGCAATGGCAGCCGCTCAGGGCGGCGGAGGGATGTACTAATCTAGATGTTAGACTTTAGATGCTAGACACTAGATGCCTTAGAGGGTAGATTTACTGTTAGCTTTTAACCAATATAAAAGGACGGAAGTGATTCTGTCCTTTTTAATTATGATGAAGGGGACTAATCTGGATGCTAGACGCTGGATGCTAGACGCTGGATGCTAGATGCTAGACACTAGATGCCTTGATAGTTAGAGTTACTGTTTATTTTTAATTGATATAAAAGGACGGAAGTATTGTTGCTACTGTCCTTTTTTATTTATGATGAATACCGCAAAACAGATGAATTTTACATGTTTTTCATGTTTTTTCTTGACAATATAACATATGTAATGGTAAAATATTAATATACCTTTTGATTATATGCATTTTAATAATATTTACCCTTAGTCCCACCAAGATAGTATATTGAATCCAAATTATTTGTGAAAAGGAGCAGTCTGAACAATGAAAACCAAAAGAAATTTATTAATGATTATCTCGCTCGCATTGATTTTAACCGTAATTCCTTTTTCTGCTGCCATACCCACAACTGCAGCGCCGACCACTGCGCCTCTGCCTACACTTGAGCCGACCACTGAGGAGGCGACCACCGAGGAGGCGACTACTGAGGAGGCGACCACCGAGGAGCCGACTACTGAGGAACCGACCACCGAGGAGGCGACCACTGAGGAACCGACTACTGAGGAGGCGACCACTGAGGAGGAGACCACCGAGGAGGAGACCACCGAGGAGCCGACTACTGAGGAACCGACCACCGAGGAGCCGATTACTGTGGAGCCGACAACCGAAACACCCGACGGCGAAGAAGGTATATTCTCAACAATAATAAAAGCTTTAAAATTTGTTCATGTTGTGCTTATATTTTTTGCCGAAATCGCAAAGTTGCTTGTATAGTAATAATTAACACGAGGAAAGGAATGGTCTGAATCATGAAAACAAGAAAAATTTTAGCTTTAATTCTCACGCTTGTGTTGATTTTAACAACACTGCCTTTTTCTGTGATACCGACAACTGCGGCGACCGCAGGTGATTTTACTTACAGCATCCTTGAGGATGGGACAGTATCTATAACCGCTTATACCGGTTCTGACACAGTGGTAAATATCCCACGAGAAATTGACTCAAGAGAGGTGTCAACAATCGGTGACCTAGCATTTTATTCATATTCAAATCTGACCTCTGTCACAATACCAAACAGTGTAAAAAGTATTGGCCTCATGTCGTTTGAAAGCTGTGTCAATTTAACGTCTATAAGTATCCCTGACAGCGTGACGTTTATTGATAATCAAGCGTTTTACAATTGTACACAGCTTGCTTCCGTCACATTTCCGGACAGTGTTACCTCTTTAGGTTCGAGTGCGTTTGATGATACGAAATGGTATGATAATCAACCGGAAGGGCCTATCTATCTCGGCAGATGCCTGTACTCCTACAAAGCTTACACATCCCCTCAGACAAATCTGACGATAGAGCAAGGTACGATTTATATAACACCATGGGCAGTAATGGACAACAACCTTATTTCGATAACTGTCCCCGAAAGCGTACTGACCATAGGAGAGTCTGCCTTTATTCATTGCGATTCACTTTCTTCAGTTAATGTCGACGCAAATAACCAAAATTACAAATCAATTGACGGCGTGCTTTTTAATAAGACAGGTACTCTACTTATTCAATATCCTTTGGGAAAAACAGCTACAGCTTATAACATTCCAGCCGGTGTAGAAACTATTAGTGAAAGCGCTTTTCAAGATAACACTAAACTTGAAAGCGTTGTTATCCCGGACAGTGTAACGAGAATTGATGAATTTGCGTTTTTTAGTGCATCAACGCTCGCCTCCATTACAATTCCCGACAGCGTCGTCAGTATCGGATCAAGCGCGCTGTACTTCAGCGCATGGTATGAAAGACAGGCAGACGGTGCGATTTATGCGGGTAAGTGCTTTTACGATTATAAAGGCACGATGCCCGAAGATAAAACTATCCATGTTGCCGATGGAACTTTGGGTATAGCCGACTTTGCGCTTTACGATTTTGACACATTGGTCACCGTCTCCCTACCCGAAAGCCTGCTTAATATCGGTGAAAGCGCATTTATGTATTGTATAAATTTATCGTCCGTTAATATCCCGGGCAATCTTATAAGTATTGGGAGCACGGCATTTTCTTTTTGCGAAAAGCTCTTATCGATAGCGATTCCTGAAAGTGTGAGTTACATCGGGGATGGTGCCTTTATGTACTGTTCGTCGTTAGCTTCCATTGACGTTGATGCGGATAATTCTGAATACAAATCAATTGACGGTGTTTTATTTAATAAAGCAGGTACTGCTCTTATAAATTACCCCTCCGCAAAACAGGACGAGAATTTTTATATACCTGACGGTGTTTTGAGTATTTATTTCTTTGCATTTATAAACAATCCATACATCTCTTTCGTCAATATTCCGCTTAGCGTCACAAACATCGGTTTATTTGCGTTTGAGAACTGCACAGCTCTAAAGACAGTTACAATCTACAACAGTGTTACACAAATCGGAGTAAATGCTTTCGGATATTATATTAATATGGACACCATGACTGAAGAGAAAATCGAAAACTTTTTGATTCTTTGTAACGAAAATAACGAGGGTCACAAATATGCTTTGGAAAATGGTTTTGATTTTTCATTTTTGGATGATGAGGAGCCGACCACCGAGGAGCCGACCACCGAAGAAGTGACCACCGAAGAAGTGACCACCGAGGAGCCGACCACCGAAGTCCCCGATGAAAAAGGAATATTTTCTTCTATAATAAAAGCCTTAAATTTTATATTTACCATATTAACCTTCTTAGCTGAAATCGCAAGGCTGTTTGCATAATCAAAAATAGCTATTGATAGAATAAGTGATTTTGTCCTTTTTGGTTGCTGGAATACCGCACAAAGCCCGCTCTATAGTAAGAGCGGGCTTTGCGTGGGATGGAATATGGATTTTGATTATTATTTCAATTCAACTCTTTGCCCAAGGAGGATTAATGCTTCCACCTCACCCGGGATAATAGCGTTATCAAGGATTACGTTTGCGCTGAAGCTTTCCTCAACAAAGGGAATTCTGCTGTCGCCCTTTTCGGTGATTTTTATTTTTGAGCCGTCCTTCATTACGAAGTAATTTTCTTCCCATAAATCATTTACACCGTCGTTTTTGGTGTTTTTGTTTACATAATCCAAGTCAATTCCTTTCCCGTAGAACCAAATGTTCAAGGGTGATATTGTTATCTTTTCAATTGTGGCGGTTCTGTCGAGAAACTTAATTTCCTGGGAGAGATTAAACACTCTGGTTTCGCCGACCTTGTTAATTTTAAAATCAAAGGTCCAGGGACCCTTCTGCACTGTAGACTCATCTATGACTGTTCCCAAAAGGGTATAGTCCGCAAGGTCTTCGGCTGCGAGAGCCATGCCATCATCCGTTTTCCGGTCATATCTGCCAAGTGTCAAAATTATTCTGCCCTCAAGCAATTTGACATTATATCCATTATTTTGCACCCTGTATACCTTATAACCGAAATCAGACGGGACAAAAGCTCCCATATTTATATTCATGAAATTCATGTTAAGATTCTCAAGCAAGCCTTGTTTTTCTTCCTCGCTGCCGGGGGTAATGCTTATAAACAGAGTCTGATATCTGCCCTTTAACTCGTTATAGTATTCACCAAAGTCGCCGAAGCCGACAGTGTCAATATAGGAGTTCGGGTATTTGTCACTGAAGAAAATTTTATCCTGTCCTTTTTTCGGCGCAAGCATCTCAATAGAACGACCATTAGCATAAGTCTGCTCGATACCCAGAGATATAAAATCTTTTGCTGTGAGCGGTGTGGCAAGGTCATACAGCTCCTTTATGTTTGAGAACTTAAAGCCAATATCATCTACAACCGGATAAGGAGTTTTATAATCCTCAAAAACGAGTTTTACTTCCTTTCCTTCCAATGAATCAAAATATTTTTTTCCAGCATATAAATGGTTTTCGTCATAGGTTCGGTCGGCTATCGGCACTTCACCCTCATAGCTTGCCCTGCTTGGGTCTTTACCGTTATCTATCCTAAAGCTGTAAATTTTCAATTTGAAGTCGCCGATTTGTGCATATTCGCTCTCAAATCGTTGCCTGCGGTTAAAGGCTTCAGAATATTCTGTTTTTGGAATAAGCGGTGAGCCGTCAACGGTTTCGATATCGTAATTGATATACATGGTTTCACTGTCGGCAATAAAGTCCTGTACTGTCACACGAATGTTGCCGTAAACTGTTGACTTATTAAGGTTTACCCCTATTTCGGACATAATTTTTTCGTAAGTCGCCTTTGATACCTCATCAGGCGTTTCGCCCCGGCGGTGCAGATGACCGCCGACAATTGACCACTCGGAAATACGCGGTAGCTTAATGCCTGCTAGCTCGGCTATCTGGGTGGCGGCGACACTCATAGAGAACAATAGAAATATGGCAACCGGCACAAGAACACCCCATCTAAGCGGTTTTTTGTTCTTTTTAGAAATGTTTTGATTCTTTGAGCCGTTCATCTTTTCAAGTGTAGAATCCAAAAGCTCCTGTGAAGGATTCTCACTTGAAAAATCATTTTTGTAGGACTTGCGGAAGCTATTCATAATCATACTCTCCTTTTAATTTTTCTTTAAGCATTTTTCTCCCTCTTGACAGCTGTGAGGTAATTGTGGACTCTTTAACACCAAAAATGCGGCTGATACTACGCACAGACATATCCTCAAAATAGAATAAATGTATCACGGTGCGATACTTCAGCGGCAGTTCTATAACAGCGGTCAAAACTTCGCTATTCTCGAAATTGTTTTCCATTTCACTGCCGGCAAATGCTTCGCTATCCTGCGTTAAAACTGTTTGTGCCAATGAGTAATCCTCAAGAGGGGCGCTGCGCCTGAACCATGCGGAAGACAGGAGCTTCTTGGAGCGGTTCACGGTTACCTTTATCAGCCATGCTTTCAGATGCTCATCATTTTCAAAAACCTTATCAGTTTTCATAAGGCGGATAAATACCTCTTGAAAGACATCCTCTGCGTCCGCCTTATTTTTGAGCAAAGAGAAAGCAAGCTTATAAACAAGGTTTGAATACGTCTTTACAACCGCTTGCGCGTCTTTGTCTGTACACAACAATAAATTCCCCTACCTTTCATAATGAATACCCCGCAAGGATGAAAAATGCTGCAGAAAACAGGAAATAAAAAAATCAGTTGGTTATGATATACACCGGATTTTTCAATCTTATAATAATATTAACATAGTTATTTTGCCGTGGTCAAGTTACAACGCTCTGTAAATAAGGCTTGATTAAATGAGAAAATAATGCTATTATTTTTTTGATTAAATTTAGGGGAAGAATGGAAATGAATTATTTTTTGGGTCTGGATGGCGGGGGGACAAGGACTACCGCCGAGCTTGCCGACGAGTACGGCAATATTGTCTGCCGTGTTGTCGGCGATTCGATTAACTATTATTCAGAGGGGCTTTACAACGCCCGTGCCAATTTTAAAAATATTCTTGACGAAATAACCGAAAAAAATGGCGGCATTCGCCCCGGTTCTATCTTTATCGGGCTTTCCGCGCTTTTCGGCAAGGCGAGCGAGGAGGAGCTGTATAAGTTCACAGAGGGTATTACGACCGGCGAGCTTGTAGGCATGGACAGCGACCTCTATATCGCGCTCGAGGCGATGATGCAGCCGGGCGAGTGTGCGGTGGTAATCGCCGGAACGGGCTCAATGGCTGTCGCACGGCAGAGTGGCGGCTCGGTAATCTGCCGCGGCGGCTATGGCTATATTCTCGGTGACGAGGGCAGCGGCTATAAAATCGCCCTCGAGGGTATACAACGCGCGATTATGGCGTATGAGGGCGCGGCGGCGGCAACCGCTATTACTGACGCGCTTCTGAAAAAATTCAATGTCGGCGATATGCATGAGCTGATTGACCTTTTTTATGACCCTCCGATTGAGCGGAAGGTCATTGCCGATTTCGCCCAGCAGGTATTTGAATGCGCCGAAGCCGGTGACGCCATCGCTCTTGATGTGATAAAAGAAGAAAGCCGCAAGCTTGCCGACACCACAGACAGCCTTCTGAGAGAATTTGAGAGCGACATACCGCTAGGTGTTTTCGGCGGCTTGTTTCAATACAGAAAAATTTACCTCGACGCCTTCACCTGTGCGTTGCGAGCAAAACGCCCCTCACAAGAAATAAAACCGCTTCCGATAACGCCCGTCAGAGGCGCAATCCTCGCGGCAATGGAGCAAGCGGGAAGGCAGATTACAGAAAAAATTAAAAATAATTTGCTAAAAGTCAGTGAAGCGGGAAGTTAATTAAGTAATAAATAATAAGTAATAAGTAATAGGTATGGTCGCGAGTTAATCTTTAATATTTTCTTAAAAAAAATCTCACGAACGATTAAAAAATACAAATAAACTAATTAAAAGATATAAATTATGCAGTAATTCAAATCAAGTCGGGCGAACAGACAAAAATCTATGCAATATTACCTGCTCGACATCAATTTGTACACTGTACACTGTACATTGTTTATAGTCCCTATTTTCAACGAAAGGTTTGGTAAAAATCATGATTTATCCTGTTCCTCAAAGAATCAGCTTCACAAAAGAGGTCTCTCTGACGCAGACGCCCGCGTTAAAGCTTAATATTGACGACAATTCACTTGTCGCTGAGCGTGTGCGCCTGTTCGACACTGTTGTTTCTGATAATGCTAATGTTATTGTAAACGCGAAATGTGAAAACACCCGCAGCCTTTGCTATATCGACAAGCGTTCGCGCTTTACAGAGGAAAGATACCTTATGGACATCGCCGAAAACGGCGGTAAAATTGAGATTTGTGTGAGATACTCGAACCGCCGCAGCCTTTGGTACGCGCTGAACACAGTCGACAAAATGGTAGCGGCGAACTGCTTCCCTGTCGGCTCAATTGAGGACTACCCTCTCTTTGAGATTCGCGGCTTTATCGAGGGCTTTTACGGCACAATCTGGAAGTATGAGCAGCGTGTAGAGATGCTGAAAATCGCAGCATACAACGGCATGAACGCATTCTATTACGCGCCGAAGGATGACCCCTATCACAGGCGCTTGTGGAAGGAATTATACCCTGAAAAGGAGCTATCAGACCTCGCGAGCCTTGTGAAAATCTCTGGGGACTACTGCATTGACTTTCATTATAATATCGCGCCCGGGCTCACGATTCAATACACGAGCGAGGCGGACTTTAATGCGCTGATTGACAAAATCAAGCAGCTTTATTCGATAGGTGTTCGCAATTTCGGGCTGCTGCTGGACGACATTCCGGAGACCTTTGAGTACATGGAGGACATTGCCGCCTACGGTGAAATGGTCAATGCCCACATCGATCTTGTCAACCGTTTCTATGACGCTATCATGAAAATTGACGGCTCGCTGAAGCTGACTGTCTGCCCGAAGCAGTATCACGGCAGGGGAACGGAATACTATATCTCAAAATTCGGTCAGGGCATTGTTCCGGAGGCTGCCTTGTTCTGGACGGGAAGCTCTATCTGCTCGAAGGAGCTGACTGTGCCGGAGGCTCTGCGCTTCATGGACTCAACCATGCACCGCCCGCTCTACTGGGACAATTATCCCGTGAATGACGCAGAGATGTACAACGAGATGCACCTCGGGCCGATTATCGGGCGAGACGAGGATTTATACCGCTATTCGAAGGGTATAATTGCGAACTGCATGGAATATTTTGAGTGCACAAAGGTTCCGCTGATGACTATTGCCGATTATTTATGGAATCCTCTTGATTACGACAAGGAAAAATCATATGAAAACGCTCTGGGGAAAGTAATCGGCGTGGAAAATGTCGCGACCTTTGCCCTCTTCGGCGACCACCTGAGAACTGCTTGCCTTCAGGATATAAATTCGGGCTATATGAGCGAAATCCTCGCAAGATCCGGCACAATGCTCCAAAAGGGAGAGTTTGAAAAGGGCTTTGAGCTGCTCGGGAATTATGTTGAGGAAATGAAGAAGTGCGTCATTCTGCTGCAGACAGGTAAGGAGAAGATTTACACAGAGCTCAGACGCTGGAGCGATAAATTCGCGCTCTGCACCGAGATTCTCGAGCTGGGGATGAAATACCTGCTTGAGGGCGAGGACGCGGACGCGGAAAAATTCAAGGAAAAATCTTATCAGTACAACTTCGACCCGACTATCCTCACCGGCTTCTGCTTCAGGGAATTTATGGAGTTTATTACTAACAGAGACTAATTGATTGTACAGTGTACAGATACTGAAAAAGGCAGCTCTTGTTATCATTGATAGCAAGAGCTGCCTTTTTTTATATTCATTATTTTCTTAATTTTTTAAGACTGATATGTCAACTGCTGCGACGCAATAAATCTGCGCTAAATTTAAATTGTCTCTCATAACTGATGTTTCCTGCTTTGTATTATCTGTTGTTGTGGGTTGATTCTGTGCGCTTCCTTTATCTATGTAAAACTTATAGCAGGGGACATAATAGCCCGGCATAAGCTCAACACTGTAAAAAATTTCACAGGCAAAGATGTTTTCTTTTTTGATGTTGCTATCATCCTTCAGCATTTTTTCAATAGCATCATTATATGATATACTCGTCAGTTCTTTTTCGTGTTCTAAAAAATCATTATAATCAATAAATAATGTAAATATTTCTTCGACTGGATAGTAAACCAACACAATTTTTTGAAGATTTTTATTTTGAAAAAGGAAACCCGGTTCTGATTCGCTAATAGTGAATTCTATTCGATTTAACTGAAAGTTATTATTATAGTATTCCCTTTTTTCAATGACCGGAGTTTTAATTTCTAAAAATTTATATGCTGCAGACATATATTTATTTTCATCTAGTAACTTTGACACATCGTCTAAGCTGGTATTATTTGAAACAAAAATTTCTTTTGGCTTGATTGAGATATGGTTTACACCTGAAATAAATCTATCCCCACTTATAGTTGACTGAAGGATAAATCCATTATCAATGTTATAACTTATATCCCTATCGGAATATCCCAATAAAGTTGTAAATGAGTAAAAATTAGTTATAAGCCTGTTTTTAACATCATCGTTAAGCTCAAAAGTCGGTCCGCCCTGGTCGAAATAGTAATTATTGATGAAAACCGGCAATTGAATATCAGCTGTTTCTTTCAGCGACAAATTAAACTCATCTGAAATAATTCCCGCTTTTTTATTATAAAGTATAGTTTCCGAAGATGGATCCATGCTGTTAGAGAAAATGCTTTGGTCAATTTTTAAGTCAGTTATGCCTGGCGTTGTTGGTACGGTTGAGGAAGTTCCGGAGGTCTCGTTCCCCTTTTGTGTGCTGTCTGTACAGGCAGCAACAGAGAAACAAAGAATAAGAGCGGCAAACAAAGCTATAAGTTTTTTCATAATGGCAGCAACCCCCTTTCGATATAAAATATATAGTATTTAGTTATTCTTATTATACACTATTTGTCTTATTCTGTCAAGCTAAATTCCTAAAATGAATAAAAATACATTCGGGCAGTATGTGTCCTAAATATTCCATGTCACAATTATCAGTAGCAATATCACAATTCCTGAATAAAATATGAGCAGTAAAGGACTGATGAAAAATGGCATTTTCCGACAGAGAACTCTTAGCGCGAATCATCAAATGCGAGGCTGGCGGCGAGGGTGATAACGGCATGCGGGCGGTTGCAACTGTCATCATGAACCGCGTGAATGTCCCGAACGGCGAATATCAGCGCACAGGTATGGGGAGCATTCAAAAGGTTATTTACCAGCCCGGTCAGTTTGACTGCGCCGCCACGACTATCGGCGGAAAGCATAATTCTCAAAACATCTTTAATGCAAATCCGGAGCCGATCCACTACGAAATAGCGGATTGGGCAATAGGCGGCGGACATTTTTCAGGCGCAGGCGACTGCCTGTGGTATATGAATCCGTTTAAACCGCAGTGCCCGAAGGAATTCCCCTACAACGGCTCAGGCAAGCACCACAACCGAATCAATCTGCACTGCTTCTATCGCCCCTCGGTCGCCTACCAGTACACATAACTAGATGCTAGATGCTAGACAGTAGACAGTAGACAGTAGGTGGAGGTCGCGAGTTAAAATGTGGTAATATTTAACGATATGTCCGCGAATGATTTTAAAAGAATCACTTAGCTGACTTAAAGCGGGTAATTTTATAGTATTTAAATCAAGTCGGGTGTAAAAAAACAATTTTTATTTAGTACCTTAGTGGGCTGAAAGCTCAATAAAAAACAAGACTTGGGTTGTGTGCTTGGCAAGCCAAGCCCACGTTAGTTGACTGCGGCATTATTATAATCATCGCGAGCACAACGACTTAATAAGCAATAGTAGCTATATCGCGACCACCATCTAGCATCTAGCATCTAGCATCTAGCATCTAGCATCTAGTATCTAGCATCTAGCATCTAGCATCTAGTATCTAGCATCTAGCATCTAAAATGAAAGGACGATTATTTATGAACTCAGCACGAATGGGAAACGCTCCCTGCCCCTATGCGCAAAATTCCTTTGACAACTACTCCTCACCCGGCGCGGCTGCACCCTTGCCGCAATCACAGATGCCCGGCGGCATCAGTCCAATAGCCACAACCCCTGATAATTACACAACCGGCGATTTCGGACAGCAGCTGCCCTTCCCCGATTCCCAGCTCTCGGGAATGTCCGGAATGCAGATGGCGCCGGTTCCGCAGTCCGTGCCGCCTGTCGAAATACCCGAAACACTCGCCAGCCCTATTTTTACACCCGGCTTTTTGAGAAAGCAGATCGGTAAATGGATGAGGGTTGAGTTTCTTCTCGCGAACTCGCTCAATGACCGTGTAGGAAAACTTATAGAAGTCGGCGCGAGTTATATACTGCTGCAGTCTCTCGAGCCGGGCAGCCTTATCATGTGTGACTTATTTTCAATAAAATTTGTCACAATTATATCTGACCGCGACACCGCGAGATTCTACGGCATCCCCCCATCAATTATGTACGATTTGTAATTCTGTTTTTGAAAACAAAGTGTCACAAAATAAAAAACTTTGGTCTTAAAGAAAGTAAGCACTTTTCTCTAAGACCAAAGCTTTTGTTATGACTATATTCTTTTTTAAGAACCTGATAGCTGATAATCTATCTCCTAATCGAGTCCGGCTGACATTCTGAGGATTTTTCTCGCTGCGACTGCGGTGATTATACCCTCGCTGTCACCGAGCACGTTCGCGGCTTCAAGATATACACCTTCAAGCACTTGCAAGCCTGCGGAATTCCTCAAAGTGATTCTCGCGTCTACCGCGGTGATTAACGAATCACCGTCCACATCGCCGAGAATGCAGATATAATAAATCTCACCTTCAACTCCCGGAACGCTTATGCTCACGCCAGTCGCGACCGTGTCGCTCTCGCTGAGAAGGTTGCCTTCCTTATCCATAAAAATCAGTCCGGCATTCTGAAAATTCTCATTGAGAACCGCGACGCTTGTGTTGTCGAAAATTCCGCTGACGACTTTTTTACCGCTGTTTAGAGTTATCTCCGCGCCGGAAATGAGCATCAGTGTATTATCTGTTGATTCTGCTCCAGTTGTTTTCGTAGCTGTTGTATTAATCGTTGTGGGCTTCGCCGGTTTTGTGGTAGTCTCCGGTCTTTTTGTTGTTTCGTTTTTTGTTGTCGTCTCAGGCTTAGCAGTTGTGGGCTGAGTTGTCGTCTGAGAATTGTTTGTTGTTTCTGTTTTGGTTGTTGCCGGTGCGGAGGTTGTTTTTGTTGTTGTTTCATGCTTGCTTGTACCTGTTGCTGTTGTTGCTGCAGACGAGGTAATTTCTGAGGTGGTGTCTGTTTCGCTTGTTTGAGTGGTTGTTGTCTCCTGTGTCTCGCTCACAGTTACACTTGTTTCCTGCGGGTCTGTCGTGCCGGAGGGTTCGGTTGTATTTATCACTGTTGTGTTCTGATCTTCGGTCGTTACAGCTTCCGTTGTAGTTTGTGAGCTATCCGTTGTTACCGGTACAGTTGTCGGAATTGTAGTTTCCTCAGGGCTTGTAGTGCCGGTGGGCTCGCTTGTCGGCTGCTGTGTATGTGATGTGTCGGGAATAGTTGTTTGAGGAATTGTCGTCCCGTCTGTTGTCAGGGTAGTGGTTTGCGGAGCTGTCGAGGCGGTTGTATCTGCTAAAGTTGTCGCAGGTATTGATGTAGTCGGAGCTTTGGTAGTGGATGCTGTTGATGTATCTCCAGTCGTTACCGGTATTGCTGTAGTTACCGGAGCCATTGTTGTCGTCGTTGCCGCTGTTGTTGTCGGAACCGCCGTTGTTGTCGGAGCAGCTGTTGTTGTCGTAGCGACCGTTGTTGTCGGCGCTGCTGTTGTTGTGGGAGCGACTGTTGTTGTCGGTGCAGCCGTTGTTGTCGGCGCTGCCGTTGTTGTCGGTGCTTTGGTGGTCGGAGCCGCTGTTGTGGTCGGTGCTTTGGTGGTCGTTGGGGGAGCCGTTGTTGTTTCCGGTTCAAAAACATTATTTCTTAATTGCGGCGCGCTGATATCCTCATTGTCTCCGCTGCCGAGCTGACCGTTATACCCTTGACCCCAGATATATATTTCCCCCGCCTTTCGCGTGTTTGTCAGGGCTGAGATATGATGGGAAACGGAGCTTATGCTCTCAACGCCTTCAAGAATTTTTACGGGTGATTTTATCATTTCGGAGATGCTGTTTTGACCGAGCTGACCGTTTCTGTTATTGCCGCAGCCCCAGAGCTCATTATTTGTTTTTATAAAATAAAGAGTATTTTCACCCATTGAGGCAGTTCTCACTGAGCTGAGAAGAAGAGTAGGGTTTGTCTTTGAATCCGTGTTACCAAAACCAAGCTGACCAAAGCTGTTATAGCCCCATGTGTATAGCTTTCCGTCTCCCGTGACATAGGCAAAGCTTTCTTTTTCACCCGAAAACACAGATATATTATCGGCAACCTTTGTGTTCTTTGTCTGATTCCATAAAGAATTGTCGGTTTTAATGGCAAAAACATAGTATCTGCAAGGATAGACGTTCTTTATTCCTGTCGCAAGCTGAGTCGGAGTTGATGTTTTTCCGGAAACCGCAGTACCGAACTGCTTGGCGCTGTTGCTGCCGAAGCCCCATAATTTTCCCGCGCTGTCAATGGCAAGACTATAAGAATATCCCGCATAAACACCCGCGACATTATCCATAATCTTTACAGGAACGGTTCTTTCTATATAGGTTTTATCGCCGAGCTGACCGACACCGTTTTGCCCGACAGCCCATGCAGTATTATCATTCTTGACAAAAAGCGCATGCTCGCCACCCGCGCTTACCTGTTTAACATTGTAAGCAAGCGGCTTGAAGGTGTTTGTATAGCCCTTTCCGCAGGCGTAGAGAACGCCGTTTTCATCGATGGCGAACGAAGCGAAATATCCGGCTGAAACAGAGACAATCTTAGCCTTTGATGCTCCTGAAGCGGAAATATTCCCCATAAAAATTGAGGTAATAAAAAGGATTATACAAAGCAAAACTGAAATATTTTTTTTCATAAGGTTAACCTTCTTTCATTTTGTCAGTGAATTTGCATAATTTGTTTTTTGCTGTATATGTAAGCGTTTTACGAATCATCAGATTATCAAAACGGCGGTCTATCTTGAAAGGTACTGCGTCACCTGTGTCAAGAAGGTGGGTGAGCAATCTGTCCTTCATCTTGAACAGTATATCCTTGTATTCCGGATTATCTATCTCATTTATAACCTCTCCGGGGTCTTTTTCGAGGTCGTACAGCTCATCTTTTTCGTAGAGCCTTTTTATATACTTGTATTTTTTGGTGCGGCACATAACCGCCTTGCCGTTTAGCTTCAGGTCGCGCATCTGCAGGGACACTCTGGGATAATAAATATTTGTTTTCGGCGGGATATTATCGTCCTCTGAGTATCTGCACTGCTCTTCACCCTCGCGAAAGCCGCCTTCGCAAAAAACCGCGTCGCGCAGGTTTTCTTCCTTATTCGCCATGAAATCCCGCAGGGAGTGACCGAAATGCGTGTGGGTCGGCGGGACGCCCGCGATGTCTGCCGCTGTGGCGTAAAAATCAATTAGCTCACACAGCTCATCGCTCACACCGTGCCGTTGCTGCATATCCTTCGGCAGCTTAACAACAAAGGGAACATTGCTAAGGCAGTCCTCAAAGGAATTTTGCTGTTTTTCGCTCATATTATAGTCGCCGGTGTAGTCGCCGTGGTCGCTGAAAAGGAAAATCGCCGTTTCATCGTAAATACCCTTGTCTTTGAGCGCTCGTACAACCATTCCGACAAGGTCATCAACCCTCAGGCACATGCCCTGATACACCGCGCGCAGCTCGTCAAACCGTTCATCATTAAAGCTCTCAAGCCGCATTTCCTCATGCAGAGCCTTCATCATTTTGCACTTTCCTGCATAGTTTTGCGGCGGCAGGATTCTCGGCGTCAGCTCATCGCGTTTAACCGCGCTGTAGTATGGCTCCCAGATTTTATAAGGCGGATGCGGAAAATAAAGCGGAAGAAAAACGCAAAAAGGTCTCTTTTCATTATAATTAAGTATAAAATCACTTGCGCCCTCAACCCAAAGCTGGTCAATATCCCGCTGCAGCTCTGTTTTCCCTTGCAAAAAGGAATAATAATTGCCGCCGTCAGGGTCACCTCGCCATTTGTTGCTAAGCTCAATATGAGGAATCTCGGAGGGAAAGAAATATGTATCGCAATAATCCTTTGTGTAATTTTTATTCTGCGCCGGAAGAAGGTCATTTCGGGAATTTATCCATACATGATAGCCGCTCTGCTTAAGCTCCTTTAGCAGCACAGGCTCATAGGGCTGCATCATATGCTTCATGGTGCGGTGCCCCGCGACATGAGTATACCAGCCGCTCATAAAGCTGCAGCGCGAGGGTGTGCAGACAGGATTCTGACAGAAAGCCCCCGAAAACGAAACGCCGTCACTCGCGAGAGCGTCGATGTTCTTCGTGTTGATAGCCCTGTTTCCAAGATGCGAAAGCACATCCGCTCTCATCTGGTCAGGATTTATTATCACGATATTAGGTTTACTCATACTTTTCACCAGTCTTTCACTGTAATGGCGTTGAGAATCCTTATTAATAGGTATAATATGATTAGTGGCTCACAAAAAAGTCACATATAGAAGAACACAAAATCCATATTGAATAAAGTAATATAACATGGTAGAATAATCAAGTCGGATTCTCGAGTTAAGAGACTTTTTTACCAAATTATAATTTACTGAAATGTTAGGAGCGGTTTTTTTGAGTTTTGTACCTTTTGACTCGCGAGTTATTGAAGATAAATCGGTTTTTGGCTGTGTGAGAGAGGGTGAGGAGGTCGTCTTTTCGCTCAGCCTACCAGAGAACTATATATGCTTTTATATGAATCTTGTGCTCACACCCGACGCAGGTTTACCAGCTGTCTATCCGATGAAGCCGCTCAAGGATAACCAGCACAGATACAGCACCACGCTTTCGCTTTCGCAATGCGGTCTGTATTTCTATCATTTCGAATACAGCACGGATTACGGCTTTAATAAAATCACAAAAACCTCCCGCTCATGCGGCTGTCTCTCGTCTGACGGCGGTGAATGGCAGCTGACGGTTTACAGTGCGGATTTTGAAACGCCGGAAAAATATAAAGGCGGCGTTATGTATCAGATTTTTCCCGACCGCTTCTGTTTTTCTGGCGAAAAAAAGGAAAATGTACCCTCAGACAGGGTTTTGCGCGGCGATTGGGGCGGCGTGCCCGAATGGAGAGTTTACGAGGGCGGATTTATTCCAAATAATGATTATTTTTGCGGTGATTTGAAGGGTATTACGGAAAAACTGCCCTATCTCGCGTCACTTTCGGTATCGGTTATTTATCTTAATCCGATTTTTGAGGCGCATTCTAACCACCGATACGACACCGCCGACTATATGAAAATTGACCCCCTGCTCGGAAAGCTCGACGACTTCAAAGCCTTATGCGACGAGGCAAAAAAGTATTCAATCTCGGTAATTCTTGACGGCGTTTTCAGCCATACGGGAGCGGACAGCGTCTATTTCAATATAAAAAACAGGTACCCATCCCTAGGCGCGTACAATTCTCGGGAGTCAAAATATTACAAATGGTATAAATTTAAGAGCTATCCGAATGACTATTACTGCTGGTGGAATGTTAAAATTCTGCCTGAAACAGATGAGGAAAACGAGGATTTCGTTGATTTTATCTGCGGTGCTGACGGCGTTGTCTCCTTTTGGATGCGTGCCGGAGCGTCGGGCTTCCGTCTCGATGTCGCGGACGAGCTGCCGGATAATTTCATCGACCGCGTAAGGCTTGCGATAAAGCGTGAAAACCCTGAAGGCTATCTTCTTGGCGAGGTCTGGGAGGATGCCAGCAACAAAATCAGCTACGGCGCAAGAAGGCGTTATTTGCTCGGGGAGCAGTTTGACGCTGTTATGAACTACCCCTTCAGCGAGGCGATAGTTGACTTTGTTAAAAATGCGGATGCTGAAAATTTTATGGAATCAATAATGAATATAGTCGAAAATTACCCGAAGCCTGTGCTTGACTCGGTGATGAATCACCTCGGCACTCATGATACGGCGCGTATAATTACGGTGCTTTCCGGCGTTGACTTAACTAACCGCTCGCGGGAATACCAGTCTGCTCTGAGGCTTAACGTGGAGCAGCTTGCCCGGGCGAAAAAACTGCTTAAGCTG
This sequence comes from Oscillospiraceae bacterium, assembly GCA_031551635.1. Lineage (GTDB taxonomy): Bacteria > Bacillota > Clostridia > Oscillospirales > Acutalibacteraceae > JAVBNH01. Next base: position 80,583 of record JAVBNH010000007.1, on the reverse strand, counting down.
GCGGCAACTATTCAATATACTCTGCCAGGCATCCCTTCAGTTTATTACGGTGACGAAGCCGGACTGCAGGGCGGATATGACCCTTTTAACCGTGCTTGCTACCCTTGGGGGCAAGTGGATTCGGAGTTGCTTGGCTTTTACAGGGAACTCGGCAGGCTGAGAGCGGAGTACCGCTGTTTTGCGGAAGGCATTTTTCAGCCGCTCTCTGCGGCAATGGGCTGCGCCGCGTATCTGCGCAGAGGTGACAATGAATCTATAGTAATTATTGCGAATAATAATTATCACAATATAGAATATGTTCTCGGTGAGGAGTATTCGCAGGCTGAACCGCTCTTAAACGCGGAAAAAAACAACCTCACGGTAACAATCGCCGGAAGCACAGCGGCGATGCTTATTTATCGGCATATCAAACAAGAATAATACAGCATAAACATTTTCGCTTGTACAAAAGAAATAAAAAACATTCGCACAAAGTTTATTTTTTATTTCACCCTTTCGACAAATATTGTTAATTTAATATGCTAAACTGATTCATACTTGAGTGATATTCTAGATACTGGATACTAGATTCTAGATTCTAGATGTTGGAGTCTAGCATCCAGAATCTAGCGTCTAGAGTCTAAATTAGGAAAGGTATACCAATGATACAGACAAACAGTTTACTTAATTATAATTTCGGTCTGGAGCTTGCGCAAATGGAAATTTCACAGGAAATGCAGACTACTCTTTACGACATTATGCGGATTATGAATATTTATCAGTCGGCGATGAAGGAGGTTCTCACGAAACTGGAGATTCTTGACCTCGAATTCAGCTCGATGTACAATCATAATCCCATACACCACACGGAAAACCGCCTGAAGTCACAGGCGAGTATACTCTCAAAAATGGAGCGCAAGGGCATTGAAACCACCTCCGAAATGCTCGCGAATATCACGGACATCGCCGGAGTGAGGGTCATCTGCCCCTATGTCGATGATGTTTACAACCTCGCCGACATGCTCACCTCTCAAAGCGATATAAAGCTTATTAAAAGGACGGACTATATAAAAAATCCGAAGGAAAACGGCTACCGAAGCCTGCATTTGGTTGTCACCGTTCCGGTTTTTCTGTCCGCTTCCACAGAGCATGTTTTTGTGGAGATTCAGCTGAGAACTCTGGCAATGGATATGTGGGCGAGTCTGGAGCATGAAATCAAATATAAGGGCACCGGAGAAATTTCCGGAAGTGAAGTAAACGAGCTGAAAATATGCTCGGAGATGCTGCATTCCGTTGACAGTACAATGCAGTCGATTTATAAGAATTCAAATAAGCAATAATTGCGAAAAATCAGTGACTAGTATTAGTGCCTTTGTGAGCTGAAAACTCAATAAAAAACAAGACTTGGGTGTGGGCTTGGCAAGCCAAGCCCACATTAGAAGCGCTGAATAATCAGCGCTTCTATGTTCTATAAACGAAAATCACAAAAAATGCTATTCGGTGTTTCTCTTTCTTGAAAAATACATGGACATTCCGATGACCCCACCCATGCATATCAGCGCGAAAGCAACTGCGGCGACCTTTGCCTTTGTCGAGGTTGGCGGTTTTTCGGCGGTGCTGCCCTGGGCTATGCTGTCAGGCTGACTTGTATAGTCTAACACATAGCCCTGCTGAGAGTTTATTATTACCCCACCCTGCTGAGTTTCATTCACGGAAACTTCCTGAGTTGTCAGCGGCGCGGTAGTTTGACCGGTCCCCTGCGCGGCGCTTGACTGCGGCGCTGTTGTCAGATTGGGAATAGTCGTTGCCACGGAGGAAAACTCGGGAAGCGAGGAATAGCTCTTTCCGCCCTTACCCTGCTTATAAAGCTCTGCAATTGGAGCGATGCCACTGCTGTTTATATCAAAAAACTTCATCGGAATCTGGTCAACAAGCACCTTTGCGCCTTCATCGGTCAAATGCGCCCCGTCAACGGTGTATTCCTTCCTAAGCGCGTATTTATCCTCTGTGTCGTTAAGGGCGTCAACATTTATATAGCCGTCAATAGTCGGTGTTGAGCGAATCCAGCTGTTTAGCTGATCCATCATGCTTTGGGATTCCATTGTCCAGACAAGGTCATCAGGCTGCGAGAGCCCGACACTTCTGCCGTAGCCCTTCCAGGAACTTCTGAGGAAAAAATACACTTGAATTCCGTTAGCTCTCGCCTTTTTAATGAGCATTTCATAGCCGCTGATAATGGATTCGACACTTGCGAAGGGCGCCTTATCCGCCATGCTTTTCGTCTTCGGGTGCAAAATATCGTTCAGTCCGATTTTAATGAAAACCTTTTTCACACCCGCCTGAGATATGACATCATGCTCAAAGCGGTCAATAGCCGCCTCACCGTAAATGGCACTGAAGGCGCTGACTCCCTCGCCGGAATACAGCACCCTGTTGCCGACAATTCCCTGCTGAAGAACCCCGATATTCTCTATATCATTTAAAACGAATTTCTCGGCAAGCAAATACGGCGACTGATTTGTGACGGTTGAATCACCGAAAATCACCACTGAATAAGCGTCGGGGGCATTGACATCTATGTTTGTCAAAAACGGAATGGTATGCAGTGAGATACTTCCGGTATTGAATTGCAGCATTGTCGGTTCGCTCAGCGAGCTTGAATTGATTTGATTGCCGTTTGAGACATAGGTTGTGCCGCCGTAGAATCCGGCGGTAGTGATGTTTGTAAAAGAAGAAACAAAATATGATACACTGAGTTTTTCGAGGGCTGTAACCTCATATTTCACCGGATCGCTGTATATATATTCTCCAGCCGGAACAGTAACGCTGCCGCTTCCGGAGAAGGACAGGGGAACGCTAGTGTTTTCAATGATTTCCGCGTCATTTGAAAGGCTTGTCCTCGCGAGGGCGACCTGTGAAATCGTGATGGGGGCTTCGCCGTAAATATTGCTAAGCCTGATTCTGACGCAGTCACCGCCGAGAGTCATTTTTACACATGTGCGTATGGTTCTGTTTGTAAGAAAATCCATGAGCCTGATGGTGCCGACCTTAACCCCCGCCTTCACAGGACTGGTGCTCCAGGAGCCGACCCATGTATAGTCCTCACCTTTCGCGGAAATACCCGCCATTAAAAACGGTGATGCAAGCAGAATAACGCAAAGCATGACGCAGACGCCCCGGAACATCCTTTTTATTTTATTATTCATAATAATCTCTTTCCCGATTTGTCATCACAACATAATCTTACATCATTTTATCACTGTTTGCTCATAAAGTCAATTAAGAATGACAGAAATTTGATAGAATTATATCGATATTGTTAAATTATTATGATACTGTTAATTTTTTAAACAATAAACACCTCAGCTATTTACTTTTGATGCGGAAATAATATATAATCATTTTATATGTACCTAACGTGGGCTTGGCTTGCAAGCCCACAACCCAAGTCTTGTTTTTTTAGTGGGCTTTCAGCCCACTAAGGTACTATAACAAACAACAAGGAAAGGTATGAGCATTAATATGGTTTCACCAAAGAAGGTTATTGCCGCGGCAATGAGCCTGCTTCTTATTGTTTCCCTTTTTTCCGCCTGCTCGGACGATGGTGCTGGCTCAACTGCCGAAACCTCTACTGCTCAGGGTCCCGCTCCGGTTTACAACAACATGGTTCTTGTGACTGACTCCGCCGGAGAGCCCATGACAAAGACAGAAACCGATGCAGAGGGCAATGTAAAATCCTTCTATATTTACGCGAGCCCTGAGACTAAGCCTCCCGCGACTAAAGCACCGGTAAGCACACCAACTACAGAAATCCAAACTGACGAGGAAGGCAGCACCGTTGTTGTCACCGAGGCACCGCCCACGACAGCCGAAACAAAGGCGCCCGATCCCGCAGACCCGAATGTCGCCGCTTCCAAAACCGGGGCGAAAGCCTTAAGCGACGGGGAATTTCATATCATTTTCGTCTCTGAGGGTAATGAAGACGAGGCTAGTGAGGTTGATTTATATTTCACGAATTCCGGAATCAGAACAAATATGGAATTTTCGGAAGGGAAAATTCTCGGCGTGCATATGTATGACAATAAAATATTCATGAGCGATCCCTCAACCTCCTCCTATACCGAATTTAATTCGTTTTTGCAATCAATGATGGGGATGTCCGTGGAGGAGCTCAACCCTTCGGAACTGGTGGGCGAGTTGAAAATGAATATTGACTACAACGCGACTCCGACTGTCTCCAGCGAAACAATCGACGAGAAAACCTACACCTCCTACACATATCCCGCTCAGGACGGCAAGGCTATTTTCCTTTATGAAGGCACAAATATTTATGCTTTCAAAGGCCTTGACACCGCCGGAAAAACCAATGTTTTCATGCAGGTGAAGCTGCTTGATAAAATCAACGGAGACAGTGATATTAAGGTTCCCGCGAATTACACCAGCAAAAACGCCATGACCTTCTTCGGCTCTTTTATGTAATTATATTTGCGTAAAAAATGAAAGGAAATTTAGTGAGAACATGAATAAAAAGAAAATTTCTGTTTTTATTTGCATGATAATCGCGCTTACGATAATCATAAGCTCCTGCAAAAAAAACAATCCAGGCGGCGAGACCACCGTGCCCGAACTGACTCAGTCAACCGTCCCGCAGACATTAGCTGAAGCTTTACCTCTCGAGGTGCTCACGGATGAAAACGGTAACGCGCTTACTCAGCAGGTTACGGATGAAGACGGAAGCACAAAGATACTCGAGGTTCGCATCCCCGCGACAACCGCCTCCTCGACATCGGCTAATTCCGGTGAAACCACCTCGCTTAACCCTGCCTCAACTTCCGCGGCAACTACCGCGCCTCAGGTAACATATCTTGTTCCCGTGACCGAGGCTGACGGAAACATCACCGTCATTAAAAACATAGCAGCGGCGATAAACTCCGGAAACTACCGCCTGAAGGCAAGCCAGTTAAATACCGACGGTGAAAAGCTTGTGATGGATCTGGTTATTTTTGGCGGCAAATCGAAAATAAAAACTGATTTTGACGGTGTAGCGATTGAGATGTATATTGACGGCGACAAAATAACAATGTCCAGCGCCGAGAAAAAAATATATGCTAAAGTACCTTCGTTTTTATTCGCTATGGGCGGCATAAGCACAGAAGATTTAAATATCGCGAAATTCGCGGAGCAGGGGCTTGTAAAAGACATTGACTTTTCCTCCGCACCGGCAATTTCCGCTCAGACATTTGACTCCAAGCCGGCGGTTCGTTACACCTATCCCAAATCGTCCGGCAGCACGATAAATTTTTATTTTTCAGACAACCAGCTTGCAGGAATCGAGACTGCCGACAGCGATAATGTTATCAAAAGCTCCATGGATATTACCCTGCTAGACGGCAATGTATCCGCCGCGGATGTCTCAATCCCCTCAGATTATGCCGATAAAAACTTCCTCTCCTTCTTCAGTGAGCTTGGGGTTTCACCGGAATGAGCAAGCATAGCTTAGAAGGCAAAACCGCACTTGTCACTGGCGGCTCACGGGGCATCGGCGCGCAGATAGTGCGGCAGCTAAGCATGTGCGGAGTTAAGACAGCCTTCACCTATAACTCCTCACGCGAAAAGGCTCTTGAGCTTACCGGAGAGCTTCACGCTCTCGGACAAACTGTAAAAGCCATTAAATGCGACAACGCGAATGCGGGCGAAATTAATGCCGCTTTTGATGAGGCTTTTGCTGAGCTTAAAACAATAGATATTCTAGTTAATAACGCGGGCATCGCTGCACAGAAGCTGTTTTGCGACATTACCGACAGTGAGTGGAATGAAATGCTTGCGGTGAATCTCTCAGCCCCGTTTTATTTCTGCCGCCGCGCCGCGAAAGAAATGATTAGACAAAAATCAGGTAGGATAATCAATATCTCGTCCATGTGGGGCGAGGTCGGAGCTTCCTGCGAGGTGCATTATTCGGCGGCGAAAGCCGGGCTTATCGGGCTGACAAAGGCTCTTGCTAAGGAGCTTGCGCCTTCAGGCATTACCGTTAACGCGGTTTCGCCCGGTGCTGTAAACACCGATATGCTCTCGTCTTTTTCCAAAGAGGAAATTGACGCCTTATGCGCTGAAATACCGCTCTCAAGGCTCGGCAGCTGCGGTGAGATTGCCGACGCTGTACTCTTTCTCGCCAGCGGCGAAGCCTCGTATATCACCGGACATGTTTTATCGCTCAACGGCGGCATGTTCTGCTAAAACAGAAATTTCGGATAATATTTTTACGGAAAGGCATGAAAAATAAAATGAAAAAAAGCTATTACATTGCCGGAGCGATTCTGCTTGTCGCCATAATCGCAACAAGTGCCGCTTTGATTAAAAACCAGCTTGACATCAGGGCGTCAAACGGTTCCACGACGCAGGATCCGATGATAAATGTCGACACTGCTGAATATCAGGCTTATGTTAAACTGGAATCTGATATTGAGGCACCGCTGCAGCAGAGTGATATTGAAAATGTATATTTCACAATAAACACCTCGGGTGAGGTGAAGTTTTATGAATATAAAAACAGCTCACTGTCTCCTCTCGAGGCGACGGGCTCCTTCTCCGTGAAGGTCAACATGAGCGAGCAGAAAATTCCCGCAAAGATTTATTACCTGACAAAGGACGGAAAAACCTCCGGTTACGGGCTTTTCACTCCCCAGCTCACTACTGACACCATTAAAATTTATGATTATGCCTTTTTCCATCTGATGAATACCCCCGCTCAGTTCAGCAAAAAGGGTGCATATATGCTCGCGGTTGACACTACAGTCGAGGATTTTTACATTAATAATAAAATATATGAGGAGCCCTATTACTGTAACATCACTAACGGCGAAACAAGCCGGATTCTCTCAGAGGAGAACCGCCAGCCGGACAAGATGGGTGCGAAAAGGGCTGACTACTCTCTGTTTACAACCGATGTAATGAATGACTGCAAGGGCGAGCTGCTTTTCTTCTCCTCACGTTTTTATGAGACAGATGGCGCAAATAAAAAGCTTGACCTCTTTGAGAGCGGAAACAAAGGGCACAACAATGTTGATAATTACCGCATGATTGAGGACATCAGTGATTTCTATGCGAAAAATGTCGATGACGGTTTTATCTGTCTTAAAAATACAGCAACCGGCTTTGACGCGGTACTGCACAAGGACAGAAAGGCAGGCAGCAAGGAGGAGGTAATCAAGTCCTTCACCGGCGACTTTAAGAACAACTATCTGCGGTACGGCGATTATATTATCGAAAAGGCTACTCTTTCGGTTTTCAATATGGTGACCAAGGAGAGCTATAAAATAAACGCAGGCTCTGTGAGCGACTTCAAGCCGGACCAGATTTGCATTGACGAGAGCAGCGGCGCGGTTTTTATGAGGGGTTATTCGCTCAATCATGCGGCTATCCTCCTCGGGAACCTCAAAACCGGCAGCGGAAAAGTATTGTACAACGAAAAATTCCTAAATCTCATTAATCCTGTATCGAATAATGACGGCTCATTTACTCTGACTGCGTCAAAGGATTCAAAGGGAAGCGCGTATTATTACATTATTTTAGCCGAAAAGTAATTTAACTTTCCCGAAACTATTGAAAATAATACAAAAATGTGGTTTAATAGAAGCAATAATAGTTGGTTTAACCGATTATTCTTTGCTTCTATTTTTTTGAAGGGACTTGATTTATTGTGAAAAAGAAAACAACCAGGGTTTTTGCCGTTTTGCTCTCGCTTGCCATGCTGCTGACTCTTTTCAGCGCGTCTTTCACAGCCTCGGCAGCTGCCGACGATGTTTACAACGCCTACCTTGAGGAGATTAAGGCTAATAAAACAGACGAAATTTACCCGACTATCGTTCTGCCTGGAATCAGCCAGTCGCAGAGCTATCTTGCCGACGAAAACGGCGAGCCAGTAGTTAACGCGAACGGCACTGAGCTTTCAGGCGGACTGATGATTATCGACGATGAAAACCTTGTCGGTAAGGCGATGAACACCCTTTTTGTTCCGGCGGTTTCGACTCTTCTCGCCCAGCGCGACAGAGGTATCACCGATGCTATTTATAAATTTATGTGCGACCTCTTTTATGTCCAGAAATCAAATCCCGACGGGACTACGGCTGAAAACATCAAAACAGTCACCTTCAACACCTCCGTCGCCGAAATGTCTGAAAAAGACAGAAACGACTTTTTCCGTGCGCTTCCCATGCAGGAATACGCTGAAATAGTCGGCAACGAGAATCTCTACCTCTTTGCTTTTCCTCTGTTGGGTAACCCTATAGACAACGGCAAAAATCTTCAGGACTATATAGATTTTGTCAAGGCGGACAGCGGCAAGGACAAGGTTAACCTATGCCCGGTCAGCCTCGGCGGAACCGTTCTGACCGCGTGGGCGAACAGCGGTGTCGCGAATTTCGGTGATGTTGATAAAATTATAAACATTGTCTCACTGCTTGACGGTGCGGATGTTATTGCCGATTTTATCGCCCGAGACTTTATTCTTGAGGATCAGTTTATTCACTCCGATTTCTTCCCCAAAATCATGAAGGAGATGAACGGCGACGCGACAGTCGGCTATATTCTCAATATCGCTCTGAGAATCCTACCCCGCCCTGTTTTTGAAAAGGCGCTTACAAGAGCGGTTGACGGAATTCTTGAAACCTTTATCCTCAATTCTCCGCAGTTCTGGGCAATGGTGCCCTCCGGAAGGTATCCCGCACTCGCGCAGAGATATATGAGCAGCGAAAATAATCCCGAAAGAGCTGCGCTACGCGAAAAAACAGACGCATTTTACGCTTCTCAGCTTGCGCTCCGGGATAATCTCACTGATATGCATGACAATTACGGCGTTGAGATATACAATATCTGCGGTTACAATCTTGACTACAGTGTTCAGGATTATAACTTCTTCGGTATTATGAAATCGACGCTTACTACAAATTCAGACGCTATAATCGGCGTAAACTCTACCTCGCTCGGCGCGAATTACGCCCCCGCCGGAACACAGTTTGACAGCGCTTATCTCGCCGCGGCGGACGCTGATTACATCTCGCCTGACAAGGGTGTTGATGCCTCGAGCTGTCTTTTCCGGGACAATGTCTGGTTCTATTACAACACCCATCATGAAGTCGGGCGCTGTGACCTTGTTATAAAGCTGGCAACAAGAATCGTTACAGGCGAAATCAAGGATGTGGATTCCGACAGCCGTTTCCCGCAGTTCATTACAGGGCGAAAATCCAACGATTTATATAATAGAATCAAGGATTCAAAGGCAATATTCGCAGACCCCTCAAAGGTTGTTAACTCAGACAAAATGCCCGCGTTTGAAGCTGCCTATGACGAAGCTGTCAATTATTTCTACTCAGTTTATGAAGGTGATCAGACAAAGACAAATGAACTCGCCGAAAACCTGAAAAAAGCCATTGCCGAGGTCACCGGCTCCGCTTATAATCCCCCCGCTGATAAAACTCAGATGACTTTTACCGAAAAGATTTTCAAATTCTTCAGCGATATGGTTTTCAAAATCTTCGGCAACAGAGGCTTCTTTGATTTTAACGCGTATAACTGATTATACCCGCTGACATGATTATAAAAACCCTGCCAACTACACAAACTGTTGGCAGGGTGAATTATTTTACAAGGTTTAGTACCTTAGTGAGCTGAAAGCTCAACAAAAAACAAGACTTGGGTTGTGTGCTTGGCAAGCCAAGCCCACGTTAGTACCTTAGTGAGCTGAAACTCAACAAAAAACAAGACTTGGGTTGTGTTCTTGGCAAGCCAAGCCCACGTTAGTAGAGCAGATTAACAAGCAGATTCCAAAGCATATGCAGTATTATTGGGACAAAAATATTTTTTGTTTTCAGGAATATCCACGAAAAAATACAGCCTAAAGCAAAAACAGAAATTATTCCGCCGCTTTGAAAGGCATAAATGAATTTACCCTGAACCATCCACAGCGGAAAATGAATAACAAGAAACATTAAACCGCTCAGCGCGATTGCTTTGTTCATGCCTAGCCGGCTAAAGGTCGCGTTTAGGATAAGCCCCCTGAAAACAAGCTCCTCGGTGAATCCGGCAATCAATACTGCGCCGATAATGTCGGGAACGAAAAAGCTTTCACTAATCGATATTTCCTTTTTCTGTGAAAAAGAGCCGACAAGGTTGTAGAGGATAAAACCTCCCGCAATCAGTAACGGCTCTTTCCATTTAAAAGCGCTTTTGAAAATTTCGGAATAACGAAGCAGTAGGTTCGACTCATATTTTTTTATTATTAACAGCGCGGGTAATGCCCAGACGAGCGTTTTTATTACCGCTTCAATAATTTCACAAAGCCAGCCATTGCTGAGCTGCGACTGCATAAAAGGAAAAAGCGTAAAATTTAACGCAGCCCACACCAGATAAAATGAGACGCAGTAAGTTCCCAGAAAAAGCGGCGTTAACCGCTCTGATTTAAGCTTTAGCATCAGTTAACATCCTCTTTTGTACCCTTAAAAACCTCAATGGCGTTATTGCAGCAGCGAAGTGTTGTTTTTGTATATTTACCGCCGTATTCGCCGTCAATCGTCCAGGGCAGCTCCTCCTCAGTCTCGCAAACGATATCCGAGCCCTGAAAAATAGAGATATATCTCTCGTCAAACTTGCTCTTTTTAGCGTTAAGCACCATTTCAGCAATTGTAACCATATGCGGCGGTTTTTTGACCAGCATAATCTCAAACTTACCGTCTGTGAAGTCCGGCATCGACTTCTCATATTTGAGTATTCCGCCCACAGAAAGGGAATTAGTAATCGCACCCATAATATATTCACCTTCATAAACAACGCCGTCACAGGTGAGCTTCATTTTAATGGGTTTAAGGTTTGTCAGCTCCTTCGCACCCTCAAAAAGGTAGGCATAATACCCGAAAAGATTTTTATACCCCTGCGGCGTAGCGTAGGAGGCTCTTGTAAACAGACCGAAGGAAGCTGTATATGTAAAGTATATGTCCTCATTCATCACTCCGAGGTCATGGTTGTGCGGCTCACTGTTGAGTATCAGCTCAAGCGCCTGTTTCGCGTCAACTGGTATGTTCATCGTTTTGGCGAAATCGTTTGTTGTTCCTGCGGGAATATATCCGACAGGGCGAATGTTTCCCGATTTCATAATACCGTTCACTACCTCGTTTAGCGTGCCGTCGCCGCCTCTTGCAATGACTAGGTCATGCTCGCCGCAGTGCTCGCGCGCGAAATCCACCGCGTCACCCTTACCCGAGGTGGTCATGACGGTAGTCTCCACGCCGTTTCGCGAAAAAAAATCGGCTATATCAAAATTCTGCCCCTTTGCCTTCAGCCTCCCGGACTTGGGGTTAAAAATAACCAATACCTTATCTTTTTTTTCCATCTCTCATTCGTTCCTCTCAAAAGAAAAATCTATAATACTTTATGAGGCTATTATTATCATAACATAAAATTGGGTAAATTCAAGTAAAATATGTAAAATTATACACTATCGAGGAAAATGTATAATTACTGTATTTTTTGTATTAACGGTAAACAGCGTATTAATTTTTTTCTCTAATCGAACGAGTACAGCATTTCCCTTTGACAAAAGCCTCTTGATGTGATATTCTAGATGCTAGATACTAGATGCTGGATGCTGAATGTTAGGTACTATCTGAAAGGATTGAAAATATATGAAAACTAAAAAAATTGGCTTTTCTTTGAAGCTGCTTGTGGCGGTGCTTGTTTTCGCTTTGATTATGCCGACACTCGCCTTCTCTGAGCTTAATGAGTCCGGAGAAAAAAAGCTTGACTTGTTCAATATCCGCGCGGACGCGGCAAGCGTGACGCTGCCGCCAAATGATTTCTTCACCAGCCTTGACGCCGAAGATTTTTATAACATAATGTTTATCGGTATCGATCTGGTCGATGAAATGGTCAAAGCTTCTCAGTTCTCGAGTATATCCTCTTTTTATGAGGCTCTCGACGGAAATTTACTGAAAAGCATCTGGACAAAGCTCTCACCGAGAACCGTACAGGCGATTTTTGACGCGGTAGGCTATGTTCCGGATTCCACAACCTCACCCGGCGAGACGACAAATCCTGTTACGGGCGAAACAACAACCGCGCCTGAACCGACAACAGGCGATCTCAAGGAAAGACGCGAAGTGGTTGAGCTGTTTAACAAAACAGTCAACTCAGCAAAAAAGGATTTCCCAAAATTCAGATACTCCGAGGAGACAGGTCTGCTTGTGGGTAAGCAGCAGACAGGTGTATGGGGGCTTGCGGGCGAATTTTCAAAGTGGCTTAACACTCTTGTCGGCGGCTTCACGGATGAAAATACTCTTACCGGCTCCTTCGGCAACTTTTTTAAGCCTACCTCAAACGTAAGCACTGTAGATGTCGCCAGAGGGCAGGATTGCACCGATATAGTTCCCGTCAAGGGCAAAAGCTATGTCAGCAATCTCTCGCCGGACGATCCTTTTGAATATGAATACACCAAATACACCTCCGGCGCGTTCACAATTAAAATAAAGCTGCCGGATATGATTAACCCCAATAAAAACAGTGTCTACGCAAAGGTTTTCAATTTGCAGCCAGTCGATATGATTTATTCCGCATTTTACAGCATGGACGACAGCGTTGACTGGGAAATGATTCAAATTAAATATACCAACGCTTATATCGAATGCTCCTCGAACGCAGAAGGTCAGCTATACGGATATAATGCACATTATGAAAACTCAATTGTCGTACTTACCAAGCTTGTCGAGGATTTGCGCACCATCTCCTTCCCTGGCTCAATGTATCTCTCGGATATAAAGATGTCTAATGTCAGTTTTTCGCCACGTCCGCTGGGCGACTGCGACGCGGACGGCATTGTTTCGTCGAAAGACGCGAGGCTGTGCCTGAGAGCTTCTGCCGACCTGATAACAGTGTCAAAGCAGGATTTTATGTACTATGATGTCATAAAAGACGGCGTAATCACCTCCGGCGACGCGCGGACAATCCTCAGGGTATCTGCCTTGCTTGATAAAATATAAGAGTTCTTCATATTAATACCAAACTCTGATTAAACAGTAGATAATAATATTTTCCGGAAGCCTTATTTATGAACGTTAGCAAACTCTAAGCTCATATTAAAAATTAATTTTGTCAACTTTTTAATCTGAACTTAGCACAATAAAGCAGTCTTGGTTTATATCAAGACTGCTTTTTTTATCCATATAAACAATGAAATAGTATTATTTTGTTGTTCCCGCACTTGTGGTTAAGGAGGCTGTGGTGCCTGCTTTCGTGGTGCCTGTTCCCGCAGTTGCTGAAGTATTTGAGGTGTTGCCTGTTAACATATCGCTGAGTGCTTCGCTCAGATTTTCATATTTAGTCGATGCGGCGGCTGTGGTTGTGACGTTTCTTGTGCTTGTTGTGGTTTTTCCGTTTTCATTAGCCTTGCAGCCGACCATAACTATCATAAATAAAATCAGAACAGCACCTATAAAAAGAATTCCGCGCTTCATTTTTTTCTTTCCTTTCAATGAAAAATAAATCTTTTTCTTAATTCTGTTTGCTCATGAGCCAATTCAGAGTTATGCTTTTACACTCCGATATTTAATTGACTAAATAAAAGTATTCCCCGATTTAAATTTTTTATACATATATTATATTTTTTCAAACGCTCTGCCATTTACGCATCTGGTATTTTATACTAATACCAATCTCCTATTAAAAAGGCGATAACTGAGTGACACCGAATGCAAGAAAGTATTCGGTTGAAGTCACGATAGATATCAACTATTTTAACGAATATTGGTATAAGCTCAGATTAAAAAAGTTGGTATTGATAAATTTATTTAGTCAAAACTCCGCCGTCGGTATACATAAGCAGCAGTATATCCGCTTCATCACCGGTTTTTACATCGATATAAACGAGAACCTCCTGCCCTTTTTCGTCGATACAGTGGTATTCATAAGCATATCTCTCGTCGCCGTTGTCCTTTGGAATTACGACAAGAGCGGATTTTTGAATCTGCAGGTTTGAGCTGACCTTATTTTGCCCCAGCTCAATACTGAACGCAGGTTCAACCGGCTTTCGCTCCTGATGATTCATTATAAAACCGCGCGCCTCAACCGAGACAATTCTGCCCGTGTCCAGCGCGACACCGACCTTAACTAAATCCGGATAATATGTGATATTGTCCTTAAAATAAGCGAAATTGACAAGGCAGACACCGTCATTTTTTGCGTAATAGCTCTCCTTCATATCCGGGAAGCCGTTTGCGTTCAGAAATTCCTTCGCCTTGAGAACGGCATCCTCCGGCGAGAGCTTCTCCTCACCCGCGAAAGCCCCGTCCATCATATAAGACAAAAACCCGCCGTTTTTTGTTATCGAAATATTATAGTCACCTGCACTGAAAATATATGAGGGGATTTTCCCTCCCTCATCGTTTATATGACTGACCTGGCTCTTATCCATCCCTGAGAATTGCGCGGCGAGCTCCGTAGCCTTATCGAGCGAAACTTCAGAGGAATTTTTTATAAGAATGCTCTCCTTTTTATCGATATTATCCGAAAACGGTCCGTCATAAAGCAGTGTCGGGTAATCGGTCAAGGTCTGCTCCTGGTCCTTCATCGTATCCACGAAGCTTGTGTTTCCCGCATTATTTACATCATTTTTTACTGAGCTTTTTATCTTCTCAAAATCAAGATTGTTATTTTCCACAAGCGTTTGCAAATATGCAAGCTCCTCGCTCAAGGTCGACGCGAAGCTTAACAGCCTGTTTAGTGATGCTTTTTCCTCATCTGTTATCTCCTGCTTGTCCGCTACCTTTTTATTGAGCGCCATTGTAAACTCCCCCACCTGCGAGAGGAATTTATAGGTATTTTCAAGCGGCGTCTCACCTGTTCCAAGCTGCGAAAGGCTTGTTTTCGCACCTGTTGCGTCCCGCCACAGCATAGTCGCGAGACTCGAAATCATCGGGGGGGTGTTCGCATACATGCCCTTCGTCAATGATAACTCGATATTGTCCATATATCGGCTCAGCTCGCTGAGAGAGCGCTGCTGTGAAATAGCTATTATCTGCTCATATTGTTTACGCTTGTTGTTTTCAGTGAGCCCGAAGGTCCCCAAAGCGGCAATTGTCGCAAGCATAAAACTCGCGACACGAATTCTGTTTCTCTTCTTCATGATATTTTATCCTCGTCTATTTTTTTAGTTACGGTTAGTATTATAAATTATGAGTAAAATATACAAATTCTTATTTTTTATAAAACGCAAAAAGCGTTGAATCTATAAAATTCAACGCTTAAAAAATAGTTTTATTTAATTCATAACTCAACATCTGATGAATTTATTGGCTTTTCTGTAATATCTTTATTCGAAATATCCATGGCATATTGAAAAGAACGCCCGGCTCTGTATGCAATTATTAACAACTCAAGCATCTGCTGGTCTATGTTTCTGTATTTACAAGAATAAAAAAAGTTTTTGTAAAATGCATCAGTATTAATTTTATGCTCCCTGGGAACTATTTTGGCATAATCCTCTCTAAGTAGATAGGATTGCAGAATCGACAGAACAAGCTTTTCATTTATAAATGTAGATTCTTCAAAATCTTCTGTAACTTGTATTACCCGGCGTTTTAAAAGCCAATAAATTGTGTATGAGGTTATTTTATCCTCATTAATGCGCTCTATGTTGTGAAACTGCTTTAATCTGCAAATATCTGCAAAGTAATCCATAACCATATGATTTAGATTATTTTCATCAATAACGACTTTATCTGCGATTTCTTCTTTATTTATAAAATCAGAAATAAGATTTTCAATATAACTATATCTGCTGCTGATTTTTTCAGCTGAAAACTCATCAATTAAATACTGATAATCAGACTGATTATAGCTCATCCTGATACCTCTCTTTTTTGAAGTCAAGATTATATTCATAAGTCATAGTCTTCAGATATTTTCTATACCTTTCTAAAGACTCATTTTCCTTTTTTCCAGAAAAATTCGCAGCAGAATTTATTAGAATTTCTTTGACAAAGCTTCCATTTTTAATAGCTTCTATTAAACGTTCAGCACTATTCTTCGAGTTATTCATAATCAATTCTCCTCGTCTACTACAATTTTATGAAAATATAACATTATGTTGACAGGATACCATTATCCACATCATACATAAACGAACACAATTCATCCGCCTGATGAGCTAACTCGCTTAAAATATTACTGCTTTTGGTCAGCATGATTTTTTTCGGTTCCACCGGAGCCTTATACAGCAAATCATGGTTGCATTCTGACCAACCTTCCTCAAATAATGTTCTAACTTGTATTTCCAAATAATGATTCTGATATTTCACAATATAATGAATACTGCGATAATTTAAATCTGATTTTTTAACCTCAATCTTTCCCTCATATAAACTGAGATCGTCACCTTCTCTATAATAAACCACTGGCTTAAGTGCGAAATATTTTAATACATCATTATCTTCATATAGTAAGACATAATCTTCATCTTTTTCAATATATCGCTTTTTATCAATATCAAACAGTCGGGTTAAGTCATTGTGAATTTCTTCCCACTCTTGTTTATATCTAATAAGAATACGGAAACCAATAAAATCAGTAATAATTTTGTGGTAGTTTAATTCATTAATGCCATTATATTTTACTTTTTCTGCTATATTACTTGAAATAATCTTTCTCAGGAGGCTGTCATACTCTTTATGTCTAAACCGTATTGAGTGAGCCTTTTTTATTGTCAAGAGCATATCCAATGCTGATTTTGCAGCTTCTTTGCGTTCTTTTTCTTTATCTTCATTTGTATAGTCTACACATATATTACACAATGTATCCCATGTTAAAGTTTCATTGTCCTCTAAAAATTTCATATCAGTCTGAAATTCATTTGTGTTTAACACATTAACTTTTTCAGGAATCAATATAAGAACACACCCTTACCAATATATTGAAATAAATTATTGGTATACCACTACATATTGTTATTGTAAAACAAGTTATAATAAATGTCAATAGACTAGTCGAACTTAGCCGAAAAGTTTGCAGCTTTCGCCGCAAACTTTTCATTTTGAATTATTAAGTTAAACCAATTCGATAATGCACATCTCTGCAGCGTCTCCTCTGCGGGGACCTGTTTTGATGATGCGGCAGTAGCCGCCGTTCACTTGCGCGTATTTCGGGCCGATTTCCTCAAACAGCTTTCTGACAACAACATTCTTGGTGCCGTCCTCCATATCGGGACGAGTGCCGTGTGTTGTGATAAAAGCCAGCGCCTGTCTTCTGTTGTTGAGGTTGTCTGACTTGCCGAGAGTTATCATTTTCTCGCACAGCGCGCGAACCTCTTTTGCCCTTGTAACGGTGGTTTCTATTCTGCCATTTTTCAAAAGGTAAGTAACCATGGCTCTGAGCATGGCTCTGCGGTGGTCCGTAGTCCTGCCGAGTTTTCTGGTTCCGGGCATAAAATTCACTCCTTTACGGTTAACGGTAAAAATCTTACTAATTTTAAGTTTAGGTATCCGGATTATTCATCGTCGTTTCGAAGCACAAGACCCAGCGAATTAAGCTTGGCAATAACCTCGTCAAGAGATTTTCTGCCAAGATTGCGCACGCGCATCATCTCGTCCTCTGTTCTTGAAATCAAATCCTCAACCTTGTGAATATTCGCTCTCTTCAAACAGTTGAACGAGCGTACCGAAAGGTCAAGCTCCTCAACGGTCATCTCAAGTATTTGCTCTTTTCCGCTGTCATCCTTGACAACCATAATCTCCGCGCTGCCGAACTCGTCCGAGAGATCCATGAAGAGATTGAGGTGCTCGTTGAGAATCTTGGCGGCAAATGAAACGGCGTCCTTGGCGGTAATTGTTCCGTTTGTCAACACCTCAAGCGAAAGCTTATCATAGTCGGTTATATTGCCGACACGGGTGTTTTCTACAGTGTAATTAACCTTGAGAACTGGGGTATAAATGGAATCAATCGCAATAACTCCGATTTCGGGAGCCATCTCTCTCTTGTTGCGCTCGGCGGATTTATAGCCTCTGCCGGCGTTTGCGGTAAGCTCCATTTTAACATTGGCGTCAGAGTTTAGGGTGCAGATATGCTGTTTCGGGTTAATGACTTCAACCTCTGAGCTGCATTGAATATTTCCGGCGGTAATTTCCCCCGCGCCGCTGAAATCGATATACATTCTCTGCGGCGAGGTGCTGTGAATCTTCAAAATAACGCTCTTAAGGTTAAGAACTATTTCCGTAACATCCTCTTTTACACCTTCAATTGTTGAGAACTCATGCAGAATACCGTCAATTTTCACTGAGGTAATCGCATATCCCTGCAATGAAGACAGAAGAACCCTTCTAAGACTGTTGCCCAGTGTAGTGCCATAGCCTCTCTCAAGGGGCTCAAGTGTGAACATTCCGTGCACACCGTCGGGGGTTAAGTCCACAGCTGTTATGCTGGGCTTTTCGATTCCTATCATTCAAAACCCTCCTTATAAAATTTGTAACCAGTAAATGAGTCAAATTACTTGGAATAGAACTCAACGATGAGATGCTCTTCAACATCAAATGCGATTTGTTCTCTGTCCGGAAGGCTGATAAGCTTGCCCTCGCCGACGTCGCGGCTGACCTCAAGCCATGCGGGAACCGGATGAGCATCAGACTCTAATGTGGTCTTAAACTTTTCGGAATCCATACTTTTTTTCTTAACGGAAACAACGTCTCCGGCCTTGCAAAGGTAAGAGGGGATATCAACCTTGCCGCCGTTGACGAGGAAATGTCCGTGGTTCACAAGCTGTCTTGCCTCTGCGCGGGAATTGGCGAAACCTAGCTGATAAACAACGTTGTCAAGCCTTGATTCGCAAATACGCAGAAGGTTTTCACCGGTTACGCCGGAAAGACGCTCAGCCATAAGGAAGTATTTGTGGAACTGACCCTCGCCGATACCGTAGTAACGCCTTGCCTGCTGCTTCGCGCGAAGCTGTGTGCCGTACTCGGAAACCTTTTTACGGCTCTGACCGTGCTGACCGGGGGGGGTTGTGCGGCGGTCAACCGAACACTTGTTGGTGTAGCACCTGTCGCCCTTCAGGAATAATTTTTTACCTTCACGGCGGCATAATTTACATACAGAATCTGTATATCTTGCCATGTAAAAATCCTCCAAAATTCTAGATTCTAGATTCTAGACACTAGATAGTAGATGTCGGGGCAGTAAATATCATAATAATATCAACTTTAAATATGAAAAAAGGAAAGCTGATAATTAAAAATGAATACTGAACACGACTATACGCGCCTTCTCTTGGGCGGGCGGCAACCGTTATGAGGGATAGGTGTGACGTCTTTAATCATGCTGACTTCAAGACCGGCGGTCTGCAAAGCTCTGATAGCGGCTTCACGTCCCGAGCCGGGGCCCTTAACATAAACCTCAACAGTTTTCATACCATGCTCAATGGCAGCCTTCGCGGCTGTTTCGGCGGCTGTCTGTGCGGCATAGGGGGTTGATTTTCTTGAGCCCCTGAAGCCCATTTCGCCAGCCGAAGCCCATGAAATCGCATTGCCCTGAGTGTCGGTAATTGTTACGATAGTGTTGTTGAAGGTGGACTGAATATGCGCTGCGCCACGATCAATATTCTTTTTCTCACGGCGCTTGCGCGTGCCGACGCCTTTTTTTGCCGGTGATCCTTTAGTAGCCATAATCTGCCTCCTTACTTCTTCTTGTTAGCGATTGTCTTCTTGGGTCCCTTGCGGGTACGGGCATTGGTCTTTGAGCGCTGTCCTCTGACGGGCAAGCCCTTGCGATGCCTGATTCCGCGGTAACTGCCGATTTCAATAAGTCTTTTGATGTCGAACGCCGTTGATCTTCTGAGATCGCCCTCTACCTTAACATTGTGGTCGATATACTCACGGAGCTTTGAAACGTCGTCCTCGGTTAAATCCTTGACACGGGTGTCGGGATTTATACCTGTTGCTGCAATAATGTCATTAGCGGTTTTGCGACCGATACCGAAAATATATGTCAGACCGATTTCGATCCTCTTGTCTCTCGGTAAGTCAACACCGGAAATACGTGCCATTTGTCAAATGCACCTCCATTAATGGTATGCTTTTTCGTTTTTTAATAAAACGGCAAAGCCTTTAAGTCCTAAACCTGAAACCTGATTCCCTGAATCCTGTCTCCTGTTATCAGCCTTGGCGTTGTTTGTGCTTGGGATTTTCACAGATAACCATGACTTTCCCGTGGCGTTTGATAATTTTGCATTTTTCGCAAATCTTTTTTACAGAAGGTCTGACTTTCATATTCGTACCCTAGCCTTTCCGTAGTAATGTCTACTGTGCTCTGATTTTGGTTATACCTGAAAGGTAAGCCACATCGCGAAAAACAAGTTTTCGCGCATACCTGTCCCTTTCCGTAGTAATGTCTACTGTGCTCTGATTTTGGTTATACCTGAAAGGTAAGCCACATCGCGAAAAACAAGTTTTTCACGCATACCCATGCCTTTCCGTAGTAATGTCTACTGTGCTCTGAATTATAATCTTATAAATGAAGCTTAATCATGAAGCGGTATATAAATCCTAACTCCTACCGCCTAAAAACCTAACTCCTTATTTGGTTCTCCATGTAATTCTACCTCTGGTGAGGTCGTATGGAGAAACTTCAACTGTGACTTTATCTCCGGGAAGAATGCGGATGTAATTCATACGCAGTTTGCCAGAGATTGTAGCGAGAATAACAGCTCCGTTTTCCAGCTCAACCTTGAAATTCGCGTTAGGAAGAGCGTCCACAACGGTGCCTTCAACTTCAATCATATCCTGCTTTGACATTTACATCATTCCTTTTTGCTGCGATACGCTTAAAGCGTTCAATGCTTTTCGTAAAGCATGATTGCCTGTAAGAGCAGTGGTTTCGATTTTTAATGAGGTAGCTCTGAGATGCTTCGGATTTTTTTTCTTCGGGCTTTCAAGGCGTCTCTCTTTGCCGTCAGCGATATAAACGAAATTATCGTCACTCGCGCAAACATAGAGAAACTTGCCCTTGTCACGCCCGGCGCAACTCTGCACAACACATCCTGTTTTGATTTCCATAGAAATTCCTCATATAGCGGCTACTCAAGCGTCAGAATTATAGGTTCCGTGCCATTAATAGCTATTGTATGCTCAAAATGTGCCGAAAGCTTGCCGTCACGCGTTACGACAGTCCAACCGTCGCTCTGCTGATTGATTTTTTCAGTTCCCTCATTAATCATTGGCTCAATGGCAATAGTCATGCCGCTCAGCAGGCGCACACCTCTGCCGGGTGTGCCGTAGTTTGGTATAGACGGATCCTCATGGAGCTTTCTTCCGACGCCGTGACCGGTGTATTCCCTGACGACGCCGTAGCCCTTGCCCTCGCAATATTGTGAAACCGCAAAGCCTATATCGCCCAATCGGTTACCGACGACAGCAGCTTTAATTCCTAAATAAAGTGCTTCCTCGGTCGTTTTCAAAAGGTTTTCAGCCGCCGGACTAACCGCTCCCACCGCGAAGGTTTTCGCCATGTCGCCGATATATCCTTCAAGTGTTGCGCCGAGGTCAATACTGACCAGGTCGCCTTCCTTCAAAAAACGCTTTTTGCTCGGGATTCCATGAATGACCTCGTTATTTATCGATATGCATGCACTGCCCGGGAAGCCGTTATAATTTAGGAATGAGGGCTTTGCACCCCGTTTTTCAATATAACTTCTCACAAGTCTGTCAATTTCAAAGGTTGACACACCGGGAGCAACAGCTTCGCCTGCGAGTTTTAATGCTCCTGCGGCAATTCTGCCGGCTTCACGCATAAGCTCAATCTCATGCTGTGTTTTGAGCACTATCATGCTTGCGACCATACCCTTCTTGCTTTTAGTGAAAACAACATCTCTGATTTAGCAAGTCAATAAATGGTGAAACACCTCTTATGACAAGCTCTCAGCCATAATCAGGCTCTCAGGACGTTCAGTGTCAGCTTTGTCGTATCAGCGACCTCATCCTGACCTTCAATTATTACGAGTTTTCCCGTTTTCTCGTAGTATTCCTTTAGCGGCTCGGTTTCATTATGATAAACCGTGAGCCTTTCAAGAACCGTTTCAGGGGCGTCGTCCTTGCGCTGAATCAGCTCGCTGCCGCAGGAATCGCAAGCACCGTCATTTGCCGGTCTTTTGAAATCGAGATGGTAGGAGCTTCCGCAGGAGGAGCAGACCCTTCTGCCGGACATACGAGCGATAATTCTCTCATCCGAGACTTCGATATCAATGACCTTGTCAATTATGACGCCCATTGTGTCGAGTGCTTGCGCCTGAGGAATCGTGCGGGGAAAGCCGTCCAGGATAAATCCGTTTTTACAGTCATCCTTTGCAAGTCTTTCCTTTATAATGCCGATTACGACATCGTCGGGAACGAGCTTGCCGTCATCAATGAAGGATTTTGCCTTCAGACCCATTTCTGTGCCTGATTTAAGTGCCTCCCTGATGATGTTGCCGGTTGAGACTGAGGGGATGCCAAACTTTTCGCTGACAATCTCCGCCTGAGTACCCTTACCGGCGCCGGGCGCGCCCAAAAAAATTAAATTCATACATTGTCTCCGAACAATTTTAATCTAGGAAGCCTTTATAGTGTCTCATCATCATCTGGCTCTCAAGCTGGCGCACTGTTTCAAGAGAAACACCGACCATAATGATAAGCGAGGTGCCGTTCATCTGAAGTCCCTGTACCGGATGATCCAGGGCTTTTGTTATAAGACCGAGAATAATCGGGTTAAGAGCGACAACGCTTAAAAGAAGAGCGCCCATAAGAGTTATTTTTGACATAACCTTGGCGATATAATCGCTTGTCGGTTTGCCGGGGCGGATGCCGGGGATGGCACCGCTGTTCTTACGGATATTGTTCGCCATTTCAATCGGGTTGTACTGAATTGCCGAATAGAAATAAGCGAAGAAGATGATTAGGAAGAAATAGACTACCGCGTATACCCATGACTCCTGAGAGAAAAGATTAAAAAACTTTTTCCAGTTCCCTTCGGGGTCTATCGTCATGAACATTTCGAGTGTCGGAGGAATCGAAAGAATCGAACCGGCGAAGATAACGGGAAGAACACCTGACATATTAACCTTGAGAGGAATATGCGAGCTCTGACCGCCGTACATCTTGCGCCCGACAACACGCTTTGCGTACTGAACAGGAATTCTGTGCTCAGCACCGTCCATCCAGACGATAAAGGCTATCATGAGGAAAGAGATAAGGACAATAACAATGATAATCGGAATCCACATTCCGCCCTTGCTTATATAGTCATAATAACCTATAAACATAGGAAGCAAACGGGAGACGATACCGGCAAACAGTATCATAGAGATACCGTTGCCTATGCCCTTTTCGTTGACCTGCTCGCCGAGCCACATAAGCAGCGCCGAGCCGGCTGTGAGAATAGTGACGATTACCGCCGCCTGGAAAAACAGCGCGAATCCTGTGTAGGCTTCGCCTGTGGCGGGACTTACAGAGAGCATCTTTTCGCTTCTGAGGTATACGAAATAAGCGATACTCTGAACGGCAGCAAGTCCTATAGCTGTATATCTAGTGATTGCTGACAGCTTTTTCTTGCCTTCTTCGCCCTCTTTTTGCAGTCTTTCGAGGTAGGGTATGGCGACTGTCAAGAGCTGAATAATAATCGACGCGTTAATATAGGGTGTAATCGACATCGCGAACACTGCGCCGTAGTTCAGCGCGTTACCTGTCATCATTGACAGATACTGCAGGAACGAAGCCGTCGCGCTTTCGGGGATGGCTCCTCCGGCAGGTATGCTTACAAAAGGTACGGGAATGTTAGCGCCGATTCTGAATATTAAGATAATCATTGCGGTATAGAGCATTTTTTTGCGCAGATCCGCAACTTTCCATGCGTTAACGATTGTTTGTAACATAGAGACTAACACGCTCCTTCCACATTTCGGCGGCGCCGAAAAGATAGATGTATATTATACTTCTTCTACTTTACCGCCGGCAGCTTCGATTTTTGCCTTTGCCGCTTCGGAATAAGCATTGACTTTAACCGTCAGCTTCTTTGTGAGATCGCCGTGAGCTAAAATCTTTACAGGGACAAGCGTTTTCTTTATAAGTCCGGCAGCCTTTAACGACTCTGCGTCAACAACCGCGCCCGCTTCAAATCTTTCCTCAAGAGATGCGATATTAACAATCGAATACTCTTTTCTGAAAATATTTACAAAGCCTCTTTTGGGAACACGCCTCTGCAAAGGCATCTGACCGCCTTCAAAACCCGGACGGGGACCTTTACCGGCTCTGGCTTTTTGACCTTTATGACCCTTACCTGCCGTTTTGCCCTGACCGGAAGCCGGACCGCGTCCGATGCGCTTAACGTCCTTTTTGGAACCGGGTGCCGGTGATAATTCATGCAGTTTCATTATTTCAAATCCCCTTTCTTAAAGCTCTTCGACACTGAGAAGATGACCGATTTTGGTAATCTTTCCCTGAGTCTGGGGATTGCCCGGCTGAATAGAACTGTCCCCAATTTTACGAAGACCGAGAGCATGGGCGGTGGCAATTTGGTCTTTCTTGCTTCCGATTAAACTCTTCTTGAGAGTTACCTTAAGGTTTGCCATTTCGTCTACACTCCTATCCTAAAATTTCTTTTTCGCTTTTGCCGCGGATGAGGGCAACCTCATCGACATTGCGAAGCTGCATTAGCCCGTTCATGGTTGCGCGAACGACGTTGCAGGGATTGTTTGAACGCAGCTCTTTTGTTCTGATGTCCTTGATGCCGGCGGTTTCGACAACCGCACGCACAGCGCCGCCTGCGATAACTCCGGTTCCGGGAGCGGCGGGTTTAAGAAGAACTACGCCTGCGCCGAACTTGCCTATAACCTCGTGAGGTATCGTTGTGCCCTTCATGGAAATCTTAACAAGGTTCTTCTTGGCGTCGTCGATACCCTTGCGGATCGCATCCGGAACTTCGAGAGACTTCCCGAGACCGAAGCCTATGGTTCCCTGCTCATTGCCGACTACGACAAGTGCCGAAAACTTAAATATACGACCGCCCTTGACGGTTTTTGCGACACGGTTTATCGCGACAACTCTTTCTTGAAATTCAGACTTTTCCTGTTGTGCTTCATATTTAGCCAAAGTTTTTTCCTCCCTTTCCTAGAACTTGAGTCCACCCTCGCGGGCGCCTTCGGCCAGGCTTTGCACACGGCCGTGATAAATATAACCGCCGCGGTCAAAAACACAATTAGTAATATTGTTTTTTGCGGCACGTTCTGCGAGTAATTTGCCAACTTCCTTGGCTGCGTCTTTATTTCCGCCGTAATTCGTGAAATCCTTCTCAACTGTTGAAGCCGATACAAGGGTTACGCCGCTAACATCATCTATTAACTGTGCGTAAATGTGCTGAAGTGAGCGGAAAACATTAAGGCGGGGACAGGCTGCCGTGCCTTTAATTTTAGCGCGAACGCGTTTATGCCTGTGAAGCCTGGCCTTATTGCTGTCAGGTCTTGATACCATTTACTAATCACTCCTTTACTTGCCGCCCTTACCGGCTTTACCTTCTTTGCGGCGGATAACTTCTGTTGAATATTTGATGCCCTTGCCTTTATAAGGCTCCGGCGGACGCATTCCGCGAACTTCTGAAGCGAACTGACCGACCTTCTGCTTATCATAACCTGAGATTATGATTTTGTTCGGGGCGGGTGTTTCGACAACAACGCCTTCCGGCGGAGTCATATTACAGGGGTGTGAAAAACCGACTGTAAGGTTGAGCACGTTATTCTGCACGGCGGCACGATAGCCGACGCCGTTTATGTCGAGCTCTTTTTTGAATCCGTTGCTGACGCCCTCAACCATATTGAATATGAGTGAACGGGTCAAACCGTGAAGCGCTCTGTTTTCCTTCTCGTCATTCGGACGGGTAATTGTTATAACTCCCGCGTCCAGATTAATCTGCATATTAGCGTTAAATGTTCCGGCAAGAGAACCTTTGGGTCCTTTTACGGTAACTAGAGAGCCGTTGACATTGACATCAACGCCTGCCGGAACGACTATGGGCTTTCTGCCTATTCGTGACATTCCTTTTTACCTCCTACCAGACATACGCAAGGATTTCGCCGCCAACATTTTCTTTGCGGGCTTCCTTGTCGGTCATTATACCTTTTGAAGTCGAGAGTATGGCGATTCCGAGGCCCTTCATGACCTTGGGCATATCCTCGCAATTTGAATAGATACGCAAACCGGGCTTTGAAACTCTGCGAAGTCCCATGATTACGGGGCTCTTGTTCGCGCCGTATTTTAATGTGACCTCGATAATGCCCTGCTTGCCGTCGTCTATGACTTTAAAGCCTTTAACATATCCTTCGTCAACCAAAATCTTGGCAATAGCCTTCTTGATATTGGAAGCGGGAATGCTGACTGTATCATGCTTTGCGGAACTTGCGTTCCTGATTCTTGTAAGCATATCAGCTATAGCATCTGTGATTTGCATTACGTCAACCTCCTTTATACTAGCTAATTACCAGCTTGATTTCTTGACACCGGGAATCTGACCTGCGTGAGCGAGCTCGCGGAAGCAGATACGGCAAACGCCGTATTTGCGTAAATAGGAGTGAGGTCTGCCGCAGATCTTACAACGGTTGTGCTCTCTTGTTGAAAATTTGGCGGGTCTTGCCTGCCTGACTTTCATTGATGTCTTTGCCATAACTTACCTCCTATCTCATAAACGGAGCGCCCATGAGAGACAAAAGCTCTCTGGCCTCTTCGTCGTTCGCCGCGGTTGTAACGATACAGATGTCCATACCGCGAACCTTGTCGATTTTGTCATAGTCGATTTCCGGGAATATAAGCTGCTCTTTTACGCCCAGGGAGTAATTTCCCCTGCCGTCAAAAGAGTTCGGATTGATTCCTCTGAAGTCACGCACTCTCGGGAGGGCGAGATTGAAGAACCTGTCAAGGAACTCATACATCTTTTCGCCTCTGAGTGTGACCTTTACGCCGTTTGGCATGCCCTCGCGCAGCTTGAAGTTAGCGACAGATTTTTTCGCATTGCAGATAATCGGCTTCTGACCCGTAATCTGAGATATGTCAGAGATGACGGCGTCAAGAACCTTCGCGTTGTCACGGGCTTCGCCGCAGCCAACGTTGATGACGATTTTTTCAATCTTCGGAATCTGCATAACGCTCTTATAGCTGAACTTCTTCATAAGCGCCGGAGCAACGTCGTTTCTATAAAATTCTTTAAGTCTTGCCATTTAATCGTCTGCTCCTTTCCTTATTCAAATTGCGCGCCGCAGCCGCTCTTTTTGCACACACGAACCTGCCTGCCCTTGGCGTTGACGGTGTGTCCGACACGAGTCGGTCTGCCGCACTTAGGGCATACAAGCTGAACCTTGCTCGCGTACATCGCGCTCTCAGCCTTCAAAAGTCCGCCGGGCTCGCCCATTTTCTTGGGCTTGACGTGCTTTGTGACTATATTGCAGCCTTCAACAATGACCTTGTCCTCGGCGGGGCTAACCTGCATGATTTTGCCCTTTTTGCCTCTGTCCTTGCCGTTGATAATGACTACGTTATCGCCTGTTTTTACATGAACTTTATTACTCATTATTCAGTCCCCCCTTACAGCACTTCGGGAGCAAGGCTGAGAATCTTGAGATAATCTTTCTCACGAAGCTCTCTCGCTACCGGCCCGAAGATACGGGTGCCTCTGGGATTCTTATCGTCCCTGATTATAACTGCTGCATTTTCATCAAAACGAATATATGTGCCATCGTCGCGGCGGACACCTTTTGCGGTTCTGACAAGAACGGCTTTGACAACGTCGCCTTTTTTAACAACGCCGCCGGGTGCAGCCTTTTTGACCGAGGCAACGATAACATCGCCGATATTAGCATACTTCCTGCCGCTGCCGCCGAGAACGCGTATACACATAAGCTCTTTTGCGCCGGTGTTGTCAGCGACCTTTAGGAAACTCTGTTGCTGTATCACGATTTTCTGCCTCCTTACTTAGCTTTCGTAATTATTTCGACCACACGCCATCTCTTATCCTTTGAAAGGGGACGTGTCTCCATTATCAGTACGCGGTCGCCGATGCCGCATTCATTATTCTCATCGTGAGCCTTAAGTCTGATGGTTCTGTTGATGATTTTCTTATAAAGCGGGTGCTGTACCTTGTCTTTGACCGATACAACGACAGTCTTATCCATCTTGTCGCTGGCGACTATGCCTACACGCGTTTTTCTGAGATTTCTTTCTTCACTCATTAATGCTGTCCTCCCTTTCCTTACGATTTGCCGCCGTGAAGCTCGATATCGCGCTGAACTGTTTTAACTCTGGCGATGTCTTTCTTAACGGCGTTTATGCGCATCGGGTTGTCAAGCTGGTTTATTGTCTGTTGGAAGCGCAGCTTAAAAAGCTCGTCCTTAAGCTCGAAGAGTTTAGCATCCAACTCCGCTGAGGTTAATTTTCTTACATCACTGGCTTTCATTACTGCTCACCACCCTGTTCGTCCTTTTTAACAAAATTGCACTTTATTGGCAATTTATTGGCGGCAAGACGCAGAGCCTCGCGGGCTGCATCCTCTTCAACTCCGGCTATCTCAAAGAGAACCTTGCCGGGTTTAACCACCGCTACCCAATATTCCGGAGAACCTTTACCTGAACCCATTCGGGTTTCGGCGGGTTTCTCTGTAATCGGCTTATCGGGGAATATTTTTGTCCAGACCTGACCGCCGCGCTTGATACTACGAGTCATGGCGACACGGGCAGCCTCAATCTGATTTGCCGTTATCCACGAAGGCTCAAGGGCAACCAGACCGAAATCACCGTAGGTGACCTTGTTGCCGCGCAGTGCCTTGCCCTTAAGGCGGCCTCTGTGAACCCTGCGGTACTTGACACGCTTAGGTATTAACATTATGCCCTCTCCCTTCTCGAAGGTTTATTCCTTGTCTCCTGAAGGATTTCGCCCTTGTAAATCCAGACCTTGACGCCAATGCGTCCGTAGGTTGTCTTCGCCTCGGCGAATCCGTAGTCGATGTCGGCTCTGATGGTCTGCAGAGGGATAGTGCCCTCATGATAGTGCTCGGTACGGGCGATTTCCGCGCCGCCGAGTCTGCCGCTGACCTGAGTTTTGATGCCGCTGGCCCCAAGACGCATAGTTCTGCCGATAGCCTGCTTAAGAGCGCGTCTGAAAGATACGCGTCTTTCAAGCTGCTGGGCAATACTTTCTGCGACAAGCTGGGCGTTGAGGTCTCTTTGTTTTA
Organism: Oscillospiraceae bacterium; assembly: GCA_031551635.1. Lineage (GTDB taxonomy): Bacteria > Bacillota > Clostridia > Oscillospirales > Acutalibacteraceae > JAVBNH01. Next base: position 51,342 of record JAVBNH010000007.1, on the reverse strand, counting down.
TCTCGATGATATTGATATAAACGTCCTTATCACCGCCGAGCATCTTCTTGCAGGTCGCCTTCAGTTTCTCGATTTCGCTGCCGCCCTTGCCTATAACGGCGCCGGGCATCGCGCAGTGAATATTGATGCGTACTCTCTTGGAGTCACGCTCAATTTCGATTTTCGGAACACCTGCGCTGCTGAGTGTCTTCAGAAGGTATTCGCGAACCTTATAATCGGCGACAAGATTGTCTCCGAAATTGTTCTTACCTGCATACCAGCGGGATTCCCAGTCCTTTATAACACCAATTCTTAAACCGGTTGGATTAATTTTTTGACCCATAATTTTTCCTCCTCCCCGCTTACTCTTTCTCTTCGAGCGCAATGTTGATGTGCGAGGTTTTCTTGTTTATTCTGTATGCACGGCCCTTTGCGCTTGGTCTTATTCTTTTGATTATCGGCCCCTGGTCTACGCTGCACTGTGCAACATAGAGCTTGGAATAATCCATGTCGAAATTATTTTCCGCGTTTGCCGCGGCTGATTTCAGAAGCTTTAACAGCGGTTCACAAGCGGCCTTGGGTGTGAACTTGAGAATAGCCATTGCCTCGTCAACAGGTTTGTTTCTGATAAGGTCAAGCACGATGCCCACCTTACGCGGCGCGATTCTGAGGTGCGTCGCTTTTGCTGTTGCTCTCATAATATTACACTCCTTTCGACCCTTTATTTACCTGCGTTGGATGTTTTTGAACCGGCGTGACCTCTAAAGGTTCTTGTCGGTGCAAATTCACCTAATTTATGACCTACCATATCCTCTGTTACATATACCGGAACATGCTTGCGTCCGTCATGAACTGCGAAGGTATGACCAACAAAGTCCGGAAAGATTGTTGAGGCACGGCTCCATGTTTTGAGAACTGTCTTTTTTCCGGTCTTATTCATTTCCTGAACCCTGGCGTAAAGCTGAGGCTGTACAAACGGACCTTTTTTAACACTTCTGCCCATATTCTATTGCTCCTTTCCCGACTACTTGTCGTTGCGGCGTTTCACGATAAGCTTATCGGAACGCTTATGCTTTTTGCGAGTCTTAAGACCGAGAGCGGGCTTGCCCCACGGGGTGACCGGTCCGGGACGTCCTATCGGGGACTTGCCCTCGCCGCCGCCGTGCGGGTGGTCGCAGGGGTTCATGACCGAGCCGCGGACTGTCGGGCGGATACCCATGTGGCGAACGCGCCCTGCCTTACCGAGCTTAACGTTTTCGTTCTCGACATTGCCGACCTGACCGATTGTAGCCATGCAAGCCGCCGGAACATTGCGAAGCTCGCCGGAGGGGAGTCTGAGGAGGGCAAGATTGCCTTCCTTTGCCATGAGCTGAGCAGCGTTGCCCGCCGCTCTTGCCAGCTGACCGCCTCTGCCGGGATAAAGCTCGACGTTGTGGATAAATGTACCCGTCGGGATATTGGAAAGAGGAAGAGCGTTGCCTGTTTTTATATCCGCTCCGGGGCCCGCTACGACAGTGTCGCCTGCGGTGAGCCCGAGAGGTGCGATGATATAATTTTTAACGCCGTCCTCGTATTCGATAAGAGCGATGTTCGCGGTGCGGTTCGGGTCATATTCGATTGACTTGACCTGTGCCGGCATATCGAACTTGCTTCTCTTAAAATCGATGATTCTGTACTTTGTTCTGTTTCCGCCGCCGTGATGGCGAACGGTTATTCTTCCGTAGCTGTTGCGTCCGGAGGTCTTCTTCATAGGTTCAAGAAGGCTTCTCTCGGGAGCGACCTTTGACAGGGAAGAATAATCAATAACCGACATATTTCTGCGCGCGTTTGTCGTCGGCTTGTAAATCTTCATAGCCATAGTGTGTTTCCACCTTTCATCACATCAGCTTCTTAGCGGTTGGCTGGACCATACATCGAAACTGATTAATTTAACAAAAATTAAAGAATGCCGTCGAAGAACTCGATTGAAGCCGAATCAGCTGTTAAAGTGACAACAGCCTTTTTCCATGAGGGCTGATAGCCTTCAAAACGCCCCTGACGCCTGAGGTGACCCTTGACATTTAAGGTGTTTACCTTGGCGACCTTGACCTTGAAAAGCTTTTCGACCGCTTTTGCGATTTCAATCTTATTCGCGCCCTTGGCAACCTCGAAGGTGTACTTTTTATCTGCCGAACCCTGCATAGTTTCTTCTGTGATTATAGGACGGAGGATAATATCCTGTGCAATTGTACTCATTATGCATATACCTCCTCAATTTTCGCCAGCGCATCCTTAAGCACAACAATTGTATTGCAGTTGAGAATATCATACACATTGAGGGTGCCTACAAAACAGACCTTGCAGCCTGCAATGTTACGGGCGCTGCGATAAATAACATCATCTTTTTCGGGAAGAACCAAAAGAACCTTTTTCCCTGTGTTAAGCGCTGAGAAAACCTTGGCAACCGCCTTGGTTTTGATTTCGGAAAGGCTTAAGCTGTCAAGCACCATCATCTCATCGGCGAGAACCTTTGAGGATAAAGCGGACTTCATGGCAAGTCTTCTTACTTTCTTATTTATTGAAATACCATACTCACGCGGCTTGGGTCCGAAGGCCACACCGCCGTGGTACCATTGAGGTGAGCGTGTCGAGCCTTGTCTTGCTCTGCCGCCGCCCTTCTGTCTCCAGGGTTTCCTGCCGCCGCCGCGAACTTCCGCACGAGTGAGGGTGGACTGTGTACCCTGACGCTGATTTGCAAGATATGATACGACTACGAGATGCATAGACGACATATGCGGCTTAATGGCGAAAATGCTTTCGTTAAGCGCGACGTCTGATACCTTTTCGCCGTTCATGTTAAATACTGATACGTTAGGCATTCATCTTTCCTCCTTATGCTTTCTTTACGCTGTCGGCAATAATTACGATTCCGCCCTTGGGACCGGGAATTGCGCCCTTAATGGCAATCAGGTTATTTTCGACATCAATTTTTACTACGTCAAGATTCTGGACGGTAACTCTCTCGTGACCCCAGTGACCAGCCATTTTCTTTCCCTTAAAAACTCTTGAAGGGTCTGAGTTTGAGCCGATTGAGCCCGGGTGTCTGCCGACAGGACCGGTACCGTGGGATTCCTTGAGCTTCCCGAAGTTCCATCTTCTGACAACGCCCATGTAGCCCTTGCCCTTGCTGGTTCCGACAACATCAACTCTGTCGCCGACGGTGAAAACGTCCGCCTTAAGGATGTCGCCCACATTCAAAGCGTCGCAATCAGCGAGCCTGAATTCGCGCAGAACCTTTTTCGGTGCCGCATCAGCCTTTTTGTAGTGACCGGCGAGGGGCTTGCTTACTCTTTGGATTTTAACGTCTCCGAAACCGACCTGAACAGACGAGTAGCCGTCCTTTTCAACTGTCTTTTTCTGGATAACGGTGCAGGGACCGGCTTCGACAACAGTGACGGGAATTATTTTTCCCTTTTCGTCGAAAATCTGTGTCATTCCGATTTTCTTTGCGATAAGACCTTTTTGCATGTGTTTTTTTCCTCCTTCAGATTATTGGTTGAGAACGTGCTATAAGAGGATATTTCCTCTTTGCACCTCTCAACTTGATCTTCGATGCATACACAATATATAATGTTTATATATCAGACATGAAATCAGATCTTGATTTCTATGTCAACACCGGCCGGTAATTCAAGACCTGTCAATGCTTCAACAGTCTTGTTTGTGGGCTTGATGATGTCGATGAGCCTCTTGTGTGTTCTCTGCTCGAACTGCTCTCTGGCATCCTTATACTTATGAACAGCACGAAGCACCGTAACGATTTCCTTTTCTGTAGGAAGCGGTACGGGTCCTGAAACACCTGCGTCGGTGCGTTTTGCTGTCTCAACGATCTTTTCTGCCGCTTTGTCGACAAGGTTGTGATCATAACCCTTGATTCTGATACGAATTCTGTCTTTAACTGCCATTGTAACCTCCTAAAAATATGCGGGCACATAAGAAACTGTACGCATTTTCTATACACTCAGCCGGGTGTTTGCGGGGCTTCGGTAAAAAAGTCGGAAAACGAATTTTCCGGCGCGTAACAGCAAAGAGCTTTTAAGGCTTCTAATAAAATCCTTATAAATACTCTTATTCAGTTAACTAATCGCCCGGTTTAAAATCGGACATACTCCACGGAAATTCCCCTGCGAGCCGCTACACACGGAGCGCAAGCCACCTCCCGTTTCAACGCACAGCATTTGAAAAAAGCGCAAAACGACCCCTTTTCAAAACGCCTCAGAATTTTATCACAATTAGCAAACAATTGCAAGCGTTTTCTCCAAATTAATCGTCTGATTATCGAAAATTAAAAACTTTCTCTTTTTTTGCCTATTTCGAAAGCTGGTACAAGCATATTTTGTTAATTATTCACAAATGCTATTTACATTATATAAACAATGCTGAATGCATAAAAGTCGATATTCTCAGCATCGCTCTTATCATCACTGAAAAACGCGACTACGTGGTTTTTATAATTCATTTTTGCAATCATGTTCAAGGAATCCGGACACTGTGTCAAAATCATCTCGCTACCGAAAATTGCGTATATCTCCCGCAGCGACAGTGCTTTTCTGCCCTCAAACAGGTAATTTATTGTACCCTCAATTACTGTTATGTCAGTCGGTCTATCCTTACCCTGTTCATCGTTCGAAAACTGCGAATATACATAGAGGGAATTATAGCCCTTCAAAAGATAGCGGTTCGCTCCGTGACCGACTTTGTGTTCCGGAAGGTTTTCTGCCCCCGAAAACACCTCTATGATGCTTTTCCCTAGCAGGTTCAGGTATTTCGAAGGGAATTTATAAGTGGTATTTCCTTTGGCAAGAGGTAATTTTGAAATTTCCGCTGAAGCCCGCAAAACGTTTCTCGCCTCAGATGCAGTAATTTCGCCGTTATTGTTTAAATCGGCGGCTAGAAACTCCCAGGCGTTAAGCTTCTGTAAGCCCGCGGAGGCTCTGAGCGCTGTTCTTGCGTCGGTAGCGTCAATTACTCCGTCAATATTTACGTCACCGAGTGTAATTTTACCCGCGTAAATCTCTTCGTTCACGATGTTTTCAGCAAACGCGGTAAAGGAATTGAAAAGGATAGCTGCAAGCGTGAGTATCGCCGCGAAAGCCATTTTTTTTGTTCTCATTGAAAAATACCACCTTATTGATTTATACTAAATTTTTCTTTTTCTAAAAGCTTTTTTATAACACTTGACATTGTGCTCACATTTTGATAATATATTTTATATGTTTCGCTTTATCAATTTAATGTCAGGGGGAATTGAAATGGCAGAGGAAAATCATGGAGAAGGCACAAATATCGCCGTCAGCGACGAGCTTGACCTTGATTTTGCGCACTCAAACCGACGCTATGTCGGCAGAAAAGAAACGCTCGGCTATATTTTAAACAAATGGTCAGGCGGTTTCAACATCGGAAAATTTGACTCGAGATTTATTTATGATGTGCTGAAAATCGATTTCAGCTATCTCGCTTTTCTGGACGGTGTAGGCGGAATCTGGGACGTATTCAACGATACAGTTATCGGCGCTCTTGTCGATAAAACCAGAACACGCTGGGGCAAGTTCCGCCCCTATCTTATAGGAATCAACATTCCCATGACCTTTGTGGGACTGCTTTATTGGTTCATGCCGTATTTTTTCGCGGGAACCGATGTAAGGGATTTGCATAAGTTTGCCTTCTACTTTTTCTTTAAAGTTATTACGGAAACTACCGGAACCTTTACAGGTATTTCAAACACGGGACTGCTCAGCACGATAACCCCGGTGCCCTCAGAGAGAACGCGATTGATTATGGCGGCGCAGCTTCTGGCAATCGGCTCGAATGTGCCGGAGCTGCTCATGGGCGTTCTCTTAGACCTCGTGAACAAGGAAATATTGAAATGGCAGCTGAGGAATCTTTTCCTCGGTTTCGGACTGACGACAAGCCTAGTGGCGGCAGCGGCAAGCTTCTACTTCTTCCTGCATTCAAAGGAGAGGGTCGCGCAGTCAATCGAGAGACCCAGTATAATTCAGGGGCTTAAGTCAATCGCCACAAACAAGCCTATATTGATGATAACGCTTTCTGAATTCCTTGAGGGCTTCTCGTTGAGCACTAGTATGTCCGACTATTATATAGACGTGCTCGGCTCGATTTCGCTGCAGACGCTCGTTGGCGTTCCCGGCGGACTGTTTACATATTCCGGCTATGCCTTCCTGCCGAAGATGCGGCGGATATTCTCGACGAGGGCTTTATGGATTATCAGCGACCTTTGGACTGACGCATGCTGGCTGGGTGTCTGCGCAATCGGACTGGTAAACAAAAACTACACAAAGGTCAAGGTCATGGTACCTACAATGATGATTGAGGAATGCATTGAGATGTGTATGTATGCAGTGCGAAAGGTGCTTCCTCAGGAGCTATACAACGAGGCGATGGACTACTGCGAATGGAAAAACGGCTACCGAACAGAAGCAATGACAGGCGTCGCGCGAGGGCTTATCACAAAGCTGCAGCGTATAGTGAACAATGTTATCAAAAATATCCTCATGAAAAAAATCGGCTATGAGCAGGGGCGGAAAATCGGTACACAGGACGACAGCACAAAGATGTGGATGTTTGCCTGGAGCACGGGGCTTCCCGTTCTCACCGGAGCGCTCGGTGTGCTGCCTAAGTTCCTCTATCCTCTCACCGGCGCGAAGCGTGATTTGATGTATGCAGAGCTCATGAAACGCCGCGAGGCTCTCGCGACAGCCGCAAGCCATGCGACAAACGAGGAGCTTGAGGAAATCGGACATAAACAGATGCGCGGGGATTTTGACTTGTAAATTATATTTAAATTAAAATCGGTAAACAGTGATTCATCGGATATATTTGACATGCACAATATACAAATTGACAATTGTGGTCGTGTAGATAGAATTGCTTGAGTTTTTTATCTTTTTACCCGGTTTAATTTAAATAATTGCAAAATTTAACTGCATTAAATCAGTTTAATGATGCCTTTAAAATCATTCGCGAGCAGTTTACGAAAAATTATTGTAAATTAACTCGCGTCCAGCATCTAGAGTCTAGTGTCTAGCATCTAGCATCTAAACTATTGTTTGTTCTGTTTTACAATATAACATATTATTTCCGAAATGTCCACAACATATTTTTTGTTTTTGTCATTATAAATAATTTTTCGTGAAACGCCGCTTTTTTTATTAGAAGATTGTTGACTTTTTTTTGCTTTTACTGTATCATTCTAAGGTACGCATTCTTTTATGACTAAAACTTGAATGCAAAATATTGATTATGGGGGGTAAAAATTGGCTAAAGATAAGAAAAACAAGATTGATATACCAGAAATCGACTTTAAAGAAATTGAAGAAAATATTAACTACGCGCACACCACACGCCGGTATGTCAACAGAAAAGAAACCTTCGGCTACATACTGAACCACTGGCAGCAGGGGTTTAATGTCCGCAAATTCCAAAACAGATTTATTTATGACGTCCTGCTTATAGACTTCAGGTATCTCGCGTTTATGGATTCCATTGCAGGTGTTTGGGACATTATCAACGACACCTTCACAGGCGCAATAATTGACCGCACCCGTACTCGCTGGGGTAAGTTCAGACCATATCTATTAGGCTTCAGCGTCCCGATTACCCTGTTCTCCACTTTATATTGGTTCATGCCTTTCATGTTCCCGGGAACACTGGGTACCTATCTGCCGAAGTTTATCGCATATTTCCTTTTTAATATAATAAAGGAAACAGCGACAACCTTTACGGGCATCGCAGGCTCGGGTCTACTCAGCACGATAACACCCTTCCCGACTGAGCGGACGCGGCTTATCATGCAGGGCAACCTGCTCGCAATAGGCTCCAATGTTCCGGAGCTAATCATGAGCCTTATGATTGACCTTGTTAACAAGAAAAAAGTCAAATGGCAGCTCAGAAGCGTTTTCCTCGGCTTCGGTCTTTTCACCGATATTGCAGCTGCAGCGGCGGCGCTATTCTTCTTCTGGGTCTCAAAAGAGCGCGTTATGCAGTCAATTGAAAAGCCCTCTCTGCTTGACGCTATAAAATCGATTGTCAACAACAAACTCATACTTCTTGTCGTGCTGTCCTCCTTCTTTGAAGGCTTCGCGGTCGGCACAAGCAGAACGGATTATTTCATCGATGTACTCGGCTCGGCAATGCTGCAAAACTTCGTCGGTATCCCCGGCGGTATCTTCAGCTACTCAAGCTATGCCATGGTCGGCCGTCTGCGTAAGAAATTCTCGACAAAATTCCTGTGGATTATCACCGACATCTGGGGCGACGCTTGCTGGATAAGCGTTTGTGTAATAGGCATGATAAACAAAAATTATCAGAAGGTTGGAATTATGTTCCCGGTGCTGATGATTGAGGAATGTCTTGAGATGTGCTGGTACGCCACGAAAAAGCAGCTGCCTCAGGAGCTTTACAACGAATCCATGGACTACTGCGAATGGAAGAACGGCTACCGCACAGAAGCGATGACAGGCGTCGCGAAGGGTCTTATCAACAAGCTTCAGGGCATAGTCAACAATGTTGTCAAGAGTTTAATAATGCAAAAAATCGGCTATGAGCAAGGCCGGCAGGTCGGCACTCAGGACGACAGGACTAAGTTCTGGCTCTTCGTACTGTGCACAGGCTTCCCGATTGTTTCCGGATCATTGGGAATTATCCCGAAATTCTTCTATCCCCTTTCAAGCGCGAAACGTGACCTGATGTACGCCGAGCTTGCAGCGAGAAGAGCTGAAACCGCGAAACGCATAAACGAAAGCAATGACAGCATCGAGGTAGAAGCCAGCTTAAACGCAGAATCAAATTAAATATAGCATAAAAACAGCGCGGGTCTCACCGCGCTGTTTTTATTATTATAATCTACGCAATGCGATTCAAACAGCCTAACTCCTATGTCCTAACTCCTACCTCCTTATTGGGCTCATATTCTTTTGACTCTAAGGTCAACCCAGTCGCCTATCCCTGTTTTACCGTCTTTATTTACCGAAATCACCTTAAAGGTCATTATCCTGCAATAATTTACATTGATGTCCAGCGTCGAAAAATCCCCAGATTCAGTCTCCTTCGAGCGGTAGACCTCTCTGCCGTCGGCAAGGATAATAAACTGTAGCTTGACCTCGTCGTCGGTTTTTATGTCGGAGCCTATCATCCCCTTGACATTAAAGCTATCGCCGCCGAGATATATGTCAAACTCGCCCGGAGTCTTTGAGCTCATGCCGTTTCTGTGGGAGCTCATATCGTTAAATTTCATATATATTCCGCCCGCAGAGCGGTTTTTAGTCACAGGTCCCAGTTCGCTGTGCGCATATAAAATCGGCATGTCAGAAACGAAGGTTTCGGACGCTTCCACAGTCGACGCAATTTTAAAATCATTGTAAAACGTTTGCTGCTGAGGTTCGCCGGGACTTGAGGAGTAGCTGAAGCTCGCCCTGCCTGTTATTTTGACGGACTTCACAGGCTGGCGTTTTGTTGATTCATATTCGCCGACTGTTAGCGAATAAATGAAGGTGTGCGACTCGCCGGCATCAAGTGAAGCGAGATTCTGCATCGCGCTGCCTTCAAGCCTTGCGCCGTCCAAAGGAATGATAAGCTCGGCGCTGATGTTCTCCATTTTTGACTTACCGCGGTTTTCGATGGTTATAACAAATTCAGTTTTTTCTTTTGAGGTAAATATAGCCGAAGAATCCTTTGTTCCCACCGTGAAATTTGCCGCCTCCTGCTGAAGCCCGCTGCCGATGGTTTTCACACGAAAAACACTGACTGCGTGGCTTTCAAGCTGACCTGACTCCAGAATAGCGCCGCAGGAATAATAATCTTCAGTCTCCCAAAGATTTTTCACAAGAAAAGATGACTCGCCAGGAAGAGTGACACGGCTGTCGTATTTCGCGAGCTCGGAAAGATTGATATTCGCGCTGCTTGTTTCCTTATCAGACTTATTAAGAAACAGAACCGCCGCCTCGCCGCCTGAAAGCGGCTTGACAAGAATATCAACATTGTTAACGGTCGTTATAAGCTTTGACTGAAGCATAATATCGTCTTGATTCAAGGCGATAAGCTCCATATTTGAAATTATATCATATATACCTTTCTCGGCGGTTTTACTGACACTGCCGTCACCTTCAACGAGCCTTGTCAGGTCATTAGAGAGAATCAGCGGCGCACTGAGTATACACCAGAGTGAAAAATGCGAGCGGCTTTCCTCGGCGGTAAGCGTGCCGCTCCCAAGGCAAAGCTCTCCCGGGTCGTTATAATTCCCTGGGCGCTGATAGCTCCAAAGGCTGTTCGCCTTCTCGTAGCTTTGCATTACGCTTTTCCAGTCGCCCGTGGGCGCTTTGCCGACTTGCCAGGAGTTCGCGATACCGCCCGCCCATTCCCACGGAGACGATACTCCTTCGTCAAAAACCGAAAAATAAACAGTTTCGTCCTTATATGCCGTCTTAACCGCTTCACCCATTCGTCTCAGGCGCAGGTACACATCGTCCTTTGCCGATTCAATAGGATTATATATTTTTATTTTATTGTCGCCGCTTTGCAAGGTGACTTCAAAACTATATTCCGTATTCTCCTTGGCAATTTTTGCCACAGGAAGCCACAACTCATACTCGTTTTTGCTCTCTCTTGTCCCGTCCTCAGGTGGATTCACAACCGCCAGAGCAAAACGCCGCTCCCTGTCGCCCGGCTCGTTATAGCCGAGGGTCAGCAGGTACTTTCCCGCGGTTTTTGCTTTGACGGTAAAAATTACCGCGCCGATATTTTTATCAATTCCGATTAAAACGCCCTTTGAAAGCTTCGCATTCCCTATAAATTCCGCGCCGCTCACCTCGTATCTGTGTATAGAAGCATTTGAAGAGGAAGGCTTTGCCAGCAGATACTTAACCGAAGGCGCTTTGGTGGTATAGACATTATTGCCCTTAGTAAAGTCATAATAGGAATAATTAACGCCGCCGATGCCCCACTCCCTGAAGGTTTTCGCGTCAATATCCTCATAGCCCCAGCTGCCCGGTCTTTCGACCGCCGTCGTCTCGGCGGTTGTCGAATATATCGCGAGGCTGAGACCCATATCCTTTATTTTTTTTATAAAGCCGCTGATGTCGTCAAAGGCGCTTCTGTTAAAAAGCAGACCTGTGCCCTCCCTCGATGAGGACTGCCAGCCGTTTGTGAGGCTGATAAATTTGTATCCGGCTGAGGACAATCCCGAATTCACAAGAATGTCACACTGCGCGGCGACAGTCTGAGCGTTATAGCTGCCGCGGGCGATATTTTGCGCCGACCAGCCCATCATAGGCTTGAGCTTCGACTTTGCCTGCTGCAGCTGTGCCTCGCCTTCCTCCCGCAGCTCTCCGGCGGTTTTTGTCTGCGAGGAGGAGTAGCGCATTCCCGCCGTAACGGGGTGCGTAAGCCACTGATATATATACACCGCGCCTATGACGGCAGCGATACAGACAATGAGCGGAACGACACGGTATAAAATTTTTTTTATTTTTCTCACAGTATCGTCCTTTTTCAAAATAAAATAAACATTTTGCAACTTTTTATTACGGATTTTATGAATTTCATTTACTGTTTAAATTTATCATGCTATGATATTTATGTAATTTTTTACTTTTCTAAAAATTTTGCGAGGTGAAAAACATGTATAAAGTCATATGCACAGTGCTTTTATTAATGATTCTCGTTTCCTGCAGCTCCGGAAACACAGAAAATCAAACAAGCTCTACCTCTCCTGCTACAAGTACGCTTAAGAGCACTTTTGAACAAGAAACGGGCAGTGAGCTGAGCTTTGAAATAGCAAATAAGGAGCAGGGCTTGTCTCCAAACGATTTTGATACAGTCTATGCTGTTTGCAAATCATTTCTTAATAATTTTTATGCCGGAATAAAGCCGGGCAATATCTTTGATACCGACATTTACTGCGATAACGCTGAATTCAAAGAATACATTGCCATGAAGATGGAGAAAATCAAGCAGTTGTCTAACGTGAATTCCGCGGATGTCTCCTACGGTTTAACTGATATAGAATGGCTCACAGATGATGAATCAGTTTTTGTCGAAATAAGCGCGGTTTCTCAGCATGAATACGGCGCCTCAAGCGCTGCGCATAAGCTTATCATTAAAAATGTAAACGGTCACCTGTCTGTCAGGGACTGGTACAGCGGCGGCGGCAACATCGGTATACTTGACGAGGTCGCCAGAGGTAAAAATATCGAGATGAACAAGCCTGATATTTGGGAGGATTCGAGCTTCACGGATGAAGTATTTGAAAAAATTTCCAAATATGATTCGCGGTAAAATTTTTACAATTATTCCGCAAGATTTTCCGCTGCATCAACAGTTTCTGACTGTGCAGGCGCTGTCGCGTCCTTTGGCGCTGTATGCGAAATATGGAGAGCCACGCTTGTCGCGACAAAGGCGAAAATAAAGCAGAACAGGACAAAAACAGCCGTTAAAATCCGTCCTTTTGCCGACATTGGGCGGCGGCGCATGTTTTCGTTGTCCCTATAGCCGTTTTCGTCTGTTGTGCCGGGAAAGGTTTTCGAAAAACGGTAAAAGCCCTTTGTGTGTGAAACCACAGGGGGCGTTTTTTTTGCGTTTTCGCTGTTGTTTTTTTTCGCCGGCAGGCGGCTGTTTTCACTCAAGGCTGTTACACTCCTTTGCTACTGTGAAAATCTGCTGAATATATCCTCTTCGCTCGGCTTTTTTCCTAGAAAATCAGGCTTGCTGTTTACAACTTTTCTCGTGTTTTCGAGTTTTTTATCACTCTTTTTTCTATCCGGGTCAAGCCTTCCGTTGAAAAGCGGCAGGGTAAAATTCATCAGCAGTATTGCGATGCAGACCGTTTCCTCATAATAGCCGATAAGACGCAGCAGCATTGTCAGCGCGCCGCAGAGAGCACCGTAAGCTATGCGCAGCGCAAAATTCTTTGGAAGATATTTCGGCAAAGCAAGCAGGAAAAACGCGGCGAATAAAAGCGAACCGGAGGAGAGCTCCAGAAGAACGGACAATCCCCTGTGGGCACCGCCTTCAGCTAAAGGCTCAAAGCGGGGGAAAAGGAGTGCCCATATTATCACCACAGCGATAAATCCAAGCGGCGCAAGGGCAAAGGACGGGCGTTTGACAATAATGAAAACGCAGCAAGCGGCAAGAATTATTAGCACTGAGCCCATCGCACCTGGAAGATAGCCGAAAAGAATTTCACTGAAGCTATAGGGTATGCCGTTTGTCACGGAGCCGTCCGAAAGCATTTTCGCGAGGGATTCCGCGCCTTCTCCCAGTATTTCAGGAGTGCCGTTGACATTTCCCGCGCCGGAGGGTGCCGGCATGGTGTAGGTGAAAAAACGCCCTTTAAAAAACACTGTCATAAAGGTCGCCGCGAGGGCGGCGGGCATAAGCTGCAGCCGCGAGGATTTCATGACGGATTTCGAGAGCAGCGGGACGGCGATATAGACAACGCTATAAGCAAAAAGTAAGGCAAGCGAAGCTATAAAGACCGGTGAGTCGGAAGGCATCATCAGCGCGGTGCACAGCCCCATATACGCGGACATCGGCAAATCCACAGCCGACTTCTTTTTAAGAACCTTATTGCATAAAATTGCATTAAGGACAAATTCAAGCAGCATGGATAGGCAAATGCAGGCAAAAATCAGCCTAGCGGCGGCTGTGCTGTGAAAAACAGCGAGTACAACGCAAAAAAACGACATAATAAAGAAGTCCAGCAGGTAAACATTGCGAGTAAGTGAGCCGAAGGATTTTTTGATATTCACGCATTTTCCTTCTTTCCATATTTTTATCATTGCACACTTTGAACTTTGCGAATATTATATTAGTGGTATCTTATTTTTTTATTGTTAAAAGGAGTTTTAATGTTATGAAAGTGGAAGTTCAGGACGATAATTGCTTTGTGGTCGAGCTGACTGAGGCGGACATGAATGAGCTTGATATTACATATGAGAATTTAGACTATGCGAATATCGAAACCAGAAGAGTTCTCTGGACAGTGCTTGACGAGGCGAGCCAGAAGCTCGGGAGGAATATAAACCTGTCGGAAAAAATGCTTATCGAAGCTATGCCGTCGATAACTGGCGGGTGCATTATCTTCTTTACCGCGCTCCCGAAAACAGATACACGCTCAAAAAACATAAAAATGTTAAAAAGAGACGAGGGCATCGTGATTTGTGAATTTGAAAATATCGAGAACGTTTTTTTATGCGGTAAATCACTGATAAATTTCGGATATGAGGGCAAGAGCGAGCTGTATTCTCTTGACGGTAAATACCGCCTGACCGTGTATCCCGAGCCGCTAGACGACACTGTTATCAGGGGAATGATAAACGAGTTCGGCGAAATTATCAAAGAAAACAGGAGCTACAGCCTCGCGAGAATGAGCGAATACTGGAGTCTTATCGCACAAAAGGATGCCTTACATAAGCTTTGTAATACGCAAAAGAATTAGCAGTCAAAAGTGCAGTAATTATCCTGAGCAATCCTTCTGAGCGCGGCAATCGCCTGTTTTTTATCGGGAGCCTTGAAAACAGAACTTCCCACGGCGAAGGCGTTCGCACCCAGAGAGGCGCAAAGAGCGATTTTCTCCTCGTTTATACCTCCGTCTACCATGATGTCCATGTCGATTTTCCGGCGGACACATTCAAGGCGGAGGTTTTTTATTTTTTCGCCCGCCTGCTCAATAAACGGCTGCCCGCCAAAGCCGGGCTCAACGGTCATTATCAGCGCCATTTTTATCTTTTCAAGATAGGGATAAAGCGTCTCTACAGGTGTCGCAGGGCGAAGCGTCAGGGCTGCTTTTACACCTTTTGAGCTTATTTTTTCAATAGTTTCCGGAATATCGCATTGAGATTCGACATGAACTGTAATCATATCCGCGCCTGCGTCAGCGAAGTCGTCAATAAAAGCCAGCGGATTGTCTATCATAAGATGAACATCAAAAACGAGGGAGGAGCAGCCGCGCAGAGCCTTTATGACCGGCGCGCCGAGTGTTATATTCGGAACAAAATGCCCATCCATAACGTCGAGATGCGCCCAGTCCGCACCCGCGGCTTCAAGCTCCCGAAGCTCCTCACCGAGCCGCGAAAAGTCAGACGCAAGCAAAGAAGGGGAAATATATATCATAAATTCATACCTCACTTATACTAGATATTAGATATTAGACATTAGATGCAAGACAAATTTTATTAATACTTATCGCCTAACTCCTATGCCCTGACTCCTAACTCCTTTTTGTGTTTTTTCCTCAGCTTTTTCGCGCCTTCAGGGCGTCCGGTTTCCTCAAGGCGTTCGCAGTAGCTCTCCAGCCGTCCTCTGGTATGGTAGGGTCCGCCCTCCCTCAGGACAAGCTGCATAGGGTCGACAGGACTGTCGGAGGTTTCCATCATGCCGTCAAACCAGTCAAAGAGATACTTTGCCGCACGTGCGCACAGATGAGCGTTCTCCTGCGCAATATTATTTTTTTCATGCGGGTCGTCCTTTATATTAAACAGCATTTCCCTCTCAAAAAGGTGAAAGCCGTCATGGTATGTTCTGATGTATAAATAATCCTCAAATCTCACTGAACGCTGGCAAACATGAGCCATCTGCGACAAAACTAGGTATTCCCGCCCGTTTTCAGCTGCGCTTGTGAGCGTTTCGCTGAAGCTTTGCGAGTCCCATTTTTTATAGGGCTTGACACGCAGAAGCTCCGCCACTGTCGCCGCGAGGTCGATATTGTAATGGAAGGCGCTGTCAACCGCGCCTTTGCGCATGCCCGGCCATTTTATTATCATCGGTATGCGGCAGGTACCCGCGTCGGCTGTGGCATGCTCGGAATAAATCCCAAGCTCACCCATATTTTCGCCGTGGTCACTCGTTATAATTATCGCGGTGTCGTTATAAATGCCGGATTCGCGAAGTTTGTCGAAAACCTGCCCCAGGAGATAATCTGCATATTTTATGCCGCAGTCATAGCCGTCAAAAATCCGTTTCAACCCCACCATGTCCTTTGCGCTGCCCGGATTACGCGGGAAATCGGGGTTTTCAAAGGAGTGATACATGTTCAGCTCGTTAAGCGAATGCGGTCCGACATGCAGCAGGTGTTCCTCCAGAATTTTTTCGTCTATCCATGTGTCAAGCGGCTCTCCTTCAAAAGGATTTCCGAATTCCACAGGGGCGCGGTATGGGGTATGAGGATCCCATAAATGAAGGTGCAGGAACCAGTTTTCTCTGTTTTTATTGCGTTCCAGCCAATCGAGCGCGACAGGCAGAACAAGCTCGCCCGACTCATTTCCGCAACGTCCGACATTATGCGTTTCATTAAAACCCGAATTAAACCACTGCGAGGAATGACGCTCCGCGAAGGTGCTTATCGAGGCGGTATACATGCCTGCCTTGCGGAAAATATGCCAGAGATTATTCTCGTCATTTTCATCGCGGAAATCCCGTGATTCGCCGATATATCTCTTGTCAGCAGCCGTTCCGCCGTGCCCGACAGCGCCGTGGTGAATGCCGAACATACCGCTCACAAGGCTTGCTCGCGAGGGCAGGCAGGGCGCATCAGAGCAATAGTATTCGGTAAATCTAACGCCCTCGGCGGCAATAGCGTCAAGGTTGGGCGTGGCGTCGCGGTTATAGCCGTAGCAGCCCATATGGTCAGGGCGAAGGGTGTCGATGTCGATAAAAAGAATATTCATATTGCCACCTGAATTTAAAATAGATTGTACAGTGAATCCGCACAACAAATATCGTATAATTTAATAGTATAGCATATTTGTGGGAATACTTCAATTGTTTAATTTGAATAATTTATTACACAGGAACCAGTATTTCAAAAAAAAATTACCTGCGACGACTTATAAAAAAATCATCACAAGCATAAACAAAAAATCGCATTCTTATCCAACATCCAGAATCCAGTATCCAGTATCCAGCATCCAGAACCTAGACTATTGCATTGATTAGCAGCATCATTATCACTCCGGCGGTACCAAAAACTCCGCTCACACACAGCGAAAAAGGATTTATGTTCAAGTGTATGCCGAAAAAGCTGCCGATGAGGTTGACGGCGAAAAGCGCCGCCAAGCCCTGCACGGCGGTCAGCAGAATCCCTGAAATCAGGCGTTTATTTTTAAGATATGACACCAAAATATAAAACGCGGCAAAACCCAAAATTCCGAAAATAATATTTTTATACATAAGAAAACTACCATCTATTCCTATATTAATCCTCAATTAAACCGTCTGTGTTCCGCTGCGGTTTATCAATTGCGATTTATAATATAATATGTCTGTTTATCGGACAAAATAACTGCTTTAAAAAATAATAATAAAAAAAAGGGACAAATTTTAACAGACAGTGCAGTTGAATACATATCAAACACGAGGGGATTTTTTCACTCAAGCAAAAAATAGGTTTTTTTTGTAATTTGAGGTAACACTAAGTTTATGAATGAAAGGATGAGCGGGATGAAAAAGCATCTTCATACCTACGAACAATACTGCTGCGTGCTTGGTAAGAATATCATTATCGAGGAGGTAGTTTATCATAACGGGCAGAAGCTATTGCGCTGCACTCAGTGCACCAAATGCTGCGAGGGAAGCGGCTGCCGGAACAACACCATAAAAAAAGCCATAATCCAGACAGGCAAATATGAGGATTCTGGAAGAAGCTACATTTCCCCCTGAACAGGAATCAGGAAATCAGGGAATCAGGGTACAGGAGTATAATAAAGATTTGACAAGTCCCGGGGGTTTGCTGTATAATTATCAGGAAATTTTCGATTACGGGGAAACTGATATGAGTATTTACAAACTGTATCCCAGCCTGAAGCAAAATATCTGGGGCGGTCAGCGTCTGAAGAGCTTATATAAAAACAATGAAATGGAAAATATCGCGGAGGCCTGGGCGCTGTCCTGCCATAAGGACGGCGTTTCTCTCGTTGCAAGCGGCGAGCACCGCGGCAAAACATTTCCGGAGATGCTTGAAATACTGGGTAAGGACGCCCTCGGCACTGCCTGCCGGGACTGCGGGGAATTCCCCCTGCTTATTAAATTTATTGATGCTGAGGACAAGCTTTCAATTCAGGTTCACCCTGACGACTGCTACGCGCGAGCGTACGAAAACGACAGCGGAAAAACCGAGTGCTGGTATATACTCGACGCGAAAGAAGATTCAGAGTTGATTTACGGCTTCAACAGGGATATTTCTAAGCAGGAGCTGCGCGCGAAAATAAACGACGGCACCCTGCTTGACGCGGTTAATAGAACCAAAGTAAAAAAAGGCGATGTGGTGTATATCCCCTCGAAAACGCTTCATGCCATAGGCGCGGGAATCTTCCTCGCCGAGGTTCAGCAGAGCTCGAACGCGACCTATCGGGTTTTTGACTACAAGCGCACCGACAAGGACGGCAAAGAGCGCGAGCTGCACATTGATAAGGCTGTTGATGTGCTCGACACAAAAAAGCTTCAAGCTGATTTCTCAGCCGCGGGCAAAAAAACGCTGCGCGAGAGCTGCAGCGAGACACTTCTCGCATCAAGCGAATATTTCCGCATCAATCTCCTCGAAACAGACGGCGAATGCACCGAAAACGCTGATGAAAAATCCTTTGTGTCGCTCCTGTTTCTTGAGGGACGCGCAACTGTCGAGTGCAGCGGCGAGAGCATGGAAGCATTCGCTGGGGACAGCTTTTTTGTGAGCGCCGGTAGCGGAATATATAAAATAACAGGAAACGCTAAGATTTTAAAGTCAAGCATCTAGCATCCAGCATCCAGAATCCAGAATCCAGCATCTAGTATCAAGCAGGAGTAAATGATGTCCGTATTAAACGTAAACGCTTTAAAAATGAGCTTCATTGAGCATCTTTTGTTTTCTGACGCTTCATTTGAGATACAGAACACTGATAAGGTCGGTCTTATCGGTGCGAACGGCAGCGGCAAAACCACACTTTTCAAGCTTATTTGCTCTCAGCTGCAGCCGACTGAGGGCGGGCTTTTTCTCTCGCGCAGCGCGAAAATCGGCTTTGTAGAGCAGCACACCTGCACCGACATGAGTGTAAACGCTTATGAGGAGACTCTGAAAATATTCGCGCCGCTCATTGAGGCGGAAAACGAGCTTGAAGCTCTGCCGGCAATGATTGAAAAAGCGGGCGCTGCCGAACGCGAGGGGCTTATCCATCGGCATTCTCAGCTGCTTGAAGCCTTCCATAATGAGGGCGGTCTTACATATAAGTCCCGCGCACGCTCAATGCTCCTAGGGCTTGGCTTCAGCGAAAATGAAATAAATCTTAACATAAGCGCTCTGAGCGGCGGGCAGAAAACTAAGCTTGCTCTCGGGAAGCTACTGCTGTCGGACGCGAATTTTATCCTGCTTGACGAGCCGACAAACCACCTTGACATCAAAAGCGTCGAGTGGCTTGAGGATTTTCTTTCGAAATACTCAGGCGCGGCGATTATTATTTCCCATGACCGCTATTTCCTTGATAAGGTCACAAACAAAACCATGCAGATTACTAACAAGAAAATCTATGTTACAAAAGGAAATTATTCTACCTTTATGAAAATCCGCGCCGAGCAGCGTCTGAGTGAGCAGCGGAAATATGAAAACGACCGGAAGGAAATAGAGCGCATCGAGGGCATAATCGAGCAGCAGAAACGCTTCAACCGCGAGCGTAACTACATAACCATCGCCAGCAAGGAGAAGCAGATTGAGCGAATAAAGGCTGATATGGTTATACCCGACACAGACGAGAAGCAGATTCGCATCCGCTTCAATATAAGGAATGAGAGCGGCAATGAGGTCATCATCGCCGAAAATCTGACGAAATCCTTTGAGGGCAAGCCGCTTTTCAAAAACGTTACCTTCACCCTGCGCAAGGGTGAAAAAGCCTTCCTTATCGGTCCAAACGGCTGCGGAAAAACCACCCTGCTAAAAATAATAATGCGCAAAATTCTTCAGGACGGCGGACTTTGCCGCTTCGGCGCGAGCGTACGCCCGAGCTATTTTGAGCAGTCCCAGCAGAGCATTGTCTCAGACAAAACCGTAATTGATGAGTGTCTGGAGCGCTGTGTGTCATATACTGTAGCTGAGCTGAGAAACTATCTCGCGGCGTTTTTATTCCGCGGTGAGGAAATTTATAAAAAAATGGATAAGCTCAGCGGCGGCGAGCGTTCAAGGGTAGCCCTGCTTGAAATCGCCCTGACCGGCTCGAATTTATTGATTCTTGACGAGCCGTCGAACCATCTTGACATAGCCTCGCGCGAGGTGCTCGAGGAGGCTCTCGCGGCGTATGAGGGTACGATTCTTTGCGTCTCACATGACCGCTATTTAATTAACAGACTCGCGACAAAAATTTACGCCTTCAGCGGCGGCGGAATTGAGCCCTTTGAGGGTAATTACGATGAATATATTTCCGCGCTGAGTATTCCGGAGGCGGCGCGGGATAAAAAAGAAAAAGCCCCGAACGACTATCAGAGACGTAAGGAGCAGGAAAGCCTTGAGAGAAAAAGGCTCTCGCGTATAGCGCGCATTGAGGAGGAAATCGCACAGCTTGACGCGAAAAAAGAGGAAATCAACCTTGAGCTGCAAAAAGAAGAAACCCTCTGCGACCATGAAAAGCTGCTATTGCTGACCGAGGAGCTGGAGCAACTCACCGTAAAAGAGGATTTGCTATATAAAGAGTGGGAGTCTAGCATTTAGACATTAGACTGTAGACATTAGACATTAGACTTTAGATATATTATAGCTTTAACAATCACATTTAATGCTATATCCACATTATTTTAAAATTCCTGTTGACAACAATTGAGTTTTGTGTTATCCTGAATTTAGATTTTAATGAAAGTGAGGTGGTTTTTATGGCATCAATGCAAAAATACTCTTTGATCAATGCGGCTCGCGCAAGGCGAATCGTAAGGATCCCCGCAAGGAGCTTTGCGGCAACAAGGGATAATTCTGCCCATTTTGCCATTGTTGCCGCCTCTTTTAGCGCATAATTTGCGTTAATTATGATTTTTAGCGGACAGCAATCGGCTGTCCGCATTTTTTTGCGGGTAAATTTTGATGTAATAATAATGCAGTAATCAAGATTAATGGCGGAATTTCGATGTTTTATATCAATATCGAATTTCGCCATTTCTATTTATTTTGAGGAGAATAATTATGCGATTAATAAATATTGAAAACTTAAATTTGGAGTTTCCGAACAAGGTCTTATTTAAAAACGCATCGCTGACTGTCTGCGAAGGTGACCATATCGGGCTTATCGGCGTAAACGGCTGCGGAAAATCAACGCTTGTTAAAATCATTTTAGGCGAGGTTGTGCCGGATGATTGGGCGTATGACAGAAATGGCAAAGCCAATATAGGATTTCTCGACCAATATGCGGACATTAAATCTCTGGGAACGGTTTATGAGTATATCCAAACAGCCTTTGATGAGCTTCATAAAATAAACAACGAGCTTAATGCGATTTATGACAGCATTGACGGCCTTGAGTCACTCGAACAGATGAAACAGCTGGAAAAAGCTGAGAAACTAAGCGAAACCCTCAACGAAAACGACTATTATATGATTGATAAAAGAATTGATGATGTGTTGTGTGGATTAGGTTTTGATTTATCAATTAAAAGCAGCATAATAAACGAGCTTTCTGGCGGGCAAAAAACAAAGCTGATTTTAGGAAAACTTCTTTTGCAGAAGAATGACCTGCTGCTGCTCGACGAACCAACGAATTTTCTTGATTCCAAATATATAAAATGGCTTGGCGACTACCTGTGCAGGAGCTCCGCCGCCTTCATCGTTGTCTCTCATGACAAGGCTTTTTTGAATAAAATCAGCACAACTATTGCCGAAATTTCAAATCGCAAAATAAATATATATAGGGGTAACTATGATTTTTATTTAATAGACAAGGAAAAAAGAGACGAGGTTCAGCTTCAGCAAATGAAGGCTCAGGAAAAATGGATTGCAAATGCTGAAAAATATGTCAGTGAAAACTCTGAGGAGGCTATGGGCGGTATAGTGAGAACAAAGGCCACCTGGCTGAAAAAGATGCTGAAAACAATGGAACGCATTGAAAAGCCTGATGAAATAATCAAGCCACAATTTGCTTTCAAATATAAAAAGGGTGAAACCGGACTGATTATAAAGCTTACAACTGCCGAAATTGGTTACAGTAAAACTCCGATTCTGCCTCCGATTTCATTAGAAGTACGAAAAGGGGAAAAAATAATTTTTCGAGGGTATAACGGAGCCGGTAAGACCACACTGCTGAAATCAATTGCGTTTGATTTGCCGCTTGTCAGCGGTGAAATTGAGTTCGGCGATGGAGTTTCAAGCGTTTTTCTAAAGCAGGAGGAGGATTATGAGAACAATTTTTCCGCTTTCAGCAAGCACGAACGCAAACTTTTGGGAATAAAAAAAGGAAAACAGCAGCAAATTACCGCAATGGAATTTATCAAGCAGTATTTTCCCGAAACGCCGAATAAAGAGCTCCAAAAAGCAATGCTGTCCTGCGGCCTCACCGCCGCCCAGCTCTATAACCGCGTGAGAAATCTTTCCGGGGGAGAGATGACAAAGCTCAGGCTATGCATAGCCATGATGAATGAAGTGAATCTGATAATTCTTGATGAGCCGACAAATCATCTTGATGTCTATTCAAAGGATGTATTAATGCATGCGCTTGAGGTTTTTTCCGGCACTGTTCTGATGACTACGCATGACACCAATATAGATATTTCATGGGCGACAAAAACAATTGATATGTGATGAGGATTAATGTTAAAAATAATATTTAACTTTTTTCGGCAAATAATTTATAATAATTTTCGTGGTTATGCCTGTACGGTAGGCGGTAACACTAATCTCCAATTTAAAAGGAGGAATCCAAACGAGCCCGATATGCGAATTAGCATATCGGAAATGCTCATGAAGGATTCCGACTATTTAAATGGAGGTTAGTTTTAGCTCATCTCCGAGAGGGGGTGACGCATATGGAGTACATCATAGTTTTGCTTTTAGTGATTCTATTGCTTGTTTTAGCCATAAAAAAATAACCGCCCATAGCCTCACGAGCTGAGCGGTTATTTTTATAACTAATCATTTCAGGGCTAACCGTCTGCCGGATTCCTTGAAGGAATTTCGTGAACCCTTACGTTCACGAACCGCCGAGAGCGGCCGCGGCATTGCCACAACCTTATTATAACCCCAATATCACATTATGTCAATATGTTTTAAATGTTTTTCACCGTTCCGGCGGTGATTTTTTTATTAATGCCAGTATCAGGCAAAATATTTTTCTATATAATTATTGATTTCCTTATAGTATTCCTCGTTTTTATCGGGGTCGCGTCCCAGCTCATGCCCTGAGTTCGGGAAGATGAAAACCTTTATTTCCTGTTGCTTCCCGTGTTTTGTATATTCCTCGTTCATCTTGTGGGCGTTTATCACAGGAACGAGGGTATCGACCGCGCCGTGGGCAAGAATTAGAGGCGGCGAGGCTTCATTTACATAGCTTACCGGAGATACCGCGGCGAGCTTATCAGTGTAATCCTCAGCGTTTTCAAGCGTTATTTCAACCTTGTCGCCGATAAGATAGCCTATTAATGTACCTATAGACAGCCCGAAAACATCTTCACTTTTTACATAATATTCATAATTGGCAAAAACCGTCGGACCGCAGCGGCTGGCGGCAAAGGCTATTTCGATTGGCGAGGTTTTCTGATTTTTCAGCGTATACAATAACGAGAGGTGCGCCCCCGCCGACTCACCGGTCAGAAAAACCTTTTTAATGCTTTTGTCACACTCAAACGCGACCTGCTTCATTTTCAGCAGAGCATTTGTAATATCCGTAAGCATGTCCTCATAGCTGTCCGCGCCCTGATTGTCGAGCATTCGGTAATTCATCGACGCGGTTATAAGCCCGCCCGAGGGGTGCGAGGGGTTTGAATACCTCAGTAAATCCCCCTCATGACCGCTCTTGTCCCCCGCAAACCAGCCGCCGCCATGAATAATCAATGCGGCATTAAGCTCTGTTTTATCGGTTTCGGGAATAATAATATCCATCATCTGACGTTCTTCGCTGTAATCGCCATTAATTTTATCAACATACATAACATCTGAAAAGCGCATAATAACAGTCCTTTCTAAAACCGATGTAGTTAGGGGCTAGGGAATAGGGACTAGGGACTAGGGACTAGGGAAATGAAAAATGAAAAATTTTGGTCGCGCTTTAGATTAGTGTTTTCTTGCTTCACTGTGCTCGCGGTGATTTGAAATTATCGATATTTACTATATTTGTTCGCGGACAAGTCTTTTTAAAAAGCTCTTAAACGTGACCTCCGTCTAAAGTCTAATGTCTAAACTATCTCCACTGACTTAAAGCCACGCAAAGCGACTCCTCGATTCTTTCAGAAGGTTTGCCGTAGTAAACCATTCCGTGCCCCGGCAGCATAATATCAGCCTTGATTTTCGCGAATTTTTGCAAGGTTTCAAGATAGACCTTTCGGTCGAAATCAATAGAGCCGTCCCAGCCGAAATAGCCGTCTTGCAATGTGCCGATAATGTCGCCGCTGATAACGAATTCCCTGCCCTCATGCGTGAAAAAATAAGCCGTGCAACCCATAGTATGACCCGGACAGTGCATCGTTTTTATCTTTATGCCACAGGTATGAAGCACTGCGCCCTCGTCAAAGGCGTTTGTGACACGCACAGGTGTAAACTGTTTGTGATAGAGGTAGCCCGCGCAGCGCTCGTCGCCCGCTTGCAAAGCCTCGGCGGTGTTTTTGCCCGCGTAAAGCTGCACACCGTTTTTCCTGAGGATATGCGCGGCGCCGGAGTGGTCAAGATGGGCGTGGGTAAGCATACAAGCCTTGATGCTCTCCGGATCTATTCCCCAGTATCGCATGTTTTTCACAAGCTGTTCCCAGGTTTCGCCGTTGCCGCAGTCAAACATAACGCAGCCTTTTTCGGTTTTCAGAATATAAGTGTTGCAGTCGCCGTAGCTCTTGTAGCCGCCGTCCCAGGAAAGCCCGTTCAGGCTTCCGCCGACTTGAAAAAGATTATTGAAAATCTGCATTTTAAATCAACCGTTTCAATTATTTATACACACAACATGTATATATAATAACTGTTACGGTTGATTTTGTAAAGTAAAATTTTGTCTTTTGAAATTATTTTGTAATACGCGTTAATACCAAACTCCCATTTAACAGTAGATAAAAATAATCTCCCGAAAGCCTTATATGTGAACATTAGCAAGTTCTAAGTTCAGATTAAAAAATTAATATTTGTAAACTTTTTTAATCTGAACTTAGTACCTTAGTGGGCTGAAAGCTCAAAAAAAAACACGATTTGGGTTGTGGGCTTGGCAAGCCAACCCCACGTTAGTATAAGTAGGTCAACGGTATTAGTCTGTAATTTCGGCTTTTTTGCCGGGCTTTCGAATCGCGCTTGTTATTCTTTCGTTTTTCAAATTAAAAGCAAGGCTCAACGCGACCGCACCGACTATAGTAATTATAGTCTCAAAAAGCATATAGGCACCGTTATATGTCAGTGAATATACCACAACAAGAATTTTATCGCTGCTGTTTGTCCAAAAGGCAAAATTCCCGAAAATCGGATTTAGTATCTTCATTGCTCCGCGAACCAGACCGGTTTCCTCCGCGTAGCTGCTCCAGATGGCAATTCCGCTCACCACATGGCAGGCATAACGGATGACAGAGGCGACAACCGTTCCGGCTGTAAGCGCGACGGCTTGATTTTTGATGCTCTTCTTGAACATTCCTCCAAGTCCCAGCGCACCGAAAGCAAGCAGATAATCAGCGAGAAAAAACACGGCAATGCTGAAAAAAGTGCGGGCGACATAGGAGAGGTTGTTAAGCCCCATCAACGCCTGCATAAGTCCCATCGCGAAGCCTGTGCCAAGTCCCCACTTAAGCCCGTGGCGATAGGAAATCAGAATAACCGGCAATTGCCCGAAAAGCGTCACTGAGCCCCCGAAGAAAAATTCGAAAATCGGAATGCGAGTGAGAATGAGCGAGAGCCCGAGCATAATCGCGCTCTCTGTGAGTTTTAAAATGTTTGAGTTTTTAAAACCTCTTTGTGAATTTGTTTTTTTGTTTGTTTCTTGCATAACTTAACCATTCCTTTCAGTTTTTTCCGAAATAAAAAAACCTCCCGGAATACACCGAAAGACCGAAAAAATAATTTTCCTACGCCGGCATTATCCGTATCAGGTTCCGGACAATCCGTAAAATAGCTCCTACAGACTGCCCAAGGGTCTACGCACGCGTTTGCGCGAATCTCAGCCGGAATGCTCCAGCGCCCCTATATTAACATGCCCCAAAACAATGATTATGCATCGTTTCTCAAGCACTATGTCCCGAATATATTAGCACATCCGGAAAACAAATGCAATAGTAAATTTTATGGGAATCGTTTTATCTTTTATAAGCCTTGGTAAATAAAATTTCATCTGCTCATATTATATTGACATGCACAGACAATTTGGTATAATAAAAAATGATTCAAAAGAAATACATAAAAACATATCATGTTATAAATCTTTCCGGAGGGAAATTTATGAAAATCGGGCTATACATACAGGATTATCGGAAAAACTCGTCAAAGGAATTTAAACGCGCGCTGTCAAAGGCGGCGGGGAGCGCTCTTGATTTGCTTGTGTTCCCCGAAAACTGCTATACACCCTTCCCAAAAATTTATTATTGCAGCGATATACTCAACGAACAGAACAGAGAAGCGGTCAGAAAAAAAACTCTTGAAATCAGCAGTGAAGCCGAATGCGCCGTGATAATCGGTGCTCAGGATCTAAACGGTTTAATTTACAATGTATACGCAAACTACGCTGCTGATGAGGGCGATAGCGAAACAGGCTTCTATTTAAAGCACACCATGGCAGACGCTTCCCCTCTGGGCTTCAGCGACTACGACAAGTCTGTTTCCTCATATTTTCGATGTGTATTGCTGAAAGGGAAACGTATAGGCATGACTATTTGTTATGACTGCAATCATTCCCCTTTTTCCAGGGCATACAAAAAAGATAATGCCGATATTCTTATAAACTCGACAGGCGGTAATGTTGTATATACAAAATGGTACAGATACTCTAAGGTTCGCGCGCTCGAAAACAATTGCTTTAATTTCTGCACGATGGGCTACTTCGTGAGCGGAAAGGACGACTCATATTGCTTCGGCTTTACCCCGAACGGCAAGCTTATGGAGGGCGTTCCGCTCTTTAAAGGGGAACGCATAGGCAATATCTTCATGTATGATACAGACACGGCGAGCTGCGAGTATGAGGATGATATATCTTTGCAGCAGCAGGAAACACCCAATCCAAAGGGCATTTTTACTGTGAAAGCAAACGAGCTTGATAAATTATTAAGCTCAGCGAAAAAGCTTGAGGAAAATATCTTTATTCACCCTGCGGGCAAGGAATCAATTGTAATTTGCATTTTAGAGGGGGACGAGATACTGAAACCGGAAGCAGTGCTGGGAATGCTTTATAATCCAAAGCTGAAAACGGTTCCCGCTAAAAAATATTTATTGGTAAACCGCTTCGGTAAGGTGGACAGGCAATACTATAATACAGTATTATCCGATGTTTTAAAGGTGCGCTCAATGGAGAATTTCTGCGCGGTTCTTTTTGTTTGCGATGATTTCACAAAATGCTTTCAATGCGGCTTCAACAGAACGGCTCAAGCGGTTTTGCCGCAAAATGAAGCCTACACCCTTGACACCGTCCGCATGAGCGGACCGGAAGCTATCTGGAAAAACAAGGCAGGCATTCGGGCGGACTGGCGCAAGGGCTTTGAAGGCTTGATAAAATACATCGCTCGGTGAGGGAGCTGTTGTATCCGGCACTAACCGAAAAATAATGGACAGTTCTGTGTGTTTTATTAATTTGTTCGAGGGCAGGCTTGATGTTGCGAATCATAGAATG
Source organism: Oscillospiraceae bacterium (assembly GCA_031551635.1). Classification (GTDB taxonomy): domain Bacteria; phylum Bacillota; class Clostridia; order Oscillospirales; family Acutalibacteraceae; genus JAVBNH01. The sequence goes on along the minus strand of JAVBNH010000007.1, from coordinate 23,380 downwards.
CCCTTGATTTTTCGTTCTAACCCTCTTTTTAAATTGAGATTATTATATCCTGCAGCTCTGGCTGCTGATACCTAAGTGAACGATGATTTAATCATCGTTCACTTAAAACCTCCCGAAATCGTGCGCCGCCTGATACATCGCTACGACATTCTCCGTTGGAGAGTTGTCTTGAATCGCATGGGTCGGGGCGAAGTGATAGCCGCCGCCGGGCATCATGATTTCGAGGGTCTCCCTGACCTGCCTTACAACCTCCTCAGGCGTACCGTAGGCAAGCGGTCCTGCTGTTGAGATACAGCCACGGAAGGTCAGTCTGCCGCCGAAATGCTCCTTGAGAAAAGAGGGGCTCATGTTCTTAGCCTCCGGCTGCAGCGTGTCCACGCCTGTCATGCCCATCTCGATGAAATCCTCGTATGCCCATGAGGATGAGCCGCAGGTGTGAATCTGAACCGGAATATTATATGCCTTCGCGAGGTCGATAAATTTCTGGTGGCGGGGGCGCAGCACCCTGCGGAAGGTCTCGAGCGGTATCATCGGGGTGTACTGAGCGCCTAAGTCCTCACCCAGCCACAAAAAGTCGATTTTCCCCTTGTATTTTTCGAAAACACGCTCCGCAACCGCCAGTTGCATATTTATTCTGCGGTCAATAAAATAAAGCGCTGCCTCATTTTCGGTATACAGATGAACCAGAATGTCCTCCATGTTCATGATTCTGCCGTTTGAGTTGATTATATCCGGCATTCCGGGTCCGCCGTAGGAAATGGCGTAATCCTTATGCCGCTCAAGCTGCCCGGCTATCGCCTCATAGTCAAAATCATCCGGATTCGGCACAGGATAATTCATGATGGTCTCATCGTCCGCGCCGAAAAGCGGGAAGTCACAGAAATCCCAATATCCGCCTGTATCATGCTCAACCCAGCGCATATAACAGCCCTCGAGCGCGTCAACCCTGCGCCCGGGCTTCTCCTCAAACAGCAGCTTTCCGGTATACCTCGCACCCACACCACGGTAATCTACGCCCAGAACCTGCAACAGCCCCTCCTGATTATCCTCGCGTATACCCAAAGCCTGCTTGAGACGCGAGTTGATGCCCGCATTCGCGTCGTAGCCGATAGACACGCGGTCGGTTTTTTCAAAATTAAAGGTTTTCAACACTCGCTCTTTTGCGCTCATCGTCTCGGGCGCTTTATTTATTTTAAGCATTTATTTTCTCCTCGAGATTTATTTTGATTGTTGCTTATTGTTTTTCATAAAAAACATAGCATTTTTAGCAAATTCATGCAAGGGATTTTTGAAAAATCTTATAAAAAGACAAAGGATTTGCGAAAAACATCTTTTTCCGCAAATAATTCATAAATAAATTCCTAATCTTTAAATTTGTAAAAACTGTTAAAAAGTCTTGAATTTGCCAAATATATGGAGTATAATAATTTGGATATTAGACTTTAGTAATTAGAATTAGTCGTATGCAAAAATACAATTGAGGAGTGTCGAAATGGAACCTATCAAGGTTGATTTTACAAAAAAGGGAAAAAGCAAGGTTAAGGATATTCTCATACCGCCCGAAAAGGCAGGCTTAAAAATTATAATAAACATTGTTATCACACTGCTTGTGGCGGTTCTCGGATATTATTTCATTCTTCCGCCGATGAACCTGAAGGCAACGCAGTGCTATATGTATTTCGCTCTGGTTTTCGCGTCATATATCGGCAGCGCAATACTCACGACTAAGGTCATGGCGAAGCCGGAATATATTCCCTATGTCAGGAAGCAGGCGACCTTTCCGGTCATTCTGCTTGTTATTCTCGGCATGATTTTCGCCGGAGGCTATCTCTCCTCGGCGGTGCTTTTCAGGGCGAAATCCTACAGCTCTATTTTAAAAATTGATGAAAAAGCAGACTTCAGCACAAGCGTTTCTTCAATTAAAAAAGTCTCAGACTTTGACAAGGTGCCCATGATAGACATGGACGCCGCGACAGGTCTTGCAGATAAAACCATCGGTAACCTACGCGAGCTGGGGCTTGAGTCTCAGTTCAGCCTCGCCGAAACACTTTCTTCTCAGATAAACTTTAAGGGCAGCCCCTACAGGGTCTATCCCCTTCAGTACAGCGACATTTTTAAATGGCTCAATAACCGCAAGGAAGGTCTCCCGGGTTATCTGACCGTCAACATGAACACCTCAAACGCCGAATTTGTTTCGACAAACGCCAACGGCGACAAGGTAAATATCAAATATTCACCCTCTGAGCATTTCGGACGCTTCCTGATGCGCGTTCTTCGCTTCGAGTTTCCGACTTTTATTTTCGGAATCCCCTCCTTTGAAATTGACGAGTTCGGCAACCCCTTCTGGATAGTCGAGCGCATTGACAAGACTGTCGGACTTCTCGGCGGTGACGATGTTATCGGTATCGTCATGATAAACGCTGTTTCCGGCGAGGCAACCTATTATAATATAGACGAAGTTCATTCCGGTCTCGCGAAGGACGGAAGTAATATTTCCTGGATTGACCAGGTTTACGATGCCAATCTTCTTATTAAGCAATATAACTACAAGGGTAGATTTTCAAACGGCTTCATCAACGCCTATATCGGTCAGGAGGGTGTTAAAATCACCACCACAGGCAACAGCTATCTCGCGATTAATGACGACGTTTACATGTATACCGGCGTTACCAGCGCCAACAACGACAGGTCTATTCTCGGATTTATCCTCATAAACCAAAGAACTAAGGAAGCGAATTTCTACGGCGAAACCGGCGCGACTGAAGAGGCTGCGCAGGGCTCCGCCGAGGGTATCGTTTCAGATAAAAAGTGGAAGGCGACCTTCCCGCTGCTTCTGAATCTTGACGGCGAGCCGACCTACTTTATGGCTCTCAAGGACGACAACAATATAGTCAAGAGCTATGCGATGGTCAATGTCAACCAGTTCTCGGACGCAGTGAGAAGCCCCAGCGACGACAACCCGAACCTCGAGGAATGCCTGAGCGCGTATATTTCCAAGGTCAGCTCAAGGGTTAAGATAAATATTGATATGAACAGCACCACAGGCGGCGACTCAAAAACCGAGAAGCTTACCGTGAACGGCGTAATCGAGGATATGAGAACCATAGTCAACGCCGGAAATACAATTTATTTCGTCAAGCTGACAGGTAAAGCACCGTATTTCACCCTAAATGCCGCGGAAAACAACGGCATAGTCATAAAGAATGTGGGCGACGAGCTTTCTCTCATGGTAACTACCATTGACGGGCAGTTTATCAATGCGAAAATTTTTGAAACACCGGCGGAAAATACAACTGCACAGGAAACAACAGTAAACGCTGATTAAGCATCATTTATTAATACATTAATGAGCTGAAAGCTCAATAAAAAACAAGTCTTAGGTTGTGGGCATGGCAAGCAAGCCCACGTTAGAAGATAATTTCGAAAGGGGAAAAATACTATGAATACTATGGGCATTGTTACTAAGGTAATCAGCACCGCAGTCGCCGCGAAAGGTAAAATAAAGGCGAAAAATAATGAGGCTCCCGCGCTGAGCAAGGGCGAATTTGTCTATACCGCAAAACCTAAGGGCAAAAATTTTACAGTCGGCTTCGGTAAGGAGTCCATTCTGCCCGCCGACATTTCAAAGAGAAAATACTATGTCGCCGGCTACGGCATGTATAAGCCTGCGACGGGCATACTCGACACAATTTACGCAAGCGCTATCTGGATTGACGACAATTCCGGCAACGGCGGCGTGCTGTTTGTGTCGGTTGACTGCGTCGGAATCAACAACTGCGATATACTCAGAATCCGGAAATATCTCAAGCCCTTCAGCGAGAGAACCGGCTGCCGTGCGATAAATATCTGCAGCACCCATTCCCACGCGAGCATTGACACCATGGGCATCTGGGGGCCGCTCCCGATTACAGGCAGAACCCTCGAAAACGCCGAGAGGCTTCGTGACGGAATTATTTCCGCCGCAGAAAAAGCATATGCCGACTCAAGAAGCGGCGCACTTTATCACGGCACTATTGACTGCCCGGATGTTCAAGAGGATATAAGGCTTCCCCACGTTTTCTCTCAGACACTAAACCGTTTCCGCTTTGTTCCCGAGGATGGCTCGAGAGAAATTTATTTTTGCAATTTCGCCGCTCACCCGGAGACGCTCACGAGCAAAAACTCGCTTGTCAGCGCGGACTATATATCAACATTCCGTACGGAAATCACGAAAAAGACAGGCGCTGAGGTCATATACTTCAACGGTGCCATAGGCGGTATGATTACCATGCCCATGCCCGGCAAAACCATGCCTGAGAGAATTGAGGTCACAAAGGGTCACGGAGTGAAGCTCGCGAATTTCGCTCTAGCTGTGGAAAATGAGAAACAGCTTCTGCCGCAGATAGGCACTCTTCGCCAAGAGGTTTATTTTGACGCAGCAAACACCGTGTTAATGACCTTCGCTCAGCTGAGCATTCTGCAGGTCGACCATTATTTTTCCCAGAATTCTACCCTCGGCTATCTTTTGAAGACTGAGATGAATTATTGCGAAATCGGCGGCATAAAACTCATTTTCCTGCCCGGCGAGCTTTTCCCGGAGCTTGCTTACGGCGGCTATCTTTCAAGCGAGGAATCCGCGGAGGGTCTGCCTCCTGAGGTCAATCCCGCTCCTTTAATCGAGATTGCGGACGACCCTGGTCTTATCGTTTTCGGTCTGGCTAATGACGAAATCGGCTATATCATTCCGCCCAACGATTTTATCCTCTCCCCTGACGCGCCGTATTTTGACAGGGCAGTTGACAGGCTCGGCAGAAGGCATTATGAGGAGACAAACTCCATTGGTCCGAACACCGCTCCGACAATCGCAAGCGTATTCGAGGACATGATGGAAACCGTAAAAATGACAAAAGCGGCAAATAAATAAGTGTACAATGTACAGATAATCGTCTCAGCAAGCGTTGTTAAACAGCGCTTGTTTTGCGTAAATATATAAAAGTTTATTCATAAAAATTTTATTGTTTTTTTAAATCTTATATGGTAAACTTATACATTGCTAATAAATTTGAAAGGTATCCAGTATCTAGTATCTAGTATCTAGTGTCTAGTATTGGGGTTTTGATTATGAAATGCAACTGTCCTTATTCGCCAACTGTTATAGTGCCCGGCATCGGTCAGTCGAAGGTCGATTTGATTGACGCTCAGGGCAACAGAATCAAAGGCGCGTGGCCGCTTGATTTGAACGCTGAGGAGCTCATGGCGGGCTTGAAGGCTCCGCTTATGAAAATGATGCTTTTGCGGCACGACCTTGGTTTTTCCGAGAAGCTCGGAAGCGTTATCAGAGAGGCTGTCAGTCCTCTCGCGGGCGATAACGAGGGCAATATGATAAACCGCCTGCGCGTAATCGACTTCCCAAATTCCGTAGCCGAGTGCAGCGAGGACGAGAAAAAATATATTTATAAAATGGTTCCGATGGAGGGGCTTACCGCCGCCATCGGCGAGGATCACCTTTATTATTTCGCATATAATTCCTTCGGCTCGGTTTACGACACCGCCGCTGATTTGAGGGCTTTCATTCAGCGCGTCAAGGAAAAAACCGGGCATGATAAGGTTAATCTTATTCCGGTGAGTTTGGGCGGCTGCGTGTCCATCGCATATTTCGACGCTTACGGCGACGACGGCGATATTGACCGCGTTCTGAATATGGTCGCGGGGCTTAACGGCACGCGCATAATCGGAGAGGTGGCGACAGGCGACCTCACGACAGACGACATAAACGGACTTCTCGAGCAGTTTATAGGTGGTAAGGGCAAGGACCTCGCGAGTATTCTCAAGGTTATGCCGAAGGGAGTGCCGGAAAAAGCTATAAACAGCTTCCTTGAGGCTATACTCGACACTATGATTTTGCGCTCGACAATGATGTGGGCGATGATTCCCTGCGAGCTTTACGATAAGGCGCGCGAGAAGCATCTGAAAGATAAAAAATTCGATGTTCTCAGGGCAAAAGCTGACCGCTTCCATCAAGCTCAGCTGAACCTCGCGAAAATCATTGAAAAAGAGAAGGCTATGGGCGTTGAGTTTTTCACCGTCTGCGGCTACGGTCTGCCTCTCCCGGCATTTATCGTTTCAAACAAAATGACCTCGGACGCGGTAATAAACCTCTCCTCAACCTCCCTCGGAGCATACAGCGCGCCTGTCGGCGAGACTCTGCCGGAGAGCTATACACAACAAAACACAAATTGCTGTGAGGGGCATAACCATATTTCGCCCGACCGCACAATTGACGCTTCAACCGGATTTTTCCCCGAATCCACTTGGTTCTTCAAGGCGCAGTATCATGACGATGTCGCTTATAATGATGTCGCGCTTGCTCTTTCTAAGAGGATTCTAACGGATAAAAGCTTCACCTCCGTTCATTCGGACGCCCGTTTCCCTCAGTTTAACGGCACAAGAAATATAAAGAAAATCAAATATGAGCTGCTGCCAAAAGCACGGGCGGTTGACCGCTCAAAGCTCTATCCCGGGCAAATAGCTATTCTTGACGAGGCTCTCTCGAAGGTTGACGAGTTTCTTGATAACACCTTTTTGGTTGACAATGAAGGCGTTGCGGAGATTGAAAAGCTTCTCTGTGAGGCTGTTGACCTCGTGACAAGCGACGAGGAAAACTCCTCACTCGAAGATTATGAACTTGATTTCAGCGAAGAGGATATGGTCTTTGACGAGGAAGACTTTATTGATGAAGCGGCAAATGAAGAATGAAAAATGAATAATAATAATTTTTAAATATGAAATAGCAATGCATATAAAAGTATTCATGAAACTGGAGGACGCTGATGGAAAACACACCGTTGATTCAGGTCAGGGACTTGAAAAAGTCCTACGACAAAAAAAAGCTTGTTTTGAAGGGCATATCCTTTGATTTGCCGAAGGGGAAGATTGTCGGTCTGCTGGGACCCAACGGCTGCGGTAAAACTACGCTTATTAAGGTGCTGACGGGTATTATTCACGATTACAGCGGCACGGTGCTCATCGATTCGCATAAACCGGGTGTTTACACAAAAAAGAAAACCGCCTATCTCTCAGAGAGAACCTATCTGGCGGAATGGTTCAGAACCATTGATGCCATTGACTATTTTGCCGATTTCTACTCTGATTTTGACAGGGTCAAGGCTCTTGAATTCGCCGGACGTTTCGAGCTTGACTTAAAGCAGAAGGTCAAGACCATGTCGAAGGGTATGCAGGAGAAGGTTCAGCTGTTTCTTGTTCTCTCAAGGCGCGCGGAGCTATATCTGCTCGATGAACCTCTTGGCGGAGTTGACCCGGCGGCGAGAAGCGTTATTCTCGATATTATCATGTCAAATTATGCCGAAAATTCGACGCTTCTGCTCTCAACGCATCAGGTCAACGACCTCGAGCAGAGCTTTGACCACATTCTTATGCTCGGGCGCGGCGAAATACTTATAAATACGGGCATTGAGACAATCCGCAAGCAAAACAAAACCGTTGAGGATGTTTTTAAGGAGGTTATCGGCAATGCTTGGTAAGCTTTTGAAAAATGACATCAAATCCGCGGCGAGAACCGTCGTCTATATTTATTTCGCCCTGCTCATCGCTATGGGCGCAATGGGGCTTTCACTGGTTGTTGACTTCATGTGGGGACGCGGTTTCGCCTCCCTCGCAGTTGTGGGGATAGCCTTCGCGGGTGTTTTTGTGACTATTATCACCGTCCTAAATGATTTCAGAAAAACAATGTTCGGCGACAGGGGTTATCTGACAAACTCCCTGCCTGTCACAACAAGCTCGCTCCTGCTCTCAAAATTCCTTTCGATGATGCTGTGGATTACGCTGAGCTGGGTAATTTTCATCGCCAGCTTTATCGGTGTTATGATTTTCAACACAGAGCAGACAACAGGCGAGGTCAGCTTTTCGACAGTCTGGGAGATGCTCATATCCATGGGCGTCGTGCCTTCGACAGAAATTGTTCAGACGGCGATAATTTCAATCGGCGTCATGCTTATACTCTATATAATGGTCTTCGCGATGATAGTGATTTTTTCCCTGACGCTTTCGAACGTCAAGCCCTTTTCAAAGCTTGGGCTTATCGGTACAATACTCATTTTCTTTGTTACTTATGGACTTTTCGCCTTTATCGGCGGTCAGGTGAAGAACCTAATCGACCTGCATATAGTTTTCTACCCAGCCGGCGGAATGAATCTTATACTTGACCCGAATGAGTTGCTTAGCATTGATACAAAGGGCGGCTTTAATCTGGGGCTTACTCCTCTGTTTGTCCAGATTCTTCTGTCCTTCGCGATGTTTATAGTATCAAGCGAGTTAATCGAGAAAAAAATCAATATTAAATAAACCGAAACTTGCAAACCTGCAAACCTGCAAACCTGTATACCTGTAAACCTGTAAAGCCTGACCAGGGGGATTGTTATGGAGATTATTGATATTTCGAGGGATATGCTGCACTGTGACATATACCCCGGCGACCCCGCGCCGAGCGCCGAAATTTTTCACAGCATTTCCGGCGGAGACGATTGCAATCTCGCGATTATTCACGCGGGGCTGCACACAGGAACCCATGTTGACGCTCCCCTCCACTTCATCGAAAACGGCAAATCTATAGACAGATTGCCGCTTTCCCTGTTTATCGGCGAGTGTGAGATTATCGAGGTGCCGCCCGGTCCTATTACCGGCGACTATGTGGAGAGGTATTTCCCCAGGACGAGGGAGCGTATTCTTGTTAAAAGCCGTGGAAAGGCTTATTTCCACGAAACCGGCGCTTGCGAGCTCGCGATGTATGACACGAAGCTTATTGGCACTGACGCGTTGTCAGTCGGGACTTCCGGTGCGCAAACGGCGGTTCACAAGGCTTTTCTGCGGGAAAATATTGCCCTGCTTGAAGGCTTAAACCTCGAAAATGTAAAACCCGGGGAATATTTTTTGATGGCTCAGCCTATAAAAACTGGCGGGACGGAAGCCTCCTTCTGCCGCGCCGTGCTTGTCACCGACCATATTTTCTGGAGTGCCAGAGGCTAGATGCTAGATTCTAGACTCTAGATTCTAGATTTTGGTTGAGAAATGCATACTTGAGACAAAAAGATTAATAATACTTATTAATAAATTAAATTAAAGGAATGGGATATTACGATGAGTGTTTTAAACAAGAAAACAATTGAGGACATTGACGTTAAGGGTAAAAAGGTGCTCGTGCGCTGCGATTTTAATGTACCCCTCGAGGGCGGTAAAATCACCAGCGACAAAAGAATTTCCGCATCTCTGCCGACTATCGAGTACCTTATGAAAAACGGCGCGAAGGTCATTCTTTGCTCACATCTCGGACGCCCGAAGGGTGAGGGCTTTGAGGCTGATTTTTCACTTGCTCCTGTCGCCGCACGCCTCGGGGAGCTTCTCGGTAAAGAAGTGAAAATGGCTTGTGACGTAGTCGGCGAATGCGCCGTAAAGCTCGCAAGCGAGCTCAAAGACGGCGATGTTATGCTGCTTGAGAATGTTCGCTTTGAAAAGGGTGAGGAGAAAAATGACCCCGAGCTTTCAAAAAAATTCGCCGCTCTGGCGGACTTGTATGTAAACGACGCCTTCGGCTCAGCCCACAGGGCGCATGCTTCAACCGCCGGTGTCGCGGCATATCTTCCCAGCGCAATCGGCTACCTCATGCAGGTTGAAATAAAATTCCTCGGCTCAGCACTCGAGCAGCCGAAACGCCCGCTTGTCGCCATTCTCGGCGGCGCGAAGGTCTCAGACAAAATAGGCGTTATTGAGAACCTCATCGACAAGGTCGATACCCTCATCATCGGCGGCGGCATGGCATATACATTTATGGTTTCGCTCGGCTATAATGTCGGCACATCAATCTGCGAGAATGATAAGGTTGAGCTGGCGAAGGAAATGATGGCTAAGGCTAAGGCTAAGGGCGTGAAGTTCCTCATCCCCGTCGACAATAAAATCGGCAAAGAATATAAAAGTGACACAGAAGCGCAGGTTATTCCTTCCGATATGATTCCCGACGGCTGGATGGGGCTTGATATAGGACCCGAAACACAGAAGCTCTTCGCGGACGCTATAGTCGGCGCGGGCACGGTTATCTGGAACGGTCCTATGGGTGTTTCAGAATGGGAGAATTTCGCTTCCGGCACAATAGCTGTGGCTACAGCAGTCGCGAATTCCGGCGCTGTTTCCATAATCGGCGGCGGCGACTCGGCGGCGGCGGTCAAGAAGCTCGGCTTTGCCGACAAGATGTCGCATATCTCAACAGGCGGCGGCGCGTCTCTTGAATTCCTTGAAGGCAAAGAGCTGCCCGGCGTTGCCGTAATTAATGAGAAATAATGTGACTGAAAGGCTGACAAATACCATGAACAAAAAACTTAGAAAAGCAGTTATCGCAGGTAACTGGAAAATGAACAACAATCCTGCGCAAACAAAGGAGCTTATCGAAGAAATAAAACCCCTGGCGCTTAACGCCTGCTGCGATGTCGTAGTATGTGTTCCTTTTATCGACTTGCATGAGGCTCTTGAAGCTGCGACGGGTACAAATATAAAAGTCGGAGCGCAGAACTGTCATTATGAGGAAAAAGGCGCTTTCACCGGTGAAATCAGCGCGAAAATGCTCGCTGATATGGGTGTACCCTATGTTATTCTCGGTCACTCCGAACGCCGCCAATACTTCGGCGAGACAGACGACACCGTAGCTCTCAGACTGAGAGCCGCGCTTAATGCCGGTCTCACAGTCATACTTTGTGTCGGCGAGCTCAAGGAACAGCGTCTGCTCTCAATCACAAACGAGGTTGTCCGTCTGCAAACAAAGGTCGCTCTTCAGGGCGTGAGCGCTGAGGAGCTTAAGAATATCATTATCGCTTATGAGCCGGTCTGGGCTATTGGTACCGGTCTCACCGCCACACCTGAGCAGGCGAATGAGGTTAATAATGTAATCAGAGAATTAATCGGGGAGCTTTATTCAAAGGAAGCGGCTGACGGCTTTGTTGTGCAGTACGGCGGCTCAATGAACGCTGCGAATGCCGCTGAGCTTCTCGCAAAAGAGGATATTGACGGCGGCTTAATCGGCGGCGCTTCGCTCAAAGCCGCTGATTTCGGTGTTATAATAAAAGCGGCTTCCGTTTAATACCAAACTCCGATGAAACAGTAGATATAAATATTTTCCAAGAAGCTATAAATATGAACGTTAGCAGGCTCTAAGTTCAGAAAAAAACTAAATTCTGTCAACTTTTTTATCTGAACTTAGTACCTTAGTGAGCTGAAAGCTCAACAAAAAACAAGACTTGGGTTGTGGGCTTGGCAAGCCAAACCCACGTTAGTATAAGCCGAGAAACAGGAGAAACACAATGAAAAAACCGATTGTATTATGTATTATGGACGGTTTCGGCAACAATCCCGAAACAAAGGGCAATGCCATTAAAGCCGCGAAAACACCCAGGCTTGACGAAATTTTTTCAACAAATCCGACAACCTATATCGGCGCGTCAGGGCTCGACGTGGGGCTTCCGGACGGACAGATGGGAAACAGTGAGGTCGGGCATACGAATATCGGCGCGGGACGCGTTGTATTTCAGGACTTGCCGAAAATCAACAACGCAATAGAAGACGGCGATTTTTACAGCAATGAAGTAATCATAGGTGCTATCGAGCACTGCAAAAAAAACGGCTCGAATCTGCATCTGATGGGTCTCTTGTCTGACGGCGGCGTGCACAGCGTCAACACCCACCTCTATGCCCTGCTTGAAACAGCCAAAAAAAATAATTTTTATAATGTTTTTATACATTGTATTATGGACGGACGCGACGTTTCCCCAACCTCCGGAAAGGGCTTCATCAGCGAGCTGCATGACAAAACGGAGGAGCTGGGTTTCGGCACAATAGCCACGATTATGGGGCGTTATTACTGCATGGACCGCGAGAAAAAATATGACAGGGTCGAAAAGGCATATCTCGCAATGACAATGGGTGAGGGCGTTAGCTTCGAATGCCCGATGCCTATGTTTGAGAAGTCCTACGGCGAAAATGTCACAGATGAATTCATTCTGCCGGCGGTATCAGTCAGCGCTCAGCCCGTGCGCAGCGGCGACAGCTTCATTTTCTTCAACTACCGTCCCGACAGAGCCAGAGAGATAACCAGAGCCTTTGTCGACGCTGATTTCAACGGCTTTCACAGAGAGCTTTTAAATGACTTATACTTTGTATGCATGACTCAATATGACGCCACTATGCCGAATGTCCATGTGGCTTTCGCTCCAAAGACCGTTGAGCAGCCTGTCGGCGCGGTAATCAGCGCCCAAGGTATGACTCAGCTCAGAATCGCCGAATTCACAAAATATGCTCACGTCACTTTTTTCTTAAACGGCGGCGAAGAAACGGTTTATCCGGGTGAAGACAGAATCCTCATTGATTCTCCGAATGTCGCAACTTATGACCTCCAACCGGAAATGAGCGCGTATGAGGTGACCGATATTGTCGTTGAAAAGGTTAAAAGCGGTTATTATGATGTAATTGTCATAAATTACGCTAACTGCGACATGGTCGGTCATACCGGAGTTTTTGAGGCTGCAGTCGCGGCGGTTGAAGCGGTGGATACATGCGTAGGAAGGCTTGCAGACGCTGTAGCTGAGATGGACGGCGTTATGCTGCTGACAGCCGACCACGGAAACGCAGACAAAATGTTTGAGGATAACGGTGAGGTTTTCACTCAGCACACCACCTTCCCCGTGCCCTTCTGTGTCTTGAGATACCCCTGCCGGCTGCGTGAGGGCGGGAAGCTGTGCGATATAGCCCCGACAATGCTTGAAATTATGAAAATTAATAAACCTGAAATAATGACCGGAAATTCTTTAATTTTGTAAGATTTAACCAATACTTCTATTTATTTCATGCATAAATTAGCTATATAGCTTTCATTATTGTTGATTATATTATCTTTACAGGATTTATTGGCTCCTTTTTCATGATATGTAATATATTTATATTAGCATATAGTATTGACATTATGCGATTTTTGTTGTAGAATGTGAAACAAGGCAGTTAATGCTGCTTAAAAACAAATGGAGGTTTACATTAATGAGTAAAAATCTGAAAAAAGCTTTTTCCATCATAATTTCTTTATGTATGGTACTAAGCATGTCAGTTGCGGCGTTCGCTGATTCCGTAGCTGAGGAAACCATCAAATGCCCGACCAACTACTTTGAAGCCGACGGAAAAACACTTTATCAGTGCGACGGGACTTTGTCCGCAGTTGAAGATTCTGATAACTATAAGTGTTCCAAGTGCCAAAAAGAATTCAGAATGTTCACATGTGCATGTGAAGACATGGTTTGTGTCAATTGCATGGAAGCTGCTTTCGTTCTTGCTTCCGAAATTGGCGACGATGAAATCACTTTCTTCTGCGGTTGTGACGAAGAACACCCCGCATTTGAGCGCGGTCACGCTCTTGGGAACGACACAATAACTGCTGCTGATGCCCGTAAGGCATTAAGATTCTCAGCTTGTCTTGAGATCATCGATTCAGCCGAACAGTTAAGCGGTTACATAGCATCTGACCTCAACCTTGACGGCGTTGTTCTTGCAACTGAAGCCCGTATTATCCTCAGAGTATCAGCTGAGCTTCAATTAATTCCCGAGCTCGTAACAGAAGAGCCCTCAACAGAAGCTCCGACAGAAGAGCCGACGACAGAAGAGCCTTCAACGGAAGCTCCGACAGAGGAACCGACAGAGGAACCCACAGAGGAACCCACAGAGCCCACTGTTGATAACGCAAAGCTTATCTCTGACGCTATCCTTGATGACCTTTCTGACGTTTCTTTTGAAGCCAGAAACGCTTTCCTTATCGGCTTAATCGAGAAATTAGGCGCAAACATCAATGACGGCGCTGCTAAAGACGGTCTTGCTTTCATAGCCGAAGCTATCGCATCTCTCGGCGCACAGGATTGGGCTAATATCGAAGATATGATTCCCGGACTTGTTGCCGCAGTCGTAGCATGGGCAAATCCCGCTGATGTTCAGGACATCGCTGATATGATTACTGAAGGCGCTACAGCTCCCGAAATAATCGAAGCGGTTCTTCCTCTCCTTCTTACAGATGCTTTCCTTGAGGAGACAATTGGCAATTTCGTAGACAACGGCATTGCCTTCACAATCAAGGACGCTATCGACAGCATCCTTAATAACCCCGACTTCGCTGATGCTATCATGGCTATAATCAATGATTTAACAGGCGAAGACTTTACAGCTGAAGAGCTTCAGGACTTCATTAACAATTTAGTTGACGAATTCCTTCCCGCTGAGCTTGATGATGAATTTACAGCATGGCTTGCAAATGTTAACCTCGAAACAATCAACGACGAAATCAGAGCCTGGATTCTTGACGCACTTTTCGGAACAACCGAAGAGCCTACCGAAGAGCCGACTGAGGAGCCCACAGAAGAGCCCACAGAAGAGCCTACAGAAGAACCTACCGAAGAGCCTACAGAGGAACCCACAGAGCCCGCAGTTGATAACGCTCAGATTATCGCTGACGCTATCCTTGCAGACCTTGCTGATGTTTCTTACGAAGCCAGAAATGCTTTCCTTCTTGGCTTAATCGATAAAGTTGGCGCTAACATTGAAGAAGGCGCAGCAAAAGACGGTCTTGCTTTCATTGCTGATGCCATTGCTACTCTCGGCGCACCTGACTGGGCGAACATCGAAGCAATGCTTCCGGGTATTGTTGACGCTATCGCTTCATGGGCAAATCCCGATGACATCCAGGAAATCGCTGATATGATTGCTGACGGCGCTTCAGCTCCCGAAATAATCACTGCGGTTCTTCCTCTTCTTCTTACAGATAATTTCCTTGATGAGACTCTCGATAACTTCTTAGTTAACGGCATTGCCGCCACTATCAAGGACGGACTTGACAGCATCCTTAACAATCCTGCATTTGCTGACGCTATCATGGCTGTAATCAACGATTTAGCCGGTGAAGATTTCACAGCTGAGCAGCTTCAGGAATTTGTTAACGGTTTAATTGACACATTCCTTCCCGAGGATCTTGATAATGAGTTTATTGGCTGGTATATAAACGTTAACCAGGACACAATTAATGACGAAATCAGAGCTTGGATTTTAGACGCTCTTTTCGGAACTGCTGAAGAGCCCACAGAGCCCACTTCAGAAGAGCCCACAGAACCCACTTCTGAAGAGCCCACAGAGCCCGAAACATCTGCTCCTGCTGAAGTTATAGCTTCCGCTGTTGCTGACGCTTTATCCGATATTGATACTGCTGATGTCAAAAGTTTTGCAAAAGGATTGCTTGTCGGTATTACAGCTGACATAGACGCAGGTGAGTTGAAGGATTTATTGGACTCTCTTATCGAAATGCTTAATGGTCTGATTGATTCTATAGGAGACCCAGATGTCGAAAACTTAAAGAACATCTATATTCCTGCTATTATTGATGCTTTTGTTGAATTAGCTGACGAAGAAGATGTCCAGGCTGTTCTTGCTTTAATCGCTGACCCCACAGCTACTGATGACGACTATCTTGATTTACTTCTGCCGATGCTCATTACAGATAGGCTTGTTGCCGACATCACATCTGACCTCGCAGACCTTGGTATTGACGGCTTAATCGAAAAAGCTATAGGGCTTGCTCTGGGTGATGACTACATCAGAAGCATTATAGAAGATCTCCTTGGCGCAGAAATTGATGACGCTGCATTCCTTCAGAATGTTGACGATATTCTCAGCGGTATTGATTTCACCAGTATTAATACTGAAATTGCAAACTTCCTTGCCGCTCGTGTTATTACTGCAGCTGATGTCATCGCTTTCATTAAATAATTAACCCCTGTAAAAAAGAGCCGCCCTAAAAAGCGGTTCTTTTGTTTTTACAAGCAAAAAAAACGGTAGAAAAGTTTAATCCTTTTCAACCGTTTTTTTCATTTAATAGCTATTAAAGTGTTTTCGCGACTCTCGCAGCGGAAGCGGCGTCAGCCGTATAAGCGTCCGCACCGATTTCATCACAGAAAGCCTGGGTTATCGGAGCACCGCCAACCATAACCTTATACTGGTCACGGATGCCTCTCGCGACAAGAAGGTCAACAACATCCTTCATCTTGCTCATTGTCGTTGTGAGAAGCGCTGACAGGGCAATTATTTTGCATCCCTCGCTGACTGCTGTGTCAACAATCTTTTCTGCTGAAGCATCAACGCCGAGGTCTACTACATCAAAGCCTGCGCCAATGAACATCATCTTGACAAGGTTTTTGCCGATGTCGTGCAAATCACCTTCAACAGTGCAGATGACCGCTCTCGTCTGCGCACCTGCTGTGCCTGCGGCTTGAATAATCGGCTTGACTATATCAAGTCCGCGGTTCAGAGCTCTGGCGGCGACTAAAACCTGAGGGATATAAATCTCGTTCTTGGAAAATCTTTCACCCACGGATTCCATACCGGCGAGGAGGGAGTTTAAAATCTCATTGACATTCTGCCCCTCTTCAACGGCTGCGTTAACAAGACTTGTCGAGGCGTTGGCATTACCGGTTTCAACTGCTTTGGTGATTTCAAGTAAATCTGTCATATACACAAAACCTTTCACATTTTATCATTTTACCTTTTATTATAATGCACAGAGACATTGTAATACACAATTAAAAAAAAATCAAGATATTCCCCTGATTTAACTTGAAGTTTTTTGTAAAAAAGGTTAAAATAATATCTATTATATGAAAGAAACCGTTTTGCTAAAGGGAATGATTCTAATATGGAAAACAACAACCCCAGCCTGCTTATGTGGAGACCGAATGTGCCGCTGCCTAACTTTGCCCTGCCTGAGGGTTACATAATCCGCGAGCTGAAAAAGGGCGAGGAAGAGGCATGGTGCGAATGCATAGGCAACGACATGGGTGTTCATGAGGTTTCTCTCGCCGCGTTCCGAAAAAGAATGGGCGACAAGACCGTAAAGCCGGGGAGTATACTCGTTGTTGCAGACAAAAACGGAATGCCTGTCGCAACAGCTACCGCTCAGCGAAAAAAATTCGGCGAGCCGTGGCTGCATATGGTCGCAGTCAGGGAAAGCGAAAGAGGTAAAAAGCTCGGTAAGCCCATTGTCGCCGCCGTGCTGCAAAGGCATCTCGACAATGGTAAAAACGGCTGCTATCTTGTGACGCAGGAGCACCGGGTTGCGGCAGTAAAGCTATATCTGGAGCTTGGCTTTTATCCGGTTATGAATCACCCTTCCTACCGCGAACGGTATGAACAGCTTGCCTTTAACTATAATTTACCGCAAATAAAATGTATAGATGAAAAATTTCACCTGTGTGAGGATATAAAGCCCGTTGACCACGGTTTGAAGTTTTTTTGATACAGGCTTGGCGTAAAATTTATTAAAAAGAGCAATTGAAAGGATTAGGAATATAATGGAATATGTGTTTTCAAACAGAATCTCATCGCTGAAGCCCTCCGCTATCAGGGAAATCTTAAAAGTCACCGCTTCGGGGAATGTTATCCCCTTCGCCGCCGGAAATCCCGCGCCGGAAGCCTTTCCGCTGGATGTTGTCGGCGAGATAGGCGCGAAAATTTTTGCCGAAAATCCGATAACCGCTTTGCAATATTCCATAACCGAGGGCTACGACCCGTTGCGCAAAGCAGTTATGGGCGACATGAAAAACAGACATAATATCGGCAGAGGCTTTGATGATATTCTCATAACCGCCGGCGCTCAGCAGGTTATGGGTCTGAGCGCGAAGGTGTTTCTTAATGAGGGCGACATTGTACTGTGCGAGACTCCGAGCTTTATCGGCTCGTTGAATTCCTTCCGCTCTTTAAACGCGTCTTTGCGCGGAATTGAAATCGAAAGTGACGGCATGAACCTCGAAAGACTAGAGGAAGCACTCAAAAAAGAAAAAAATGTGAAGCTCATCTATACCATACCGAATTTCCAGAACCCCTCAGGCATTACTTTGTCTTTTGAAAAGCGCAAAAAGCTATACGAGCTTGCGAAAAAATACAGCGTGCTGATTCTCGAGGATAACCCCTATGGCGAAACAAGGGTAACGGGGGAGGATATACCATCGATTAAGAGCATGGACGAGGACGGCATAGTTATTTATGCCGGTTCCTTCTCAAAGATTTTCGCGCCGGGAATCCGTGTCGGTTATTGTATCGCGCCGCAGGAAATTATCGCGAAAATGACGGTGGCGAAGCAGGGCGAGGATGTCCATACGCCGGTGTTCAATCAGATGCTTGTCTATGAATGGATGACGAACTATGACTTTTTGGCGCATATTTCGAAAATAAAGGATGTCTACCGCAAGCGCATTAACCTTATGTGCGGACTGCTCGACAGTGAGCTAAGCGGCTTTTTCGACTACACTAGACCCGAGGGAGGACTCTTTATCTGGTGCAAGCTCCCGGACAGTATCCCGATGCTCGACTACGCCAAAAAGGCGGCTGAGGCAGGTGTCGCGGTAGTTCCGGGAATCGCCTTCGCGGTAACGCCTGAGGATAAAATCAACGCAGTTCGACTGAATTACTCCACCCCCACCGAAAAAGGAATTGCAGACGGGATAAGGCTTTTGGCGGGAATCAAACAATAAGTTAACAGTATTATCTTCGCTCAGAACAAAGTATATATGGCGGTTTATTGAGCTTTCCAATTCGGCAGACACTGTCTGCCGAATTGGTATGTTCACACTATTAACCTACATCTTGTAAACGAGAATTCCATCATTTACAGGATTTAAATTTAAACAGGGTGTGATTTATTTGGCAGAAATCTTAGAGGCGGTAATGTTGATTTGTTTCGGCTTGTCGTGGCCTGTTTCGGTTTATAAGTCGTGGAAATCGAAAAGTATCGGCGGAAAGAGTATTTTTTTCCTGTGCCTTATTCTCATTGGCTATTTGGTTGGGCTTGCGGGTAAAATTATATTTAACCCCAGCTATGTAATCATCGTTTACTGCATTAACATTACCTTTGTCTCGACAGATATAATTCTCTATTTTAAGAATAAAAGACGTCTTAGCGCTTAACTCAATCTGAAATAACAAGCTCTGAGGCAATATAAAAAGCCCTCTGACGCTCACTCATTTCGCAAAATCGCTCAGGCTGCAGACCGTGCCTTTGCCATAAAATATGCGCCCACCACTCAGGCGAGTCGGGGCGCATTATCAGTTTTTTGCGTCTTGTGCCTCTTTTATAATTGACTGCGAGCCGGTATTATAGGCAAGCGAGACATTTTTCATCACCTGCGCAAGCTCGCCTTTTTTCGCGAAAACATGAAGCGGCATCTCGGTTATGTCAAAGCAGCCGTAAAAGCTCATCAGCTCAGGATTTTTCAGGTCAGGATACAGCAGCGTCTCACACAGCACATGCCTGCCCGCGCGGGCACTGTCATACTCGCTTTGAAAAACAGCCTCGCCGTCAACGACAAAAGGTTCTCCCCTGTTGTTCAGCAGCAGCTTGCGCAGCCTGTAGTTATCAGTAATATCTTGAATTTTCCTCTGCGGCAGCAGCCTTACCTCGAAGGGTATAATATCGCCGTTTTCGTCGCGGATGCTGTCAATCCCGGGAATAGTAACCACTTTTTCCTCTTTTGTGTCCTCACGCATGAAATAACGCAGATTCTTTTGCATATTTTACACTACCTTCATAATAATTTATGGAATTACTGTAATATAAAATAACATAATATTCGGCGTTATTACTGCAAAAAAAGCTGTCAAAAAAGACAGCTTTTTTTATAAATATCTTCTATTATACATTGCCAATAAACATAAAAGTTAAAATCAATTTGTACACTGTACATTGTACACTGTACACTAAACAGTCACTTCCTTATGCAGCTCCGAAGAGTCGTAAATACCCTGAATGATTTTCGCGACGTCCATCACCTTATCGATATACTGCCGGTTTGTGCCGCCGTTTCTCACGCAGTCAATGAAGGAGTTGACTTCCTCCTCATAAAAATCATCCTTCAGGTAGTCCGGCTCAGTTCTCAGCAGCATGCCGTTTTTGACTGAATACAGGGTAAAATTCCCGAGATATTGCAACCGGATTCCCGCCTTGTCGCCGAGAAAATCAATGTAGCAGTCCTTTTCACCGATATTCTGCGCCCACGCGCCGTTCAGGCTGATTGAGGGTCCGCTTGTGCGCACAAGAGCCGTCACGCAGTCCTCGACATCAAAGATCCCGTCAAGGTTCGCCGTGTCCTGCGCCCACATCTTGCTCGCCGTGACATAGTCGCGCGGCGGTGTGCCGATTTTGCTGTAGCATTCGGCGCTGACGCTAAGAGGGCTGGGGGAGCCGCAGCAGTAAAGCGCGAGGTCGATATAATGTACGCCGGAATCGATGAGAACACCGCCGCCTGTTATGGCTTTGGTCGTGAAAGCGCCGCCAAGTCCGGGAATTCCCCTGTGACCGCGGAAGCTGAGATAGATATGGTAAACATTACCTAGCTCACCGTCGGCGATAAGCTCCTTAATCTTGTTGACAGCGGTGCCGAAACGGTTGCAGACGCCTACCGAAAGTATTTTCCCTGTTTCATGGGCAACCTTCTGCATCTCGAGAGCTTCGCTCAGTGTTTTCGCCACAGGCTTCTCGCTGAGAACATGCTTGCCCGCCCTCATAAAATCAATCGAAGCTACCGAGTGGTAATCATTGTGCGTGCAGATTGACACAGCGTCCAAATCATCGTCACTTAGTATTTCGCTGTAATTGTAAACCGCCTTGCCGCAGCCATACTTTTCCACAGCTGCGTCGGCTCTCTCTGGGATAATATCGCAGAAATATTTGATTTCAACATCAGGATTTTTGAGATAAGCCGGAATGTGCGCCCCGTGCGCGATTGTTCCGCAGCCGATAACGGCAACTTTAGTCTTTTTTGTCATATTGTTTTTCCCTTCTTAATAATTTTTTTTTAAAACCTTTAAAGCACTGTATAATTATTGCAATAATAATTCCTATAGGAATTAAGCCCAGCATCCATAAGGGTGGTCCGGCTTCGAAAATAATTTCAAGATTTACACCGGAAATCTGACAAAAAGAACGCAGAAAAATCGGTATTAGACTATGTGTTTTAAACTCATTTTTAACCGCTAAAATTTCGCCTTCCGCATTAAGATAAGCAAATTTCACCATTCGTATATCATCAAGCATTTTTATCTTTTCTTGATAATTATCCGTATCATAAGTGTTCTCATTACCGAAATAACAATAAGCAAAATCATAAGATAAATACTGATTTATAATCATTTGCGACTCGGAATCTTTATAATGGAAGGAATAGCTGACATAGTCGGCAATATCATAATTTGCAATTTCGCTAGTAGCCTTTATTCCAAACAACTCACCATTTTGTGTCTGAAAATCAGAAAAATTGTTTTTTATATCGCTTTTTCTGACAAGCATATCAAGCATTACAGCATTTTCCGGTACTTCTGAATAAATAATTTCAACAGAAAAATGCTTGCCCGGATTCCATGCTATAACAGGTATGGAATAGGATAATAAACAGCAAAGAAAAATAACAAATATAATAAAAGCCTTTTTCATATAATTAATCCTTTTAAAATTGGTGCATATTTTTATTAAATAACTTCGCAATACAACTCTACAGACCTGAATATTGAATCCTGGATCAAAGCCATGGTATAAATTTAGCTGTGTTCGCAATCATCTCGTCATAGAGCGCTCTCGCGTCGTCCATTGAAATAGTCATCTGCGGGTCGTTTATGAAGGCGCGGAAACCCAGCTCCCTGTCGGCGGTAAAAACCGCCTTGATTATCGTCTCCTGATTAATAATCACGCGCTCCACAAGGCTTTTGACATCTGGCTGCATCTCTCCGGCGTTAAGAGGTATAACGCTGTTGAAGGAAAAAACCGCATTTGTCTCCACCACCGCGCCGCGCGGCAGGTTGGATATCTGTCCGCTGTTCGGGATATTCACATTCGTCACAAACTGGTCAAGCCCTAAGAGTGCTTTCATCTGCATTACACCCTCCTCGCCGCTGATTTTCAGTCGGTAAGGCTCTTTTGTCGCGCGCATTTCCTCGCTTTTTAAAAGCCTTTTGCGAAGCCCCTCTTTTCGCCCGGCGACTTTTGTCAGTCCGTAGCCCCACGAGGCGACAACCTCAGGCGTAGAGCGGTACCATGGCGGCAGGAATTCGACAAGATGGCGGTCGCCCGCCGCGGCTATAACTCCGTAACGCTTGAAAAGGTCGAATTTTACCGCGTTCTTTGAGCGCACATTCAGCCCTGTCCAGTCCTCGCGTTCCTGAGCTTTAAGCTCCTCGGCACGGCACATATCGATAAATTTATCATAAACCGGCAACAAATCCATGCCCTTGTAGGTTGCCTTGTCAATCCAGGTGAAGTGGTTTATGCCCTGAACATTTGTGAAAAATTCGTTGCGGTTCGGGTAGTCACCGTCCAGCACATCGGTTATAGCCTGAATGAGCAGCGACTGGGTGCCGCTGACCTCGTGGCAGCAGCCGAAGGCCTTGATTTTCGGGAAGGTTTCGTATAAGGCACGCACGCAGAGCGTCATTGGGTTCGTATAGTTAATGACCCACGCCTCAGGTGCGTATTTTTTTATCGCTACGCCAATTTCCTGAAACATCGGGACTGCACGGTAGGCGCGAATCTGACCGCCGGGGCCTGTCGAGTCGCCGACAGGCTGGAAAATGCCGTACTTCTCCCCTGCGTGAACATCGCTTTCCATCTCGTCAAAGGTGCCGGGAAGGATTGATATAACTACAAAGTCCGCGCCCTCGAGAGCTGCTCTGAGCGATTTGACCGCCTTATATTTCCAAACGCTTTTAACACCCGGCGAATTTTTATATTTATTGCCGATAATCTCATTGTGCTTTGCCGCCTCAAAATCAATGTCATAAAGTCGCACAGTGCCGTTAATGGAAGCCTCGACAGCTAGGTCGCTCATAAGCCCCCATGCCCAGCCGCGCGAGCCGCCGCCGATATAGGCAATATTAATGTCTGTAACAGAATAATCATGAAAAATCATACTATACATCCCTTTCTTGAATCAATATGTGTTTAGGGGCTAGGGACTTGGAAAATGAAGAATTAATAATGAATAATGAAGGTCGCGTTTTAATTTTTAGTAATCTTTTTGATTATGCTTGCGAGCGATTTTAAAATCAGCAATAAACTGAAATAAAACCAGAACAAGTCATCAAAAAATTAAATCCAGTCGGGCAGAAAGGTAAAAAAAGCACAAATCTACCTTCTCGACATCAATTTGAAGTGTACCCTTTGTCAAGGACAATTTTTAATAGTGCAAAGTTTTTTTAAAAAAGATGTGGTATAATGCTACCGCTTTACCGGTACGGAGGATAGTGCAACGCTGAGGAGCGACATGAGCGCCGTGCCGGGTTTGCG
>JAVBNH010000043.1:0-23526 GCA_031551635.1 Oscillospiraceae bacterium | reverse complement strand
TCGTTCCATAAGGCTTTTCATGCTTTTATTATACCATATCTGAGCGAAAAATGGAAGACTTTTTGCAATTTATTTTGTTTATTTCGGTTTTTTTATTTGCATATTTCTTGCCAGCCGGAGACTTTTTCAGTGGTTTCGTACCGTCCCCTGTCTTTTTTACCGTCCCCTGTCTTTTTTTTGTTCTAAAACTTTGATATAATCCCCGCAGAATATCTAAGAACCTGTCTGGCATCAGCAGCGGTGATGTCACTACTACGATTAACGTCGGCAACCGCTTTTTGTGTATCATTAAATCTTTCCAGACTGGCACTATATCTTAGCACTGCTCTGGCGTCAACAGCTTCAATTTCTCCGTTGTTATTTATATCTCCAAGTGATCTCCAAGCACCTGATGGCTCCTGGTACTTCCAAACACCCGGTGATTCTTGATACAACCGCACATCATTATCAACTACTTCATACCAGAGGTCATTTAATCCTATACGTAAGGCGTTTTTATCGTGACCTGAGACTTTAGTAGGATAACTAGATGGATGATTAATATAGTTATCATTATAAATAGTATCAAGATCTGTAAATGTACGCTTATCATCTCCCAATGGTTTTAAATCCATGATTCCATAATGATGCCCTAATTCATGAGCTATTATTCCTTTCCTGATTGCATTTTTGTCATCTTTTAACCCTTTAAAGGTGATGAATATTTCTGCATCATATCTATAATCATTATAAACTGAGTTCCACACCAATCCCTTTCTGTAATGTTTATTTGGATCACCGCCATAACTAGGTGCATATGCCGCAGCTTCCTCAAAAGCAATGTCAGAATTATACCAAATTTTCATATGAGCTTCTGAGGGTGAAGTTTCAATGCTATTGATCAATGTACCCCATAAAGCGATACCGCTATTCCAAGCATTAAAAACTTTCTGTCTGTTATTACTGTTTAAAGGCAAAGTAGCAGAGTCGATATAATAATTTATTGTACTAATACCCATATGATTCCAGTTTCCTATTGCAAACGAATCAAATTCATTTCTATATGCCCTATTTTTTGTATAATGTTGTGACCATTCATCAAGATCATGAGCGTGGGTTGAAAAATTCGCATCAAACAATAAAATTGGAATAAGGATTATTATGAATATGGTTTTTAGTATAATTTTAAATAATGATTTCATTTTGTCCCTTCCTTTTTAAGATGGTATTTTTCATCTTATTTATATTTATTTTCAAGCTGCTCAATCAGCTTTGGGAATTCAATTTCGAAATCATCAATACTGAGTGCAATATATCCTCCAATTTCAAAATGATCTAAATGTACCAGTCCACTGGTATTAATTGTTTCATATGGTATAATTTTATGCATAACCTCTTTATTATCAACAAAAAAACCTGAATGCAAAATAACATTTTTGTCAATAACAGGAAGTAATCTGTAGTTTGTTCCGCCTAGTGAAACATCGGCATATTTTTCATTTTCACCTTTATATTCTGGGGTTATCATTTTTACGGCACTAGTGTAATTTTCATCAAGAACTTTAGTAATAAAAATATATTCGCTATTTTTTTTAATACCAACAGATCCATCTATTTCCCAAGTTAAAGGCATAGGATAATAAATCTTTAGAATATCGCTTTTTATTGGCAAATTACCATAATATGTTTTATCAACATGAACTTCTATAATTGTCTTTTCGAAAGGTCCAACTTTTTCCGCGTTTTCATTTGTCCATGAAACTTGATAAGCTTTATAATTAAGTATGGTTCCCTTGAAAATATAAGTATTAAATTGATAGTTAAAATCACTATCATAACCTAAAAGAATCTCTCGTAGATCAAAGGGTAATAGACTGCTGGATACAGGAATTTTTTTATCGGAAATCGGTACTTCCTTCCAGACAGTTGTGCTGAGTGGTTGCTCGGCAGGAAAGACGCTGATAATTTCCGCGGAGAATTGAAGTATAATGCGTGCAGCGACGGCTGAAGCTTTACCGTTCCCGAGAACATCAGCGGCGGCTTTTTGCTTTTCGCTCAATGTTTCTAGTTCTGCTGAGGCGCGAAGGCATAAGCGAGCGTCAACAGCGGTGATACGGCTGTCGCCGTTCAAGTCGCCTAAAGTATAGACATCGGTGGATTTTGCACTGAGCATCGAAGTCGGTTGCATGAGCATTGTTATTGTACACAGTAGAATAGAAATTAGTTTTTTTATACTATTTTTAGTCATGATGTTACCTCCTGCTCTTATATATAAGATAATTTAATTTGAATTTTTGTTGCGTCAATAATAAATTATTAGCGAATTGAGAAAGACAGGCGCGGAAAAGGCTTATAGGACAAGCGGCTTGTTTGTCGCTTGTCCTTTAAGATGTCGCTGGGGGGGGGAGGAATGCTAATTTTTTTTGATTTTAAAGACATAGTACCGTCCCCGTCTTTTTTTTGCTTATTTTAAAAATAATACAATTTCGCAGAAACCCGTAATATTATTCGAGCGTCTGTAGCAGTAACCTCTCCGTCCATATCTACATCGGCGACTAATTTTTGAAGGTCATTAAATGATATTTTACTAGCAGAATTCCGCAAGGTTTGTCTGGCATCAACTGCTGTAATTTGACCGTCAAGATTAATATCACCCTTGTTTGTATCAAAAATAAATCTATTTATTATTGCTGCTACTACCTTCTGGGATGATTGCACGGGAGTCTTTATTGCATTTTGTCGTTTTAGTGCAACATCGGAATATGCATCAGGGTAACAAATAGATGAATAATATGCAACAACCTCAGCTATATTGTCTAGATAATTAGTTATATACCACAGATAATCAGGAGCGTCTGAAACGACATATCCGGGTTCATTCCTTGCATTATAAGCATCTATTTCATATTGACTGTGCTTTTCTGCTTGAATATAATCTTCATGAGCTATTTCAAGAGGATTATATGTCCCACTAATTGACCGTTCTCCCGTGTGTACAGGAGTTGCCAGATCGCTTATATAATGAATAGCATATCCAAATTGTTTAAGTGCTTCAATTTTGTCATCTGAATTTGTTGCACTCTTATAATTATTAACAGCTTCATCGTACCACTCAATGAATTTACTTTTTGCAGTTATTTTGTTAAGTTTATTATGCCAATAATTTGTCTCTGTCTGATAATGATAAAAATGATTATTGAATATAAAGCTACTCTCAGAAATAGCTAATAAGCTGTCAGGCCAATCTGCTGCTTTTTTGATAATAGCAATTTGTGATGGATTATAAAAATTTCTTATTGTTCCATCTCCGTTTTGCAAAATCAAAAAACCTCTTTCAACCAGCCATTGATGCATTGGATATGTCTTATTACTTTTCCATCTGTTTTGTTCTATTGATGAAGTTCCGAATTCATTAAATCCCATTAAGTTAAATGAGTGAGTGATACCATCGCCAAACATAACATTTTCACCGTTCGCCATACGTATATGTACTGCTTCTATTTCTTCGTCAGTCATATATTCATAATAAAAACGTTCCGGCTCTTCATGAACAAAGCTATCAAAATCTATTATTTCTATATTTTCATCATATATAGGTTCAGCATTCCAACCCTCTGGCATTAGTCCGCAGTTAAGCATTGCCCAAACATCTTCAGGGGTGACAGTTTTAATTTCTTCAAGAGTTTCTTCTTCAACTGAAGTTAACTCATCTTCTGTATCAGCAACCACAAATGTAGGTGCGGTAAGAAAAAGCACTATCAAAATGCTTGCAGAAAATTTTAACCTGTTTAATTTTTTCATAACTTAAGACCCCTCTTTAACATTATAATATTTTTCCTCATACACTTTCCTTGAAATCTCAATACTTTGACCCGAGTCTAAATCCAGCTTTGCAAATTTATATTTTTTTAAATTAAGATAAGCAAAAGAAGTATCTTCATAAATTTGAAATAGAGGTGCAAATATCCTATAATTGTAAAAATTCTTTCCATGTGAATAATAAAGGTAATTCTCTATAATAAATAAACCTTCAGGATTGTCATACAAATTAAAAGAAATTTCATTTCTATCAGCATCATAAATATCTTTCCAAATATACTCAAAATTGTCTCCTCTTTTATTGGCTTCTATGTTTTTATCTGCTTGAAAAATAGAATAGTAAAAGTAAAAATTTTGATTATTATAACTAAAAAAGCCTTTTGATACTAATCTATCATCAAGAATAGGCTGACCATTTTCCCATTCATCAACTGAAACATAAATATCCGGACGCCCGAAATAATAATATTGTTCAGGTAGTTTATAATCAAGTGACCCGTATTCATCATTATTTAAAGATGCATATTGCGACAATATCAGCTTATCATATTTTCCAAAAGGTTCTTTATTATAATATTCACCATTAGTAAGACCTAATTGAAATATAATTTGATAAGCGCATAGACCCAGAACCACTGTCGTTATAATCATAATTATACATCGTAAAAAAAGTCTTTTTTGTTTAATCATAAGATACCCCCATTTTTTGTCCTATAGCCAATCAAGAAGCTTTATGACCTCTCTTTAACATAATAATATTTTTCTTCATACTCTTTTTTTGATATCTCAGTAATTTTACCCGAGTCTAAATCTAGCTTTGCAAACTTGTACTTTTTGAAATTATAATATTGAAATAATCCATCTCCATTGAATATATAATAGGGCTCAAACAACGAATAGTTATAAAAGTTTTTACCGTAGGTAAAGTAGAGGTATTCGTCTGTAATAAACAAACCTTCCGGATTATCATATAGGGTATAGGCAATTTCATCAGTATCAGCATTATAAATGTCCTGCCATATATATTCAAAAAAACCTCCTCTTTTAGTAAATTTACAATTTTTATCCATTTGAAAATCTGAATAGTAAAAGTAGTAATCCTTATTGTTATAGCTAAAAAAGCCTTTTGATACTAATCTATCATCAAGAACTGGCTGACCATTTTCCCATTCATCAATTGAAATATAAAAATCAGGACGTCCGAAAAAATAATATTTCTCAGGAAGTATATATATCCATGCATCTTCTTTATTTAAATAACTATATTGAGATAATATTAATTTGTCATATTTTCCCATGTCTTCTTTACCAAAAGGTTTTACATCAATTCCAAAAATAGAAAAAATAAAAATAACAATTCCATATATGATTAATGCTATTAAGAAAATGATTGCAAAGTCTCTGATTTTTTTAATTTTTGTCATATCTTACAACTCCGTTTTATCAAGATGTAAACGTTCTCATTCTTTGTATTATTGATGCGTCTTCTTTTTCAATATATCCATTATTATCCAAATCTGCAAGGAAATATTGCAAAGCTGATAAATTTTCTATTCCTTCTAAAGCTCTTAATATATATCTTCCATCAAAATTATCAATTTTTCCATTCATATCTACATCGCCTTTTAAATAAACAGGTTCAAGCTCCCATTCGTTTAAAGCCCAATTGTCAGTCCAATGGTCATAAAAATTAGGTGAAGCGCTATCAACAGAATCAATTTCCAAGGCCCACCATGTTTTATTGTAATCATTGCCACTGTTATAATTACAACGAATATTTACACTGGTGCTTGTGGTTGAGCGTCTTGTAATGTAACAACTTAACACAGCATTAATAGCTTTTGCTTTAAAACCGTCAAGGTAATATCCGCAATAAATTGGGGAACTTGTTTGTGCATTTAACCATAACTGCGAAGATATACCGTTAATAATGCTATAGCTCCCGTTTGCTTTATTATCAGTTCTAAATCTCCAACGTTGATTTTCTGATGAAGACGAAGCAGAAAGCGTCACTCCCCAGAAGCTATCCATTGTCAGATATTTTCCTGTTTGTACATGCTTTATTCTGTAATAACCTTCGAATTCACCTAGGTTTGCAGGCCAATTTAACGTTTCGATATTATTTATAATAACTTCAGCATGCGGTGAAACATTACCTGCAGTATCTTTAACATGAATATATACAATTGTGTTTTTAATAAAAGTTTTTGTGTTGCCAGCTTGCCATGTTTCCCCGCCGTCAAAGCTGTAAGCATATTCATGCAGACCCGAATTTCCGCTATCCGAAGCATTTACGGTTAATTTTGCATAATCTGCCAGTGTTGAGGGGTTACCTGAAACAGATAAAATTACAGGTTTGGTTTTATCTATCTTGTTAATTGTTACTGTATAAA
This sequence comes from Oscillospiraceae bacterium, assembly GCA_031551635.1. GTDB lineage: Bacteria > Bacillota > Clostridia > Oscillospirales > Acutalibacteraceae > JAVBNH01. Next base: position 17,335 of record JAVBNH010000043.1, on the reverse strand, counting down.
CGCTTGAAATATTACCCGCAGCATCTTTGACTTTTATATAAACAGTCTGGTTGCTTAAAAAGGTTTTACTGTTGCTTTTCTGCCACGAAGCGCCATTGTCAAAGCTGTAGGCAGATGAATGTAGACCGGATATTCCGTCATCTCCGTACACATTTAAAGTAACATTTTGATTTGTCCATTTTTCTGCATTTCCATTGACTGTTAAAATTTGCGGTGTACTTCGATCAATACGCTCAATTTTTACCGTTGTAGTCGGTGAGACCTGCCCAAGCACATCCCTGACCTTAATATTAATTGTTTGATTTTCTGTGAATGTTTTTGTATTGCCTGATTGCCATGAAGTGCCGTTGTCAAAGCTGTAGGCTGTGGCATTTAGTCCGGAGCCGCCGTTGTCGTTAGCGTTTATTGTCAGGGTGACATTCTGATTTGTCCATGAAGTGGGATTACCGCTGACAGTAAACGTTGGCGGGGCTTTATCTATTTTGCTGATTACTACTGCATAGGCGTTTGAAACATTTCCTAATGAGTCTCTGACCTTAATATTAACGGTCTGGTTGCTTGAAAAGGTTTTACTGTTTCCTGCCTGCCACGAAGCGCCGTTGTCAAAGCTGTACGCTGTTGTATGCAGCCCCGCTATTTCGTCAGCGGCATTAACGGTTAAAGTGACATCCGATGTTGTCCACGTGGTAGGATTTCCCGTAACCGATAGAATTTCAGGCGCGGTTCTTTCAATATTAAGAATCCACACTGTCATTGATGAAATATTCCCCGCAGTGTCTCTGACTTTAATTTTAACAATCTGATTGCTTGTAAAAGTTTTAGTATTGTCAGACTGCCAAGTTACGCCGTTGTCAAAGCTATAGGCTGTGGCATGAAGCCCCGAGCCTCCTGAATCGGAAGCGTCTATGCTCAGGATTGCATCCTCCGTAGTCCAATAGGAAGGATTGCCGCTCACAGTAAGCGTTGGAGAGGTTTTATCTATACGGTTAATGTTAACGGTTGTTGCGGCTGAGATTCGCCCTCCCGCATCCCTGACTTTTATATAAACAGTCTGATTTTCTGTGAAGCTTTTTGCATTGGACGACTGCCAAGAGACGCCGTTGTCAAAGCTATAGGCTGTGGCGTGAAGCCCTGCGCCGCTGTTATCAACCGCGCTGACGCTCAGTGTGACATTCTGATTTGTCCATGCCGTGGGATTACCCTCCACTGATTGAACCGTCGGTAATATCGAGCGGTAATTAATCGTCAAAACCGGACGCTCGCTGTCTGAGAGGGTGTTAGCGGAGTGGAATGCCGTCTGTCCGTTTGCGGTTTCGTCCACCGAGGTTATTATTATTCCGTTATTCACTCCGCCATTATACCACCGGGAAATTGCGGAAGTGTAATCAATGCTGTAAAACTCAGAAACAGGAGAAACTCCTGTACTTGGGGTCAGCAGGGGGAGGTTTGATTTATTTCTGCAATAATTAGCACTCGATGTTATAGGAGACGGCTGAGTGCTCCATTTGATTGTGCCTGTGTCCCATGAATTGATTTGATATGCGTCATATGCAAGAATAGGATAGCCGTTGTTTATATCCCAGTTTTTTATCCTAAACTGAGCGTCCGTTATCGCACAGTCCGCCGGAATGTTCACGCCGGACAAATTAAATCTGACATAAGTACGGCAGAAAGAACCAGTTGCAAGCTTACCGGCATATAGATTTATGCTATTTGAAAAGTTACCGGGTGCCAGCCACGAAGAATTTACATAAGTATCAAGAACAGTTGAAGAATTATTCAAGGAAATTGTCGGGTCGATTACAACAGGATATACCCGCGATTTATCATTAAGCCATTCCTCACTTGCGCTGACGGTTAAAACTCCCTTATCAAGTGTCATATCGACCTCGAAGCTCTGCTCGCCTCCCGCGTCATACATGTACGGCTTTTGGAGAATAAAAACAGCTTCATTCGCCTTGCCTTCCTCGCAAAGCCAAATGGAGCCGTCTTCCTGCGGAACTTCGGTAAGTCCGCCTAAATTAATATCAAAACGGTATAGATAATTATCCTGCTTTTCACTCACAACAATGTTTTCTTTAATGCCGGAGGAGGACAGGATATACTCAAGATTTGTATCAGGGAATACTTCTTTAAAGGTCAGGGCTGAGGAGAGATTTTTTTGAGCAGTTAATTTGGTTTCGCTTGTTTTCTGCAGTATTTTACTTTCCTGAAGGGTTTCTTTTAGTATTAATTCAGAGGGCAAACTCTCAATATCGGAAAGCTCAGCAGAGCTGCTGAGAGATACGTCCTTATTATCCTGGCTGATGCCAAAGGCGACGGTGTAGCCTTTATTGCTGAGTGTCAGTTTTTGCTCGTTTGCAAAGCTCTGGGGGAAGCTTGCCCCTGTTTTGCCTGCCTTCGGAACATATGCTGCTTTACCTGAAGATGTTTTTACGTTCTCCGACAGTACAAGTGAATTATCAATTTCTTTCCATTCACCATTTTCATTATAATGAACAGGTGAGCTGTACATCACCGCGACATATCCGCCGTCTTCACAAAGGAAATGCTTTACAGCTTCCTCGCGCAGCTCTGTTTCTTCATGTATAATTTTATACTCGATATCCGTCTCCGGTTTTTCCTGAGGCAGTAATTCCTTAAACGAACCACCCGGAGATTGGGTGTCAGCTTCCAAAGAGGCGGCGCCTGAAGGTAGGGTATTAAACAGCATAATCGCAACAAGGAAAAATGACATTAGTTTTTTTAAGTTTAATTTCTCTTTCATCAATACACTCACTCCTCTTTTTTACTTATATTAATTATATTATAGCATATCCCCCCCCCTGTCAAGAATAATTGTTTGATTTGGAAATTATTGTATGAAGTTACAAAAAAATAAAAGGTCGATTGTTAGTTGTTCTAATTTGTCTATTAGAAAAATTAGGGGATGGTTCTATGTGTCGAAGCATCGAGAATGTTTGAACTGTTCCCTAGTTTTTTTGATTTTTCGTTTTCTTTTTTACGCTCCCAGCAAAGGCTGGTCATAGCTGAAGAGTACCTCGTTAATAAGAAAAATGTCGTACTGGCGGCTCGATATAAAATACTCGACAATAACATCAAATTTTCTGGCATGAGAAAGCGCGAAGCCTGCGCGTTCAAGGAGGTCGGAGGTTTGCTCCAGTGTCAGCTCCAACGCCACAGCGAATGCGATAACGGTCGGCTTGCTCGGTGTGTAGTGCTCATTACTTCGGATTTTTGAAAATAGCCTGCGGTCTATATTCGCGCGGTGATATATTTCCGCGTCTTTTTTTCCGCTCGCGTCAATGTGGCGAAGGAGGGTAGCCGAAAAAGGCTCATCGAGATTGCCGACAAGATTGTCGAGGCTGTTACGCGCCTCCGGCTCTGTGATAAACACATCAGAGGAGACAATTTTTTTTGATTCAATTTGATGAAAATCTGACAAAGTATCCTTGAGCAAATCGTTTTCGAGCTGTAACAATTTACGATTTTCAAAATTACGCTTTTTGTCAACGCGTTCATTTATATATTGTTCAAGCGATTCGTGCAGCTCCTCATTTATTTCCGGAGTCTCACCGCCATATAACACTATAGACACGGCAATGTCGTGCTCCCTGAGGAAGTCACTGATTGCCATAGTCGCGGTATGAAAAGCTTCCGCCTTCGGATAACCGAATAAGCCGCTTGAAATAAGCGGAAAGGCAATGCTTTCACAATTGTTTTCGATTGCAAGCATGAGCGAGCTTGTATAGCATGAACGCAGCAGGCTCGCTTCACCGTGGCTGCCGTCTATAAAAACAGGACCCGCTGTGTGAATTATGTATTTTGCGGGCAGCTTGAATCCCTCAGTTATGACCGCTTTGCCTGTTTCAATCGGAGCAAGCTCGTCGCAGGCGGCTTGAAGATTCTCGGCACCGGCCGCGTGAAAAATTGCGCCGCAAACTCCGCCGCCCATGAGCAACTCATTGTTCGCGGCATTGACTACCGCGTCTGTGCTGAGTTTTGTAATATCGCCGCGGATAATTGTCAAAGGCATTGCTGTTCACCTCGTACATTTCAGACCATATTCTCGATGAGTATCGAGATTTGATTAAATAAATTATAATATATCAGAATTTGAAAGTCAATAATTAACAAATATAATCAAGTTGTTATTCTGCAAAAAAAGAACTTAATGTTTTCTACTGTTTTTAGGAATTAGGAAATTGTTAATAATCTCCGCTCGAATTTCGCAAAAAAAGACTGATTGAATTTCCGGCAAAGCACTACGATTAAAAAAAACAGCTAAATGTTGCATGAAAATGAAAAAATTAATAATTTTCATCATTTTTTATAAAAAAAGCATTGACAGAATGTATATATTGGTGTACAATGCATTCATAAGGTTAAACCCTTAAAAGGGAAGCTTATCCGAGGTCAGTGCGGACGGTAGGAGAGCTCCTTTTTTTCCCACTCAGGTATTTTAATTTTGCCGCTAAAAGTTTCATTTTTATATCATTTCCAAAAAACACGACGGTTTGAGCATCCGTCGTGTTTTTAGCTTTTAATTACCATTACAAGATTGTTGAAAATGGCGACAGGGTAATTAAAATTACCCTGCATAGCATACCGTCGTGTTTTTAGCTTTAAATGAGTAACCATACGAAAAGGGGAACAGCAACGCACGAGTACAGTAAGCTTTTGTACTAATCTCCATTTAAATAGTCGTAATCCTTCGCGAACTTTTTCCGTTATGCTATATCGCATAACGGGTTCGCTTGGATTCCTCCTTTTAAATGAGCAAGTTCATGTACTAATCTCCATTTAAATAGTCGGAATCCTTCGCGAACTTTTTCCGTTATGCTATATCGCATAACGGGTTCGCTTGGATTCCTCCTTTTAAATGGGATTAGTACATAGCATACCGTCGTGTTTTTAGCTTTAATTACCATTGGTAACTGGATGAAAATAGCGGCAGGGACAAGAGTGTTTTCCGTTTTACTCTCCTATCCCTGCCGCAATTATTTCTTAGAAATAGTTCACAATTCCCGCAATGCTTCTCACGAAGTCCTTGACAAAATAATTGGCGAATTCTCTGAACATTCTCATTATGTCGAAGCCTTCATTGCCGATTTCCTTTAGCTCCTCATAATTCGGGTCAACAACTGTTTGCCCCATGTCCTTCATTATTGCGTAGCTATCAATCAGTGTGGACACGCCGGTTTCTTCGTTGAGACCGTACGCGTTATAGACGAACTTTGTTGTGCCGCTTGCCTCGTCAACATCGATATTGATTGTCGAATAAACTCCGTATTCCTTAGTCGCGACGCTTTTCGCCGCAAGGGAGAGTATAGGCTCAACTGCCTTGTCATTCACGTCATATCTCTTAGTGCCCGCGGTTGAGGGGAGAATGAAGCTTGTGCCGTCAGGATTGTAGGCGAATTCTGTCGCCTCGCCGTTATACAGCTCCGTAACTGTCGCGACATCCTCAACAAGCGCGTCACCCTTGACCTGCTCGGTTCTGAAATACATATGGTCGTGACCCGCCATGACAATATCGATTCCCAGCTCGTCAATGACCGGCAGAAGCACGTTTCTCATGATAAGTGTATCGGGTTTATTGATATTCTTGCCCGCTGAATACAGGGCGCGGTGCATAAAAATGACCTTCCAGTCAGCGTCTGACTTACTCATGTCGTTTTTGAGCCAGTTAATCTGGTTGAGCGACATGGGATACATGTCGTTGGTATTCAGAACCGCTGCGTGAACATTGCCGTAGTCAAAGGAGTAATAAGAGCCGGTTTTATTTGTCAGATTCTGAATCTTGCGGGTATTGAAGACGCTCTGGAACCAGCCCCACTTCATGTTGCCCTCATGATTGCCCGAAACGGGAACAAGGGTTGTGCCGAGGTTGATGGAATCAAAGTTTTTCGCGTAAAAATCCCATTCCTCCTGAGTGCAGTCATTCACGAAGTCGCCGAGATTGACCATGAATTTATAGTCAGGAAGCTTGTCGATAGCCGCTCCGACTACCTTTGCAGCACGGGCAAAATTCTCGTCATTACTCGCCTGAACATCGGCTATAGTTATAAAAGAAAAGTCGTCATTTCCGTCAGCTGCCGTCTCAAATGTGCCGACCTCGCTCCAGTTTGTGCCGTCGCCGACAATATAGTTATAAGCCGTGCCGGCTTCAAGACCGGTCACCATAACCTTGTTAGAGTAAACGCCTTCAAATTTTTCACAAGTGCCGTTGAATACAAGTGCGCCGGTGAATTCGGGGGTGAAATCGGAAGCCTTGACGACCTTTGCAATCGCCTTTGCATCCGTATCGGTAGTCCAGCCGAGACCTCTCGCACTCTTCGCGTCACCGTTCATGACAGCCGTGATGCGCCTGATATTCGCGTCAGCTGCTGAGCCTGCGAGGGTAAAAAGCCCAAGCGAGGTCAAAAGCATTACCGCCGCGAGGGTGATACTGATAATTTTTTTCATAGTTTTCCATTATCCTCCTGTTTTTTTATTGGTAACATTCCAAGTCTACAATATTTTTCAATGCTTGTCAAGGATTTTAGTCTATTTCTGAGCATTACGGCTTTTTTCAAGGAAAAAAATTCATAAAAAGTAAAAATTGACTTGTTTTTTATTGTTAAATATGTTAAAATTTTTTAGGTAAAAATAAACAACGTTCCACCGCAAAAATTGTTCGGTGACGGGATATAATCTCCCGCCGCGAGGAGTTTTTGCGGAGTTTTTGCTATGTTTTTAAGGGGGTGATTATTAAAAAGAAGCTGCTGATTCGTCATTACTGTGTAAAACTCAATAATAAAAGGAGTAAAAGCATTATGATTGAACTTCAGGGCATCACAAAAACATTTAAAGTCGCGAACCGGAAAAAAGGCGCGGCGAGCGCCATGAAGGCGATGTTCAGGCAGGATTACAGGTATATCAAGGCTCTTGACGATGTTTCATTCAGTGTCGGCGAGGGCGAAATCGTCGGTTACATAGGTCCAAACGGCGCGGGTAAATCCACCTCAATTAAGGTTATGAGCGGAATTCTCGTGCCGGACGGAGGAAAATGTGTGATTGACGGCTATTGCCCGTGGAGCGACAGGATTAGATATGTCGCCAATATCGGCGTTGTGTTTGGGCAGCGCACCCAGCTCTGGTGGGACGTGCCGGTTGCCGATTCCTTCGATTTGCTCAGCGATATTTATAAAGTACCGAAGGATAAATATAAAAAAACGCTTGAATTGTTGAGTGAAACACTTAATCTGAGAGAATTTCTGAATACTCCTCTGCGCCAGCTCAGCCTCGGGCAGCGAATGAGGGCAGAGCTTGCGGGCTCCCTGCTGCATTCGCCGAAAATTCTGTTTCTCGATGAGCCTACAATAGGTCTGGACGCTGTTTCAAAGCTTGCCGTTCGAAAATTTATTAAGGAGATAAATCACGAAACTAAGCTTACGGTTATTCTCACAACTCATGATATGAACGACATCGAAGCTCTTACCGACAGGCTTATCCTAATCGGCAAGGGAAAAATCCTTCATGATGGCTCGATGAAGGAAATCAAGCAGAAATTTGACAGCAGCCGCAAATTGACACTGAGCTTTGAGGAGCATAATACCCCTGTGGAAATATTCGGCGCGAAGCTTGAAAACTGGAGCAGTGAGCGCGCACAATATATTATAGACACAAAGATAACGACTGCCGCAAAGGTGCTCGGGCAGCTTTCCGAACGCCTGAATATCCTTGATATGACCAGCGAGGGCTGTCCGCTTGAGGAAATAATTGCCTCGCTGTATAAGGAGCACGGAATATGAAAAATATTACCGCTGTGAGCCGTCAGAACAGGATTTCGGGCGAAAGCAACGCCCGTCAATACCTCTCAATGTTCCGCATGAGATTTATTTCAGGGCTTCAATACCGCGCTGCCGCGTGGGCAGGCGTCTGCACTCAATTTTTCTGGGGCTTTATGATGATAATGACCTATAAAGCCTTTTACGACAGCAGTGCCGCGCCGCAGCCCATTGAGTTTACCCAGCTTGCGCAGTATATCTGGCTGCAGCAGGCGTTTTTGGCGTTGCTGGCTATATGGTTCATGGACAGTGAGCTGCTCGACAGCATAAAATCGGGGTTAGTCGCCTATGATTTGTGCCGTCCGTATGACCTGTATAAACTGTGGTTCGCAAGGCTGCTGGCGAAAAGAACTGCCGAGGCTTCACTTCGCTGCTTGCCGATATTGCTTGTTGCCTCATTCTTAAACGCGCCGTATAATATGCGTCTTCCGCCGGATTTGCCAGCCTTTCTAACCTTCCTCTTTTCGCTATGCTTGTCCGCGTTTCTGGTTGTCAGCCTTCAAATGCTCGTGTATGTTCTGACCTTTATCACTCTTGACGCGAACGGAATCAGAATTTTGCTCGTTGCCGCCGCGGACTTTCTCGGAGGTGCGATAATACCTATTCCGTTGATGCCCGACGCGCTGCAAAAAGTCGTCGCCTTTTTACCCTTCAGGTATATAATCGACCTGCCGCTGCGGATATACTCGGGAAATATCGCGGGAAGGGAAGCCCTCATTCTTCTTGCGGTTCAGCTCTTCTGGCTTGTTTTTTCGACGATTATCGGCTTTTATTCGATGAAAAAGGTGCTCAGGCGCGTAGTCGTACAAGGCGGATAATTCAGGTTTGCAGGTATACAGGTATACAGGTATACAGGTTGACAGACTTTTTAAAGGTTTACAAGCTTTCAGGCTTACAGGCTTACAATTGATGTGATTATTTTTATTATTTACTTGGTTAAGCTTATACTGGAAATAAAATCATCCGCGGACATATTTATAAAAATAATATTAGTCTTAATCGTGACCTTCCCTAGCCCCTAGCCCCTGCCAACAAATATAAAACCAGCTTATTGTAAATCCCGCAAAAAAAAGGAGTGATATTGAAAAATGACGGTTTATTTTAAGTATATAAGGATTCAGATAAAGTCTATCTGGCAGTACAGGATGTCACTGTTTTTTACGCTTTTGGGGCAGATGGTCAATGTTGTCGGTGTTTTTACCGGCACATATCTGCTTTTTGAGCGCTTCGGAACAATTAAGGGCTGGAGCTTTGCAGAGGTCGCCTTATGCTTTTCTATCGCGGGCATAGCTATCGCCGCCTGCGAGGTTGTGGGGCGGGGCTTCGATATGTTCTCGCGCTTCATCGTCAAGGGCGATTTCGACAGGGTTTTGTTAAGACCTGTCGGCACTCTTTTGCAGATTTTTTGCTCTGAAATTTCTCTGGCGAAACTCGGCAAGCTTTTCAATGATTTTATCGTCTTTATAATCGCGGTTTCAATTCTTGAAATACAGTTTGATTTTTTTAAGGTCATATGCGTGTTTCTTATGATAATCAGCGGGATTTTCGTCTTTATGGGGATATTCATCATGGGTGCGACGGTCTGCTTCTTCACCGTTCAAGGGCTTGAGGTCATCAATATCCTGACCTACGGCGGCGAGCAGCTCTCGCGTTATCCCCTGACGATTTATGCTAAAGGTTTCGTTCGCTTTTTCACCTTCATCATACCCTTCGCGTCCTTTAATTACCTGCCGCTGCAGTACCTGACAGGGCGCGCGGCGGGTAATGAGCTCTTATATTTTCTCTCGCCGCTGTGGGGTATACTGTTTATCATTCCTGCGATTTTTGTCTGGCGTTTCGGGGTCAGACATTATCTGAGCACGGGTAATTAGTCTGAATTTTTCAAATCGGAATTATTCACGCATAAACTGCTTGCAAAATTCATAAGCTCTCTCTCAGTATTTATAGTACCCTCAAATGGATAGCTAAGGGAATTTCTTTCGAATTTGTTCTTTAACAATTGAGCAGCTTCATAATTCTTATTATGTATCAATTCATAAGCAAATTTCGTTCTTATAATAAAAAGCTCATTTTTCTGCCTTTTCTGAAATTTTTTAAATTCCTTAGTCATAAATACCAAAGAATCTTGATTTTTAATAAATTTTGTGATATGTTTTATACGAGTTTTTATATGAAGTAATTGTTTGCTTACGGTTAGAGGAGGCGGATATAGTGGATAAGGAAAACAGAATTGGAAAACTGTTTGATGATAAAAATGAATTAAAAATCTATCAGGGAATTTGCAATACTTTGATACACGCACGTTCAAAAGCATTTTCTGCTATAAACACTGCTATGGTTGAAGCCTATTGGGAGATTGGGCGTCAGATTGACAATGCTGTCAGTGAACGCTCAGAATATGGTAAAGGTTTGTTGAAAATTTTAGCTAAGCAACTTACAACTGAATTTGGTAAAGGTTTTACCGAGCGTAATCTTCAAGCTATGCGGCAATTCTATCGCACTTATAAGATTCCGCACACACTGTGTGCGGAATTAACCTGGTCGCATTATCGTTTGCTTATGAAAATTGAAAATGAAACACGCCGGGATTTTTATACAAAGGAATGTGTAGATGCTGCTTGGAGTGTCAGACAGCTTGAGCGTCAATTAATTCTTTCTATTATGAACGATTACTTGCTACGCAAAAAAGCGGTCAGGAAAGTGTACGAATTGAAATTCAATCATTAGAACCGAAAACCGACCCCGAGTATATCATAAAAGACCCATATATTTTAGAATTTCTTGATTTGAAAGAGAATCGCAATTATCACGAAAGTGAATTAGAACAATTTTTAATAGAAAAAATTCAAGATTTTTTACTTGAGCTTGGCAAAGGATTTTCATTTGTGGCGCGTCAGAAGAGAATTACGGCTGACGGCGACCACTATTATATTGACCTTGTTTTTTATAATTATATTCTAAAGTGCTTTGTAGTCATTGATTTAAAAACCGGCAAACTGACATATCAGGATGTTGGCCAAATTGATTTTTATGTTCGTTTATTTGATGATAAAGTGAAGCAGTTTGATGATAATCCAACAATTGGTATAATTCTATGTGCAGATAAGGGTGAGAGTATAGCAAAATACTCTGTGCTTGCCGACAAAGAGAATCTATTTGCCTCAAAATACATGCCTTACTTGCCGACTGAAGATGAACTTCGGCGTGAGCTTGAGCGTGAGCGTGAAATGATCGAATATCAAAAATCAATTAAAAACATTGAAGATGACTAAAACAAATTATCATACCTCGCGATTTCTGTTTTTTCCCCGAAGCTTGTCCGGCGGGTGTTGTTTCTGGCACTCAGAATACCCGCGCTCACCCCAAAAATGAGGAAAATAACACAAAGAATTACCGCATAAACCTTTAAAAGAATAAATAATTCACTTCTCATTTTTTAACCAACCTTTTTTATTTTCTACGAAAAATCGCCTATAACCGCGGCAAGGGCGTTACCGATAAGCCTTGCGGAGTATACCGCTTCCTCGAGCGTATTAGCATCCGTGCCCATTTCGAGCAGTACCGAATATTTCCCCAAATCCATATTATATTTTCTTTGGCAGAAAAATATCGGTTTCATCAGTCCGGCATACATGTTGTCAGCGTACTTATACAGTGTAAGAGCGAAATCCAGATTTTGCTGCCAATTTTTAAAAACAGTGATTTTCCCCTCCTGTGCACCGGTTATAATCATAATCTGAGCGGCTTTTTTCTCAAAAATCTTTGTGACAGGCTTCAGGATTTGCGTAGAACTTGAGTGAATCGCATCACGGTGAACATCAAGTGTAATCTGAATGGAAGGGTTATCCTTAAGATGTTTTTCGACAGCAGCGCGTGACAAATCATAGGCGCTGTTATAGTCAATGTCGTAAATATTCCTGTCATGAATGACCCTAACGCCCGCGCTCTCAAGCATTTCGGTTATTTCGTCGCCGATTCTGACCATATTAATATCAGTGTCCTCTGTTTTGCCCGTATAGTTTTTGGAGAATTTCAAGGAGTTTGTAAGGCAATAGCTTTCTGTTGTGTGAGAGTGATAAATAAGCACTGCCGGCTTCGAGTTGTCCTTTATGTCTAGCTTTATGCCGTTTTTCAGGCTTTGCGCGATATTAATAGTTGTTGATTCGGTGACATTTTTAACATTTATCCTCTCATACGAATCTGTTGAATCCGCTTTCGAGAAGGTTTTTTCGACTATTGTGCCGCCGGTAGCCGCGTTTTTTTGCAGCGTCACTGCGCTCTTCATAACCGCCGCGACATCATCGGGTGTTTTTGTCAGAAACTTTGAATCCCCGGCATTCACGGGGAAAATCGGGCTTGTGTCACCTCCGCTGTCGTCTGAGGTTTCCTCTTCGCTTGTCTTTGTGGTGGAGGTTTCGGACAATGTCGTTACTGTTACACCAGTTGTCTGCGGAGCAGGCGGGCTGGTTTCGGCTGTATTGTCCGTGGACGGTTGCGTTTCCAAAAAGTTGTGAAAAACCTCTATAGCTGCGGTTTTCCCGCCCTCTGGCATGGAAATGCCCGCACAGAGCAGTACAAGCGAATCGATATGCCCCGATATATTCCCTGCAAAAAAAATTGAAATCAAAATGATTCCTGCCGAAAACAGATAGGAAAAATATGAACTTTTTCCGGAAAGTAAGCCCTTACGTTTAAACCGGACACCATACATTTTCATTTTAAACCGCCTAAGAATTGATATTAATAATACTTATGAGGCTAAAAATGTAAATATAACAGTTTAGATGCTAGATGCTAGACACTAGATGCTGGACACTAGATGCTGGACACTAGATGCTGATAAACACTGTTTAAATCAAAATAGGGTGCAAAATTAAAATGGATTATAAGGCGAAGCCTTATCCAATATCTAGCATCCAGAATCTAGCATCCAGAATCTAGCATCCAGAATCTAGCATCCAGAATCTAGCATCCAGAATCTAGCATCCAGAATCTAGCATCCAATATCTAGCATCCAGAATCTAGCATCCAGAATCTAAATTGCCAGCTCAAGGATTTCCTCAGCGCTCAGAGAGGGCTGCAAAGCGCAATTTATTGAGAGCGCAATAAGCTTTGATGCTCTTTGTGTCAATATGTCAATCTCGCGCGGCGAGACCATCATGCCCTTGAATTTTTCATCAGCATTCGAGCGGATTTCATCGTTGTATTCTTCTTTTCCGAAAATATCGCAGGCAATCGTGACTGCGTCAATGACAGTCGGCACTCCAAGCGATATAACCGGTACTCCGAGGGATTCCCTGTCAATGCGTGTTCTCATGTTTCCAACACCTGAGCCGGGTGAAATACCTGTGTCGCAGAGCTGAATGGTATTCCCGAGGCGTGAGAGCTCGCGAGCGGCAAGAGCGTCGATAACAATAACCGCGGCAGGCTGGATTTTGCTTACAATCCCGGCGATAATCTCGCCTGTTTCAATGCCTGTCTGACCGAGTACGCCGGGCGAAATAGCGCATACCGGTCGCAGCCCCTCCAAAGAAAGGGCTTTAGCCAGCTCCGCGCTGATATGGCGAGTTGAAAAAATTTTTTGTATGACCTTAGGTCCGAGCGAATCGGGCGTGATTTCGGTGTTGCCAAGACCAACAATGAGCACATTGCCGCTCTCAGGCAACAAATCCCGCAGCCTTCCAATGACCGCATTCAGTCTCCCGTCAAGGAGCTCAGCGCTTTGGGCGAAGGGCGGCACCTCGATTGTGATATATTTGCCGACAGGCTTTCCGATTTTTTCTGAAGCCGCTTCATTCAAAACATCAATTTCAGTGATATGCGCATTTTGTTCGTCAAATTCAAGGGTTTTCAGCCCCTCAATATCGTCAGTGCCAAGAATTTTTCTTCTTTCAAGTGCTAAATCGGTGCGAAAATCCATTATTATCCCCGTTTCAGATTTATTTTAAATAAAAATCATTCCATTCTATTATTCAATTATCTGCTGAATTTATTCATATAAAACCGTTTTTGTAAGCATTCTTTATACATTTTTACGAAATTGTATAAAATAGCAGTGAATAAAAAAAAATTGCGAAAAACACTTGACTGACAAAAATATTTATGATATATTATCTAAGCGTTGCCGGACAGACAAATTAATTTGCTTGATTTTTCAAGGATTTTTATACTGTCGTTCGCACGGTTTTTCCGTTAGCTTTCTCATGGATTTATATGGTAAAAATCTCACGGAATTACACGCTGCGCGTATAATTCGCGTTCGAGATTTACTCACTGCGTTCCATTTACTCACGGAATTACACGCTGCGCGAATAATTCGCGTTCGAGATTTACTCACTGCGTTCGTAAATCTTGCTGGTGTAGCTCAGCCGGTAGAGCAGCTGATTTGTAATCAGCAGGTCGGGGGTTCAAATCCGTCCACCAGCTCCAAATCTTTTCTCAAAGTAATCAAATAGGGTTCAGAAAGCCACATCGAGACTGCTGTGCAGTCTCGCATGGGTTCAAATCCGTCCACCAGCTCCAAATAACCGTTGACCCTTATGGGTTCAGCGGTTTTATTTTTTTTCAGACAACTCGAAAAAATGGTAACCGCAAAATAAACCCGTGTCCGCAAGGGCATGGGTTTATTTTGCGAATAAAAAAATAAGAATTTGAATAGTCCATACTTCATGAGCATATTTGTGCTGGGTGATGATTAATGGTGAGGGTTAAAAAATTTTTTAATTTCTATTGACAAATGTATCGGTCTCCGTTATAATAATATCGTTAGCCGATATAACGGAGGAGGATATAATGTCAGATACTTATGATAACATTGCCTTGACGGAAGGCATTTACTACATCCTGCTTTCATTGCTTGAACCCATGCATGGATATGGTATTATGCAAAACGTGGAAAGGCTTAGTGCTGGGAGAGTAAGACTTGCGGCGGGTACACTTTATGGTGCAATCAATACCCTGTTGGAAAAGTCGTGGATTCGAGCTTTGCCAGGTGATACTAATGCAAGAAAAAAAGAGTATATTATTACTCAGCAAGGAGACCGTGCGTTGAAAACAGAGCTTGCACGGCTCAAAGAATTGGTCAGAAATGGCGACGCGCTAATCGGAGGGGATTTTGAATGAGGCAAATTGTTTATAAATATTTTTCTATTGGAGCTTACGAGAAAGAGGAAAAGTGGCTGAATGAATTGTCGGCTAAGGGGATGCAGCTTGTAGATGCGAGTGGTATGCGCTTTGTTTTTGAAGAGGGCTGCAAAGGGGAATATGTTTGTCGCCTTTAGCTTCTTACATATTTGCCCACACACGCACAGAGTGTTGCATACCTGAAATTTTTGAGGAGACAGCGTAACACATATTGCTTCTTTTAGGCATTGGGTATACTTGCGTAAAGCAGCAGCAGATGGAGAGTTTGATATTTAATCCGACCTTGATTCCAAAATTGCACACTACAAACGTGTGAATAGAATAGCCAATGTGATAAGTGCCGTATTGCTTGTTATTTCCGTCATGTGGCTATGGGAAGCATACAACCTTTATAATGTATATTTGGATTGGTTTGCACGGGGTTTTTCATCTGAGGTCTATCATGTCCCGCACATTGTAATTGGAACCCTTACTTTAGCGCTTTCTGCTTTAGTACAAATCATCACTATACCAATCAGGAAATCTCAGCACCGACTAAAAAAGTTGAAGAACATCAGCGAGTGAATTTGGAGAAAATAAGCACTCGTTACCTTTGCGGGATAAAACCGATCTATTCTACTTTAACAATATTTTCTACAGCATGAGTGCAATCTGACGGGTAGACTGCTATCCGATTCAATAACAACACTTAAATTAATGTCGCTTCGAAAGCGACCTTAATTCATCCTGAAGATGATATCCTTAATGCATAACAGATTTTAAGGAGGTCACCAACATGAAAAAAGGACTTACAGAACTTGTCTTTATACTCGACAAGAGCGGTTCTATGAGCGGATTAGAGAGCGACACTATAGGCGGCTACAACTCTGTGCTCGAAAAACAAAAGGCTTTAAAGGGTGAATGCCAAATCACTACTGTGCTGTTCGACAACAATTATGAGTTGCTCCATGACCGCATCGACATCAGGGCTGTCAGCTTGATTACCGAAAAGGAATACACTGTCGGCGGCTCGACTGCACTGCTTGACGCTATGGGTATGACAATTCAAAAAATCGCTAATGCTCAAAAGAACACATCTGAAGATTACCGCGCCGAAAAGGTGATGTTTGTCATTATCACAGACGGCGAGGAAAACTCAAGCCGCGAGTACACCGCCGAAAAAGTCAAGTCGCTCATTGAACGGCAAAAGGAAACTTACGGCTGGGAATTCGTGTTTCTCGGTGCGAATATTGACGCAGTAAAGACGGCACAGCAGTTCGGTATCAATGCGGACAGGGCGCAAAGCTACCATGCCGACAGAGAAGGTTCTCAGGTAGTATACGCATCCCTCGCGAAAGCCACTGCAACCTTCCGTGAGGCTAGCGACTCTAAAAAGCTTGACGCCGAATGGAACGCAGACATAAAGGCTGACTTTAAAAAACGCGGAGGTATAGTTTGAAAAACTTGTTTTTCAAAAGTATTTGTGCCTTTTAGGCAAATAAATTTAGGTCATATTAGCTCGCTATTGACTGAAAGGAATGACCATAATGGTGATGGACGGAATGATTAGCAGCCGAGAAATAATCGTAAAGGGCACAGGTAAGGTTTCTGCTGTTCCCGACTTATTTGTTATAGAAATGAGCTTTGAAGCGGTTGAGTATAAATATGAAGACATGATGAACCGCGCGACAGCATTACTGGACAATCTGCGCGAAGCTGTTGCCGCTGCGGGACATGAGGGCAAGGCTCTGAAAACCACGAATTTCAATGTCAGTACCAAATACGAAAGCTACAAGGACAGCAATAAAAACTGGCAGCAAAAATTCATCGGTTATTCATGCATGCATGCTCTGCGTCTGGAGTTTGACCTTGACACAAAAAAACTGGGGCTTACGCTCGCAAGTATTGCTGAAAGTGAGGCTGCTCCTAAATTCACAATCCTTTTTTCCGTCAAAGATGCAAACGCAGTATCACAGCAGCTTCTTGAAAGCACAATCGAAAACGCAAAATGGAAGGCCGGTATACTCGCTAAGGCGGCAGGTCTGTCGCTGGGAGCTATAAAACGAATTGATTATGACTGGAGCGAGCTCCGGCTTTATTCGAATACAAATTTATGTGTGGATGATAGCATAAAATACTGCGTTTACGACAAGTCGAAGGCTTTGGAAATTGAGCCTGAGAACATCGATGTAAACGATAGCGTTACGGTGATATGGGAGATTGTATAAAACAAAAAAAATTATTACCGCGCACGCAAACAGTCGACAATTTATGACGCAGGATTTTTTGTTCTGAGCAAGGCGGAGGACGTAGCTTTGCTGACGCAAGGCAAGGACGACAACAAAGCTCAGGACAAAAAAGACAAGTTAGAAATGACTACT